>JAUZOD010000073.1 GCA_030706635.1 Bacteroidota bacterium
GCCGCAGTAGCAAAATTTGCTCCCGGTGGGGGCAGGGGAGAAACCCTGACTGCAAATGGCAGGGTGGTGGGATATGAAAATATAGGGCAACGATTTACGGCCGATAAATATTTCTGGAGCCGGCCTTCCGCAGGCGATTATAGCGCCACCGGTTCTGCCGGTTCAAATAAAGGACCCACCAATCCGGATTATTTAAAACAGGTGAAGGCCCGGATCGATACTTTTTTAGTTCATAATCCCGCCGCTAAAAAAGCAGAAATTCCATCGGAGCTGGTAACCGCTTCAGGCAGTGGCCTGGATCCGGATCTCTCTCCCCAGGGCGCCTATGTTCAGATTGCCAGAATTGCCAAAGCAAGAAATATTTCAGAACAAACAGTACGAACGCTGGTTGAACAGCAAATCCGGAAACCATTGCTTGGCTTACTCGGTCCCGAGAAGGTAAACGTTTTAAAACTCAATATTGCTCTGGACGCACTAAAATAGCAGCAACCTGTCATTTCTAAATTATTCCCTTTCTATGGAGAATAACGAAACAAATACCTGGCAACAAAACATTCAGCCCGATAAAAAAGGAAAACTGAAGATCTACATCGGAATGAGCGCCGGCGTAGGTAAGACTTACCGCATGCTCCAGGAAGCCCATACGATGTTACAGAATGGGGTGAATGTTAAGGTAGGCTATATTGAAACGCACAGGAGAAAAGAGACGGAAGCCCTGGTGGAGGGATTGCCCGTTATTCCCCGCAGGAAAGTTTTCTATAAGGGAAAAGAGTTAGACGAACTGGACGTGCAGGCCATCCTGCTCCTACATCCCGACGTGGTGATCGTGGACGAGCTGGCGCATACCAATATTCCGGGCAGCAAAAATGAAAAACGCTGGCAGGACGTATTGGATATCCTGGATAACGGAATTGATGTGATTTCAGCAATAAACATCCAGCACATAGAAAGCATCAATGAGGATGTAAAACAAATAACAGGCGTCGAGGTGCAGGAAAGGATTCCCGACAAGATTCTTCAACTGGCCGATGAGGTAGTGAACATTGACCTGACGGCAGATGAGTTGATCACCAGATTAAAGGAAGGGAAAATCTATGATCATGCAAAAGTTCAGCAGGCCCTGGCTAATTTCTTTCAGGCGGAAAAGATACTGCAGCTACGGGAGCTGGCGCTGAAGGAAGTTGCCGGCCAGGTGGAACGTAAAGTAGATTACGAGGTAACTATAAAACAAAATGCGTACCGCCATGAACGATTCCTCGCCTGCATATCCTCCAATCATGAGATCGCCCAGCGGGTAATTCGCAAAACGGCCAGGCTGGCTTCCTATTATAATAGCCACTGGTTTGTATTGTATGTGCAAACACGCAGGGAATCCCCCGATAAAATAGCACTCGCCGCGCAAAGACATTTAATCAATAACTTTAAGAATGCAACCGAACTGGGCGGCGAGGTGATTCAACTCAAAAACGAAAACATAGCGCGGGCGATCATGCATATCGTTCTGGAAAAGGGTATTACGACCGTTTGCATCGGCAAACCGCATTTTAATCTTTTTCAGATCATTCTGAAAACCAGCGTTTTTAACCAGCTTTTAAAAACTCTTTCACAAAACAAGGTTGACATCGTCATTCTATCCTGATGGCACTGAACATAAAAAATAAAATCCGCCTGGGAACCCTGTTTCTTTTCTCCCTGTTGGTTTTATCCGGGGGGTTGAGCATCTACTATTTGATCAAACTAAAAAACGATACCGCCAACATCATTAAAGACAACTACGAAACGCTGGAATATGGTCATAATATGCAAAGGCAGCTGGACAGCATTTATCTGAATTTTCATTCCTCGGCAGCGAATCTTTCAAAATTCGAATCTTCCCTAAAAAAACAGGAAACCAATATCACAGAACCGGGTGAAGGCGATGCTACCCTCCTTGTTCGTCAGTCTTTTGACAAACTGATTATGGGAGATACCAGTGAATCTGTTTATGCAACAATAAGAGCCGGCATTCAACAGGTGCTCGCATTGAACATGAAGGCCATCGAAAGAAAGAACAAAATAGCCCAGCGTTCTTCCGCATCCATCTCTTCGATCCTGGTGATGATTGTGGTGCTCACTTTTATCGTTGGCCTCACCTTCTCCTTCAACTTCCCCGGAATACTCGTGTCCCCGATCCAAAAACTAACGGAAGCGGTAAGGGAAATCAGCAGGAAAAACTATAAACACAGGATTCACCTGGAAAACAAGGATGAATTCGGACAACTGGCTGACGCGTTTAATGCCATGACGGTACGTCTGGAAGAATTTGAAAACAGCAATCTGAACAAACTCATATTTGAGAAAACGAGGGCCGAAGCGGTCATCAACAGTCTCCGGGACGCCAGTATAGGAATCGATAAAAATGATATGGTTCTTTTTGCCAACCAGCAGGCCTTGCAGCTGCTCGGACTTAAAGCTGAAGACATTGTGGGCAGATCGGTCGGCGAAATAAGCGCCAAAAACGATTTGTTCCGGTTCCTTCTTACCAATGAGAACAATAATCCCTTTAAAATAGTACTGGACAATAAAGAAAACTATTATGTCAAGGAGATATTAGAGGTCCCCCAGGCAGACGCAAACAATAAAGTGATTGTGCTGAAAAACATTACTTCCTTTAAGGAACTTGACGTTGCCAAAACCAATTTCATCGCTACCATTTCGCACGAGCTTAAAACCCCGTTGGCGTCTTCTGATTTTGGTTTGAAGCTGCTGGAAGATAATCGCATAGGGGAACTGTCAGCAGAACAAAAAGAGCTCGTCCATCAATTAAAGAATGATAATCAGCGAATGCTGAAAATATTAAGTGAGCTGCTGAACATGTCCCAGATTGAAGCGGGAAAAATTCAACTGAATATTCAATTGGTTTCGCCTTATCAGGTGATTGAAAATTCCATCAATGCCGTCAGCACCACCGCGAAAGAGAAGTCTGTCCGGCTTGACCAGCACCTCGAAACCGGCCTGCCCCAGATCAAGGCAGATGCGGACAAGATAAGCTGGGTTCTGAATAATTTTCTGACAAATGCCATAAGGTATTCGCCGGAGGAAAGCAATGTTCTTGTTTCCGCCACAAAAACACCTCATCATATCAGCTTTGCCGTTACCGATCACGGACCCGGTATTGAACAGGTGTACATCAACCGCATCTTCGAACGGTATTTTCAGATCCCGGGCAGATCCGATAAAAAAGGCTCCGGCATAGGACTTGCCATCTGCAAGGAATTCATAGAAGCTATGGGAGGAAAAACCTGGGTCAAAAGCCAGCTGGGAGAAGGAAGCACTTTTGGATTTGATCTTAATATTTAAGGCATATCTCAGGCGGCATTAACCCGGTATGGAATCCGATTCCAAATTTCGAATTTCCTTTAATCTGCCCAACACCAGCTCTTTGTTTCTTTTGCTTATGCCAATGGTCATAGTGGGGAACAACTGCAAGTCCTGGCTTAAAATAGAACAGTGGAATAATTTTACGATGGTCATAACTTCATTCAATACCGTATAATCAAACCGGAGACGGTAAATGTCCTCAATTTGCTTTTCAACTACCGGGGTTACCTGTAATGCGAAGGTGGCAGCCGTCTTGTACGCATTGACCAAACCCGGAACACCCAAAAGCGTTCCGCCAAAATACCGGACAACAACAATCAGCGTATTGGTTAACTTTCTGCTATCTATCTGGCCCAGTATCGGCCTGCCGGCGGTTCCGGACGGTTCCCCATCATCACTTACCCGAAAATCCGACTTATCGAAGCCCAACCGGTACGCAAAACAATGATGTGTTGCTTTCTGATGTTCAGTTTTTACCGATTGAAGAATAGCCTTAAATTCATCCCGCGAACTCAAAGGAAAGGCATAGGCAATAAACCGGCTGCCCCTGTCTTTAAATTCGGCCCTACCCTTTTTCCCAATGGTGTAATAAAAGTCCATACGATTTAACTCCTGGAGTCACTTATATGTTTGCCTCTGAATGAAAATAATGTGAATCTGTCTCAATGAGTCGAAGTGTTTACTGGAGCAGATTTACAGGAATTTCCTTTATGGGTTTTATCCTGATGTCCTTATAAAATACTTCAGCGCCTTCAGATTGAATCTGCAATTTTCCTTTTATCAGCGGAACTGATTTATCTCCTTCCTGCTGCCTCGAATGAAACAGCGTCATCATCACGCGACCATTGACCATGTGAACACTGGTGCCATTAACGCAGTACAAATCAATTGTATTCCATTCGCCGGTAGGATTTTCGGCGTCTATCGCTTTTCTGCAATACCTGCCTGCCGGGGCCTTTGCACTGAAAGTAATGAGGGAAGCTCCCGGATGATAAACATAAACGCTGTCTGCCTTCTTTATTGCCGGTATGTCTTCCATACCTCCTGCCACCCCCCAGTACTCCCCGCAATTGCCTTCTTCAATCTGAAACTCCTGGGAACGCATCCAGGCTCCATAATCGGCGCCCTGCGGTCCGACAGAAAAATACAGCAGCCCGCTATCCCGCTTCTTGTTTTTTTTCGGTCCCCATGTGTTAACACCCCATTTGAATTTAAGCTGGAGATGAAAGTTCCCAAATTCCTCATGGGTGGATATGGCGCCAAATCCTTCACCTGAAATATGGATCAGGTTTTCCCCGTCCTGGTTTACGACGGTGAACACATGGTCCGGATCTTTATTTAATCCTATCGGGAGATCACTTATTTTTTTGCCGGTTGAATCCACCGGGGGACCGAGATAAGTGTCCCAGCCTTCAAGATTTTTTCCGTTAAATAAATCTCTCCATTCACCGGGAGTCGCAAATCCCATCCAGGTAATAACTGACAGACTTAATAAAAAAACAAGCGTATTTTTTTTCATAAAATGATGATTCAAAAAATGACGCTCCCGTATTCAGGGTTTCCGCGTTGAACTGGTCATGCCCGATCCGCCCGTCGTATTTTCTTCCAGGAATTTATTGTAATTCTCCAGATACTGCTGAGGCGTAACCGATCCTTCCCTGAGGTGCGAGACATTCGTGCTTATGCAGAGGTAAACAAAATCGTAGAGCATTTTAACGATTTCCGGCTTTGGCCTGAGCGAATGATCATCAGCAGACATGAATGCACCCCGCTTACCAGTCTTTTCATCTCTTGCAATTTCCAGGATAGCGTATTCCAGCGGTAACCGGGCCGTCTTAACCCTTCTCAATATTTCGGGGGAACCAGCAACTGCTTTTTCTGCCTGGTTGAATAGTTCTGTATAGATCCTGATCAGCGAATCTGAAAGAAAAGTTTCTTTTTCCTCAACCGGGGTTTGATAAATCCCCAGTTTGACACCGGATTTTTCCATCTGATCATGCAGGAGATCAATGTATGCACGGATCATTTTTGATGCGTGACCATAATAGCCCGACAAAAAATCATCCATCAGGCGGTTCACATCCAGATCAGGATTCCAGAGCAGTTTAGCGATCAGGTAAGCCCTGAGTTCCGCAAATTCTCCGCCCTTCTCAGGGTTTGCTTCTTCAAATATCGCCTGCACTCCTTTACTGTGTAAGTATTGAAGATTTGGCTTTAAAGTGCGCAGGTTGGGGAAAGGCGAAACCAGGTTGCGGAACTGGACCACATAATCCCAGATGATGATATTGCCAGTTAACCTGGCCCAGCCATTCAGGTCGTGGCAAAAAGCGGTATCCCCAATTTCAATCGGAACATTCCGGGGACTTTCAATATTACACAGCATGATGTTCACATTTTTTCTGGGAACGATACCTACCGGTGGAACGCGGGTGTACTGATAAGCCAGGGTTGATATGGTCTTGTCCGGAAACCGGTCTGCCACCTGGTTGATGAAAGGGAGTAATGATCCCATTCCCGTGGCTGAATACGAATCCCTGTGGGTGCTGTACATCCTGGCGCCGGGCGCAGCATGTATTGAATCCAGACGGGAACAGTCCGGGCAGCGACAGTAATTGGTGTTGTCGTTCTGACTCACAGACCAGTACTGCGGAACAGGGTTTTCCCCGATGGCTGATTTCAACCGTTTACAAACAATATCCAGGATATCGGGATTGGTCCAGCATAACTGGGCCTCCGGACTCCCCGAAGGATCTGCTTCCGGGTGCCGCCTGCCCTGATAAAAACTGAAATATTCCGGATGCGTTTTCCCGAATTCACCGGCGCTTACAAATTGATTTGCGGTATGAACCCAATATCCCCACTCATTACCTGAATCATGACCGCCAAAATGAGAATCCAGTTTATGCCAGTCCATATATTCAGGATCATAGGCATCCGGATAAAAGTCTTCCCGGTAAGTAAAAGCCGGTATCTGGATATCATGGATCGAATTCAGGACAATCGTTTTCCGGCTGGGAACATAGCTGACCTTTGACGAATACTTCCGGCAACCCATATATTCTTCCAGAAATGTATACACGCCATACAGCACGCCCTTCCCCGTTCCCCCGGCAATGACCAGTCTCTTTCCGGTATTGCGGATATACAGGCCATCTTTCCCCAGTTTCCCGAAGGGAACATCTTTCAGTTCGGGGCGGCTCACCCTGCCGATGAGAATTTCGCCGGCAAGTGGCTTTGTATTGTCTGTCGCAATGGGAATTAAAGCTCCGGAAATCCGTTGAATATAATCCTGGAAAACCTTGGCTGCCTGAATTTCCACCACGCCCGCCTTTTCGGGAATGATGATCCTGGCATTCGATTTACCCTGACTGACCAGTGTAAATTGCTGGGCTTTTGTGATGGTCACAAAGAAGACGAGCGTGAGCAAAAAGATTAACCGCTTCATATTTATTCTGATTTTGATCTCGTTTGAAAAACATCTTACAGGCGGGACGGCCGGTTACCGGAATATCCAGTATAATACCGCCATGGTGCCCAGTAAAATCAGCGACAATACTTTATAGTTTCCAATTCCCTTCCAGCCTTTGGCAGATAAGGGTTCCAGGGGGGATTTCCAGTAAAGCTCACGGCTTTCGCTGGTATGCTGAACCGGAAACGCGTAGGAAAGAACGACCTGCATGATCAGGCAAATGCAGCAAAGGTAGAAGGCCATCATCATGAAGGGTATCCTGCCCATGACCGTATCGGGATGTAATTTATCCAAAATAAAGACAACCGCTCCCATGGCTGATCCTATCCATAAAGTATACTGGGCTGATTTGGCCGATGCCCCCTTCCAGAAAATACCAAGCACAAAAACGGTGGTGATCGGCGGAGCAATATGGGCGATAATATCATTCAGCCCGTTAAATAAACTTTCGTATTGATTGATCAATGGCAACAGGGCAACGGAAACAATCAAAGCAATACCCGCCGAGATCCTACCGGTCTTTACCAACTGGGTATCGCTTGTCTGTGGACGGAAGCGTTTGTATAAATCATAACTCACCAGGGTAGCAATGGAATTCAGGGCACCGGAAATCTGGCTCATCAATCCCGATAATAAAGCGGCCACCAGAATACCGACAAGTCCCATCGGTACCAACTGGGTAATCATTAACGTGTAAATGCCTTTCGTATTGACAATCGTTTCACCGGCGGCGTTCAGGCTCTGCAGGCTGCTGACGTCGAACATCCCTTTTTTTACCAGTACAAAAGCCATCAACCCGGGAAGAACAAAAATGAAGACCGGTAATATTTTAATAAATCCGCAAAACAAAGGACCAACGCGGGCATTGTTTTCATCTTTGGCACCGAGTACCCGCTGCACAATGGTCTGGTCGGCGCACCAGTACCAGATGCCCAGGACCGGATAACCCAGGAAGATAGCATACCAGGGCATGCCGCTGGCATCACCTGCAGGCCTGAGCATGGATAGTTTATTTATGTCATGCGTTGAAGACAATGTACTGACCATGGATGCCCATCCGCCCATTTTATTGTAACACAGGATCGTAATGATCACGGCGCCGCTCAGTAAAACAATCGTTTGAATGGATTCTGTAATCACCACCGCCCTCAGGCCACCGATGATGGTATAGATGCCGGTGAGCAATGCAATCACCATGACGCTCACATACATATTCACTCCGAACAATGTTTTTAAAACGATCCCTCCCGCCAGAAAGGAGAAGGCGATGTGTATCACCACTGCCGACACAATGGAAATAATGGCCAGCCAGTCCCTGCAGGCCTTATTATAACGCTTTTCGAGAAAATCGGGCAGGGTGGCTACTTTGGATTTGATATAAAAAGGAACGAAGAATAAAGACAGCAACACCAGGGTAAATGCGGCCATCCATTCAAAATTACCGTTGAGCAGTCCGGTGTCAAAGCCTGACTGGGCGAGACTGACCAGATGAAGACATGAGATATTGGTGGCAAATAATGCCAGACCGATCATCGGCCAGCGCAAGGATTTGCCTGCCAGAAAATAATCTTTGGATTCATTGCCGGGCAAGACCTTTTTCTTACTTAATCCTGACCATAAACCAATGCCAACGATGCCCAGAATATAGAATACGCTAATGACAATGTCCAGATTCTTTATCATTCAGTCTATCTTATTATTTTAAATCACAACCGGAGCCAGGTTCCTGAGGCGTTCTATAAACACCATCCGCAATCTGAACGGGATGCACAAAATGTTTTTGCAGATGCGGGATGTGTTCCAGGAATAAAGCCTCATGGCCCAGGGCTATATGATTGAACAAAACCAGATGCTGATGCAGCTGGCCCATATCTCCCACATGCGGAACCACCGGGATCCCATACTTCCTGCAAAGCAGGCTCACCGTGATAAATTCACTTACTCCACCTACCCTTACCGCATCCACCTGAATAAATCCGGCGCAACCGGTTTGCAGATAATTTTTAAAAATAACCCTGTTGGGCACATGTTCTCCCAGGGCCAGTTTAACCGGAGCAATCGCTTCCGCCAGCGTTTTATGCGCCAGTATATCGTCGGGATGTGTGGGTTCTTCAATCCAGTAGGGATTCATGGATTGTAATGCCTTGCATATACTCAAAGCCTGCGGTAATGTCCATTGCTGATTGGCATCGAGCATTACTTTGCTGTCATCTCCGGCTTCTTCACGAACAATAGCTGCGCGCCTCAGATCCCGTTGAGGATCAGCAGAACCTACTTTCAATTTCATGGCGGTAAAACCTTCGGCTATGGCCTTGCGGCAATTCTCCCTTACTTTTTCATCATCATAATTAAACCAGCCTACGGAAGTATCGTATCCGGGATACCCTTTCTCCAAAATCGTTTTACGGGCATTCCTGCCATCCTCCTGCGAATGCAGGAGCGTTAATGCCTGCTCCCGGGTTAATTCGTCTTCAAGATAAGAAAGGTCTAATGTATTCAGGAGCTGTTCGGGAGAAAGATCAATCAGTAATTTCCAAAGCGGCAGTCCGCGTTTTTTCGCCCAAAGGTCATAACAGGCATTAGTAACCGAAGCCAGCGCCAGGTGCACAACGCCCTTATGCGGACCCAACCAGCGGAATTGCTGTTCGTTAGACAGCTGATAAAAAACCTGTCCAAAGCCGGCCATCAATTCTTCAATATCTTTTCCAATCAGTTTTTGTGCATAAAATTGCGCCGCCTTGCATACCAGATCATTCCCTTCTCCCAGCGTAAAGGCAAAACCGGTACCGGTGATGCCGGCATCGTCGATCAGGTTGGTAACAGCATAAGAGTAAACAGGATCCCGGTGAATGGCATCACTGCCCGCTCCTTTTTCCAAAGCAAAACGGGCATCCCTGACTTCCATCTTCTGAATCATAAATGATCGGATTATTTATTAATCACCGGAATATGATCCACGTTGCCATTCGTTTTCAGCACCAGCACGGAACAATTTTCATCGGGCAATTTTTCAGGTAACCGGAGCGTGGAATGCTGTCCATCCTGCATCACGGTGACCGCTTCCCCGTGCAAAAAATGAGCATCGGTTATTTTCACACCCCGAAGAGCCGGCAGCGTGAGCTGATCATTGTCCCTTCTGAAAATAAGCAGATAGATATTGCTCCCCTTTCGCGTTGCCGCATAAACACTATCTGGCTTAAAGGGACCACCCTTTGTATTATAAATGGCCTCTCCATTCTTTTTCAACCAGTCGCCTACTTCCTTCAAACGTTTCACCTGTCTCGCTTCCATGCGTCCGTCCAGCATCGGGCTCACATTCAGCAGCAGGTTGCCATTGCCGCCTGCTGTGCTGGCCAGGGTGCGAATACATTCCTTTAATGATTTCATTTGATCATTGGGCTTCCATGCCCACTGGGTGCAGATGGTCATGCAGGTTTCCCAGGGCGTCTCCATATTGATGGCCCCGATTTCCTGTTCCGGCGTTTCATAATCCCCGACGGTTTGGGCGGTCATTTCTTTGTTGCTTCCCTTACCCAGGCGGTTGTTGATGATCACCGAAGGGTCGAGTTTTTTAATATAGTTATACATATCGGCGGCCTCCGCATAGGTCCAGGGAGATTCCCAGTTTCCGTCGAACCACAGCATATAGGGATGATAGCGGGTGATCAGTTCCTTCAACTGGTTTTTCATATACACGATGTATTTCCCCATATTGGCCTTTGGGTCGGGCGTTTCGATACCATTATTATGCAGGGGGTAATCGGGGTGATGCCAGTCCAGCACGGAATAGTAAATACAGAATTTAATGCCATTGCGCCTGCAGGCAGCGGCAAGCTCCCCGACCACATCTTTTTTGTATTGTGAATGCATGATGTTGTAATCGGTGTAGGCGGTCGGCCACATGCAAAAACCATCGTGATGTTTTGAGATGATGGTCAGGTATTTCATGCCCGCGTCTTTAGCCGTTTTCACCCAGGCCTCCGAATTAAACAGAACCGGATCAAATTCTTTATAAAGACTGTCATAATCCGCCTGAGCAACCGTGCTGTTGCGCGACCATCCGATCTCCGTTCCCCGCAGGCTGACCGGTCCCCAATGGATGAACATGCCGAATCGCAAATCCATAAACCCATCCAATATTTTTTTACTGGTTTTGTTTTCGGGATAACCAGTGGCGGCAGACTGGCCCCGGACGAAAACAGACAGCAGGCAAAAAGCGGCGAGACCTAAAATCAACTTCTTCATAATTACCCGGTTTATCAAGTTCATATTATAAATGCTTATCAGAATTCTTTTATCCCACAGGCGCTCACTATTCATAATTTTCTATATCCCAGTTCCGCGCCCCCGCTAACCGGCATGATGCAGCCCGTAATAAACCGCGCCTTGTCTGACAAAAGAAAGACACAGGCATCGGCAACCACATCGCCGCCGGGACAATATCCCAAAGGATGGATCGCATTTAAATAATCTTCCATGTTTTTTTCATCCGGTTGTTCTGCATTCCATTTCCGCAACATGGGCGTCCACACGCCCGCGGGAGCTACAGCGTTTACCCGGATATGATATTTTGCATAATCCAGTGCCATGGATTTGGTCAGTGCATCCATGCCACCTTTGGTCGCGGAATAGGCCGCATGCATTTCCTGACCGATCTCGCCCACCAGGCTGCTGGTATTCAGAACAGAGCCTCGGGATTTTTTCAGCGCCTCAAATCCGAATTTTATGGTATGGTATATCCCCTTCAGGTTTGTATCCATCAGGGTATCCCATTCTGCCGATGTGGTTTCATGCAAGGCTTTAGCGGGTCTGGCAATGCCGGCATTGTTGTGAATGGCATCCAGGCGGCCATACGCTTTTATACTTTTTTCAATCTCCACGCTTACTTCAGATTCTTTTGAAACATCGCAAAGGATTCCAAGATGTCCGGGACCCAGTTCGTCTATGACTTTTTGTATCTGTTCCTCATTTAAAGCGGCAATAATCAGTTTGGCGCCTTCAGACGAATAAGCTTTGGCACATTCATACCCAATACCCTCCGAGCCACCGGTAAGAAATATAATTTTATCTTTTAGCTGATCCATAGCATTGATTCTGTCCTGATCACGTACAACACTTTAAAACTTTCTAAAGATAAGACAACACAAAAAATAAAACCGGGGAAATCGAAATGTCCATCATTCCGTGCGGCCCCGCACTTTTACTGATCCCATTCCTGGCCGATTTTAATCGGCCCAACGACCTGGCGGCAAGCAGGAGTCAGTCATTGTTAAACCTTAAAAAATGATCTATTTACCGGAAAGAACCAAGCTGAATACGATTTTTCATTTACTTTCGGGTATAAGTGTTCCGGAAACACTTAAAAACCTTACCTGGATTAGCCTAGTACACAACGATTAACTACTTCCTAAATTTTCCATGATGAAACTGGCCAAATTGTTATTTTGTGCTTACCTGCTGAGTTTTGCCTTCTACGGTTGCAACAATCGTTCAGAGACTCCGAAGATCCTGGTTTTCACAAAAGCAAAAGGGTACGTGCATGAGTCTATACCGGTGGGGGTTGCTGCCATTATAAAACTGGGCCAACAGCATCATTTTGATGTGGATACTACTTCCGACGCATCCGAATTCACGGAGGATAACTTAAAAAAATATTCGGCTTTAGTCTTTCTCAGCACCACCGGCAATACGATGAACGCCGATCAAAAAGTACAACTGCAGCGATATATGCAAGCCGGCGGTGGATTTGTGGGCATACACGCTGCCGCTGATGCAGAATACAGCTGGCCCTGGTATAATAAACTGGTCGGCGCATACTTTTTAAGCCATCCCGGTAATCCCAATGTGCGTAAGGCAACCATCATCGTCACCGATACAACCAACCCCGCCACGCAGGGATTGCCCCATCTCTGGGAAAGAACGGATGAGTGGTATAATTATAAGAGTATTGATCCTTCCATAAAGGTCCTGGCCAAACTGGATGAAGAATCTTACGAAGGCGGAGAGAATGGCAATAACCATCCCATTGCCTGGTATCACGATTTCGACGGGGGAAGAAGCTTTTACACAGGCGGCGGCCATACCGATGAGAGTTACAGCGAACCCCTGTTTCTGCAACACCTCGCAGGTGGCATTCAATATGCTATCGGGAACAATGCCCCGCTGGATTATTCAAAAGCTTATGCGGTAAAAGCGCCGGAAGAAAACCGCTTCACCAAAGTGATCCTTTCCAATGATCTGAATGAGCCCATGGAGCTCGCCGTCGCCCACGATGGCCGGGTATTCTTTGCAGAGCGTTCGGGCGGCATTTATATGTATGATCCCTTAAGCCAAAAAACAAAAACGCTGTACAGGATGCCCATTTACCTGGACAAAAAAGATTCCTCTTTTGGCAATGGCGTTTTGGGCATGACGATAGATCCGGATTTCGACAAAAACAACTTTGTATATATTTATTACACCCCCAATAAACTGCCCACTCGCCAGATTCTTTCCCGGTTCAAAATAATCGGCCGCGATTCCCTTGATTTCAGCTCTGAAAAAGTGATCCTGGAAGTACCGATTGATCCCGAAGTGAGCGCCCACACCGGCGGCTCCATTGCATGGGATAAAAATAAAAATCTTTTCCTCTCCACCGGAGACAATACAGTGCCGTTCGCCTCGGACGGATATTCGCCCATTGATGAAACACCAGGACGTAAAGTGTATGACGCCCAGCGCTCAGCCGCCAATGCCAATGACCTCCGCGGGAAAGTGTTGCGCATCCATCCTGAAGCGGATGGCAGCTATACCATTCCGGCGGGAAATCTTTTTGCCAAAGAAGAAGCGGGAACACGTCCTGAAATATATACGATGGGTTGCCGGAATCCTTACCGTATTTCGGTGGACCAGGAGACTTCCGTATTATACTGGGGGGAAGTGGGTCCCGATGCGGGTGAAGATGGGGCGAAGGGACCAAGGGGTTATGATGAATTCAACCAGGCAAAAAAAGCGGGCAATTTCGGATGGCCTTATTTTGTCGGATACAGCCGGGCTTACCCGCGTTATGATTTTGTGACAAAGGCCATCAACGAATATTTTGATCCGAAGGCGCCGGCCAATAATTCCATATATAATACCGGGATTAAAATACTGCCTCCAACCACCAACCCGCTGATCTGGTATCCTTATGCCTTTTACGATACATTCCCCGACCTGGGCAGTGGCGGCCGGGCTGCTATAGCCGGACCCGTTTATCATTTTGATAAAAACAATCATAACAAGATCGGCCTGCCCGAATATTATGACAAGGCGCTTTTTATTGCCGACTGGATGCGGAACTGGGTCTTCGCAGTAAGGCTGGACGATACCCTGGGTTATAAACGCATGGAAGCCTTTATGCCCCTGACCGGAAACTTTAAACGTCCCATAGATTTTGATATCACTCCAGACGGCGTGATGTACATGCTGGAATATGGATCGGTATATGGTGCGGATAATCTGGATGCGCGGCTGGTGCGGCTGGAGTACAATGACGGAAACCGCGCGCCAAAGGCAGATATATCAGTCAGCGACTCCATTGGGTCCGCTCCTTTGAAAGTAGATTTTGACGGCAGTAAGAGCTTTGATTTTGATGAGGATGATGTACTAAGCTATTCCTGGGATTTCGGGGACGGACGGACAGCTTCTAACGAAATTAAACCGGAACATACTTTTGCCCGGAATGGCATATATAAGATAAACCTTACCGTTACCGATCCTTCCGGTAAAAGCGACAGCCGCAGCATGAAAATTAAAGTGGGCAACACCGCGCCGGATGTCAGTCTCCAGATAATCGGGAACAGCAGCTTTTATTTTCCACAGCAAAAGCTGCAGTACACGGCCAGCGCAACAGACAAGGAGGATAAGGATATTAACCTCAAAAAGTTACAAGTGTCTTTAAAATACTTACCGCAGGAATCGGCAAACTATTCTGCACTCAGCCGGCAGGCGCCGGGAACGGTGCTGATGAGCCCGGGCCGGTCGCTGATCAACGGGAGCGATTGCCAGTCCTGTCACCAGTTCAACGCAAAATCGGCAGGACCTGCTTTTATGGAAGTCTCAAAACGGTATGCGGATCAACCAAAAATGGTGGACACGCTGGTAGAAAAAATAGTCACCGGAGGTTCGGGAAAATGGGGTACCCATGAAATGAGCGCCCATCCGCAACTGTCACCTGAAAATGTAACGACCATCGTGCACTATATTCTTGCACTGACCAGAGAAAAAACATATGATAGTCTTCCTGCAAAGGGCAGCATTGCTTTGAATGATGCGGGCGGCAAGAATGCCGGCGGCTGTTATGTGCTTACGGCTTCCTACACTGACGATGGAAATGGCATTGTACCGCTCACGGGCAATGCAACACTCGTTTTGCGGCCAGCCAGGGTCCAGGCAGAGGACGCCGACCGGCTATCCGGTATTGACCGGGATCAAAATGAACTGGGAAGTATCAGTGACAGGTCCTATTTCATATTGAAAAATATTGATCTTCTGGGAATAAAGAAGATAACTTATAGGTATTCCTCTGAAAAACAGGGGGCTACCCTGGAAATACATAAAGGCTCGGTAAAGGGTCCTGTGATCAGCACCGTGGATTACCCGGCAACCGGCGCCTGGAACAAATACAAGGAAATAAGCACCGCCATCAGCAACCCGGGTGGGCGGAATGACCTGTATTTTGTATTTAAAAAAGATACGGCGCCCAATCACGATTTATGTTCGTTGGACTGGATGGAGTTTAAAAAATAAAACTACCGGAATTGGCCGATCCCTAAAAATCAGGAATATAACGGCGAGAAAATCAACACTCTATGATTCATGGTCGGTATGCTCCCGACTGATATCCGTTCGCAGCTGAGGCAAATGTCGTACGAACGCTATGGCAAAATTGAATTTGAAATGATATACGGTGATTTTTCACAAATGGGAAAGAACTAGGATTTTAATTTTTTACGCGAACAGCGCCTTTCAATGAATTGAAAGGGGCTGTTCGCGTATTAATCCGGTTTATTTCCGGGAAGAGGGAAATATCAATTCAGCATTTCAATATCTGAATAATTGAACTGCCCGTCCAGGTTAACCAGTTTTAAACGGTAGAAAGTTTTAGCAGAAATAGTGTTTCTGTTGTCCGGCTTTGTCACCGATTTACTGCAGGAAAAAAGAAACAGGCAAAATACAACCATGACCAGACTCTTATAAATTCTTTTGCTCCTGCTGACCAGCATAATGACTGAAAGCAGGGTTATGATCCAAAACATATAACTTGTACCTGCATTAAGAATCTTCCCTGAAATCTGGTAACTATAATTTAACGGTACGCTGCTATTCCCGTTATCGGCTTTGGAAGTAATACTAGCCACGTCAGCAAAAACTAACCCGTCAGTGCTTTTCTGAATAATGAAACGGGAATTATTTGATTCCATTTCTGTCCGCCAGGAAATCAGAATTCCATTATTATTTTGTGCAACATGAAAATTGGACAGTCCCACGGGAAGAAGCCCCGAAATAACTTTCACGTTTACAGTTGCGGAAGCTGAACTTTTCTTATCTGTCGCAGTTAGGGTAAATACATAGTTCCCATAGGACAGGCCCGTGACGGTGGTGGTCATTCTGTTTGAAGGATGGGTGATGGTTGCAGCGGGTCCGCTGGTCTTTGTCCAGGTGGTATCCAAAACAGGATGGCCGGGATTTGCCTGGTTTACGACACCGGAAAGTGTAATGGAACTTGTGGGCAGAAGAATTATCGTGTCGGCGGCAGGCAAGGTTGTTCCACTGACTGAGGGTTGGGCAATTCCGGATAATGACAACAAAACAGCTAGCGTGATAAATAAAACTTTCATGGCTTCCCTTTTTAATAATGCAAGGGGAAGTCCATTAATATGCCATTTCTATTAGTGTTGAAAATCAACTACATCGGGGTCTTGATTTCCTAAACCATTCCCGCTTATGGAAGTCATTCCAAAAATTGAACTGTTTTCTATTCGGGACTGAGGGCACAGCCCTGTTCCCGGTTCAGTGAGAATTCATAGCAGCCCTAAAACAGGAACAGCTTGTATTCCGATGTATAGTGGCTCTTACCGGCACAAATTGTTAAAGAGAACAGATGATAATGAGCGGCGATACAATGAAAGTAGAAATCTGTAAATTCAGGCCTTGAAGTATTATTTCAAACTTCAGTACTGGCGGCTCAAGAGAAGCTTAATAAACCTTGGAGTAAATCCCTATATAGGTATCGGAA
>JAUZOD010000074.1 GCA_030706635.1 Bacteroidota bacterium
AAATTCAGGAATTTCCCCGGGGTAACGCCACGCTGCGCTCTTTCCCTCGACCCAAACCAGGTCGTAAGCTTTCAGGGACATTCGCCTGATCTCGTCCATGGTGAAAGGTCCCGATTCTTTATTGTTGCGCAACAATAAATAAGTGCTCATATTCCAGCTGATAAAAGGTTAGGGGTCCCAATCAAAAAACGTACTCAAAAGTACCGACTTTTTTTGTGAAGTCAATGTTATAACCCTAACAAGCAGGGGTTTATTAGTAATAAACCGGATGAAACCGGATTCCCTTTTCCTGGCTCCATTCCAGGGCCGGCGCCGGCAGTTTGGAGAATCTGGTGAGGTAAGTCGCAGTATTAAATGGCGCCGACACAGACGGGATTCTGAACAAATCAGCATCGGGCGCAAGATAATATTGTCTGTACCGGGGAAAATAAGGGATTTTCCGACCATTTACGGAGTCGGGATTATGCGTGCCCCCAATCATTCCTTCCGCACCATAACCCAAATTCATATTCAGCCAATAAGGAAAATCCGTTTTAGCGGGCAGGAACGACCCTATATTAAAAGAAAGCCAGTAGGTCTGACCGTTATAGTCCTTAAGCATTCTGGAAATCAGGTTCTTTCCCAGTTCTGAAGGATAATATTGAGCATACAGTGACGGATGAAAAGAAAACTTCAGCGAGATGCGTTGCTGATTCCATACTTTTTGCTGGGAAGCGAATAAGGCTGCGCCAAAAATATTGGCTACCATATCTCCCTTTGAAAATCCCCATTTCGAAGAGAACCCGTCCAGTACTTCCACGATGGACATATAGCCTAAAGCCGTTATGGATCCTATGGCAATGGATGCATCATTCTTAACACCGCACCACCGCATCAGGTCATATTGGATCGATCCGATATTATAGGCTGTTGTGGCATGTCCGGCCTTATCCATCTGAAGCCATTCGGAATCATCATTAAAAAAATGAAACCTGCTTCGGGGATGTTTTCGGTACCATAAGAAATACAGTCCTGCAGAAATAGCCACACCGCTGGCCACTTCCGTAATGATTACGGTACGCATTCTGTTTGCATTATACTGCTCGCCTGGCGGCAAAAACCCGCTTTGTGACCGGCCATAAAAAAAATCGCATGAAAAAACCAATAAGAATCCGAGGCGCAACAGCGCGTTACGGAGTTTGCCACTGGATGAAAAGCATACCTTCAATCGGGAAAAAATTTTAACGCCTGTTAAATGGAAAGGAAGTTTTGTTTCGTACAAAAATCAATACCTTAGGTTCAAATTTAAAGTAAGTTTTATGGATGCAGCCATTCTGGCCAAAGTGAATAGCTGGTTGAACGGAAATTATGATGAAGAAACAAAAGCAACCATTACCCGGCTCCAAAAGGACAACCCGGAAGAACTAGCGGAAAGTTTTTACCAGAATCTGGAATTTGGAACCGGCGGCCTGCGCGGCATTATGGGTGTGGGAACAAACCGGATCAATAAATATACCATTGGAGTGGCTACCCAGGGGTATTCGAACTACCTTAAAAAATCTTTTCCTGCGCAGATGGTTAAAGTCGCCATCGCGCATGATAGCCGCAATAACAGTCGCTTTTTCGCTGAGACCGCGGCCAAGGTATTTGCGGCCAATGGTATTAAAGTGTTCCTGTTCCAGTCCTTAAGACCAACTCCCGAGCTCAGCTTTACCATACGATACCTGGGGTGTCAGGGCGGCGTTGTGTGTACGGCTTCCCATAACCCCAAAGAATATAATGGATACAAAGCTTACTGGAACGATGGAGGGCAACTGGTACCACCGCACGATCACCAGGTGATTTCAGAAGTCGAGAAAATACGCTCGGTGGATGAAGTAAAATGGACTGGGGGGGAAGCACATATCACGATGATTGGGAAAGAGATTGACGAAGCTTATATCAGTATGGTCACCAACCTGTCAGTATATCCTGAAATCATAGAACGACAGCATAATCTCTGCATCGTATATACCCCTATTCACGGAACGGGCATCAAACTGGTTCCCGATGTATTGCAAAGGTTCGGCTTCAGCAATGTGCATGTGGTAGATGAGCAGTCCTCACCCGACGGTAATTTTCCCACCGTTGCTTACCCCAATCCGGAAGAAAAGGAGACGATGAGTCTGGGCCTGAAAAAATCCAGGGAAATCAATGCCGATATCCTGCTGGGTACTGATCCGGACGCTGACCGGGTAGGAATTGGCGTTAAAAACGATAAAGGGGAATGGGTCCTCTTAAACGGCAATCAAACGGCCGTTCTCGCCTTTAACTACCTGATCGAAGCCCGCAAGGAAAAAGGAATCGACCAGCCAAATGATATGGTTATAAAAACCATCGTGACCACTGATATGATTGATAAAATCGCAGATCAAAGTCATATCCGCTGTTATAATGTGCTCACCGGATTTAAATGGATTGCGGAGCTGATCAAAGAAAAAGAAAAAACAGAGAACTACGTCATCGGGGGAGAGGAAAGCTATGGATTGATGATCGGTTCGAAACTGCGCGACAAAGACGCGGTAAGCGCCGTCGCGATTCTGTGCGAAATGGCCGCCTACGAAAAAAATAAAGGCAAAACCTTATATGAGAAATTGATTGATCTTTATATCCGTTTCGGATTTTTTAAGGAATCGCTCATCTCCATTACAAAAAAAGGCATGGATGGTCAGAAACAGATTTCGGATATGATGCTTACCTACCGGAACAATCCCCCTTTGTCAATCAATGGATCGCAGGTGATCCAGTTGCTCGATTATGAAATAAGCGAAGGGAGGAACCTGAAAACAGGTGAAACCTGGAAAATTAATCTTCCGGTAAGTAACGTGCTCCAGTTCATCCTGGATGATGAAAGCAAAATCTCCGCCCGTCCGTCTGGTACTGAACCGAAGATTAAATTCTATTTCAGCGTGCGGGACAGGCTAAAAGACCGATCTTCCTTTCATAGTATGGATGAGCTGTTGCAAAAAAGGATTGATTCCATCATCAGCGATATGAATATCAGGTAACTTTCACGAGCTGGTGATCTTGTTCACAGGATAATAAGCAGAAAATGAAAATAAAACTTTTTGGCCTTTTAGGTTTATTGATTTCTTTCTCCGGATATTCCCAGGTGCACCTGGGAAAAATTTTTGGAGATCATATGGTCCTTCAACGCAGTCAGCCGGTAATGATTTGGGGATGGTCTTCGCCCAACGAAAAAATAACGGTAAGAATCAATGATCAGGTTAAGGAGGGAAAAGCAGATAAGAATGGGAAATGGGGCGTGAACCTGGATCCGCAGCCGGCAGGCGGCCCTTATGATTTAACCGTTGCAGGCAAGGACAGCGTTGTTTTCCACGACGTATTGATTGGAGAGGTGTGGATCTGCTCCGGACAATCCAATATGGAATTCGAGTTGAAATCGGCGATGAATGCAGCTACGGAAATCAAGGAAGCCGATTATCCGCAAATCCGGCAAATTAAAGTGCCCAAAACCGTCAGCCTGGTTCCTAAAGGAGATATTCCTTCGGGGGAATGGACGGTATGTTCACCCCAAACGGCAGGCGACTATACCGCTGTGGGCTATTTCTTTGCCAGGGAAATTCAGAAACGGCTGCATGTTGCTGTGGGCCTGATCAACTCCTCGTGGGGAGGAACCATGGTGGAAACCTGGACGAGCAGGGGTGCCTTTGAAAAAAGCCCGGAGTTTAAAACCATGATTGCCAGCGTCCCCAACACTGACATTGAAACCATGATCAAACAGCGGAAACAGGGATTGGAAGATAAAGTGAAATCGCTCGAAAAGGGAATAACCGATAGCTTACCGGAATCGGACTGGAAAAATCCTCAATATAACAGCGAGGCGTGGCCGAAGATGAAGGCTCCAGCCCTTTGGGAAACTCAAGATCTTGGTCTCGACGAATTGGACGGAGTAGTTTGGTTCCGGAAGGAAATTACCCTGGATGCCGCAGAAGCCGCCCAGCCGCTAACACTTAACCTCGGGAAAATAGACGATAACGATAACAGTTATGTAAACGGAATACCGGTTGGTTCCACCAAGGGCTACGATGTTGACAGGCATTACACCGTTGCTCCGGGTGTATTCAAGGAAGGCCGAAATGTTATTGCGGTTCGCGTTGAAGATACAAACGGAGGCGGCGGATTCTACGGGGATTCTGCGTCGTTGAATCTAAGTTCTTCCACACGAACCCTGAATTTGTCCGGAAACTGGAGTTTCCGCATAGCCAGGATAGACCAGGGAACCGGAAATCTGGATCCAAATGCCTATCCAACCCTGCTATACAATGCCATGATCCAGCCCTTAATTCCTTATGGCATACGGGGTGTGCTTTGGTATCAGGGTGAGACCAACGCAGGTCGCGCCTATGAATACCGGACCGCGTTCCCTTTAATGATTACGGACTGGAGACAGCATTGGAACCAGGGAAATTTTCCATTTTATTTCGTACAGCTGGCCAGCTTTAATGCCGGTAATGGCGATAGTGAACATGGCAGCACCTGGGCAGAACTCCGGGAGGCCCAAACACGTACACTCAGCCTGCCCAATACAGGAATGGCGGTAACCACCGATATCGGAGAATCCCACGACATCCATCCGAAAAACAAGCAGGACGTAGGTAAAAGACTCGCTGCCATTGCGCTTAACAATATTTATGGACAACCCATGCAGTACAGCGGCCCGGTTTATGAATCCATGACCGTAGAAGGCAATAAGGTAATACTAACGTTCACGCATACCGGAAGCGGATTGATGATAAAAGATAAATATGGGTATCTGCGCGGGTTTGAGGTATCGGGCGACGATCATCATTTTCACTATGCCAAAGCCTCGATCAGCGGAAACAAAGTGATTGTTTCTGCTGAGTCCGTAATTGAACCCACAGAAGTTCGTTACGCATGGGCAGATGATGCCAGCGACGCCAACCTCTACAACCAGGAAGGTTTCCCCGCAGGCTCATTCCGGACCGACCAATGGAAAGGAATTACGGATGATGTGAAATACAAGATCGGGGAATAATAATGGACAGTTGACAATGGACAGTTGACAATGAGAGGCTGTTACATTACAAGATTGTCCATTGTCAACTGTCCATTGTCAATTCACTGATCTTTCCCGTCTTCTTATTTTTAAGAATTACTTTCTTCGCACCATAGTGTGTCATTTCTTCCTTTACCAGATAATGATCTGTATCGTATTCCACGAGATGACTGTCCCTGCCCACACCGGTACGACCCCTCCAGACTCCCAATTGTACAGGTTCCCATAATTTCGATTTGGCAGATTTGTAGGCAGCATCCAGCACGGCATTCACCACATAACCATCATAGAAAGTTTCTTTGGGGGATGTTCCTCTTTCTATCGCATTGAACATATCCGTAAACATGTGATTATATCCCAGGTCATTGAGTTCATCCCCTACAGGGAACAGCCAACCGGTATTGGATTCCGCCTTCTCGGCTATATAATCGGCGCCCTTCCCGGTGGTAAACATCTCCAGTCCGGTCCTTAAAAAATTATTGATCCAAATGGTTCCTTCTGTACCCATCACTTCATCCCGCAGATCCAGCCCACCCCGGAATGTCCAGCTGACTTCGAACTGACCGATCGCCCCGTTCTCGTATTTCACCAGTCCGATGGCATGATCTTCCGCTTCAATGGGCTTTACCTGGGTATCTGCCCAGCACATTACTTCTACCGGCCTAATGTCTTTACCAATAAAACTTCTGGCAATCTCCACACAATGACAACCGAGATCCAGGATGCATCCGCCACCGGCCTGCTCCAGATCCCAAAACCAGTCGCTGTGCGGGCCAGGATGTGCTTCCCTGGATTTGGACCAGAGAATTCTTCCCAGGGCGCCATTTTTTACACTTTCATAAGCCTTTAAAAATTTGGGCGTATACACCAGATCCTCCAGATAGCCATTAAAAATCCCCGCTTTCTCCACAGCGTCCAGCATGCGTTTCGCCTCGGCGGCATTACGACCCAGCGGCTTAGTCGTGATGACGGCTTTTTTATGCTTGCAACAGAGCAATACCGCTTCCTCGTGCAGGTTATTTGGCAGGGAGATACAGACCACATCCACTTCCGGATTGGCAACCGCCTCCTCCATATCGATCGTCCATTGGGAACATCCGTAATCCGATGCAAATTTCCGGGCGCTCTCCTCGCGGCGGGAATAAATACTTACGATCCGGTCACAGCTTCGCTGTCCTTGCAACGAATCGGCGTAAAACCTCCCGATAAACCCCGATCCTAACATGGCAATTCTCATCATGACTGCTTGTTTAAATAATGATTAAATGTCCTCCGCTAACTCAGCTGCTGATGGCGGCAGCAGACTTTTTCTCGCGGAAGAATAAAATAAAATAGAGCAATACGCCCAGGGCAACATAGGCAGGAATAAACCAGATTTTCATCCAATTATGTCCTTCCCCCAATTTATAATTATCCACTACAAACCCGGAGAACCAGGTCCCGATAAACATACCCACACCATAAGTAGCAAAGGTAAAGAGACCCTGTGCCGCATTCTTAATACCGGCACCGGCTTTTTTCTCTGTGTACATATATCCGGTAACAAAAAAGAAATCGTAACACACCCCGTGCAGCAGAATCCCGGCATATAACATCCAGAGATTACTGCTCAGGTCGCCGTATGCAAAACAAACATAGCGGAGAATCCAGGCCGCCATGCCCATCAGCAACATATTTTTTACTCCGATCCGGTTAAACAGGAACGGAATCGCCAGAATAAACAATCCTTCTGATATCTGACCCAGAATCATTTTGGACGCGGCGTTGTGCAAACCAATCTCATTCAAAAAAGCATTGGCAAAACCATAATAAAAAGAAAGTGGTATACAAACCAGGATGGCGGCAATAAAAAAGATCAGATAACTCTTGTTTTTAAATAGCACAAATGCATCCGTTCCGAGTGCCTTGGCTGCGGACGCATCTGCCGATTTAGCCTTGGGCGGAGTATTGGGAAGAACAAAACTGATCAGTCCGATGGCGGCAGACGCCGTGACGGCGAGATAAAAGGTATTGACTGTTTTTTCCCATTGCAGGTTACCGATCATCAGGCCGGCCACAATCCAGCCCAGGGTTCCGAAAACCCGGATCCAGGGAAACTGTTTTCCCGGGTCGCTCATCTGGTAAAACGCAATGCTGTTGGAGAGGGCAATCGTGGGCATGTATAAAAGAGAATAAACCAGAATAATCCAGTAAAAAGGAGTATTCAGGTTAACCGTTGTTGCCAGGAAAAGCAGGATTGCCCCGACCAGGTGTAAAACACCCATTATCCTTTGCGCAGCAAAAAACCGGTCTGCTATCAAGCCTATAAAGAAAGGAGATATCATGGTGGCGATGGCCAGCGCACTATAGGCAGCCCCGATCTGAACCCCGGTAGATTGCAGATTCGTGCCCATATACGTGCTCATCGTCACATACCAGGCCCCCCATACAAAATATTCCAGAAACATCATTATGCAAAGAAGGAACGCGGTGACCAGTCTCATGAAAATGAATTTTATACAGGATGATATTCTCCGGGTGAAAAGTTACAAATGAAAAAGGCTCGTTGTAAAAAATTCTTCTGTTATCTTGCAGTGGTATGCGCGTACTTTCCGATACTTACCGGCATAAAGGCCTTAGAAAACAACTGGTATCGCTGATCAGGAATAAAGGCATTTCAGACGAAAGGGTTCTGGCAGCGGTGCTGGAGATCCCCCGTCATTTTTTTATGGATTCCGCGTTTGACCAGATTGCCTACGAAGACCGCGCCTTTCCCATTGCTGAAGGTCAGACGATCTCGCAGCCTTACACCGTTGCCTACCAGTCGCAACTGTTGGAATTAAAATCGCACGAGAAGGTGTTGGAAGTAGGTACCGGCAGTACCTATCAGGCTTGCATTCTGGCTGAGATGGGCGTCCAGGTTTACACGATTGAAAGACAAAAAAATATTTTTGATCAGAACAAATTATTCAGCTATCCTAAAAAATATCCTGCCATCCGTTGTTTTTATGGAGACGGTTATGAGGGCCTGCCGACTTTCGCACCTTTCGATAAAATAATCGTTACTGCTGCCGCACGCGAAATTCCCAAGAAATTGCTGGATCAGCTGAAACCGGGCGGGAAAATGGTAATTCCTGTAGGAGACGACAAAGTGCAACAGATGATCCGCATCAGCAAATATCCGGATGGCTCACTGTTTGAGGAATCATTCGACGACTTTTCATTTGTCCCCATGCTCCAGGGAAAAAACAATTAACCTGTTTCATGACGTCTGAAAGACAAGAACGGCTCACCCGGGTTTTAAATAATCGCCAGAACGATCTCACCGTGGTGCTGGAGAATGTATTTGATCCGCACAATATTTCCGCCGTAATGCGAACCTGCGATGCCGTAGGCATACAGGATATCAACGTTTTAAATTCCCGGATCAGCCCGCACAAAAAATGGGGAGCCAAAAGTAGCAGCAGCGCGGCCAAGTGGCTTAGTATCCATCAGTACACCGATCCGGTTGAATGTTTCAGCGCTCTGAGAAAACAATACGATCTGATTTTGACCACGCACCTTTCCTCCGATGCTACATCCCTCTATGACATCGATTTTTCCAGATCGATCGCCCTGGTATTCGGAAATGAACATGACGGGGTCAGCGGGGAGATACGGAAAATGGCCGATGGAAATTTCATTATTCCGCAGGTCGGCATCATCCATTCGCTGAATATTTCCGTTGCCTGCGCTGTAACACTATATGAAGCTTTCCGGCAAAAAAAATCAGCCGGCCACTATGACCATGTAAAATTAACGGAGGAAGAATACGATAAACTGAGAACGGGGTGGGGGATGGAGGATCTGTGATTTTTTACGGTATCGGCGTTTGTACACGGGCATCCCGTCCAAATGCCTTCTGTTTCAATGAATGAATACTTACATTCAGTTCGTACCCGACAAGCAGGATCATGGAATTGATATAGATCACGATCATCAGGATCATGATCGTTCCGATGGAACCATAGACCTTGTTATAGGTGCCGAATTTATTCACCCAGAAGGAGAATGCAAAAGTAACCAGGATCATCAACCCGGTTGCCAGTATGGTTCCCGGTGAAAACAACTTCCATTTTTCATTCACGGCAGGAGCATGACGATAAATGAAGGCAATAGAAAAATAAAATAGTGGAATGATCACCACCCAGCGAAGCGTTTTAAATAACCCGCGCATCGTGTGACTCCGTATTTTCAGTTCCCTGAGAATTAATCTCAACAGCTCATCCTGGGTAACCAGAATAACGACGGATCCGATCAGCAGCATAATCATCACCAAGGTAAGACGAATGGCAATTATCCGGTTTTCCAGAAAGCTCCTTTTGGCGTGATGGGTAAGGGATTTATTGAATGAACGCATCATGCCCAGCATAGCATTCGACGCGTAGAACAAGGCCACCACCAGACCCAGGGAAAGCAATCCGCCCCTGGGCTTATTGAGAAAATCGTTGAGAAAATCGCTCACCAGCTGATACGTGTTCTGATTGGGTGTGATTTCACGGGTCAGCATCAGCAGTTGGCGGGTAAGTTTTTTCGATACCGGCAGGTAAGGGATCAGCGTGCAGATAAATATGGTGGCGGCGGGTATCGCCATCAGGAAGCTGAAAGCGATGGAGCGGGCCCGGTCGTTTAATCCTACTTTCTGAACCTGTTTGTTAAAAAAGACCAGGACATCGTAAAGGGATATTCCCTCAAAACCCGGGAGAAATATCTTTTTGGTTTCGCGGGAAATAAACCGCACCGGAGGATTGTTCCTTATGATTTTTTCAAGCCTGCTCATGGATTCCCTTTGGCCTGCTGGCCAATACGCATTTGTTCATCGAGTGCTTTCTGATATTCCCGGGCATTTTGCATGTGCTCGGGATATGTTTCCGCAAAATTGGAATAACCTGAAAAATCAGGCTTGGCTACAAAATATAAAAACCTGGTATCCGGCGCATTCAGCACAGCTTCGATTGTTTCCACCGATGGCGTACAGATGGGTCCCGGAGGCAGGCCCGCGTTCCGGTAGGTATTATAAGGCGATTCCACAGCGAGGTATTTTGAGTATACTCTTTTCAATTCAAAATTCCGCAGGGCAAATTTCACGGTCGGATCTGCTGCAAGCTTCATTCCGGTTGACAGCCGGTTCAGATAAACACTGGCAATTTTTGGTTTATCCTCTTTTCTCGTAGTTTCTTCTTCCACTATGGAGGCCAGGATATATGTTGTTTTAGCATCAAGATGGTGTGTTTCCGCTTTTTGTATCCGCGCCGAAGTCCAAAAAGTCCTTGAGGCAATCTCCATTTTTCTGAAGATTCTGGATGCAGTACTGTTCCAGAAGTAAGTGTATGTGTTTGGAAATATGGCCGTCATTACCGTATTGCTGTCCAACGCATAGGCTCCGAGGGAGTCCGGGTTGTTCAGATAAGCCATAAAAGCTGCGGAGTCGCACTCAAATTTTCGCCCCACCAGGCCCGCAAGATCTTCCTTCGTCCTAAGTTTGGTGATCACCAGATTTACCGGAACCTGCCGTCCGTTCTGCAACATTTTTAAAATATGGATCAGGCTCATTCCCTGTTTGATCTCATACTTCCCGGCTTTTATTTTTTCGGGGTAGCCCGTTCTTCCGGCCATCCAGTTAAATAGGGCCGGGTGACTGATTACCTGATCCTGACGGAGTGTGGTCACCAGGGTCTCATAATTTGTGCCGGTCCGGATGTAGAGATCGTATTTTGCCTCTTTAAAGGCGGTACCGGGCCCGAATACAAAATATACCGCCATTATAGCCATAAGAAGGATAAGGAATATTAGAACAGAAAAAACCTTTTTCACCTGCATTTGGATTTGGCATCAAAATAAACAAAAAAATCCTGTCATGGGAATGACAGGGTCTTTAATATTATTGTACGAACATTATTTAGTAGGAGCAGGTAATTGCGGAAGATTACCCGTGGACGTAGAGGTGGGAGCTGCCTTGAAATCCCTTCCCCGGGTTGCGCCCGCCTTGGGAATAATAAGGGTTGAGAAAATACAGAACAAAGCCACAATAATGGCCAGTATCCACGTACCCTTTTCCAAAACATTATTGGTTTGCTTTACACCCATAAACTGATTGCTGAAACCGGCTACATTTCCAGCCAGACCGCCTCCCTTGGGATTCTGGATCAGAATGATCAATCCGAGTAGAATACAGGCCAGCAACAACAGGATAACAAAAAAGATCATGATAGAGAGGCTTTTAATTGCTCAATTCTGGACGCAAAATAAGCGCTTTTGGGGGGATAAATCAAACTTAATTTCTGATAAAGCGCGATCGCATTTTCATACATTCCCTGCTTGGCCAGCACCTCAGCCATCGTTTCCGTAAGAATGTCTCTTTCTTCAATGGAATTCGCCGCAAAATGACGGATCCGTTCTGTCTCCCCGTCATCCGTTTTTCCGGCAATTCCCCGTGCAGGGATTTTTTTCATTACTTTAAGCCAGGCCGTGAAACTCTTCAGCTGTTTCCCAAAATTGTCCTGCGGATGATCTTCAAGTACCAGTTTGATTCCCTGTGAGGCAAAGTAATCAACCATGTGATAAGGTGCGAAAACAATAGACTCTGCCTTTTTTGTATCGAAAATGACAGTCGGTGGCGGAATTGCTTCGGATTCGTGCTCGTTAATCTCAGCGGGTTTCGTGTCTTCAGGCTGATCGAAGACCGGCTGCTTGGAGACAGGCTGCTCCAGGATAGGGCGCTCATTGCCCGAAGGTTCACTTTCCGCAATGCGCGGATTGTCCGTATTGAAAATTGTCTCCGTCGTTTCTTCTGCAACAGGGGAGATTGAGTCGACTTCATCAACTGGAGTTTCATTACCGGCAAACAGGTCTTCCGGTTCATCATGAAACGAATGATCTGTTGCGGGCACGGGCTCCTGTATTTCCTGCAGCGCCTGGTCATCACTGCCGGCCTCCTGTTCCTGCTCTCCGTATGGGGGCGAAACAAATTCAGGTGCATTTTCGTAACCTTGATGGATAACGTGAACAGCTTCCGCCTCCTGCGCATATTCTTCATTCACTGTAATTTCCTGCCGGGGTTCATCACTAAACTCCTCGTTCACGATGGGAACCGATTCCTGAACCTCAGCATAGGAATCATTCACCGTATGCCCGGCATTATCCGGTTCGTGGACTTCATTGAGTACGTACGAAGCAGCCTGCTGCGCGGCGGGTGTATCCTCCGCAGGCTGCCATAGAGCCGGAGATTCTGCGTTCCAGTCCTCCTCCAGGAGCAATTGCAACCAAACCGGATTATTAAAATACAAAGCGGTTTTCATGGATTCTTCCCGGAAAGCCGGATCAGCTTCCAGCTTTAATTTTTTGGAAAGCAGTACATGGGCTGCACTGAAAGACGGAAATTCCGCCAATACCTGATAAATGTCTTCCAGGGAGACTTCTTCCAGATTTTGTTTTCCAAAAATGGAATCCAGCAGTAGGGGCATTCCGCTCGTCATTAGCATTCGTATTACCAGTTAGAAAAAAGACGATTAAAAATATCATCCGTCATATCATCTACTATCTGAGGGGTCAATGCAGCCTGGGCATCGTTCACGCTCTGTGAGGCAGGAAAATCAAAATTGCGGGTGATGTCCGTCTCAAAATCCGGCGTTCCCAGTTTCTGATCGTTCAACCGGTTCTTCAATGCGATATGTACAGTCACGGTCAACCGGTTGGTAGCGGCAGCCTGAGCCGATACTCCCGAAGTACTTACTGAATAGTCAGACACATACGCCGACACATCATAGTCCGCATTATCCGACTGCACCTGGGTAAGTTTTGTCTGGTTATTGATCTTCTGTTTTACCTTGTCCGTCAGTTGAGGGCTCAACTGGGGATCCACGATGCGCGCTCTATTTTCAATAAACCCGAGCCGGATGGTTTTTACCTCGGGTGGAATGGACACATCTTTAAAAGAATAGATCTTACACGAATTCACCGCAAAGCAAATCAATGTCAGCAGGATGCCCGCGGAAAACAAAACCCGGATTCTATTCGGTGATATCATATTCCTTTAGTTTTCTGTAAAGTGTTCTTTCGCTGATGCCGAGATCTGAGGAAGCGTCTTTTCGTTTTCCCTTATGTTTTTTAAGCGCTTTTACAATTAATTCTTTTTCCTTATCCACAATGCTCAGCGACTCTTCCACTTCTTCATGCTGATGAATATCATGTCCGTTATTGCTGTTATTATGAATCACCACCGGCTGGGCATTATATGCCGCCGGGGAGTTGATTCCCGCGGCATAGTGCTCCTGCGTATTGAGCTCTTTCATTTCGTGTGCAAAACTATTTTGCGCATCCGCTGCAAGGTTAGGATTTTTCAATATCTCCAGAAACATTTTCTTGAGTTCGGTCACATCCTTTTTCATATCAAAAAAGAGCTTGTACAGAATTTCCCTTTCGTTGGAAAAATCATTCTGGGCATGAACATTCGCCGAAGGGATTACCATGGGGAGCCTGTTACCGGCACTTTCCGGTATGAATTTTCTGATTTGGGCCATCGAGATCAGCTTATCCTCCGAAAGAACAGAGATCTGTTCTGCAATGTTCTTCAACTCCCGCACATTTCCAGGCCAGGTGTAATTGATTAACAGATTTTTTGCGTCCTCATCCAGTTGCACCGGAGATGTTTTATACCGTTCTGCAAAATCAACGGCGAACTTTCTGAATAATAGGGGGATGTCTTCTTTCCTGTCCCTTAGTGAAGGCACCCGGATGGGTACGGTACTCAGCCGGTAATAAAGGTCCTCTCTGAATTTTCCGCGGTCGGTAAGCTGCAGCAAATCTTTGTTGGTCGCGGCAATTACCCGCACATCCGTTTTCTGTACTTTCGATGAGCCAACCCGGATGAACTCTCCGGCTTCCAGTACACGCAACAGCCGGGCCTGGGTACCCAGCGGCAATTCGCCGATCTCATCAAGGAAAATGGTTCCCCCATTTACCGTTTCGAAATAACCCTTACGGGAATCCACCGCCCCGGTAAAAGATCCCTTTTCATGACCAAACAATTCCGAGTCAATGGTTCCTTCGGGAATGGCCCCGCAGTTTACCGCAATAAATGGATTGTGTTTCCGCGCTGAAAGGGAATGAATAATATGCGAAAAGGCTTCTTTTCCCACGCCGCTTTCACCAAATATCAAAACCGTCAGATCCGTGTTCGCCACCTGGGTGGCGACCGTGAGCGAATAGTTCAGTTCAGCAGAATTTCCGATAATCCCAAACCTGTTTTTTATTGACTGAAGTTCCATATTATTTCAATTAAATAGCCCTTAATCGTCAGATTGCACGGCCAATCAGGGTTGCACCGGTACAATCCAGAATTTCCACGCTGGCGTAATCGCCCTTGACCAAAGGACAATCCTGTTTGGGAAACACCACGACTTTATTCTGGCCGTTCCTTCCCATCCAGTCGGCCTGGCTTTTCCTGGAATCGCCTTCTATCAACACCCTGGAAATACTTCCGATGTCTTTCCGGTTACTGATTTGTGAAAGCCTGTTCTGGCATTTTACGATCTCATCCAACCTTCTTTTTTTCTCTGCTTCCGGAACATCGTCTGCATATCTTCTGGCGGCCAGCGTTCCCGGCCGTTCGCTATAAAAATACATATAGCTCATGTCAAATCCGGCCTCTGTCATGAGCGACAGGGTCTCCTGGTGATCGGATTCCGTTTCCGAACAGAAGCCGGAAATGATATCCGAAGTAATCCCGCAATCCGGTATCAATTCACGGATCCTCCGCACTTTGGCCAGATACCATTCCCGGGTGTATGTCCGGTTCATCAATTGCAATACCCGGTTTGACCCGCTCTGTACCGGCAGATGTATATAATTACAGATATTTTCATGCCTGGAAATAACAAACAATACTTCATCCGTTATGTCTTTCGGATGGGAGGTTGAAAACCGAACCCGCAGCTCCGGCGAAATAGCAGCCACTTTTTCCAGCAGCATGGCAAAGCTAATGTCCTGCTCATTCTCCGAGTACCAGTGATAACTGTCCACATTCTGGCCCAGCAGCGTCACTTCCCGGTATCCACTCTCAAAAAGCGCTGTGCACTCCCGAATAACAGATGTCTGGTCGCGGCTCCTTTCCCTGCCTCTCGTGAACGGAACCACACAAAAAGAACACATATTATTACAGCCGCGCATAATGCTCACGAAGGCATTAACCCCGTTGCTGTTGAGTCTTACTGGCGAGATATCAGCATAGGTTTCCTCGCGGCTGAGCAGCACATTAACGGATTTTTGCCCTCCCTCAGCCGCTTCAATTAATAAAGGAAGTGTGCGGTATCCATCCGGGCCCACAACCAGATCAACCAGTTTTTCTTCTTCCAGCAGTTTGGATTTCAGTCTCTCGGCCATACATCCCAACACCCCAATAAGCATTCCGCGATTAGCCCGCTTTGCCTGCCGGAAAATATGCAGGCGGCTACGGATGGTCTGTTCTGCTTTTTCACGGATTGAACAGGTGTTGATGAGTACCAGGTCGGCATCTGTATAGTCAGGCGTAGCAGCAAATCCAGTTTCTTTCAGAATGGAAGCCACTATCTCGCTGTCAGCAAAATTCATGGCGCAGCCATAACTCTCAATGTAGAATTTCTTAACTACTGCCTGTCTTTCTCGATCATGCTTTCTCGTGGTCAATACTTCCATCAGAATTATCCCGGTTTAGCAGGACTGCAAAAATAATTAAAAGAAAGGAGAAATGACAGGATGACAGGAAGCGGGAGAATAAGAGCGGAAGACGGGGCTCGAACCCGCCACCTACAGCTTGGGAAGCTGTCGCTCTACCAGATGAGCTACTTCCGCTAATGAAGTAAAAATATAAACATCCTTTGAGTTTCCCAAAGATCGAGAAACAGAAGCCGCTTCAAGACACTACGGATTCGTGACTGGCTTAAAAACAATGCGGTTTCTCAACCAGCTGTTTTTTACAGGGATAATCCAGCCTCCTTCCAGCTCGGCCTTGGTTTGAATGGTATTATTGAAATAAAGGGTATCCTGATTAATAAAACCATTTTCAACGGCATAAGCCAGCTGGGTATAAGGAAGTAACTGGATTTTATCTTTCACGATGAACGCCAGGGACTGACGGTCAAATAAATTCACCTGAAAATGGGTCTCTATAAACTTGATCATTTTAACCGAGGAGTCCGTACTGCAGCCACCCAGGCTGGTATCTGTTTCGTCTGCCATCAAAACAATGAACTGTCCGAACAATACGCTGGCAAATCCTTTTACCGGTGCACCGTGCGACTGCCAGCTTTCTACAAATGGATTTAAAATCTCTTCTATCCGGAGTACTTCAGCAATGGTAAAAAGCCGGTTGGATTGGTATATCCAGAGGCGTGAACTGCTGTGAAATTCCTGGGGTAACAGATTCCGGTAATCGAGATTCATTGGGCAAAAATAAATGTTTTACGATTAATGACCCCTGAGACCGGAATTCCGGCAGCTGTTACATGGTAATGATCTCTCCGTTTTGTATCTGCAGCTCCATCTGCATTTGTTTAATCTCTGCTTTCTTGATTTGCATGTCTTCCTGGATCTTACGCAATGCCGGTTGCAGCTTTTTTTGTCTTTGTTCGATTAATTTCAGACTTTGTTTTTTCAGCAAACGGAGATCGTTCCTGCTCCTGTTAATCTGCTCGTTAAGCTCCGATTGTATTTCGGCCGTTTTTACTTTCCCGATAGCCAAAAGGGCCTTTATTTTATTCTGCTGAAGCACATCTGGCTGGAGGGTATCGGTTTCAGGCATATAGGAAAAACTGGCAGACGGCACATAAGGCATACCATTCATATCCACCACCAGCGGTAATTCCGGTTCGGCAGCTTTTTCATTGGAATAATTGCGCACTTCCGCGTGGTCG
>JAUZOD010000075.1 GCA_030706635.1 Bacteroidota bacterium
GGGCAGAAAAAATAAGACGCTGAAGGCGGAAAAGATCATTCCACCAATCACCGCAATTCCAAGAGGCGCTGTCTGGTCGCCACCTTCGGTAAGCCCCAGGGCCATGGGCACCATACCCGCAATCATGGCGGTGCTGGTCATCAGGATGGGGCGCAAACGATTGGAGGCAGCTTCCATATGCGGTAATGAAGCATGTGATTTCCTGGAATTTTCGGCATTGGTAATAAATAACACCGCATTGGCAATGGCCACGCCTACAGCCATGATCGTGCCCATATAGGATTGTATATTCATGGTTTGACCGGTAATCAATAACATAAGCAGTGATCCCGCAATAACGCCCGGTATGATAGATAAGGTTACTACCGCTATGCGGAATGATTGAAAATAAATAGCCATCGCCAGGAAAATAACCACAACGGCTACCAGTAAGCCGAATTGCAGACTTTGAAGAGTTTGCTGAAGTAACTCCGGCTGTCCACGCAATAATATTTTCGCTCCGTTCGGTAAGCTGCCCATATCTGCAATGGTCTGACGCACGGCTTTGTAAACAGCCCCCCGGTCATGCTGTTGTATATTAGCTGTGATGGTGATATAGCGCTGTTGATTCAGGCGGTCATACTCACCGGGAATTGTCGTACGCTTCCAGGTTGCAACCTCGTTTAAATAATGTGTTTTTCCATCAATTCCCGATGAGACCGGGATTGCTTCCAATTGCATGGTGCTGTTCATGCGGTAGGGAGGATATTGCACCTGTACCTGGTAGGCCGTTCCGGAAGTCTTATCAAGCCAGTAACTTGGAGTCGTAAACCGGCTGGAAGAAGTAGCGGCAACGGTAGAATTTGCAATCTGCGTGCCTGAAATCCCCAACTGACCGGCCCTTACGCGGTCTACATCAAGTTTGATCGCGGGATAATCCAGCGGGGTTGCTATTTGTAAGTCCCTCAAAGCGGATATACCCGCTAATTTCTTCAATAATTTTTGCGCTGTCTTTTTCCCTTCGTCCAGATTTCTGTTAGCGACGGCTATTTCCACTGGACTTGTACTTCCCAGGTTGAGCACCTGTTCCACAATATCACCCGGTTCAAAAGACATGCTGATGCCGGGCATTTCCCTTGCAACAGCAGCCCTCAGCTGCTCCCGGAATTTTTCAATAGGGATCACACCCGGCCTGAGCCGGATCTTGGTAACCGATTCATTCGGGCCGCTGGTCCATAGATAAATATAATTGACCGGGTAACTGGAGGGTTGGGTCCCGATGAAAGCAGATGTTATTTCTACATTCCCTTTACCGGCAATGCTGTCTGTAAGCGACAATAATTTACGGGTGGCATCTTCCGTTCGTTCAAGCCGGGTGCCAACGGGTAAGCGTAACCGAACCTGAGCCTGTCCGCTGTCGGTCTCGGGGAACAGCGCTGTTCCGGTGAAAGAAAACAGAAGGACAACGAGTGCCACCGCCGCCAGAATAAATAAACTGGTTAGTAACCGGTATTTTGGCTGGAACCGTTGTCCCAAATGAATATACCGGTTTCTGAAGCGGTCAAAACGGCTTTGCTTTTCGGGATCTTTACGGCTCATCAGGTGATGCTTCAGCATCCAGTTGGAAACAACGGGTACAAAAGTCTGTGAGAGGAGAAAAGAAGCAATCATGGCAAACCCAACAGCCAGGCTCAGGGGCATGAACATCGCATGGGGTATTCCATTCATAAACAGGGCAGGTACAAACACAGCCAACACGCTCAGCAGGATAAGCAATTTTGCTCCGGCGATTTCTTTACAACCGTCCGAAATGGCCCGCGCCCTGCCTTTGCCCATTTCCAGATGCCGGTGTATATTCTCAATCGTTACCGTTGCTTCATCCACCAGGATACCGACGGACAGGGCGAGGCCCCCCAATGTCATGATATTAATCGTCTGGCCTGTAAGATAGAGCAGGGTGGCCGCAGAAAGCAGGGCCAGGGGGATGGTCATAATGACGATGAGCGCACTGCGCCGGTCTCCGAGAAAAAGTAATACCACAAGGCCGGTAAAGATTGCTCCCAGTCCACCCTCAAACATCAGGCTTTTTAGTGAATTGATCACGTACCCCGACTGATCAAATTCATAGGTTACTTTGATGTCCGCCGGAATAGCAGCCTGCATTTCCGGCAATGCGGCTTTTACTCTTTTTACGACATCCCAGGTAGAAGCATCCGCGCGCTTGGTTACCGGAATATATACAGACCGCTTGCCGTTGACCAGGGCGTAGCTGGTCGTGATATCCGTTCCCATGCTTACGGTGGCAATATCCCGGATATAAACAACAGGGCCGCTTTTTAATTCCAGGGGAATGTTCTGCAGGTCCTGCAATGTTTCAATCACGCTGTTTTGGGGCGTGATGTACGTGGTATCCCCGATATTGACATTGCCGGAAGGTGAAATACTGTTGAACCGGACCATGGATTGCACCACCTGATCCGGAGAAAGATCATAACCGCGTAATTTCTCGGGATCCACTGTAATAACGACGGTTTTTTGATTGCCGCCGAATGGAGGAGGGGCGGAAACGCCGGGAAGGGTAGCGAACATGGGGCGTACCCGGAATAAAGCAAGGTCTGATATTTCTCCCAGCGAGCGTGTGTCGGATCTGAATACCAACTGACCTACGGGAACACTGCCGGCATCAAAGCGGGTGATGAAAGGAGGCACCGTACCCGGCGGCATGAAGGCTCTTGACCGGTTTACATAGCCAACGACCTCTGCCATCGCCTGGCTCATGTCAGTCCCCTCATTAAATTCTATCTTGATCAGAGCCGCACCCTGGATGCTCTTTGAATCCACATATTTAACGCCGGTGATGTAAAGAAAGTGGTATTCATAATAAGAGGTAACAAACCCTTCCATTTGCTCGGGTGACAAACCGCCGTAAGGCTGGGCCACATACACCGTGGGGAGTCCAAGGCGGGGAAAGATATCTATCTTCGAATTGCGGATGGCCAGCCAGGAAAAGAAAACAATGGCGACCATCGTGACCAGGATGGTTATGGGATGCCTCAGCGCCGAAACAATTAGTTTTATCATGCGATTTAATTATCTCAATTGATTGGTAAAGGAGTTCAGATTACCCTTTGACACTGCGATTTCAAGTAAGGATTTCCATACCTGTAAATAGGCACCCGCCTCCATCACCTCAGCGTTCAGGAGTTGATATTGTCCCTGCGTAAGCCGGGTAAAATCAACCAGCCCGCTCTCATAACTCAACTTCAGCCCCTCATAAGCATTCCGCGCTGCTCGGGATTGAATGGGCGCCAGTGCTGCAATCAGCAGATTCTGCCGGTAAATGACCTCGGCGTTCCGGATCTGTTTTTGAATATTGACAGATACCTGGGCCAGTTGCAATTCATCCGCCTTCAGCAACGAACCATATTGTTTTTTTTGAATGGTTACTTTCGAAAATTGAAGGATAGGAAAACTGAGTTGAACGCCAGCCCCAAAATTGTTTCTTGTTAAAGACCAGCCTCCTGCTTTGTCAATCATTCCGTTTGCTTCTACACCCGAGCCCCGGGCATAAGCATTAGCCCATATGTCGAACCTTGGACGCCAGGCCCGGTCTATTTCTTTCAAGCTGGCTGCACTGACAGCCACCTGTGCTTCATAATATTTATAATCGGGGTGCTGAGTATACAGTCCCGCAGTGTCAGGAATAGCAGGTAGTTGCACAGTCAGCAGCGTGTCTGATAATTCCAGATCATCCGGAGTACCTGGAAGACCGGTCAATCGGAGCAGTTCTAAAGCTTGTGATTGGTAAAGACGCTGCGTAGTTAACCGATCCATTTCCGCCTGGGCCAGGGTTGACTGGAATTGCACGGTATCAAGACCAGGACGGAGTCCCTCAATAGCCAGGACAAGGGATTGCTGCAAACCGATTCGGGTTCGGTCTATATTTGACTGCTGACTGCTCAGCAGTTTTTTATAGTATAGTAAGTCCAGGTATACGGCGATGGCTGCATATTGCTGCCGGAATAGAGCATTATCATAATAGCTGCCGGCGAGTTTGAACCCGGCGACTGCTTTTTCAATGGCTGCCTGGCGCTGTCCGAAAGTAAAGGGTGTCCATTGAAATAATGCCGTTAGGGCCGTACCCGGAACAGGGGCGTAAGTATTCCCGGAAGATGGAGGACCGCTGATCGGCATGATCAGCCCGGGATAACTCATGCCGGTAATATTGTTATACGTAGCATACCCAGCCTGGTATCCTGCTGTCAGGTCAGGCATCAATGTATTTTTGGTAAGATCGACATTATGCCCGGCTGCCTTTTTCTGTTCCTGGTAGGCCTGTAACTGAGGTTGTCCTGATTGTACCAGTTCAAGCACATCTTTAATAGACACGATGCGCTTTTGAGTATGGCCAACCTTTACAATTAAAAGAAGACCAAGACAAATAAATCTGATCCTGAAGCCAGAATGGAGATGGGTAGGCGCTTTCATAAACTTTACTGATGATGATTGAAGTGTGACGGATGTAATTTTAAAGACATGATAAAAAGCAATCTACTATAATAAACTAAACATAATCGAAGAGTGCCATGAAGCCAAAGTCCATATGAAGCTGCATATGACAATGGAATAATGTTAAACCAGGATTATTTGCCGTGAAATCAACGTCCATTTCCTGAAACCCGCCGAGTATGGCAACATCTTTGATGATACCGGAGGTTGATTTACCTCCGATTCTGGTAAGCTCGAAGCTGTGCCGGTGAAGGTGCATCGGATGAATGTCGTCGGAAGCATTGCGCATGTGAAGCCGGTAACGTTTTCCTTCTTTTAGGTGAAACATGGTTGGCATAGACGCCATATCAAAAGCGGACCCGTTAATTGTCCAGCGGTTAAATCCTTTATCCGAACCCTGTTGCTTAGCGAAAAGCATTTCTATCACTTCATCCGGATCAGGTACATGGATATTATGTCTGCCGAAAATGCTATAGTCCCATTTAAAGGGTTTAGGGGCGATCCAGCGGGGCTTTCCTTTTTGATTGTTATATTCTACTACGACGCCCATACCATTTCCCCTGTCATCATCCGAGAGATCACCCATTATCCAAACTCCGGGATTTTTCATTTCGACAATAGCTGAAATGCGCTCGGCAGTTCCAATCCATAATACAGGTATTTCCGCCGGATTCGGCACCGGATTGCCGTCAAGGGCAACGACTGTAAAACGGTGACCGGGCAGTGCAAGGCTGCGGGTTTCCGTTGCACTTCCGTTAAGAATATGAAAGAGCACACGTTCACCAAACTTGACGCGGATGGGTTTACCATGACCAAGCTGGTGGCCGTTAATCGTAAATATTTTATACCCCACTTCATATCCTTTCGGTCTTCCGGCAGATTCTTTTTCGGCTTCTTCCTGCATTGCTTTTAACTCCGGGATTTCGGCGCCAGACAAAAAATCCATAGCCATATCACCACCACGCATAAAGTAAGGTTCAAACTCTTTAAGCACGATAAATTCTTCCCGGTCATAATGACCCGGCTCATTTTTAGGTTCTATATAAACCGGACCTACCTCGCCATTATATTGCCCGGCAGAAAGATTATTGCCTGCAATGAGGTGCGTGTGATAAAACCGAAACCCGGAGGGGCCGGGTATAAAAGCCTCACGGCGCATCCCGTGAGCCGGGACATAGGGCGTCCCTTCTTCTGCCGCGCCATCAATGTCAGTTGGCATAAACTGCCCATGCCAGTGAAGTTGTTCGGCAGAATCCGTATCGTTGTAAATGTCAACGATAGCGGGCTGGCCTTCCCTAAAGCGAAGTAACGGCCCGGGGAATTGCCCGTTATAGGTGGTCGTTGAAATAATCTGTTGCGGGCCTACCTCAATCAGTCCCGTGTTAATGCGAATGGTATAATCTGCAATTTGAACGGATCGAATTAAACCTTCAGATTGTTTTACACGCTCAGGCTTTTCGTGACCTGTGCGTTCCATGGCCGCGGCAGGAAGAACGCCTGCAATGGGCAATATCGAACTTCCCCATTTTAAAAATTTTCTGCGATCCATTTTGTTTCTGTTTTAGAATATCATAACTGTTTTCACTCTTCCTTTTCAGGGCCGGACAATTTGAGGCGACTGCCAGGGATCAGTATAATCAGGGAAATAATTCCAACGATGGAAAAGGCGGCTCCATAAAGAAAGACGGCATGATGGCTCACTTTGTCCCATAATTGCCCTGCAACGATACTGGCCACTAATCCCGATAAGCCTACTATGGTGGAATACCAGCCTATGCCACTTGCCCGTAAATGTGGCGGGACAAGGTCTGCCGCCATGGCCTTTCCAACCGACCGGAAGATCCCCTGATAGAGTCCGTACAGGCAGAATAATCCGCCGATCAGCCATAAATTTTCTGTGAAAGCAAAACCGGTGTACGTGATCAGGAAAATGATAAAAGATACGAGCAGGATATTTTTCCTTCCCAGTTTATCAGATATATTTCCGGAAGGATAGGAGATCAGGGCTGCCAGCAGATTAAAAGCGGCATAAAGAAGAATGGTATTTTTAAAGGAAACACCGAGATCTTTGGTTTGCAGAATGAGAAAGGCATTGCTGGAATTACCAATGCCAAACAGGGCTGTAGCCAGCAAATATTTCCTGTAACCGGCAGAAAATTGGCTGTAGCTCAGGTCAATTTTTGCTTTTGATCGGAACGCGACCTTTCTTTCCCTGACGGTAAGAATCATGAGCACCGCCAGCCCGCCAGGGATAATGGACAGGTAAAAAACAGAGCGGATGTTTATTTCCAGCAGAAAAAGAAGAGCCACTGCGATCAGCGGCCCGATAAATGCGCCCAGATTATCCCCTACGCCTTCTAACCCAAACGCTTTGCCACGGTTTCTTTCATCAGCGGATGCGGCAATCATTGCATCCCGGGGCGCTGAACGGGTGCCTGAACCAAGCCGGTCCATAAAGCGGGCTCCCAAAACAACCGGCCAGCCGGTGGCCATGCCAATAAATGGTTTGGATATGGCGGCCAGTACATATCCAAATACAGCGATTCCTTTGCGCTTTTGCCATTTATCCGACAGCCAGCCGGAAAAACCCTGCACGATGTTTTGGGTTGTTTCTGCAACGCCTTCCACGATCCCGACAATGCTTCCGCCAACCTTTAAATTCTGAGTTAAAAAAATCGGAAGAATCGGATACAGCATTTCAGAAGATATATCCGCAAACAGGCTGGTCAGCGCGAGTAAAAACGTATTTCTTGTGAGCCCGGAGAAAAGGCTTGTTTTCTTATCGGATTTCATAGGGTCTTTGCATTGAAAACGTTTTTAGTAAAAACCCATACGCAGGCAATGAAGGAACACAACTGAGCTATTGCCCGAGACGATTTATGCACTGGTATAATTGCTGAAATTGAAAATAGTAATAAAAGACTACCAATCGCTTCAAGAGGGTATAGAAAAAGACCACTATATAAGAATTTTTCTATTCCCTCAAGCAAAAAGATTACTCCCGGAATAAACCGGATAATAACCTGAGCTTTGGCAGAATACTGATTCATGAGTTTGTTGCCCCGGTTAATCCAGGCAAAATATGATAGGGCAGAGAAATTACCTGTTACCGTTTTATTCGAACCTACAAAATTGATACAACGAGAAACCTGCTTTATGGTATTTTTGAAAAAACTATGGTATTATTCGCTGGCCTGACGAAAAGCCTGGGGAGTTTGCCCGGTAAGCCTTTTGAAATATTTCACAAAATGAGAAGCATCAGTAAAATCCAGGGAAAAAGCAATTTGCGAAACTGTATTATTCGTATAGTGCAGCAACCGTTTGGCTTCGCAAATGATAAATTCTTCCAATACATCTGCAGCTGCCAGATCCGCCGCTTTGCGGCAGGCTGCATTCAGATTCTGAGGGGACGTATTCAGTAGTTCTGCATAACAATGCACTGTGTTTTTAACAATGGGTGCGCCGCTTAAAAGCGCAAGATAAGACTGATACAGGTCCGGTTTCATTTCTGACCTATTGATTACCGGTTCTGCGACTTCAAGAACTTTAGCAAGCAGCGCTTTCAGCAGCCCCTCCAGGATGTGGAAAGTGTACTTTCCTTCTGTTTTGCTTTCTTCCGTTAATATTTCCAGAATCTTGTGAATCACTTTATTGTCCTTAACGCTTAAGCTATTCTGGCTGCTGATTTTAGTAAATAGAGATTTTAATTCATCATCCATGCTTTTTTCGATGAAAGATTTCCGAATGATTACCGCAAACCCTCCCGGTTCCCTGTCCAGCTCCCAATAATGCACCTGTTCCCTGCGAATGAAATACATAACCGGCGGATCCACAACATATTTTCGGGAATCAATATAATGATGGCCGCCTCCTTCAGAGAGGTAAATAATTTCAAAATAATTGTTGTGTTTATGCGGAGCAGTCTTCCGGATTTCTTTTTTAAACGGCGTTATCTTTATGCTTTTGTCCGGTTCAATTTTATCCTTTATCTGTAATTGCTTTGCCATTTGTATCTACCAGACTATTTTCAAAATTACCATATTATCGCATAATTATTGCACGATCTTCGTATGCCCAATTATTGCGGGAAATGTGGGTGATGACTAAAATTAAGTTCACTAAAGATCTTCCGGAGGCAGTAAAAACTGCATTACAATAGCAAGTATAGCAATTGGTATGTGGATGAAATTTGAAGGCGCAGCCAAAGAGACGTTAAAGGGATAATTTATATTTCAATTAATTTCTTTTGAATGAACAGTATAGGAAATTCTGATTCGTGTTAAAAGGTGTTTTGTGATCTTCTGTTATACACTTGATCTTTTTAAAATCGTTTCCAAGCTGCTCTGTTAAAGCCTCTTCGGTATACTGCTTAACTTCCAGTCCGCTGCATTTTTTCGGGCCATTTTGCGAGAAAAGTCCAATGATAGCATAGGAACCTTTTGAAGTACTTTGCCTGGCGACCGTCAGATATTTTAATATTTGTTCCTTTGATACCAGAAAATGAAAAGTGGCCCTGTCATGCCAACAATCAAACCTGACTGGTGGAATGAAGGTCATAACGTCGTTAACTATCCACTGTACACGGGCAGCTTTCCGGCCCAACCGGGTCTTTGCCCTTTCAATGGCCTTTGCTGAGATATCCAGAACCCAGATATTCTGATAACCCAGATTCAACAAAGAATCGACAAGACGGCCATCTCCTCCTCCAATATCAATAATATTGGCCGTTTTTGGAAGCTGTAATTCCCGTATGAGCTCTAATGAAATTTTGGGATATTCCTGATACCAGCTGAATTCCTTTTCTGTTTTAGTATCGTAAATGTTTTCCCAGTACAGTTTATTGTTACCTTCCTTATCCATTTTATTGCAATCTTATTTAGACGTTTTCATCAATGCATTAACGGTTTGATAAATCGGATCAAGGGAGGCTACGCTGCCGTTTTCCAGCCCTTCTCAAAATCAGGTTCCCTTTGCGCCATGGAACTAATGATATGGGTGAAGCTCACCATGCGGTAAATTATAATGATATGATTATTTACTGATTACTTTAATTTAAGCAGACTTGCATTTATTGCAACAATAATAGTACTTAAACTCATCAGTACGGCTCCGGCAGCCGGACTCAGCAAAATACCCATCTCATAAAGAACACCTGCGGCCAAAGGAAGCGCGATCGCATTATAACCTGTAGCCCAGGCAAGATTCTGCATCATTTTGCGATAGGTCGCTTTCCCGAACAGGATCAAACTAACGATGTCTTTGGGGTTGCTGTTCACCAGAATAATCCCGGCTGTTTCTGCTGCAATATCAGATCCGGAACCAACGGCAATGCCGATATCTGCCTGTGCCAGGGCCGGGGCATCATTTACTCCATCTCCGGTCATAGCAACGAACTCACCCTGGGTCTGTAGTTCTTTTATCTTCTCCAGCTTCTGGTGCGGCAGCACTTCTGAAAAATAAGTGTCAATACCCAATTTTTTACTCACACTTTCCGCCACCTGCCTGTTGTCTCCTGTAAGCAAAACGGATTTAATCCGGTTTTCATGCAAGATCAGTATCGCATCGGCAGATTCAGGTCGAATGGTATCAGCCAGTGAAATATATCCTGAAAGCAGATCATTGATCAAGACATATACGGTGGTTTCCGCTGAATCCGATCCTGCACCTTCGGGCAGCGGGATCTTATTTTCTTTCAGGTACCCGGGACTTACCACTTTAACCGCTTTCCCATCTGCTGTGGCCTCAACTCCTTTTCCGGCAATCGCTTTAAAATTCTCTGCAGCAAGTCTGGACACAGATAATTCCTTCGCCTTTTCAAGGATTCCGGTGGCTATGGGATGCTCAGAATTTTGCTCCAGGGCGGCAGCAAGTCTTATCAGATCATTTTCTTTCAAATCACTTTGAAGCGTGACGATCCGTGACACGGCAAATTTTCCTACGGTGAGTGTTCCGGTCTTGTCAAATACGAGGGTGGTTATTTTCCTGGCGTTTTCAAAAGCGGTTCTGTTTTTTATGAGCAAGCCGTTTTTGGCAGATAAAGCGGTTGACCTGGCAACCACCAGCGGCACAGCCAGCCCAAGGGCATGCGGACAGCAGATCACAATAACCGTTACCATCCGCTCAATAGAAAATGCAAGATCCTTTCCCGATATCCACCATATCAGAAAAGTCGCGATCCCAGCGACAATGGCGATCAGCGTGAGCCAACGGGCTGCTGTATCCGCCAGTAATTGCGTCTTTGATTTTGATTTTTGGGCGTCTTGTACAAGTTTTACAACCTGGGATAGATAAGAATCTTTTGCGCCATGTGAAACAGCAACTTTGATCGCTCCATTGCCATTGATTGAGCCGGCAATGACCTTATCGTCCTTCCTCTTTTCAACCGGTTTTGATTCACCGGTCAGCAGGCTTTCATTCAGGTAACTTTCGCCTTCCGATATAATTCCGTCGGCCGCCACTTTTTCGCCGGGTTTAATTAGAACAATGTCCCCTTCCTTTAAAGTTTCTGTTTTCACCTCCATGATATGATCTCCATGAACCAGGTGGGCATCGTCAGGCATTAACTGGACCAGCAGCTCCAGCTCCCTGGAAGCGCCGGCAACGGATTTCATTTCAATCCAATGACCCAGCAGCATGATCAGGATAAGGGTGGCCAGTTCCCAGAAGAAATCCATTCCGTTTAGACCGAAGACTGTGGCAACACTATATACATAAGCAACCGTGATGGCAAAGCCGATCAGGGTCATCATTCCCGGGTTCCATGATTTCATCTCTTGCCGCCAGCCGTTGAGAAAGGGCCATCCCCCATAGAAGAAAATAACCGATGAAAGAGTTAGCAGTATGTATTTTGACCCGGTAAACTGAAAGTGGATGTGCAGCCAATGCTGTATCATGGTAGATAGAAGCATTGCCGGAATAGTCAGTATCAAAACCACGTAGAACCGCTTCCGGAAATCCGAAATCATCATCGCATGATGATCGTGCCCAGCATGCCCCATGGAAGGGTTTTTATCATTCATATTATTCCCATGCATGCTTATATCATGATCTTCATGCTTCATTGATGGTTTCTGCGCGTGATGTTGGTGTTCCATACATTTTGTTTGATAGGTGATTGTAATGCCGCGTTCCGCTCCCAAATCGCTGTCATAGTGTGTGGACTGGGCCGCCTGATATTCCTACATTTTCATTCCTTCCATATTCATACCAGCCATCGGGCTGGCGCCCTTTCTGAAGATGTATTCGCTTTGCAGCAGATAGGCCCCGTTGATTACAACATTATCCCCTTCTTTCAAACCGGATTTGATTTCAAGAAAACCATTCCCTTCCGAACCTGTTTCAACCATCCTGCCCATGAATTTATTTTGAGAGGTCTGTACCCAGATCATAGCCATTTTGCCGTCCCTCAGTACAGCATTGACAGGCAGTGAAAGTGTTTTTTGCTGAACAGTGTTAAGAATTACATAGGCAGACATGCCCGGCTTTAACTGATGATTGCGATTGGCTATTTTTATGCGAACCAGATTTATGCGACTGTCCGGGTTGATCTCCGGGTTAACAAATTCGATTTTCCCTTCCATCTCCATCCCGGGGATATCTGGTATTTTTATCGTTGCCCTGGCCGACAGATCCATCTGACCTAATTTGGAGGCGTAGACCTGGGCTTCTACCCATAAGCTGGAGAGATCGGCCAGTTGGACAATACTTCCGCCTTCCGCAACATATTCTCCTTCCCGTACGCTTAATGTGGTAATATATCCGGCCCGGGTACTGTAAAAGCTGGTGACCTGCTCATTAGGGTCGCTAAAAAGATTTCTTATTTGCTCTTCCGTCATTCCCCATAACAACAATTTATTTTTTGTGCTTTCAATCACCTGATCAAAGTCAATCACCTTGTTTCCTAAGATCTTTTGCTTCTGAACGGCGAGTAAATATTCCTGTTTGGCATTGTTCAGCTCTTCACTATAAAGCGCGTATAGTCTGGCTCCTTTTGGTACATAGTCGCCGATATTTTTAAAATACAGTTTCTCAATTCTTCCTGCGACCCTGGCATTCACTGCATTTATTTTGGTTTGGTCGAAATTCAGCGTTCCCGTCAATACCGACCGCGTTCCCATAGCGCCATTGCGAACGGTATCCACCTGTATATTTCCCAGCTGTATCTGTTCGGGGCTCAACTCCAGTTCATTATCATTTTTCTGCCGCGCGCTTTTTTTAACTGCCGTGAGTTCCATATGACAAATTGGGCATTTGCCCGGTTTAGCCTCTACAACCTGGGGATCCATAGAGCAGGTGTAATAGATATCATCCGGCTCTTTGGAAACCGGTTTCTTATTATCGTTACACGACAGCAACAAAAATAAAGTAATAGCACATAAGGAGAAATAAAGAACTGTACCGCTTTTCATTTTTATTGGTTTACCTTAATAAAGCTTTCACTGTCTATTAAAAACTGCGCGTCGGCCGCCACGCTATCCTGATCGTTCAGGCCTTCCCGTATCTGAATCAAATCATTAGCAACGATGCCGGTGTGAACTGGGTGAACTTCAAAAACGTTCCTTTTCTTAAGCATAACCACCTTATTTAAACCAAGAGACAGTACAGCCTGCTGCGGTATCCAACTCTCTCTTTTCGTTCTGACGGAGATAATTGCCTTAACCTGGCTTCCTACAGGAAGGTCCATTGACATGTTATCGAAATAAACTCTTGCTGTTAGTGTTTTACTGTTGCTGCGGTAAAAGGGTTCGATAAAGCTGATTTTAGAAACAAATTGTTTATCCGGCGCGGTTTCGGGAATGATCGTCACCGGGGTTCCTGTTGTTACCAGCGTATTGTCTCCCGCGAACAGACTGAGCGTCACCCAGCTGTTGGTCATATTGTATATTTGAAATACCGGTTGACCTTTTTGCACATACATACCTTCTTTAAGTGACAAATCTTCCGTCATGCCCGGAATATTCTTTTGCCCGGGAGCATTGTTCATAGTTCCTGATTCGTGAACATGTCCTGTATAATCGCTATACAGGGAAATCGTGAATAAGGGCCTGCCTTTTGCTATCGCCCGCTGCAACTGACTGCTGCTCATCCCGAGTAATAAAAGCCGTTCTTTTGCGGCATTGATCAGTGAAATATTTTCCGGATCGTTTTTAAGAATAAATAAAAGGTTTTCCTGGCCCGTTAGAAGCTCGGGGCTGTATATATCCATAATCTTATCTCCTGCGTGAATGCGCTGGTAGCGGTACCTGACATACAATTTTTCTATTCTTCCTGAAATTCTGGCCGCTATTGTTTTTACAGACCGGGTATCATATTCAATCCGGCCAAAAGCATCAATCTTCTTTTCCTGAACAGCATGCCTCAGGGAGATCACCGGAATGGACGACAGGACAACCCGGTTGGTTGGCTGAAGCAGGGTGGAAAGATCCACCTGGGATATTTCCCGTTTGGCATTTTCTCTTTTTACGAGTGCCATCCCGCAAACAGGGCAGTCCCCGGGATGAGATTCCATGATCTGCGGATGCATCGGGCAGGTATAGGTTTCTTTCATGCTGTCAGCAACGGCAACATCGGCATTCCCGGTTTTTGGTTTGCAGCCTGCCAGGGCCAGTAACAAAATAGATATGTAATAAAATTTAATCGGCATCGTATATTATTTCTGTTCCAGTAATTTATCCATCTGTACCTGCATCGTTAAAAGCGTTTGCAACTGGTCCAGATAATCAAGTTGTGTGATATTGAGCGATTCCCAGGCATCAAAGAGTTCAAACAACTCTTCCGTATTCTGCTCGTAGGATAACTGTGTTGTTTTAAAATTCTTTTGCAGTGACGGGATGATATTCAATTCAAATAGCCGCAATTGCCTTTTTTTACTTTCAATGGATATTAGCAGACCGCTTGTTTCGCCGGAGGTTTCGTTGATGATGATTTGTTTTTGTGCTTCATAGGATTGGGCTTTCCATTTCAGGCTTTCGATATTTGCCTTACTGCTTTTTGCAGACCAGGAGACAGAAGGAAGCCTCACGATGGCCATTAAATTATATTGCATGGGCGTTCCGCCAAAACCAAACATGTGATCATAGCGCAGGCCAAACTGTGGCATTAACCTGGAGCGTTCCAGGTTTTGCTGCAGATAGGTGAGATTGATATTTTTATCTATAGCTTTTAAATCACTCCTTGTCCTGATAAAATAACTGCTGTCTGTTGCGCCGTAGATTTTGATAGCATACGAGCTGTCTATGTCAAATTCAATATCTTTTTCCCTGTTCATCAGGCTGTTCAGCCTGATCCGCTGTTGCGTTATTACATTGATGATATCCACGCGCTGGTTTTCGATTTTACCGAGTGCGGCTTCTGCTTTGTAATAGGCATTTAATTTCCCCAGGTTGTTTTTATATCTTAATCCGGCGCTTTGGATCATGAAGTCCAGCAACTTCTTATTTTCATCCAACACGCTCAATTTTTTTTTATTTACCAGCCAGATATAATAACTCTCTTTTGCCGCGGCCCACAATTCGTTCATCGCTGCTTTTTCCGTTTCCTTGCTTACCGTTGACCCGGCCTGCATATATTGGTCATTTGCTTCCAGTTCTTTTCTGTTGGGAATCATTTGCTGGGCAGAGATCATGTATTGACCCATGCCACTTGCTCCATTTGCGGACTTCTTCCACAAACCCGGATCGTAAGGCGTCATCCAAAACCCTGTTCCCAGTTCCGGCGGGGACCAGCTCTTAGCACCTTTCGCCGCCTCATCGGCGGAGCGAATGTCTGCGCGATACATTTGTACAACCGGGTTGTTTCTTTCGATAACTGAAAGAATGCTGTCCAGGCTCATCAGATTTTGCGCCCGGGATGGGAGGGCTGCTATAAAGAAAATGACAATAATCAATAGTGACTTCATAGTTTATTGTTTAACGTCGGGCACTTCAATCTTGCCATACTTTTTGAGTTCGTATTCCTTGCTCATCAGGAAAATAATGGGTGTTACCAGGAGAATATGAATGGAGGAAGTAAATACGCCCCCGATCATGGGTAGCACGATGGGCTTCATGACGTCGCTGCCCACACCAGAACTCCAGAGAATGGGTATCAGGCCGAACAACGCCACGCATACGGTCATTAATTTGGGGCGCAATCTTTTTGCCGCTCCTGCTATCACATACTCACGCAAATCTGCTTTTGTTATGGTCTCACCGGAATTGCCTTTGGCTGCTATGAGCTGCTGCATGGCGTCGTTTAAGTAAATGACCATCACAATGCCTGTTTCCACAGCCAGACCGAAGAGGGCGATAAACCCAACGGCCACCGCTACCGATAAATTTACGCCCCAGAAGTAAATCATGTATGCTCCTCCGATCAGGGCAAAGGGTATGGTAATAAGACTTAATAACGCTTCTCTTGCAGATCGAAAGGCAAAGTACATGGAGAAAAAAATGATGAGGATCACTACGGGCAAAATGATCTTCAGGGTTCTTTCGCTGCTGATCAGATTTTCATACTGCCCGCTCCATTCCAGGTAATATCCTTTTGGTAACCGCGTCAGCATGCTGTTCAACCTGTCCCGGGCATCCTGTACCGTACTACCCATATCCCGGTCGCGGACATTAAATAACACCGTTCCCCGGAGTAACGCGTTTTCGGAATTGATCATGGGAGGCCCTTCCGTGATCCGGATATCTGCGACTGCCTGGAGA
>JAUZOD010000076.1 GCA_030706635.1 Bacteroidota bacterium
AGCGTGACAGGCCTGCGGGCAAGAGGCGGTTTTGAGATTGTTAGTATGGTCTGGAAGGAAGGGAACTTAAAAGAGGTTAAGATAAAATCCACCCTGGGCGGAAATTGCCGGTTACGCGTTGCCGGTGTTTCCGGAATCACTGGCAACATCAAACTGAAACCGGCGGCGGGAAATAATCCAAACCCCTTCTTTGTGGTTGATGCGGTAAAAAAACCGATCATTTCGCCAAAGGCATCCCTGGCAAAACCGGAATTAAAAGAGACCAGGCTGTACGATTTTGAAACAAAGGCTGGCAGCGTTTATACGCTGGTTGCGCAGTAAAAGGAAATGAAGGGAATATTTAGAGCTTTGCATAGCCGAGCTCTTCGATATCATCCAGGCTTTTGGTCAGATGCGTCTCTCCATTGGCAAGGACGTATAAAGAATCTGAAATCCCGGTGAGGTGCCTGAATAGGTGATCCGTGATCAGAAGTCCTTTATCGCTTTTTGCTTCCAGCAGAAGATCTTTTGCTTTTTCCACATGAAGGGGACTGAGATGGGTGAAGGGTTCGTCCAGCATGGCAAAAAGAGCAGGTGCTTTGACTATGGCATATAATTCCATCAGCTTTTGTCCGCCGCCGGATAGTTCGCCGACTGCGGATTTGTATTTTGAAGCATATTCTGGAAACCATTTTGAAAAATGCGCAAAATCCAGTTGAAAATCATTGAATATTCTGCTCATACTAAGATGGCCGGGAATAAAATGGAACTGCGGCTGAAAGCGCAGCAGGTCGGGTCTTTCGAGTAATTTAGAATAAGCAATCCCGTTTACCCGCACCGATTTCTCGCATTTCAGACTGCCATAAATGATGTTCATCAGGCAGGATTTACCCTGACCATTTCTACCCAGTAATCCGGTGATCTTTCCTGTTTCGCACTTCACGTAAACAGAACTCAGGATCTTCCTTCTGTTAAATTCAAGTTGAATGCTATCGGCCTCCAGCAGATGAATCATTTGAAATGATGAGCTAAGCTGAGTGTTAAAATAAAAACGCAAAAGTCAAAGATCAGGACCGGCGTCCAGAGCCGCTTTTTAGAAATGCCTAAATTAAAATAATAATAATATTCATTCCGCTTATAGTAATTGATGAAATAGTAAATAATCGTCAATGAACTTATTTTAAGCCAGAACAAAGCAATAAAAATGGAAAGGCCGTATTCCAGGAAAAGGACGATGCAGCAAACGGTAATTAAGGCGGACAGGAATATAAAACTTTTATAAAATGTCCAGATGAGCCGTATTGTTCCGAACGGACTGCCAGGGAGTCTTTTCATAATGGATTGCCGGTTTTCCAATGTTTCTGTAAGCTTCCGGCACAGCGTATCAGGCAGCAAAGCTAGGAAGTCTTTTGGCGGTTAACTCATGGATCAACCGGTTGCTATGTTAAAAAATACAGGTAAACTACAATTGTAGTTGGTTAATTACAGTAATAGTTGTACCCTTGTGTCATGAAACGTCTAAGCGAGAGAGAAGAGATGCTGATGAAAATTATCTGGAAGCTGGAAAAAGCATTTGCCAAAGATGTCCGGGAGGAATTGCCTGATCCCAGGCCGCACATCAATACGGTGGCAACCCAGATGCGGAGACTGGCCGACAAAGGTTTTCTGAAGTATGAGGATTTTGGGTCTGTCTACCGGTATTCCGCTGCCATTTCAAAAATGGAGTACACCAGAAAGTACGTGAAACCGCTGCTCAAAGGGCTTTTTGGTAATTCGATGAAAAACGTGGTGGCTTATTTTGCGGAAGAAGAAGAAATATCGGTTGCCGAGCTCAGGGAGATCATTAAGATGATTGGCAAGAAAGACAAATAAACTTTCTGATATGGAAACCTTGGCTGTTTATCTATTTAAAGTGAACCTGGTTATCTCGGTGTTTTACCTGGTCTATATCCTGTGTTTGGAAAAAGAAAAATTCTTCACGGTCAACCGGTTCCTCCTCATAGCCGTGCTGGTGGTTTCCTTCATATTACCCTTTTTGCCGGATCTTCATTCATTCAGTCTGAACAACATGGAGCGCTTTCAGGACCGGATTTATTCAGTTAACCCGTTTTCCGGGTTGTACACCCAGCCTCACGCACCAGAGAAAGCATCACTTCCTGGCCAAATCCTTACCACGACCCGGGAGACCACGCCCGGTTTCTTTTCAGGAATTTCTTTATTCCGGCTGTTCGTGATACTGAATATGATGGTGACGCTTGTATTGCTTCTGCGTTTTGCCAATCAATTGTCCAGGCTTTTCAGGCTGATTCTGGGCAGCAGGAAGCGATGGCCGGATGGCATTCTTTGTTATGAACACGAAAAAGAAATATCACCTTTTTCTTTTTTTCACTGCCTTGTCATAAACCCGGCCTTATACAGTGATGAGCAGTACGCCCAGATTGTTTTACATGAAAAGGAGCATATCCGCGGATGGCATTCGATCGACATCCTGCTGACGGAAAAACACCCGCCCGCCATCTGTATAAATATGCATTTGTACTTCCGGCACTTTTCATCAGCTATTTTGTTATTCATCCGCTGAAAGGCCGCGCAACGGTTGCTGCGGAATTGAAACAGGATGGACTTAAGCAACCACAATGGGCGTCAGCCGATGGTTACTATCAGGATCGTCAAAATAAAAGAAGCTATATTCTGATCAAAGAGAAAAATAATCAGTTGCTGATAAAACAGCTTTGGGATGGAAAAGAATTTCTTGTTGATCCCGTATCAGACGTGGCTTTTAGAGATAACTTGAGCACGGCCGATATTCGATCTTCCCAATTGAAGCCCTTTGAATTTATTACGGATAAAAGTGGTATTGTTATACAATTGTTTGCAAAAAACAGGGATTTGTGGAACAAAATAAATGAATACAAACCGATGATGAGAACAGATACCACACTAACTCCGGGTGAGTTGAAAGCTTTTGAAGGGTATTACAAAATGGGGGACAACAATTATATTCATATTGCTGCGGAAGAAAAAGGAATTATTCTTAAGCAGATGTGGGACGGAAGAGAAATACATTTTACAGCCCAGTCGGCACTGGAATTCCTGGCAAACGACGGAAATTTCCCCCTGAAGTTCACGAAAGGCTCCGACGGTACAATAACCCAGGTATTGGCATTCGACAAAGATCTGTGGAGCAGAACCGATCAATATAAACCGCCTGTCGTCAAAACCGTTCATTTAAATCAGAGCCAGTTGAAAGCGTGTGCGGGCAAATACAGGTTCCGGTTCAATGGTGATCAGAATGATTCCTATATTCAAATCAGGGTAATAGAAAATAATCTCGTACTCAAACAAAGCTGGGATGGGAAGGAATTTAAGTTTGTGCCCCAGTCCCCGCTTGAGTTTTGCGTTAAAGATGACCCGCGGTTCACGCTCAAATTTATAAAGGACAGTAATGGTGCTGTAACGCAGGTGCTCGCATTTAACCGGGATTTATGGAACCGGGTGAAGGAATAACCGGAGAGCATCATTCTGTCTTCAAACTTTTTACCGGATTGGCGATGGCAGTTTTACTTCCGGGCGCCCAACTGTAAACCCTTTTTATAGAAGTGTTTTTTTGCAGTGCAACCAGGCACGCATTACTGATCTTCGTCTCGGTGAGATTGACCGCCTGCAGATGTTTCAGGTTGACCAGCTCGCCGCTGATGCTATCCGAAATGGGATTCTTTTCGAGGCGTAATTTTTCGAGATTGCTGAGCTGGGGGAGAAAGTCGAGATCTTTTTCCGTCAATCCGTTATCTGACAGATCAAGCCAGATGATGTTTTTGGCTACCTGTTTCAGCCCGTCTTTCAGGTCGGCCATATTTTTTCCGGAACCCGCTGGCAGGGTAATATCCAGCATAACGGGTTTATGCAGCATCAGGCGGACCATCAGCCCCTTTTGACGGAGGGAATCCAGTAATTTCGGGTTCAGACTTGCCGGGATATCCGGGTTTATATGTTGCACCAGGGCAGAGTCCGAGCCTTCATCTGGAGATGCGGCTCCTTCTAATCCCAGGTAAAAAGCCAGCTGTGGTTTTATCGCTTCTTTGTCTTTTTCTTCTCCAACTTTTTTGCCTTCCACGGCATGCGCCTTTTCGATCCACCAGCGGATGAGTGCTTTTTCAGACTTTGTCAACGGGGTCTTCCCTTTAGCCGGCATAAACTTCTCATCCTGCGGATCGAGGCTGATCCTCCGGAATAATTCACTCTGATCCAGTCTCCCTGCCACTACCGCAGGTCCGGTCTTGCCACCTTTCAGCAGGCTTTGCAGGGTCTCGACCGACAGATTTCCTTTTAGTTTGCCCTGTTGGTGGCACTGCCCGCACTTGCTGATCAGTATGGGATGAACCACGTCTTCGAATATATAGGCCTCATCTGTGCTGGCGGGTTTCTTCCTTACCTCCTGTTCAAGCACCTGCAGGTTAAGATAATTGGTTCCATGTGTCAGATTGCCCCCCAGATGTCCTGCATAGCTCAGCAGGCCCGCCAGGGCGATAACCAGCACGGAGAACACGCGGTAGGGAACGCGAAAAAGAAATTTGCATGCCGGTGTGGTGAGCAAATACAGAATCCCGGAAAGTGCTGTCATCACAATCCCGGCTATCTTATGATGGGTGAGTAGTTTGTAATCATAATCACCGGATAACGACAACAGGTAACCGCAGATACAGGCCAGTACGGCGGCTATAAATCCTGCCAGTAAGGCAATGGGGACAGCAGAACGGAGATGTGCATATCTGGGAATGTAGGCAATGGCATCCAGCAGCAGCGCCAGCAAAATAAACCCGATGGGAAGGTGTACGAGCAGCGGATGCATCCTTCCCAGAAAAGTTAAAACATTCAGCAGGATCATTTAGACACGGGTTAATTTTACGGGCGCCGTATGGTTGGCATTCCATTGGCACACGTAAAGATTTTTGTCGTTGTCAACACATACATCGTGTCCATGCTGAAACACTGTTTCGGTAGCCGCAAAGCTCTGTTGTAGTTTTCCGTTCTCGTAAACAGGGGCGCTGCCGCCGGGGTTGGAGATCACTTTATTTGCTCCGTCCAGGATCGTTATAAAGCCTGAATCACCTCCCAGCATTTTTCCCGATTTGTCGTTGGACCAGCAGACGCCTGAATAAATGTTGTCATCGTCGAACACTGCCCTGCATACATACATGCCGGGCATATCAACCCGCCGGATGAACTTGCCGTCGAGTGTAAAATACTTGAAACAATTTTCCATTCTTGACGTACAGATCAGGACGGGATTGTTTTTATCCCGCCGGTCAATAGCCACTCCATGGGCGTTTGACAGGTTGTGTTCCGGATTGGCATTATGGTGGCCGCCGAAATGCCGGATGTATTCCCCTTTTGTACTGTACTGAATGATATAATCCGATCCATATCCATCAGCAACATAGATGTCCCCGTTGGGTGCAACCGTTGTTTCCGTGGGCATAAAGGGTTCGTCGTCCTTATAAATGCCAATGGTTCGCGGATGACCGATGGCAAACACAAGGCGGCCGTCCAGCGTCATCTTGACAACCTGTCCTGCCTGGCTTTTCGATTCTCCTGTTCTGTCCTGAAAATAGCCGCAGTCGGTGAGCAGCAGAAAATCTTCTCCGCCTTCCTGGGTCAGAGTCAATCCATGCCCGCCGGGGAATGCATGACCCCAAAAGTCCAGCAGCTTGCCCGACTTGTCGAAAATAAGAATATTGTTTTGGGTATTATCGCCCAGCATGATCAGCCTTCCTTTATGATCCTGCACCATTTCATGACAGTTCTGCAAAGGATTGCTGGCAACGCTGATCTTAGCCCAATCCTTATCTACTTTGTAGCGGTGGCTTCCATGACCGACGATCAGTTCTTCGGGTTTTTTCCCTTTGTTTAATATTGAGAAACCTATACTGGGTTTGACAATTGCCAGAGCGGATGCCAGGGTAGTATGACGGATGAACTTTCTTCTGGATTGATTATTCATGATCTGGTTTTTTTAGAATGAAATCGTTTGATTGGTTATGCAATAATATCCCGGACAACCCGTCCGGATACATCTGTTAGACGGAAGCGTCTGCCCTGCATTTTGAAAGTAAATCGTTCGTGATCTATTCCCATCAGATAAAGCAGGGTGGCCTGGAAATCGTGGACGTGCACCGGGTCTTTTACAATATTATAGCTGAAGTCGTCGGTCTGTCCGTAGGTGATTCCTGCTTTGACACCTGCCCCGGCCATCCACATGGTAAAGCAGCGGGGATGATGATCGCGACCGTAATCATCTGCCGTCAGCTTGCCCTGAGAATATACGGTACGGCCGAACTCTCCACCCCAGATCACCAGCGTATCCTCCAGCAGCCCCCTTCTCTTCAGGTCTTTAACCAGCGCTGCTGTAGCCTGATCGGTATCCTTGCACTGATGAGCGATGCCTTTGGGCAGGTTTCCGTGCTGGTCCCAGCCCTGATGATAAAGCTGTACAAACTTTACGTCTTTTTCCAGCAATTTACGCGCGAGTATGCAATTGGCCGCATAAGTTCCCGGATTCCGGCTGTCGGGCCCGTACATCTCAAACACTTCATCCGGTTCTTTGGAAATATCCATCACCTGGGGCACGGAGGTTTGCATCCGGTAAGCCATTTCGTATTGAGAGATCCGGGCCTCTACCTCGGGATCTCCGTAAACGCTGTTCTGAAGCTCGTTGAGCTTTGAAAGATAGTTCAGCATTTCTTTCCTGTCGCTCCCGTCATATCCGTCCGGGTTGTTGAGGAAGAGCACCGGATCTTTCCCGGAACCGAATTGCACGCCCTGGAATTTGGAAGACAAAAATCCATTTCCCCACAGGCGGGAATACAGGGGCTGGTCTTTTACGGCGTTTTTGGAGACGAGTACAATAAAGGTTGGCAGATTAACATTATCGGAACCCAGGCCATAACTGATCCAGGAGCCTATGGATGGTCTTCCCGGGAGCTGGTTGCCCGTCTGAAAAAAGGTAAGCGCGGGATCGTGATTGATCGCTTCGGAATATAAAGAATTGATGACGCAGAGATCATCCACCACTCCGGCAGTGTAGGGCAGAAGCTCGCTCACCCAGGTCCCGTTCTTTCCGTACTGGTTGAATTTAAAAATGGACGGTGCGATCGGTAATGTACTCTGACTGGCACTCATGCCTGTCAATCGCTGCCCCTGCCTCACGGATTCCGGCAGGTTCTGGCCCGCCATGCTCACGAGTTTGGGCTTATAGTCGAAAGTTTCGAACTGCGATGGCCCGCCACTCATAAACAGATACACAACTCTTTTCGCCCGGGGCGCAAAATTGGGAATGGCCCTCAGCACGTCTTCTTCCAGAGTGGTGGAGGCGCCGGGCGTCGCGGCGGCAAGCGTCGTGCTTCCGCCAAACAAACGGTTCCCAAACAAAGACCCCATAGCCAGCGCGCCCAGGCCCAGGGTTGTCTTGGTAAGAAAATGACGACGGTCCAGCTTTTTATTGATCTCCTCGAAAGCAGGACCTTGTAACCTGAATTCTTCATCGTGCATGGGTGGCATAATTTTATCTTTTAGTAAGCGTAGCGTCAGAATTTAAAATCGTATTCGCGACTACTGCATCAGCTGCCACCCGCGTGGAGTCCAGCGTATGATCTATTTTATATTGTCCCGCATGAAGCCATCCCGCCGCTTTCTCCGGATGCTCCCTGAATTTATCCTCCTCCGTTTTCTGAAGTCCCGTCAGCAGGTCCAGGATCTTGTCCGACGGAACCTGGGCCGTTAGCTTTTGATAGACGCCTTTCATCGCGTCCCGCGTATCGCCGGCTTTAGTCATTTGTTCTCCCAATACCTTACAGGCTTCTACAAAAGTCGGGTCATTTAGCGTCACCAGGGCCTGCAGCGGCGTATTGGTGCTTTGCCTGCGCACAACACAATAGCTTCTGGTCGGGGCATCAAAGCTGGACAGGGTGGGGTTGGGGACCGACCTTTTCACGATCACGTAGATACTCCTGCGATAAACGGCATCGCCTGAATCGCGAACATAGTCGGCGCTGTTGATTTCCCATAATCCCGGCGGCTGATAAGGCTTGATGCTTTTGCCACCGATCTTTGGATTTAAAAGGCCGCTTGCCATCAGGGCATTGTCGCGGATCATTTCTGCAGACATCCTGTAGGCCGGGCCATGGGATAGCAAGCGGTTCTCCGGATCTTTCTCACGAACCTCTTTGGTTACCCTTGAATCCTGCCGGTAGGTGGCCGACATAACAATCAGCTTGTTTAATTTCTTGATGTCCCATCCCGACTCGCGGAAGCTGACCGCCAGCCAGTCTAATAGTTCGGGATGACTCGGCATCTCGCCCTGATTGCCAAAGTCTTCCGTGGTCTTCACCAGCCCGACACCAAAGAAATTTTGCCAAAGCCTGTTTACCTCAACCCTTGCAGTAAGCGGATTGTCCGGGTCAGTCACCCATTGGGCCAATCCATAGCGATTCTTTGGAAGTTTTGAAGGAAAGGGAAAGATCGCCTCGGGTGTATTCGGAAATACCTGTACTCCCGGAGCATCATAGTTGCCTCTTTTAAGCACATGGGTGATCTTGGGTACAGGCATTTCCTGCATCACCATCAGCTCGGGAATATGTTCCACCGAATCCGCCAGTGCGGTACGCAATTGCTTGAGCACCTCGCGTTCTTTTAAAACAGGGGCATATACGGCTGACAAATAATAATCCTTTAACGCACTGCGCGCTGCCGCGCTCAAATCATTCTTTTTTTCAAGCGCAATGGAAGCCCAGCTGGCTTTGCCAGCAAGGATCTGGATTTCATAAGGGGTCAGCTCGCGATCGTACACCGTGATATCGTCTGCTTTGCCGTTCCTGAAACCAAGTCCGCGCGACCAGCCGCCGATCTGAAGCCCCGGCTGTTTTTTATCGGGAAAAATAATGTCTTTTGTCAGCTGGTCTATAACAGTCTCCATCCGCATTTCTTTTCCGTCAAGGAATAATTTCAGTCCTTTAGCTTTGGAAGATCCGTCGTAGGTCATCGTTAGCTGTATCCATTGATCCCTCGGTATGTTTTCCGTTGTCATTTTGGTAATGGCATCGGATGGCGCTGTATGAGACATATTCAGTTCCAGCTGATTGTCTTTCAGATACAGATGATATCCCCGGTAATTATACAGCCGTTCCGAAATGCCTTTATGAAAAATAACACCTTCCTTAAGATCGCGGGGAATATTCACCCATAGCCCGATACTGAAAGGTTCGGACCGTCTGAATACACCGGAGGTATCCAGATCGAGCCAGCTGTCTCCATTCAGGAGCAGCGATTTTCCTTTGTCCCGGGCAACATAAACAGGCGGGTCACCGGCGCCGGACTCCCGATTCATGCTTCCGGTCTGCCGGGGGTTGAGTGCGTCAGCCAGTGTGGACTTGTCAAAATTGTACAGGGCTCTGAGTCCGTCGGCGGGGATTTTTTCCCGGGATAGCTTTTTATAATCGCCCGCATCAATCCATCTTTCGAATGACGGATCAGCGTCCGCCGATGCCTGGGCTAATTTTTTCTCTTCAGATCCTACATTGGCCTGCATGAACTGAACTATCTTCTGCTTTTCGGCCGTGGGCAGCATGAGGGTAGGTGTTGGCATGTCTTCTTCATTCCAGGAGATCTGGCCCGCTTCCCGAACATTATTAAAAAAGCTGAAGACCTGATAATAATTTTTTTGGGTGATCGGATCGTACTTGTGATCGTGACAGCGTGCGCAGCCTATCGAAAGTCCGAGAAAAGCCTCCCCGAAAGTATTGGTCCGGTCCACAACGTATTCTGTTTGAAATTCCTGCTCGATGATACCACCTTCCATATTCTGCGGATGATTGCGGTTGAAGGCAGTCGCGATGATCATGTCCCGGGTGGGATTTGGCATCAGGTCTCCTGCTAATTGCCATTGTACAAACTGATCATAATGCATGTCTTTGTTAAATGAATTAATAACCCAGTCGCGGTAAGGCGACATATCGCGCAACCGGTCAACCGTATATCCATGAGAGTCCGCATACCGGGCAAGGTCCAGCCAGTCCGTTGCCATTTTCTCGCCGTAATGAGGAGAGCTGAGCAAACGGTCCACCTGTTTTTCGTAGGCATTGGGAGATTTGTCTTTTAGAAATGCATCGATCTCCTGCAGTCTTGGTGGTAAGCCGGTAAGATCGAGGGACACCCGGCGGAGCAGCAGTTCCCTGGAAGCTTCCGGTGACGGTTGCAGTTTTTCCTGGGCAAGCCGTTGAAGAACGAAATTATCGATCGGATTATGGGTAGTCCAATGCGCATTCCCGACTTCCGGCACCGGCGATTTCACGGGTTTTACAAACGCCCAGTGTGGTTTATAAACAGCACCTTTCTCGATCCATTTTATGAGAATGGCTTTCTCCCTCGCGGATAGTTGCAGGTGGGATTCGGGTAAAGGCATTTTGTATTGCGGATCTTTGGAAAGAATCCGGTAATAGAGCTCGCTGCCATCCGGACTGCCCGGGTCTATCGCAACTTTGCCAGGGCTTTCCGGAAGCTCTCCGTAAGCAGATTCGGCCATGTCCAGTCTCAATCCGGCTTTTATCTTCGCGCGGTCCGGCCCGTGACAGGTAAAACATTTATCCGAAAGAATCGGTTTCACCATCCGGTTATAGTCAATATCCCGGGGAAGTTCATCATAAGCCTGCTGAACATCCCTGGGTAGATTCGGTCCGCAGGAACAGAGGCAATAGCATAATGGTAAAAGGAATAAAAAAACGGATCGTGGCAAATGGGGCATCGGTTGAAAAATGATGAGCTAAAATTAAAAATTATATGGGTCAAAAGAATTTCACAAAAATCCTCATTATTTGTACAAATCCGACTTTTATGGTTATTTTAATATCCCCGAATGAGGAATCCTATTTAAGCACATGGACAAATTCAAGCCAAAATCCACTTTCTCATTGCTGAACATTGATCATGTGCAATTGGACAAAAACTGGAATTACCGGAATGTCATCAGCCCTTTTTATCGCCTTTACCTGGTCGAAGACGGGCTGGGAAAACTATCTGGTTTGACAGGCCATCAAAGGATGGAAAAAGGATATTTGTACCTGATCCCGAGTTTTACCGTATGCAACTATTATTGCGAGGAATACCTGAGCATGTATTACCTGCATATCATTGAAGAGTCACCGGCGGGCCATTCGCTTTTTGCTTCCTGCAGGAGAGTCCTGAAAATACCCGCGACGGCGGCTGATGATCAATATTTAAGGCATATCCTGCACCTCAATCCCAACAGGGGTTTGAGAAGATCCGATGATCCCAAAGTGTATGAGAAGAGCGCTTACATTGAGAGCTTTCGTGATTTAAATAACCTCAGCCCGCTTCATGTGCTGTTGGAGACGGAAGGAATTATTTTGCAGATGCTGTCCCGTTTCCTGAATTCGGATGATTTTCAGCCGGAACAGGAAAGAAATACGCCATTGAAGATTCTTGAAGTGGTTAATTATATTCAGAGTAATCTTCAGTTGTGCCTGACCGTTGCTCACCTGGCAGGCAGAGTCAACCTGCATCCCGATTATTTCTCGCGTTTATTTCATGAATATACGGGTGAGCGACCCCTCCCTTATGTGCAGGGCAAACGAATTGAACGGGCACAGTTTCTGCTCGTTACCGCTGATTTGTCCATTGCCGGTATAGCTGCCGAAACAGGATTTGAAAGTGTTTCATATTTTTCCAGGACCTTTAAGAAACTATCCGGCCAAACGCCGGGAGAATATAAAAGACACAATATGCTCATCTGAGGTAGGATAATTGCAAATAAAATGACCGGAACGGGTCTGTCAATAAGATTCAGAAGCATAAAATATATTCAATATGACTAAGAAGGCAAAAGGTCAATTCAATGTAAAAATAGTTCCGCAGACAGACCGGGAAGTGGCGGGATTGGACAGAATGACCATCGATAAAAAATTTCATGGTGATCTGGAAGCCGTCACGCAGGGGCAAATGCTGAGCGCAAGAACCGGGATTCCGGATTCAGCCGGATATGTGGCCATGGAACGTGTAGAGGAAACATTGTATGGACGCCGCGGAAGTTTTGTTCTTCAGCATTCGGGAACAATGAAACGTGGAAAACCCGGATTAACAGTATCGGTAGTGCCTGATTGACGAATGTCTGCGATTGAATAACAATTAAACCGAAAGTATATGAGAAGTTATGGATTCCTTTATTTTTTATTGGGCCTTTATTCCATTATGATCAGCTGGTATTACAATCATTCAATAGTCTGGCTGATCATCCATTGGATCTTCTGGCCGATTTACCTCGTGTATGAACTGTTAACCGGACATCTGTCGCATGATATGTGGAGGCATATTCCGCTTTCTTATTTTAAATAATAAGAAGAGGAACCTATTCGCTACTTTCCATGGCTTCTCCGGAACAGGAAGCAATGTTTTACCATAAGAATTTGTCTGACGTAAAAAAGCAAATATGTCAAAAGCAAGAGGATTATTTAACGTGCTTATCTGCAGGTGGAAACAATGCCCGTGCGGCGAAAATTACTCAACATATAACCAACATAAGCCTGAATTTTGCCTTTTGACTTAAAACAGGCAGGCCTGTCTTTTGCTTCCTATCATACTTAATAGTCCGAAATCAGCGAAAAAATACAGGCAATATTATTTACAGGTTTAACGACAATTTTTAATGAACAAACAAGGCCGGCTTTTTACATGGCTGCTAATACTGATACCTTCATTATTAATAGCCCAACAAAAGGATACCTTAATAAAAAAGCTGGATAGCCTGAGCAATAAAACAGATAGCGTCGGGGGTAAACAAAAAAATAATTTAAACGCGGAAGCCTATAATGAAAACACAAAAATAACGGTACATACTTATTTTATCCTGGTGGCGGATGATATTAAGCAACAGTTAACCTCCCCATTCAGGGCTACCAGTAGTGACTGGCTTAAAGTCGGGGGATTTGGATTGATTACCACCGGGTGTGTTCTCTTTGCCGACAGGCCTGTAAACCGATTGGCTATGGATATTCGTAATAAAAGCAGTGCTTCGGTTTCGGTCAGTACCTACGTAACTAATTTCGGAGGGTTATACGAAGGCTATACCCTGGCCGCCTTTGCAGCTTACGGATATATTTTTAAAAAAGAAAAAACAAAAACCACCACCTTTCTTGCGACGCAGGCTTATATTTCTGCCGCTATAATAGAAACCGGACTTAAGTATTTAACCGGGAGACAACGTCCTTCTTATTATGATCCTCTGACAGGCAAAAATAGCCCCACCTGGCACGGTCCTTTGTTCCAGTTTAAAAAAGATAAGAATGGTTTCAAGCCGGACAATACATCCTATTCCTCCTTCCCATCCGGACATACTACGGTTGCGTTTGCCGCAGCCACGGTATTTGCCATGGAATATAAAAACAGCACATTTGCCCCGATCGTCGCTTACTCGGCAGCCTCCCTGATCGGATTGAGCAGATTAATGCAAAATGCCCACTGGGCTTCGGATGTTTTGGTGGGCGCCGTTCTTGGTTATTTATGCGGAAGGCAGGTGGTGAATAACTATCACCGTTATTCGAAAATTCAATCGGCAAAAAAGAAAAATACCATCAGCTTTACCTTGAATTATTTCAACGGATCCTTGTTGCCGGGTTTTGTTTATAAATTCAGGTGAATGGTCTCAATTATAATGGCCCTTCCGCTGGGGATCTTCCCAATAAAACATCAGAAATATTCTCTGCTCCGTTTGCAAATAATGTAAAGTCTGATAGGAACGCTGGGAATGGTTATTAAAATATAGGTTATGCTCCAGGCCGATGCTGAGATCTTTGTACAGTCGTATTGAAATCCTCGGTTTTAGCATGTTGATAATATTCGTACCCAGGGTTCCATTAAGTGACTCGTTCTTTCCAGTATTATCAAAAGCATGTATTAAGTAATAATAATACAGCATACTGACGGTGGCGAATTTGGCAATTGTGAGGCTGGTTTCAATTTTTCCTTCCATTCCATAAGCAAAACGATAATCCCGGAATTGTGAGGTATCACTCACGGGACCGACGCTGCTTCCTGCAAAAGGAACGAGCCCCAAATGAAAATTGGTATACAGGTTTGTTGTTTTGCTCAGCGGCAACTTGGTGAATAGCCCGCCACCGAAACCAATGGTTGACAATTCAAATGCCTTCGTATCGAAGTAGTCATAATATTGGAAACCGCCGAATAGAATATCCAGCTTCCCCAGTCTGGCATTTTTGCCAAATAAAATTCCATAACCGGTTAAATTATCAACTATTTTTCTTCCCACACCAAAATTAAGCTCCGCACGGAACCTGAAAAGATCATAGGGTTTTCTTGGACGAACTTCGAAGGGATTACCATAATCCAGCTGAACATTGAGCATTTCATCATTATGTCCTGATAACAGCTTGTAACTATCATTATTTACGGAATGGATTCCGGCGAAAAAGGTAATATTGAGCGGCTCTGTCTGATAAACTTCCTTATTGGTTCTTCTGAAGGTTTTCCCCTGTAAAAGCCGGTTGAAGCCTCTTACCGGGTCGATAATTCCGGCAAAGATTTCCCGCAAAACCCTTTCTCGTCCCACTGACCGGTCATCTAGGATATTTGAGCTCAGCCGGTAAAGAACTTCCCCCAGGGCTATCCCATCAAATGTTGTATTAATCAGGTCTTCCCGTTCAGGTTTGCCGTTTTCCCCAAAAATCTTCCACATATAACTGCCCGCTAAAACAAAAGGTGCAGATTGCCAGAAAGTATACCCGTTCGACCGGGCCGCATTAAAATAAAAGTTACCCGTCATCGGATGGGAAAGAAAATTATTGCCAAACCTGTCCTGATCCCATTCCCATCCTGTTCCCCATGGAAAACCCGCCCGTGTGGTTCGTCTCCAGGTATAAAAATCCACTTTGGCAAATTCCATATTCAGAACACTTCTGTCTACAATATTTAATACCACATTCATCCCTACTACCTGTAGGAAAGGCTTCCATACCGGATATTTTTTATTGTATTCCGGATCATCATCCAGCAGATCATTATACCTGTTTTTTTTTGTGGAGTCAATAAGGTGCGTCTTTTTTGGCACATTGCCATTGCCGGTGGAATCAGCATGAAGCAGTATTTGCCGTTTTCTAATATCCTTCAATTGTTGTTCGATATTGCCTTTTGCCGGCAATATGGTATCCGCATTTGAAATCTGCGCATACAGACCTGCTGACAAAAACATCAATAGTAACGGGATGGCTATTTGTTTCATTTTTTTAGGGATATTAAAAAAAAGTATTTGGAGTACAGTAATCAAAACCCAGACCATCCCTGAAAACATGCGGTATCCCGATGAAATAAGAGCTTCATACTCCGGAAAAAGTACTCAAAACCAATAAAGCGGGTAGAATGCTGGTGGTGATCTGATTGCCGAACTTAATACGGCAGTCCTGAATAGAGGTTCCTGGACCTTCCTGTAAATTCCACCGGAGCGCTAATGGTCAGGATACGCTTTATTTATAATGATCAATTGAAGTTGTATGAGAAAAACTGATGCGTTCCTCTCTGTAAGTGGTTATAAACCTTTAATGGTTTCAATCATCTTGTCGGCTTCCGGTTGTTGGAAATTGGTCAGCCCATTCTGGAATCTTAATAAATACCAGGTGGGTTCTTTTCTTATGTTGGTCCTTTTTATAGAGTAATCCTTATAGTCCGCAACGTCTCCGTTATTGCCCTTTTTCAAAACCGATAATCCCTGTTCGAAATATTTCAATTGTTCTAAATTGGCGAAGGGCAGGGTATCGAGCATCACGCCGGTAAGTACCTGCTGATCCCTGAACTCAAGGGCATAGGAAGTATCTCTTTTGTTTATTATTCTTTGCAGATTGATTGGCCAGGGGTCAGGCCGCACTTCGAGCAGGTTAGTGGTGCTGCTGTTTGACAGGCTGAACCCGACGATGCCGGCCAGGGGCAGGACAGCTGAGAACAGAATGGACTTCTTCATGGATGTGCTTGAATTTGCCGGTTAAAAATATAAAAAATAATGGCAAAGCAAAAGGAAGCCGGAGAAACCGTTGTTTTTCA
>JAUZOD010000077.1 GCA_030706635.1 Bacteroidota bacterium
AAATCGCCCGCATAACAGCTCCAAAGTTAACCATTAAAAAGCGATCACGCAACCGTTGGAGGCTCCGGCCTTAACCGCTGTTTCCGGCGGTAAAAGATGCTCATCCAGAATCCGGTAAACATCACCAGGATGCCGATCCAGACCATATTGATCTGGGGAAAAGTATAAACCTTCAACGAAACAAAGGGAACCATATCGCTGGACTCCTTTACCCGAAGATCAATCTTCCGGTTGGTCATCACGGAACCGATTTCCACAGCCAGATTCTGAGCAAAAAGGGTATCGGCCACCCGGTGTATCCTGTTGTCCTTCACATATAGAAGGGGAGAAATCGTGTACTGGGAACTATCCCGGCTGATCACCCGGATATGGGCCAGCAACGCAGTATCCGATGGCGTGAAATGATATTTCGCATTATCCGGATTAACATATACGGTATCCAGGATCATGATTCCGCGGGAATAGAATATGGTGTCGTGCAAGGCAACCGGATGCGAAACAAAACCAGTTGTGTCTTTTACCTTATCTAAAATATTGGCATAGCTGATATAGGTAAAGATGTCGTGCCCCAGATAATGCCGCTTGTCCGGATTGTTGGAATAGCTTTCCACCCCCTTGGTGTTCTTAATCAGATTGGGCCAGAGATCGAAGGATTCACCGGTTTTCTTATCCTGGAAATTGACCTGGAAATAAATGATGTTCCCGGTTTTGTTCACGGAATCGTTGCTGAGATAGGTAGCATAGTAAGTTCCCATATCCGTTTTTACATCTTTCAGCAGCGTAATATTTTCAAGCGGATTTTCTTTCGTTTTCGGATCGAACGGCAGATTGATACCGGTGGTATTGTAAGAAAGCACTTTTTTCTTGGACGAAGAGATCAGAATCCCGGCAAGCAACAATCCGAATCCCACATGAGCTACCGATGCTCCCGCTACCCTGAGTTTACCTTTGAGCCCGGTAAAAATATATCCGGCATTCGCCACCAGTGAATAGATTGCGGCAAACAAAGCCAGGTGTATGGCAGACAGGAATCCCGTTCCGTACTGGTCGTAATGGATTCCGCCGAAAACGCTGATCAGTATGGAAAACAGCAGTGCAACGGCTGTAACAGGCCATATCTTATTCCACAGAACATGCCTGGGTGTGTTTTTATATCTCAGGTATTGCCCCCCGGCAGTTAATACACCCAGGATAATAGCAATGAAGATCAGGATCCTGTTATAAGCAAATTTGGGATCGTCTCCCGTGGACCAGTTGGTTCCAAAAATATGGTTGATCACCGGTAGTGATGTGGCAACGGAAATAAAAATGGCGGACAGGAATATAATGAGTGAGCCGATGAACATCCAGAATTCGCGCGACCAGGTATTTTCTTCTTTTTTAATATGCGGAATCTTATTGTAGTTGAGGCCGTAAAGAATGCCGGCAGGAATAAGAAAAACCAGGATAAAAAGAATGAGCTGCAAATCCATGCCGGATCCAACAAAAGCGTGTACGGAAGTATCTCCCAATCTGCCGCTGCGGGTAAGAAACGTGGAATAAAGCACGAGTATGAATTCGAGGATCAGAAAAACGTATGTAGCCCTTAAGGAATGACCCGTTGCATTGTAAACAACCTGCGTGTGTAGTCCGGCCACCAGCACAAGCCAGGGCACCAGTGACGCATTTTCAACCGGATCCCAGGCCCAGTATCCGCCAAACGTGAGGGACTCATAGGCCCAGGCGGCGCCCATCATCACGCCGGTAATCAGCATGGCACTGGAAAAAAGAGTCCACGGCAGGGCGGTCCTGGTCCAGCTCCCATATTGCTTCTTCCAGAGGCCCGCAATGGCAAAAGAGAAAGGGACGATGGTGGACGCAAATCCGAGGAAAAGAATGGGCGGATGAATCACCATCCAGTAATTCTGGAGCAGCGCGTTCAGGTTCTGGCCATCCTGCATCTGCGGGATGGATAAATAGTCGGCCCGCTGAAAGATCGGCGCCTCCTGGAACAGCTGCCTCACCAGCATAAAAGGACTATGTCCGATCTGATGTCCAAACACGTAAACACCCAGGATCATGGTAGCGAGACAAAACTGCGCAAAACTGATTACCGTGAGCACGGGTGCTTCCCACTGGCGGGCTTTGAACATCAGGATAAAGCCCAGAATGCCGTGCCAGATCATCCACAGCAAAAAGCTTCCCTCCTGGGCCTCCCAGATACAGGCCAGCATATATTTGGGCTCCATCTTTCTGCCGGAATGCTCCCAGGCAAAATTGTATTCAAAATAATGTTTCCGGACAATATAGTAGATCGTGGCGAAGATGATGAATATGGAAATGGCGTTTATGCAGAAAGCAAACCGGGCCATCCTTTTCCAGACCCCCTGGTCTTCCAGGCTTTTTGCATTGGCGGACTTGAAATACGAGAGTGTGGCAACAAAAGAAGCGGCGAAAGAAAGGACCACAAAAAACTGACCCAGCTTCCCGGGCAGCAGGTGTTCACCTACATAATCCATGATGAGCTATTGTGTTTGACTGAGATTCTTTTTAGCAGTCTCCGGATCGTCTTTGTATTTGGAAGGACACTTGATCAGAATTCCGTCCTTTTGAGCAATTTCAAAAACATCTCCATTCATTTTACCTTTAAGAACGATCCGTTCTGCTTTCTCCATATCATATGGTTTCCCAAAATGATAAATGACTTTGGCGCGGTTGCCCAGCGTATCCTGAATATGAAAGCTGAGGTAATTTGGATCTTTTACCGGATTGTACTCAATGGGCTGGCTGTTATCGAGTTTGGCAATGATCGTGACGCTTTTGCCGGCTTTCTGGCGGGCGGAAGCAATAGTTTCGTATGTGGACAGATTTCCCATAAAACTAACCAGCAGGCCAATGGCTATGGCTATAAAAACGAGGAGGATGATGTGGAGGCGCTTCATGAGCCGCAAAGTTACCCCAAAAACACATTCAGGGGTGTAATTTTATGACTGATTTGGCAGGAAACATAATCTTTTGCCCTTATCACATACTGCACTAACTTTGCCAGCCGTTTTAAAAGATACAGAGCGGAAAACAATGACAAACCTATCCAACTTCGATTCAAATATCGCAAGTAATCCAAAGAACGGCATTTTTGGTCTCCCCTTTACAGAAGAAGATGCCCGGCTCATCATTTTACCGGTTCCCTGGGAAGTAACGGTAAGCTATGGCTCCGGAACATCCCGTTGCGGAGAACATATTTTCAATGCGAGCATGCAGGTGGATCTGTTTGATCCCGAAAATGGAAATGCCTGGAAACAGGGGATTTTCATGCGGCATGCCGACCGGAAGATCCTCATGAAGAGCGATTACCTCCGGAAAGAAGCCGAACTCTATATCGATTATATTTCCAAAGGAGAGCAGGTGGAGAAGAATAATTTTATGTGCAAATCTCTGAAGGAAATAAATGAGGGAGGCACCAACCTGAACAAGTGGGTGTACGAACAAACGGCTAATCTGCTGAGGCAGGATAAACTGGTGGTTTTACTGGGAGGAGACCATAGCGTTCCGCTCGGTTATCTGAAAGCCATCGCCGAAAAATATGGTGATTTTGCTGTGCTGCAGATTGATGCCCATTGCGACTTGCGAAAGGCTTATGAAAATTTCGATCATAGTCACGCCAGCGTGATGTACAATGCACTCGCGGAAATTCCGCAAATCACCCGGCTCGTTCAGCTGGGTGTTCGGGACTATAGCGAGGAAGAATGGAATTATATCAGCAACAGCAATCGCCGGGTGGTTACGTATTTCGACACACAGCTTAAAGAAAGACTATACGAGGGGCAAACCTGGCGATCCATCGTGGATGAGATCGTTCGGGAACTCCCCGCCTGTGTGTACATCTCTTTCGATATAGACGGCCTGGATCCGAAACTATGCCCCAATACGGGTACCCCGGTGAGTGGTGGTCTGGAAGTGGATCAGATTATTTATCTCGTTAAGAAAATCATGGAAAGCGGCCGTCGTTTCATCGGGTTCGACCTGGATGAAATCGCTGTCGGCGAAAGCAGTGTAGATGCCAATGTGGGCGCGCGCATCTTATGGAAGCTTTGCAATATGCTGATGGTTTCCAATCCCCTGCCTGTAACCCATAAAGTGGCTGAATGCGTTACGACTATGTAGTAACACTTAAGCGGGAAAATGCGCGCAGGACCGATCTTGCCAGTTTTTTACTGATGCTTTTTTCAATCCTGGCATTCATTTTCGTTCAGGTTCGTTCCCTGCAATTCAGTTATTTCTTAAGCCTTGCTGCACTGCTGCTGCTTTCGGGCATCCTGATAAACATCTCCGCTTCACGAAAAGGAAAAGAAATGCGCTTCAGAAACTGGCTGCTGGCCGCAGGCGTTTTCTGGATCGGCATGCCTTTTCTTCAATGGATGATCCTGGTCTTTATTTTTTTTTCTGTGCTGGAAGGCCAGACGAAGTATCCGTTGGAGATCGGATTCAATGCCGACCAGATCGTATTGAATACCTTCTTCAAAAAAAAGATCTTCTGGAACACACTCAATGGCGTGATTTTAAAAGATGGCATGCTCACGCTGGATTTCAGAAATAATAAGCTGTTGCAGAAGGAGGTTTTGGATGATGATGGCCCGGAAGCAGACGAGAATGAGTTCAATGAGTATTGCCGGGAGCAGTTAGAAAGGATGACGGTTGACGGATGACCGACTTTAGGTGCGAACCTCCACCTGATATCCGTCATCCGTCAACCGTCAACCGTCATCCTTTCTCCGCTGCCATTATAAACAAGTAAATTTGCCCTCATGATTTCTCCCTTCCTGCTTTATTCAGACGGCCAGGGAAATATCTTTGAAGATATTACGCTGTATGCTACCGGCCGGAGTGGCTGGGACGCCCTGCCCGTTGATCATGCAGATTGGATCCTGCTTCCCGAAGGCGGATCGCTCTATGAACTTCCCGGCCGCCGCGGTATTGGATTGGATGTTCATACCGGCGAAATGCGTCTGTGCGAAAAAGGCTGGGCTGTTGCGGCCTTCATACCACCGGCGCATACCGGATTATACCTGGCCGCTTACGAAACCGGCAAAGAAGCGCCTACCCTGCCGCTTTTTTGTTACACCGCAGCCGGCTGGTTTCAGAACAAATTTTATGTTCCGGCAGTCCGCATCGAAGAAGACATACGCCAGGAATCGGCAGGATACGATGAAAAAGAAATTGAAGCCGGCGCCGGTTATTTATTGAAATCCTACCCGCATAACCGCCTTGTGAAACACCTCATGGAGAATTGCTGCATGACCTATCATTGCCCGGCTGCCCGTAATTTTTCTCTTGGCCGATGGGAATGCCCGGTGCCGGTATCTCCCGCCTGCAACGCCAATTGCATTGGATGCATTTCTTTTCAGCCACAGGAAGAAACCATCCATTCCACACAAGACAGGCTCACGTTCAGGCCGACAGCAGAAGAGATTGTTGAATTTACGGTTCCGCATTTACAGTCGGCCCCCTATCCCATTGTCAGTTTCGGTCAGGGTTGCGAGGGTGAACCCCTGCTGATGTGGGAAACCATCCGGGAAGCCATTCTCGAAATCCGGAAGCATACCAGGCGGGGCAGCATCAACATTAATACCAATGGATCAAAACCCGCATCGGTTGCCGCACTCTGCGAAGCGGGATTGAATTCGATCAGGGTGAGTATGAATTCTGCACGCAAGCACATCTATGAAGCCTATTACCGGCCCAATAATTATGTATTTGAAGATATTGCGGAAAGTCTGCGCGTAGTGAGACGCGCCGGCGGATGGACATCCATCAATTATTTTGTATTTCCGGGGATGACGGACAGTCCGGAGGAATACGAAGCCATCAGAAAATTCATTCGCGGCACCGATCTGACAATGATCCAATGGCGGAATTTTAATATCGATCCCGACTGGTATCTCGGAAAGATCGGCAGCGCTGACACCGGGGAAGCCATGGGTGTCCGCAATCTGATGGATCTTTTAAGAGCAGAATTTCCGCTGTTAAAATTTGGTTATTTCAATCCGCCCATGGAACGCATCCGGGGAAATTTTGAAAAAGATTTTGCATCTTGATCCGGAAACCCGCAAGGGTATTCACAAAGGTTTGAACTAACTTCGTACCGTGATGCAGCCCGATCCATACAAAGCATTTGAGGCCCGGAAAAACCGGCTCGCTTCCCTGTATACTTTTCTGATCACGCTGAGTCTTTTCCTCTTGTTCTTCCTGGTGTCCTGGACGCTCCCTTTTAATCCGCCGCAACCGGTGGAAGAAGGCCTTGAAGTCAACCTGGGCAATAGCGACCAGGGGCTGGGCAGCGATCAGCCCTATCTGCCCGGTGATCCCGCTGCAAAGGATCAGCCGAAATACACTCCTCCGAAAGCACCGGCTGCCGTAAAAGAGGCATTGAAAAGTGTAGAGACCGACGATCAGAATCCCGATAAGGATGTGCCTGTAGTCAAGCAACCCCCGGTTACCAAACCTGAAGCGACCAAGATTCCCGATAAAGATCTCTCAATAAAAACACCCCATAAAACAAAGGCGATCGTTACTGATCCTACGCCAAAACCACCAAAACCGAAAGCGGTGTTCCAGGGCGTGAACGGAACCGGCAACGGCGGAAACGACGCAGATCATTATAAACCCGGCGGGAATCAGGGTATTGCCGGCGGAAGAGGCGACCAGGGAGCACCCGGCGGAGACCCGAATTCCAATAATTATAAAGGAGGCGGAAACGGCTCCGGTGTAGCTATATTAAAGGGGCTTCAGGGCAGATCCTGGCGCAGCCTGCCATCGTTTACCGATGAATTTAACGACAATGCGAAAGTAGCTGTGGATATCCATGTTGATGCCAGCGGAAATGTCGTCAGTGCGGATTATCAGCCCCGGGGTTCTACCACAGCCGATGCTTCCATGAAAGCCATCGCCCTACGCAAGGCCAGGCAGATTAAATTCAATACGGGTTCGGATGAATCTGTGGGCACGCTGATCTTTAATTTTAAGCTGAAAAACTAATATTGTTGACGGTTGACCGTTGACGGACTTGAGTTGCGGATTCACACATAATACCGGTCAACCGTCATCCGTCAACTGTCAACACTTTTTACCACCCGATCCCATAATCCTCGCCAAAATTACTGCTGCCTCCCCAGAAGCTATTGTGCTTCCAATCGTAATAAATGGCATTGATCGGACCGCTGGTACGATCGGCAAAAGTCATCTTATAACCAAGTCCCTTTAATTCCTTTCGCGTCTGAAACGGGGTGTTGCTGTTTAGCCAGATTGATCCGGGGCGGGGCTTGCGGTCCTCCAGTTTATCACCGCCAAGGGAAAGCCATAATTGATCCGTATTGAAATTGGCAGCCTCTGTCGCTTCCTGAACTGTCATGCCGAATTCTACAATATTCAGAAAAAACTGAAGCTGGTTCTGATCCTGCGTATCTCCGCCCTGAACCGCACAGGAAAGTAACGGCTTTCCGTTTTTCATGGCCAGCGTAGGCGTAAGGGTTACCCTTGGTTTTTTATATGGTTCCAGCACATTAAAAGGATCTATCGTTGAATCCAATACAAAACTTTGCATCCGCTGGCTCATGCCCACACCGGTGTTCCCGGCAATGCAGGCCGGAACCCATCCGCCGCTGGGCGTAACAGATACCACCCAGCCTTCTTCATCACAGGCCTCAATGGAGGTTGTACCACGCCAGAGACGATCCTGGTAGAGGGCCTCGTCGTTGGCGGCCGGAGCTTTTTGTTGACCGTTGACGGTTGACCGCCTTGCCCGCCGGAGCGAAGGGAAGGCGGGTTGACGGATCTGAGCGTTAAAGGCAAATTCACGGAGATTAGATTCCTGGCTGATTTTTGATATCCGGTCGGAAGTATTCAATGATCCGGCAACGCTTCCCCAGCCAGGCCCAAATCGCTTTTTCAGTAAGTCGGTATACGGATTTGTTTTCCCTTCAAAGGGGTAAGGATCACCGGGCGCTGCCGCCGGCTCATTCTGATCATACCGGATCAGTTTGGCCCTTTCCTTTGCATATTCCTTACTCAGCAGTCCCTGCATGGGCTCCTCTGGAGCGAAGTAGGGATCACCATAATAAAAATCCCGGTCAGCATAAGCGAGATTCATGGTCTGATAAAGCGTATGGATATACCTTGAGCTGTTGTACCCCATTTCTTTCAGGTTAAAATTCTCCAGGATATTCAGGGCTTGCAGCAGCGCAGGCCCCTGGCTCCATTGCTGGAGCTTGTACACGTCAATACCTTTATAATTCACATGCAACGGCTCTTCTTCGATGGGTTTCCAGCGGGCAAGATCTTCCATGGTGATCAGTCCGCCCTGCTCCTCGCAGCCACGTACAAATTCACGGGCGATATCTCCGGTATAGAATCTTTTGCAGGCAGCATAGATGGCTTCCTTACGCGATTTCTTTTTCTTCAGCGCATCCTGTTCTGCTTCCACCATTTTGGTAAGCGTCGCCAGCAGGTCCTTTTGAACAAAGACCTCTCCTGCTTCCGGGGCTTCTCTTTTTTCCCCGGGATGAGTGATGAATACTTTTTTACTATAAGGCCATTCCTTAATCCTCTTCAGATGGGATTCTATGCTGTTGGCAGTCTGGGCCTCTATTGGATATCCGGCTGCCAGTTGCATCGCCGGTGCCAGCACTTCTTTCAGACTCATGGTTCCGTATTCTGCCAGCAGGTAACAAAGTCCCCCCGGCGTTCCCGGTGTCACAGCGGCCAGCGGTCCGTATTCCGGAGGAAAATAATACCCTTTGCTTTTGTAATAAGCAGCGGTAGCTGCTCCCGGCGCAAAACCCAGCGCATCGAGCGAAATCACTTTTTTTGTCCTGGGATTATAAATGATGGCCTGCGTTTCACCACCCCAGCTCAGCACATCCCACATCGTGCAGACGGAAGCCAGCATGGCGCACGCCGCATCCACGGCATTTCCGCCTTTCTGAAAAATTTGCGCGCCCGCTTCAGCACCCAGCGGCTTTCCCGTGATGGCCATCCAGTGTTTTGCATGCAACGGCGGTTTCTGTGTTTGCTGGGAGATGCAGGGTAATGAAAAAAATATCCATGCGATGATGAAGATATATTTCATGTGCGTTGATTGTTCTTTAAAGATACTTAATCAATGGACAATGGACAGTTGACAATGGACAATTCTCCATTTCAAATTGACCTTCATTGTCCACTGTCAACTGTCCACTGTCAATTGTGAATTGTCCATTGATTAACTTTACTAAAAAACGGCAAAATGTCCACCATCAAGTGTCCGAATTGTCAGCACGAATTTGCGATGGAAGAAGCTGTGTCTGAGCAATACAAAAAAGATCTTCGGGAGCAAATGATTTCATTCACCCGTAAAAAAGAAGAGGAATTTCAGCAGAAGTCCGCTGATTTGTCCAAGCAACTCCAGCAACAACAAGATCTTTTCAATAAGAAATGGAACGATGAAAAGAAACTGCTCCAGCAAGCCCTGGAAGAAAATTTACGGAAGACCATCAGTCATGACTTTGAAAACCGGCTGACCATGCTTCAGCAATCCAACGACGACGCGCAGGAAAAACTGAAACTGGCGCGACAAAAAGAACTTGAATTTCTGCAGAAAGAGCAGGAACTGAAGAATAAGGAAGCCGAGCTGGAACTTTCCGTGCAACGGAAATTGCAGGAGGAGCGGGAGAAAATCGCGGGCGAGATCCGGAACATAGAAGAACAGAAAACGGTCGCCAAAGAAACAGAACACCAGCTTCGCCTCAAAGAAAAAGAGAAACAGCTTGACGATCAAAAAAGACTCATTGAGGAACTGCAGCGGAAAGCCGAGCAGGGTTCGATGCAACTTCAGGGTGAAGTGCAGGAGCTGGCTCTCGAAACCTTATTACAGGCTTCTTTTCCATTCGATATCGTGGCTGCGGTCGGCAAAGGCGTGCGTGGCGCCGATTGCACGCTCACCGTCAGAAACCAACTCGGACAGGAATGCGGAAAAATTATTTATGAAAGCAAGAGAACAAAGAACTTTGAAGGCGACTGGGTGGACAAACTGAAGCATGATATGCGTCAGCAGGGTGCGCACCTCGCGGTGCTGGTGACCCGGGTTATGCCCAGGGATATGGAATGTTTCGGAGAGAAGAACGGCGTATGGATCTGCAGCTTTTCTGAAGTCAAAGCGCTTTCGATGGTATTGCGGGACGGCATTATCCGGATCTTCCAGGCTGCCAGAACGCAACAGAACAAAGGAGATAAAATGCAATTGCTGTACGACTACCTGACCGGTACGGAATTCAGTGAACAATGGAAAGCCATCCGCGAAGGATTTTCTTCTATGAAAATGTCCATTCAGCGGGAACGGGATACCATGGAAAAATTATGGAAGGCAAGGGAAAAACAACTGGAAAAGGTATTGCTGAACGCCGCCCACATTAAGGGTTCTGTGGAAGGTATTGCGGGACAGGACTCCATCAGCATGGACTTGCTGGACGAGAGCGATGAGATCCTGGGTATTGAATAACCCGGTTCATTACAACTGCCTAATTGTCATAAACAGGCTGCGCGCAGTGCCTGTTTCAGGGTTTTCCGGCCCACCGGCCCTAAGAATACACAAAACTCATCACCAGATCACTAAACAGCTTATAATGAATAACGAGGGCCTGATCCCCTTCCTTGCGAAACGCAAAACTCAACTGTCCAAATTCTCCGCCGGCCCGGAGAAAATAAGGCTCTACCCATTGGATATGGTCCCGGAAATTCACGCTGCCCAGGCTGTACCATTTGAAAACAGATTCCTTGGCCGACCAGAGCAGGGTCAGTTGACGAAGCCTGTGACCCGAACGATCCAGGCCATTGAAGGCTACAGCGAGTTCTTTTCGGGATAAAAACTTTTCGCGGATGCGTTCAATCCCCGGACCCGCATGCTCCACATCAATTCCCACCCGGTACCGGCTGCTCACAATGGCAGCCGCGAAAAACCCGCAATGGGATATGGAAAAATGATATTTCTCATCAGGCAGGTAGGGCTTACGGGTATCAGCAATCAGGATTTCGGAAAGCGGAAAATCCCGGAACAGTTCCGTTAGCAGATACCGTCCGGCCAGATGCTGAAGCCGCTTCTGCGGATGAGATACATCCCTTTTCAGTGGCACCCTTTTCAAAAAAAAAGATTCGTCTTCTTCGATATGCCAGATGGCCAGTCTCGTAGATTCGTTGATATTATGTTGATAAAATAAAGGCATCCCAAAAAAGCTTATCGCGAAATTCGCCTGCATTCCGTTGCGGCCGAAGACCGGAACAAATAAACAAATAAACCGTCAAACCCAATGATTTTATCTGACCAGCGTATTCTGGAGGAGATAGAAAAAGGCAGCATTAAGATTGAACCGTACGACCGCAGTTGCCTGGGCAGCAACTCTTACGATGTTCATCTGGGCAAATGGCTGGCTACCTACCGGGAGCATATCCTGGATGCCAAAAAACATAATGAAATTGAATCATTTGAAATTCCGCCGGAAGGGTTCGTCCTTTATCCTCATATCTTTTATTTAGGGGTTACCGCAGAATACACGGAAACCCATGAACATGTACCCTTTCTGGAAGGAAAATCGTCCACCGGAAGACTGGGTATTGACATCCATGCAACCGCAGGAAAAGGAGACGTGGGCTTTTGCGGCAACTGGACGCTGGAAATATCCGTTAAACAGCCTGTACGGATTTATGCCGGCATGCCCATCGGTCAGCTGATCTATTTTCCCGTACTCGGCGAAATTGAAGTGAAATACAACCAGAAAAAAGATGCCAAATACAGCGGGCAGTCAAACAAGCCCGTCGAAAGCATGATGTGGAAGAATATATTTTAAAAAGCTTCCCGTCCGAATTTATTATAATAAGCGACAGCAAGGCCCACCACTTCATCATAGGAATTCATTCCCTGAGGTTGCCGGTTAGCTCTCAGGTAATCACCATAGAGCCTCCTGATGACAGGCTCGAAAGGATTTTCATATTTTTTATAAAACGTTTTCAGCTCCCGCAGGTCCTGGCGCACGGTTGGCTTCAGGGATTCACGGTAAGGAATAAACGCAGTGGAGTCCCTGACATACAACTCACTGCCGGCGTAAAGATACAGGTCCACGTAAACCGAATACCGGAAGGCTGGATTGGAGGAGGTTTTCGCCGTAAGAAAACCTGCAAAATTAGCTTCTTCCTCTTTGGCATATCCCAATTGGTGGCCGATTTCGTGACAGGTGGTAAAAGGCTGCGTAAAAACGGGAATGGTGGTGTTCACCTGTGCCTCGCCGGTAAAAGGATTGTAGTATCCGCCAATCCCAAAATAATTTCCCAGATAACTGAACAACGATGGTTTTACCGAGGGTGTGCGATAATAAAATGCATCATCATACGCTGCATATTTACGATAAGCGTCAGCAGACTCCGCAAACAGCCATCCTTTCCGGTGAAGCGCTTCCCTGAACGACCTGGATGCTGAATCCAGGGCATTTATCCTGAATACAATAGCGCTCATTAAAGTTTTAAGCTCATCTGTGGAATAAGGTTTCGACTCCAGGTGCATCTGCTGTGCAATTCCGGGTCTGTCATAGTTAAGTCCCCACAAAAAGTTAAAGACCACATAGATCCAAAGGAAAAGGGTGAGCAGCCGTCCAGAGGCATAAAAAAGGTATTGCCGGTGCAATCTCTGCTGAAAGACTTTTTTAAAAAAACGAATGATCGATATCAGCAGATAAATAAAAATAATGGCGTAGAAAATATCACCGGCGCTAAACGGAATCCAGCCAAATACGAACCGCAACAGGCGCGCGAGAAAGGGATAAAGTCCGTTGGAATAGTATTTTTCAACCGCATCGGGAAAAAAAGAAAATATTTTAATGCCGACTGCGGGTATAACCGGAAGCAACCAGGGCGCGAACCGTTTCCATTGCATACCCTTAAAAATACATTATTATTGCAGCATATACCAGTAGCTATGGATCTTGATTTCAACAGGAACGAAGATAGCCTGAAGCAGTCTCTCAGCCTGCTCCGGAACAGATTTCAAAAGATTGCGCTCAGCGGAGGAACTAAATCGATAGACAAACAGCACGAAAAAAATAAACTCACTGCAAGGGAGCGCATTGCCTACCTGCTGGATGAAAAATCCGCCTTTACTGAAATAGGTGCATTTTCCGGATATGAGATGTATGAAGAATACGGAGGCTGCCCGGCCGGAGGAACCGTAGCCGGCATAGGTTATGTGAGTGGCCGCCAGTGCGTGATCCTGGCCAATGACCAAACGGTAAAAGCCGGTGCGTGGTTTCCCATCACCGGTAAAAAAAATCTTCGCATGCAGGAGATTGCCATGGAGAATCACCTGCCCGTGATCTATATCGTGGACAGTGCCGGGGTTTTTTTGCCCGCACAGGATGAGATCTTTCCGGACAAAGAACATTTCGGACGGATCTTTTACAACAATGCCCGGATGAGCGCAATGGGCATCACCCAGATATCTGCCGTTATGGGACCCTGTGTTGCCGGAGGGGCATATCTGCCGATAATGAGCGATGAGACGCTGATGGTAGAAGGCAATGGATCTATATTCCTCGCAGGTCCCTATCTGGTGAAAGCCGCCATTGGTGAAACCACTGACACAGAAACCCTCGGTGGTGCGGTTACCCACACCGCCATCTCCGGTATTGCTGATTATAAATTCAAAACGGAACAGGAATGCCTCGACCAGATAAAAAAAATGATGGCCACGCTGGGGCATCAAACGCAATCTGCAGGATTTGACCGGATCAATGCCGCTGCCCCGGCAAAAGATCCTCAAGACATATACGGACTGATTCCCTCCGACCCTTCGAAGCCCTATGATATGCTCGAGGTGATCAACCGGGTGGTGGATGCTCCGGGAATTCAGCAATTCAAGGAAGATTATGGCAAGACCATCATTTGCGGATATGCCCGCATGGAAGGGTGGGCCATTGGTGTGGTAGCCAATCAACGCATTGTAGTGAGAACTAAAAAAGGTGAAGTGCAACTGGGTGGGGTGATCTATAACGACAGCGCAGACAAAGCAGCCCGATTCATTATGAACTGCAATCAAAAGAAAATCCCATTGGTCTTTCTCCAGGATGTGACGGGGTTTATGGTCGGGTCCAGGAGTGAACATTCAGGAATCATCAAAGACGGCGCAAAAATGGTGAGCGCCGTCGCCAATTCGGTAGTGCCCAAATTTACCGTCATCGTCGGAAATTCCTATGGGGCCGGCAACTATGCCATGTGTGGCAAAGCCTATGATCCCCGGCTGATCGTAGCATGGCCCACTGCCCGGATCGCCGTGATGGGCGGTGAACAGGCAGCCAAAACACTTTTGCAGATCCAGATTGCCTCCATGCAATCCAGGGGCGAGCCGGTGGATCCGGAAAAAGAGAAAAAATTATTTGCATCCATACGGGACCGTTACGACAAGCAGACCAGCCCTTATTATGCCGCAGCCAGGCTCTGGGTGGATGCCCTGATCGATCCGCTGGAAACACGACGTTTACTTTCTGAAGGAATTAAAGCCGCCAATCACAATCCCAAGTTAAATGAATTTAAAACCGGCGTATTTCAGGTATAGGAATCGGCAGCTTTTAAAAAAAATTGTTTATTGCCATTCCGCTTAACAATGGATGAAACGAAATAGAAAAAATTGATCTCCTGGTGCATCACGATCCCGTAATCATTTATACAGACGGCTCTTCAAGAGGAAATCCCGGCCCGGGGGGTTACGGAACCCTGCTGATGTGGAAAGGGCATGTTAAAGAACTATCCGCAGGTTATAAGAAAACCACCAACAACCGCATGGAACTGATGGCGGTGATCGCCGGGTTGGAATCATTGAAAAAGGACGGTATGAAGGTCCATATCTATTCAGACAGCCAATATGTAGTTAAATCGGTTGAACAGGGATGGTTAAAAAACTGGATTGCAACAGACTTTAAAGGGGGGAAAAAGAACAAAGACCTCTGGCTTCGATTCGCGGATCTCGCCCGGCACCATCATATTCAATTTCACTGGGTAAAAGGCCATGCGTCCAATCCGCACAATAATCGCTGCGATGAACTCGCTACACAGGCTGCGGATGGAGGAGGGTTGATGGAGGACGAAGGCTTTGAAATGGTTGACCGTTGACGGTTGACAGTTGACCGATGTCTATTGCGAATCCCAAATTAAAGTCCGTCAACGGTCAACCCTTACCAACCGCTCCTTATTCTTCATAATCAAAACAAAACTTCCAAATAATATAGTGGAAAAAACCAGGGTGGCGATCAGGCTATTTAGTAGAAAAGGTAAACCATCGGCATAACACATCATCAGCCCTTGCCAGGTCATGGGTCTACCCAGTCCGCGGGTTCCTCCCGATCCGGACCAGACAATAAAATTCGAGAGCAGAAAATAAACAACGGGAGCTGCCAGGGATGCCGCCACAATATTGAGTACGCTGATTTTCCTTATCGCAAATCCGATAAAGACCAGCAAGGCAAAAAGAATGTAATTCTGCCATTGACCTTCATAAAAACCGGGCATATCGGATAAGCCGCCCATATAAAGCAACTGAAATAGCAAATCCGAGAGGAACATAGATAGTACCGGCATGATCAGGGCCCATTTCCTGTTCTTAATTACTGCACCGGCAAAAACAGCCATTGCCCACTGAGGCGCAAATCCATATGGGCGTCCGGGAATGATCCGGTAAATGGCGGCAATGAATACCAGGAGAACAAAAGACCAGATCAACGTTTTTGTTTGCTTCATCACATGAATTTATAGCTGCAAATTTAATTAATTGACAGCTCACAATGGACAAATTTAATTAATTGACAGTTGACAGTGGACAATTTTCCATAGAAAATCGCCGACATTTGCTGCCCCACTGTCCACTGTCCACTGTCCACTGTCCACTGTCAATTGATTAAAGGAATCGCGGCCCGGTAAATCACCGCGTCCTCCAGGGCCTTCAGTTTACTTTCAGCGGCATCAAAACTAACC
>JAUZOD010000078.1 GCA_030706635.1 Bacteroidota bacterium
TCGCCATGAACGTGATGGAATGGAACAGGAACCTTAAACTGCCCGTTCGTGAGATCCGGGAACGGGAATCCGGTCTCAGTGATAAACCGGACCGCGGAAAAAATATGGTATCCCTGCCTACTCTCCGTGAGGGAAAGATCGGATTGGTGGTTGCGACCCAGATCGCCCGGTTCGTGCAAAAAGGCAGCCCCTTGCCGGGCTGGCATTCTCCCGAACAGGCATGGGCGCAAACACAAGCCCAGCTTGCCTGGTACAGGACCATGACCGAAGAAGGGGAAATGGTTCAGATCACAGATCTGAATTCCCTGGAGACGCACCTGAAAGTTTGGAACAATGGTGCGGTAGCCGATCAGCAGAAGCCCGTGGGGTTTATCCTGAGCCTTGAAGGCGCCGACTCCCTCGTGGATCTTTCGTATCTGGATAAAGCACATGCTTACGGCCTGCGCGCCCTGGGACCCGCACATTATGGTGCGGGCCGTTATGCCGGTGGCACCGGAACAGAAGATGGATTCAGTGCAGAGGGAAAAAAGCTGCTGAAAAAAATGGATTCGCTGAATATCATCCTGGATATAACCCATCTCACGGATAAAGGATTCACAGAAGCCATGGATATTTTTAACGGAAATATCTGGGCCAGTCATCACAACTGCCGCGCCCTCGTAAAAAATCAGCGGCAGCTCACTGACGGCCAAATAAAAATACTGATTGAAAAAGGCGCGGTTATCGGCGGTGTGCTCGATGCGTGGATGCTCACGGAAGGCTGGCTGCGCGGCGTTTCACTTCCAAAGGCAACGGGAACCGACCTGAACCGGCTGATCGATCACTATGATCATATCTGCCAGATCGCAGGGAACTGTGATCATGTGGCCATCGGCAGCGACCTGGATGGCATGTTTGGTACGGAGCAGTCGCCTTACGATATGGATACCATCGCCGACCTGCAAAAACTTCCATCCTTATTGAAAGCCAGAGGGTATTCTGCTGCGGATGTTGAAAAGCTCACGCATGGCAACTGGCTGAGGTTTTTGCGGAATGCCTGGAAGAAGAAATAGATTTCTTTCAATCGATATTATGGAAATCAAAACCCGGCTCATGCGCTTCCGAGCCCCGATCTTCATAGCAGAATTTCTTTTATTCTTCTGCATGCGCACACTTGGCGGAGTCTGGGCGCATGCTGCCATACCCCAGACGGATTCAGGGTATTATATCTCCTTTGATAAAACCAGGATCTATTTCGAAGTTCACGGGGACGGACAACCGGTTTTATTACTGCATGGATTTATGGGAAACGGTTCCTCCTGGAAGCATACCGAGCTGTACAGAAAATTGCTGGATCAGGGTTACCAGGTGATACTGATTGACTTAAGGGGCAATGGGAAATCGGATCATCCCCACCAGGAACAAGCCTATGCCCGGGATGCCGAATCGCGGGATATCCTGGGGCTCATGGATTTTCTGAAGATAAAACGCTATGACCTGATCGGTTATTCCCGCGGTTCCATCATCGCTGCCCGGGTATTGCGTAATGATCCGCGGGTGAACAAGGCCGTGATCGGCGGTATGGGTGCGGCTTTCACGGATACGGCCTGGAAATTGCCAAAGGCTCTCTATGAATCCCTGATTCATGCGCCCGCACCCGATTTCGAGGGAATGAAAAATTATGTCAGAAAACAAAACCTGGATTCCGTTTCCCTCGCGTACATGCAAAAACAACAACCGTTCACAGCTGCGGAGGATCTGAAAAAGATAAAACAGCCCGTTTTACTGATCCGCGGCGATGCCGACAGTACCAATGGCTCGGCAAAAGCACTGCAGGCTTTGATTCCACATTCGGTTTATGTGAACGTGCCGGGCGATCACAACGGCGCTTCCGCCACAAAAGCCTTTGCTGACCGGGTGCTGGAATTTCTGAAGTCCTGACCACTTATCTGTTTTTATAACCGGTCAGCCGGTATTTTTCGCCACTTTATAAAACATCATTACTTTTGCTAACGGTGTTAGGTAAATCCGCTATATGGGGATTGCAGAAAGAAAATTGCGTCAGAAAGAGGAGCTGAGGATCATGATCCTGGATACTGCCTGGCAGATGGTAAAACAGGAGGGCTGGCATGCTTTATCGCTCCGCAAGATTTCGGAGGCCATTGAATATAGTGTGCCCGTAATCTATGACCATTTTGAAAACAAGGAAGCCATATTGCTGGAATTTTCAAGGCAGGGGTTCGCATTATTAACGAAAAAATTAATCCACGCAAAGGAAAAAGAAGAAAATCCGGCATCCCAGTTGCAGGCCATTGCGGACGCCTACTGGAATTTTGCTTTCCGGAACAAAGAATATTACCAGCTGATGTTTGGATTGGGGATGCCCTGTTGTGATCTGGATAAATGTGTTCCGGAAAAAGGCGCGTTCCGGAACCTGGTGATGGAACCCATCGAACGGATGATAAAAGCCAATGGGAAGAAAAAGGCGAATGCCTGTTTAAAATATCACAGCTTCTGGTCAGTATTGCACGGGTTGGTATCGATTAAAATGATGGGTAGCGCCCATGCCCAGGATACGCTCAACAAGCTGGTGCTGGAAGATGCTGTTTCCGGATTCATCAAGAACCTGGAAGGTTAGTCCCCGGACGCCATAGGATAAACGATTTAAGTTGTTAAACCGGGAGAATTGAACTCCCGACAAAATTTGATTATGAGAAAATACCTGTTTGCAGGCACGCTGATTTTATTTGTATGGCTGGGTTTGGAATCCTGCCATAGTTCTGAAGGAAATGCGGGCTATATGCCTGCGACGCCCGCTCTTCCGGTGATCACTGTATCTGACAGACCATTTACCAGCTACCAGGAATACAGCGCCTCCCTGGAAGGGAGCAAGGATATCGAGATCCGGCCGCAAGTGAATGGCTATCTCGATAAAATTTATGTTGATGAGGGCACCCAGGTGAAAAAGGGTCAGCCGCTCTTCCATGTGAATGACCTTCCTTACCGGGAAGCGCTCAACAATGCAAAAGCCGCGCAGGCTGCCGCGCAGGCCAACCTGGCCAGTGCGGAAATCAATGTAACTAAACTGCAACCCCTCGTTCAGAATAATGTGGTGTCTCCCGTGCAGTTGAAATCGGCGCAGGCCGTCTATGATGCTGCCGCTGCCAGTGTTGCCCAGGCAAAAGCACAGGTGGCCAACGCAGAGATCAATATCGGGTACAGCCTGATCACGGCTCCGGTAGATGGATATATCGGAAGGATACATTTTAAAACGGGCAGCCTCGTTGGTGTATCCACCGCCGAGCCGCTCACGATTCTTTCCGAGGTCAGGGATATCCGGGCTTATTTTTCATTCAGCGAAACCGATTTCCTGCGGTTTAAGGAACAGTATCCCGGAAAAACGATTGCGGAAAAAGTAAAGGAAATGCCGCCCGTCGAGCTGATCCTGGCCGACAATTCCGTCTATCCGGAAAAAGGAAAAGTGGAAGTGGTGTCCGGACAGTTTACCAGCGGGGCTGGATCTATTCCGTTCCGCGCCAGTTTTCCGAATACCAACGGCGGACTCCGGTCGGGCAATACCGGTAAGATCCGCATTTCCACGGTGGTGTCTTCCGGCATGGTGGTTCCGCAGGAAGCGACTTTCGATCTGCAGGAAAAAGTATTTGTTTTTTTATTGGGAGACAGCAACAAGGTCAGCAGCGTTCCGATAGATATCGCCGGCAGAACGGGGAATTATTATCTGGTAAGCAAGGGCATAAAGCCGGGTGACCGGATCGTGTATGCCGGTGTGGACAGGCTTAGGGACGGCGCCACGATTATTCCGCAGACCATGTCCCTGGACAGTCTCGTCAAAGCAAGACCCATGTAGGGCAGCCGTGCTTTCATTCATTACCGACAAACTGTATTCAGATGTTTAAAAGATTTATTGAAAGACCGGTATTATCTACCGTGATCTCCATCATACTCACGCTGCTGGGATTGATCTCCATGTTTGCGCTGCCCATCACCCAGTTTCCGGATATTGCTCCGCCCACGGTGAATGTATCGGCCACTTATCCAGGCGCCAATGCAGAAGTGGTTGCGCGTGCGGTGGCCACGCCCATTGAGGAAGCCATCAACGGGGTGGAGAACATGACCTATATGACCTCCACATCCGGCAACGACGGGAGCATGTCGCTCAACGTTTACTTTCAGCTCGGCACCAACCCCGATCTCGCGGCCGTGAATGTACAGAATCGGGTATCCAAGGCCGTTAGTCAGATCCCGCAGGAAGTGGTGCAGGCGGGTATCTCCACCCAGAAGCAGCAGAACAGTATGATCATGGTGCCGCTCATTTACAGTACAGACAGCGCCTATGATGAAAAATTCCTGGAGAACTATACCAAGATCAACATCATCCCGGAAATCCAGCGTGTGCCGGGCGTGGGACAGGCCCAGGTATTCGGCGCCAAAGATTATTCGATGCGGATATGGCTGAGGCCCGACCGGCTCACGGCGAATAATCTTGGCGTTCAGGATGTGCTGAACGCCATCCACGACCAGAATGTGGAAGCCGCCCCCGGCCGGTTCGGCGAAGGCAGTACGGCATCTTTTGAATACATCCTGAAATACAAAGGAAAGCTCTCCCAGAAAAAGGATTATGAAGATATCGTGATCAAGGCGGGGGCGGACGGTTCCGTGATCCGGCTGAAAGACGTGGCCCGCGTGGAATTCGGGTCGTTCTCCTATAGTTCCAGTTCCATAATCCAGGGAAGACCGGGTACCGGCATGGGTATTTTTCAGACAGCCGGTTCCAATGCCAACGATATTCTGATTGCGGTGGACAAAGTGATGAAAAATGCTGAAGCCAATTTTCCCAAGGGGATTCATTATTTTACCATGTTCAGTGCAAAAGATTTTCTGGATGCATCCATCCACCAGGTGGAAGAAACGTTGCTGGAAGCATTCATTCTGGTGTTCATTGTGGTTTTCCTTTTTCTGCAGGATTTCCGGTCAACACTCATCCCGGCCATTGCCGTTCCCGTAGCCATCATCGGTACATTCTTTTTCATGCACTTGTTTGGATTCACCATCAACCTGCTCACTTTATTTGCCCTGGTGCTGGCCATCGGTATCGTGGTGGATGACGCCATTGTGGTGGTCGAAGCCGTGCATGCCAAGATGGAGCGAACGGGACACGGAGCCCGGGAAGCGACCATCAGCTCCATGAATGAAATTTCCGGCGTGATCATTTCCATCACCCTGGTGATGGCCGCGGTATTCGTTCCCGTGGGATTCATGCAGGGACCCGCGGGGGTATTCTACCGGCAGTTTGCATTTACCCTTGCTACCGCGATCCTCATTTCCGCACTCAACGCACTTACACTGAGCCCGGCACTTTGCGCCCTGTTCCTTAAGAATAATCATCATACTGAAGATGGAAAGAAACGCGGGTTTGCCAGAAGGTTCGGAGATGCCTTCAACGCGGGATTCAAATCCACCACGCTGCGGTATTCGCATGCGGTCGCTTTTCTCATCCGCCGCAAATGGATTGCCCTCCTGGGTTTGGGCGTTGTGGTGCTGGCGATGATCTGGATGATGAACACTACGCCATCCGGATTCATTCCCACGGAAGATCAGAGTTTTGTGCTGCTGTCGCTGAACCTGCCGCCGGGCGCCTCGCTGAACAGAACGGAAGCCGTTACAAAAAAAGTGGACAGTCTGCTTAGCACGGTGCAGGGTGTAGAGCGGCGGGGTATTGTGAACGGACTGAATATCGTCGCCAATGCCACCAGTTCGGCTTATGCCGTGGGATTTATAAAATTGAAACCGCCGGCACAGCGGATCGGAGCAAAAAGCATTACCGAGGTGATGGGGGCCATCAACCAGAAACTGTCTGTGATCAAGGAAGCCAGCATCTTTGTATTCACCGTGCCTACCGTTCAGGGATTCGGAAATACCAGTGGTTTCGAAGTAATCGTGCAGGACCGCACTGGCGGATCTCTGCAAAAACTCGGAGCCGTTGCCAATGGCTTTATCGGCGACCTGATGAAGCGAAAGGAGATTGCCTATGCTTTTACCACATTCAATACGTCCAACCCGCAATATATGCTCAATGTGGACGATGCGAAGGCAAAGCAGCTGGGCGTGTCCGTTAGTGATATCCTGGCCACCATGCAGGTATATTACGGAAGCAGCTTTGCCTCCGATTTCAACCGCTTTGGTAAATATTACCGGGTGATCGTTCAGGCAGACGCAGCTTACCGCAAAGACCCTGCTTCCCTGGATGGCGTTTTTGTGAAGAACGACCAGGGACAAATGGTTCCGATCAGTACGCTGGTGCAGCTGCAAAGGGTCTATGGTTCTGAAACGGTAAACCGCACCAACCTGTTCAACTCCGTTTCGATAACCGGAACGGTAAAACCGGGATTCAGTTCCGGTGATGCCATCACGGCCATTAAGGAAACGGCCAGGGAGTATCTGCCACGCGGTTATTCTTACGAATGGTCCGGGATGACGCGTGAAGAAACAGGAGCCACCAGTCAAACGACGCTGATTTTTATACTCAGCGTGGTGTTTGTATATTTTTTATTGTCGGCTCAATATGAAAGTTATATTCTTCCCTTTGCCGTATTGCTTTCCATCCCCACGGGTATCATGGGCGTATTCCTTTTCATCAACCTGGCGGGTATTGAAAATAATATTTATGTGCAGGTGGGGCTGATCATGCTGATCGGATTACTGGCGAAGAATGCCATCCTGATCGTGGAGTATGCAGTACAGAGGCGAAGGTCTGGCATGGCCCTTACGGCATCCGCGCTGGAAGCGGCCAGGCTTCGCTTACGACCGATCCTGATGACCTCCTTTGCCTTTGTCGTGGGCCTGCTTCCCTTAACCTGGGCCACGGGCGGTTCCGCGCTGGGCAACCGGTCCATCGGTATGGGCGCAGTAGGCGGCATGCTCACCGGTGTTTTTCTGGGCGTGTTCATTATACCGGTGCTCTTTGTGATCTTCCAGTATTTCCAGGAACAGGTTGTCGGCAAGCCGAAACCATTGCGTGAAAAATATGAGCTTAAATCGGAATAAAATAAATAAAAGTCATCGGATGAAAAATAGGATTTTATCCAAATACCTGTCTTTTTTTACACTCGTGCTGCTGGGTATTTCCTGCAGAACAGGAAAGGATTATCAGCGGCCGGAAGTGGCGCTGCCAGACAGGTTCGGGCATCAGCAGAGTTATTCCGATACCAGCAGCATGGCGGATATCAACTGGAATAATTTCTTTACCGATCCCGAACTGCGGCAGCTGATCGACAGCGGCATCCATCGCAATTATGATCTGCAGCTTGCCCTGAACCGGATTGGCGTGGCGCAGCAACAGGTAAAACAGGCGAAACTATTATGGTATCCGCAACTGGATCTGCAGGTGAACGCGCAAATTAACAGGCCCTCCGAAAACAGTCTCAATGGCATCAGCGCCAATAGTTTTCTGGGGGAAAGTTATATCGAAGATTACATCACTTCCCTGAATATGACCTGGGAAATCGATATCTGGGGAAAGATCAGCCGGCAGAAAGAATCTGCGATGGCCCAATACCTGCAATCCTATGAAGCAGCAAAAGCCGTTCAGACCCGTTTGGTAACAGATATTGCCCAGGGATATTTTAATCTGCTGATGCTGGATCAGCAGATGACTGTTTCCAAACAGGCCCTGGCGCTGAATGAACATCTTGCAAAGCTCACCGGCCTGTTGTATGATGCAGGGGAAGTGACTTATCTCGCCGTTCAGCAGGCAGAATCACAAAAACAAAGCACCGCTTTACTGATACCGCAACTCGAACAAAGCATCGCTGTTCAGGAAAATGCCATCCAGCTGCTTACGGGAAATCTTCCCGATACCATCCGGCGGCACGAGGTGCTGAATGATATTCAGTTCAGCGATAGCTTGTCGGCCGGGTTGCCTGTGGCTATGCTGAGCCGCCGTCCCGACGTGCGGGCGAATGAAATGGCACTCGTATTTGCCAACGCCCAGGTGGGTATAGCGCAGGCCAATATGTATCCGGCGATCAGCCTTACGGCGGGCACGGGTCTGGAATCTTTCAAAGCCAGCAACTGGTTCAATATTCCGAATTCTCTATTCGGACTGGCCACCGGCACGCTGATTCAACCTGTTTTCAGAAGAAGGGATCTGAAAACCAAATTTGAAATAGCGAAGCTGGACAGGGAACAGGCCGTGATCCAGTTCCGCCAGTCGGTTTTAACAGCCACGACAGAAGTAACCAATGCGATGGTTCAGATAGAAAAACTCAAAGATCAGGAAACGATTGCCCATGCCCAGACAGATACCCTGAAGGCGGCCGTTTCCAACGCGGAACTTTTGTTCAAATCCGATATGGCCAACTACCTGGAAGTGATCACTGCCCAGCAAAACGCATTACAAGCACAGCTGAACCTGGCTTCCATTCAGCGTCAGGAACTGGATGCGAAAGTAGAATTGTACAGGGCTTTGGGTGGAGGGTGGAAGTAGGTTGACAGTTGACGGTTGACGGACTCTGTTGCGGATCCGCGTCTGATATTTATCAGCCATTCACTTTTGCTTCTTTAAGGATTAATCTTCTCATGCCGGGCGACTGTCAACTCGTAGGAATTTGGTTAACTTTAAGTAAACCATAATATGGACAGGAGGAAATTTTTACGCGCCGGTTCACTGACCGGTCTTGGCCTTACAGCCGCCGGGATGAATTCATTAAGAGCCTCCGCCGGCTTTCCGCAACAACCTTTACGTTCACAAGGTTTTCCGGCCATTGACCTGGAAGAAATTTCCATCGCGCAATTGCAAAAGAAAATGCAGCAGGGTGAAGCGAGCTCGGTTTCCATAACACAGGATTATCTTGACAGGATCGAAAAAATTGACCGGCAGGGGCCCCGTTTGCATGCTGTAATAGAGGTCAATCCCGATGCACTCAAAATTGCGGAAACGCTGGATAATGAAAGGAAGCAGGGAAAAATAAGAGGGCCTCTGCATGGCATTCCGGTGCTCGTAAAAGATAATATCAATACGGGAGATCGGATGATGACCACCGCGGGCTCCCTGGCGCTGGTGGGTAATGTGGTGAAACAGGATGCATTTATTATCCATCAGCTCCGCAAAGCCGGCGTGGTTTTGCTGGGAAAGACCAACCTGAGTGAATGGGCCAATTTCCGTTCTTCCCATTCCACCAGCGCATGGAGCAGCCGCGGGGGACAAACAAAATGCCCTTATATCCTGGATCGGAATCCTTCCGGCTCCAGTGCAGGTTCGGGCTCTGCTACTGCTGCGAATTTGTGTACGGTGAGCGTGGGCACGGAAACAGATGGCTCTATTGTTTCGCCCTCATCGGTGAACGGTCTGGTGGGCATCAAACCAACGGTGGGTTTGTGGAGCCGCTCCGGAATCATACCCATTTCCGCAACGCAGGATACGGCAGGCCCAATGGCCAGAACAGTAACGGATGCCGCGATCTTACTGGGTGCCGGAACGGGTGTTGATCCTGCGGATCATATAACGCAGGAAAGCAATGGCAAAGCCCTTGCGGATTATACATCATTTTTAAACCCCGGGGGATTGAAAGCTAAGAGGATCGGTATAGAGAAATCCCATCTGGAGGGAAATCCTGATCTTACCGCTTTGTTGCGACAAGCAATAAAAGTTTTGGAATCGCAGGGGGCTACAGTGATTGAAGTGGACCTGATGAGTCCGCTGAAAGAATTGGGTCATTCAGAATTCCAGGTGCTGCTGTATGAGTTTAAAGATGGTCTGAACCGTTACCTGGCTTCATCCCAATCTCAGGTTAAATCCCTGAAAGAGCTCATTGCCTTCAACCTGGCCAATGAATCCAGGGCCATGCCATTTTTTAAACAGGAAACGCTGATTGAAAGTGAAGGCAAAGGAAACCTGGAGAGCGAAGAATACCTGGACGCGCTTGCTAAAACCCTGGGTTTCCGCAAAATCATTATTGACCTGATGAGCGCCAATAAACTGGATGCTTTATCCGGCATCACCAACGGACCAGCCTGCTGCATAGATTTGGTGAATGGTGATTATGATAATGGTTCCGGCATGTCAACGCCGGCAGCCATTACCGGGTTTCCGCATATTACCGTGCCCATGGGTTTGGTTCATGGATTGCCTGTTGGCGTTTCTTTTTGTAGCGGGGCGTATACTGAACCTGCATTGATTTCGATGGCGTATGCGTATGAACAGGCTTCACTTAGGCGGGAGAAGCCCGCATATTTGAAAGATCTGTTGGGGTAGCTTTTTATAAAACTAAGATCCATTCTATAGTTTGCGAAATGATAATGTCTTATTTGTTGTCGTGATATTGAGTAAGCCTCCGGTTCCAAAATTATATTCCCGGGAAGCGCGAATATTGTCAACGAATAAAATTCCCCAGGATGTTTCTGCAACTTTTGTCATGGCCAAAGCAGGAATGGTTATGGTTTGATTTGTGCCAATCGAACAGTCGTTCTTCACGATATCATTGGTTGGTGTATTTCCAGTGAAACTGCCGGTCGTCTGATTGGTGAAAGTAAATGTTATGTCAACATCATTTTGAATGGTGGCTGGCTTGGTGGTTATCAAACCTGATGTATTGTCTTTAACGGACACCATTCTCCATGTGCCATCTAAAGAAGTTGCGGTCGGACAGGATGTATTTAATTTTTTACAGGCGATCGGAGTCAACCCCATGATCAGAGCAAAAAAGAGTATTTGTCTCATATGGGATCATTTTTATATTTGACAATATTTGTGGTCGAAATGTTGCATCTGCTTCAGATAAAGCAAATAAGCGCCACAGCCGCGACGGTCATCAGTACCAGGGTGATCGTTCCGAGAATATTCGATAACGGGGTATTGGTATGATCTTTCATGATCTTTTTATTGTTGCAGATATGCAAAACCACGGCGATCATCACAGGCGCTGTTAGTCCATACAGAATGGCCGTATAGAAAAGCGCTTTCATGGCGCTCATGCCGGAGAAATTGATTAGCAGTCCAACGGCGAGGGAGGAAAGAACGGCGATGTAGAATCCTTTGGCTTCATGGAATTTTTTATCCAGGCCCTGTTGCCATCCGAAGGTTTCGGCCAGCATATAGGACAGAGATCCGGCCAGCACGGGTATCGCGAGGAATCCCGTCCCGATAACACCAAGGGCAAAACATAAATAGGAAAGTTTCCCTGCCAGGGGGGCCAGGGCCGCGGCGGCCTGATCAACAGTATTAATCTGGGTCATGCCCTGCCTATGCAGTACGACGCCGGTAGTCAGAATGATAAAGAGCATCACCAGGTTTGAGGCAAACATACCGATATTCACATCTGCCGCCATGTCTCCCAGGATGCGTTTGTCAACAATTACCTTAACCTTATGGTTCACGTCCTCTGCCTCCATCGTGGCCTGCCAGAAAAAAAGATAGGGAGAGATGGTAGTTCCGAGAAGGGCGACGATCATCTCCAGGAAGTCTTTATTGAAATGGACGGCGGGAACAAAGGTGTTTAAGAGTACTTCCTTCCAATTTACTTTTACGAGAAAAGGAACGACCAGGTACAACAGGATCGCCAGGCAAAGCCATTTGAGTATGCGGGCTAATTTTTGGTAAGAGAACCGGACAATACAAATCATCAGTATCGCGGTAAACAGGATACTGAATATAGCCGCGGGCACTTTCGGTATCAGCATATTGCTCACCGCGCCCATGCCTGCAATATCAGATCCGATATTTAAAACGATGGCGGGAATGCTGAAGATCAGCATCAGGTAAAGGATCAGCGGATGATAAAATTTCTTCAGGGTGTTGGTAAGCCCGTGGGTGGTTACGATGCCGATCCGGGCACACATGCCCTGCATCGAGGCCATCAGCGGAAAAGTAAGTGGGGCCATCCATAACAGCTGGAGTCCGAAAGCGGCGCCGGCCTGGGAGTACGTGGCAATACCAGACGGGTCATCATCGCTTGCACCGGTAATTAGTCCCGGTCCCAATATTTTTAGATAGCGACGAAACCGCCATTTTATCTTCATGTAGGGATGATTGGCATTCGTACCGGAAGGTAGATTAAAATACCAACAGAATATCCATCGAAACCGGACGGTTCAGAAAAGTTGACAAATAGTGGGCATTGACGACGGGAAAAAAATTATCCGACAGAATATGGCGTCCTTGAAGAAAGATCCGGTTCCCGGATAAATTCGCGGATGATGGCCGAGATTGCTTCATATTCCAGCAGGAAGCCATCATGGCCATATACAGAATGGATCGAATGAAAAGCAGCGCCCGGAATATTTTCAGCCAGAAAAATCTGTTCGTTCTGCGGGAACAAAAGATCCGATTTCAGGCTGATCACGTGGGTCCTTGCCCGAATTTTTTTTAAGGCCTGCAGCACGCTTCCGCGTCCTCTTCCCACCTGATGGGAGTCCATACTTTGGGAGAGGCGATAATAACTGAAGGCATTGAACCGCCGGGCCAGTTTTTCCCCCTGGTATGCCTGGTAGGATTCGCTTCTGTAGGGCCCCAGGGAGTTGATGTCCGCATCATTCTGATACAGATCATAGGTTTCGGGATGCCGGTAAGAAAGCAGGGCCAGTCCGCGTGCCACTTTCATTCCTTCGATACCCGCCTGTACATGGCGCTGCAGCCAGGTTGGGTCTAGTTCAATACTGAGCCGCTGGCTGGCATTGAATGCTTTTCCCCAGGGAGAATGAAAGGCGTTTGTGGCAATCGGAACGATATGTTCAAATAATTCCGGTTCTTCGATGGCCCATTCCAGCAATTGCTGACCGCCCATGGAACCGCCGATGCCTATTTTTATTTTTTGAATGCCCAGCAATTCCCGTAGTGGCTGATAGGCCCGGATCATATCCCGGGTAGTGAACAGCGGGAAATCGTGATAGTAGGGCTGGCCCGTAGCCGGATCATTCTCCAGCGGACCAATACTGCCATAACAACTTCCCGGCATGTTCACACAAACCAGAAAATATTTCTCCGGGTCCAGCAGATTCCCAGGACCCACCAGGCCCGGCCACCAGTCCACAGGATTACTATTTGCTGTCAGTGCATGGAATATCCATACCACATTCGATTTATCCGCATTCAGTTTTCCAAATACATGATAACCCAGATGGTATCCCGGCAGTTTAATACCTGACTCCAGGGCGAAAGGGGACTGGTGAGAATATACGGATGCTGTCAATAGGTTAAGATTTGATCAGGCAGTTGCTTTCTCTTTTGAAAAAACCTTATCAAATGCCTGCTGGAAATCTGCCTTGATATCATCAATGTGTTCGATACCCACACTTACCCTCACCTGGTTCGGCCTTACGCCGGCAGCTATTTGATCTGCCTCACTGAGTTGTTCATGCGTCGTGGATGCCGGATGGATCACCAGGGTTTTGGCGTCTCCCATATTGGCGAGATGGCTGGCCAGTTTCAGATTGTCGATCATCTTGCTCGCATTTTCCTTACCTCCCTTCAAACCGAAATTCAGTACGCCGCCGGATCCCTTCTTAAAGTATTTTTTGGCCAGCTTATTATAAGGGCTCGAAGGCAGATCGGGATAGTCAACAAATTCAACCTGCGGATGTTTTTCCAGCCATTGGGCCAGGGCAAGCGTATTTTCCACGTGCCGTTGTACACGAAGGGAGAGCGTTTCCACCCCCTGGAGCAGGAGGAAAGAATTAAACGGGCTCTGGCAACTGCCGTAATCCCGGAGTCCTTCCACACGGGCGCGGATCGCGAAGGCCACGTTGGGTAAACCCAGCGGATTTCCTTCGCCAAAAACTTCCCAGAATTTCAATCCGTGATAACCTTCTGACGGTTCGGTGAATGCCGGGAATTTCCCATTACCCCAATTATAGTTTCCGCCATCCACTACGATTCCCCCGATGCTGTTTCCATGGCCCCCGATCCATTTGGTGGTCGCAGCCACCACTACATTCGCCCCATGTTCGAAAGGTTTGAAAAGATATCCTGCAGCGCCAAAAGTATTGTCAACGACCAGCGGCAGATCATATTCTTTGGCAATGGCCGCCAGTTTATCAAAGTCGGCAACATTCAGCTTGGGATTGCCTACGGTTTCCAGATAGATGGCCTTGGTATTTTTATCAATATGCGGAATAAAGCTTTCCGGATCGTCTGCGTTGGCAAAACGGGCGTCAATGCCTAATTTCTTAAAAGAGACCTTAAACTGATTATAGGTTCCTCCGTAAAGAAATGAAGACGTAACAAAATTATCTCCGGCCTGCATGATGTTGGTGAGCGCCAGGAACTGGGCAGCCTGTCCGGAGCTGGTGGCCACCGCGCCTACACCGCCTTCCAGCGCAGCAATGCGTTGCTCGAATACATCCGTTGTCGGATTCATGATGCGGGTATAAATATTTCCGAACTGACGAAGCCCGAAAAGGTTGGCAGCATGTTCGGCATTGTCGAAAACGAAAGAGGTGGTTTGGTAAATCGGAACAGCCCTCGATTTGGTTGTAGGATCGGGTTGCTGACCGGCATGTAATTGCAATGTTTCGAATTGGAGGGGGGAACTCATAATAATGAATTTAAATAATTAAAATAATACCGAATAGAATGGGGAAGGTGGGAACGATGGATTAGTCCTTACAACAACATCGCCCCAGGCGATAAAAGACAAAACGGCGGACTGGTGTTGCAGGTTTCATGAATTCTACAAAAGTAATAGAGTACGCTGTATAACCCAAATATTAAACGGACCTATTTCAAAACTGATTTAAAGAATACTTTCATATCGTTCCAGGATGCCGAATCGGCTGCGGCATTGTAGGCGATGGGCAGGTTGAATTTTTTCCCCAGTCCGGTCGCTTCGGGATTGGTAAAAGCGTGTTCGGCCCCTGCGTAGCTGATAAAAGTATAGTGGACGCCGGCGGAATCCATGGACTTTTTAAAAGCGGCCCGGGCTTTTTCCGGAACAAATGAATCGTCTGCACCCTGGCAGACCAGGATTTCCCCTTTTATAGCGCCTTTCTGCGGGGCCGGTCCGCTGAGGTCGCCATGAAAGCTTACTGTTCCCTGAAGCGGCGCACCCAGTTTGGCCGCGTTTAACACGACAAAACCGCCGAAGCAATAACCGATGGCAGCCACCCGGGAACTGTCTGCCTGTGGAAATGTTTTTGCTTTTGCAATTGCAGCATCAATTCTTGTTTTGGTGATTGCAGGATGGGTATAGTATGGTTTAGTAAATGCCATGGCTTCAGCAGGTGTAGTGGCGGTCCTTCCATCGCCGAACATATCGGCATCAATGGCAAAAAAGCCAAGTTCCGCCAATTGTTTCGCACGGGATTTGACATAGTCGGTAAGTCCCCACCATTCATGAACCACCACCACGATGGGCATTTTCCCCTGGTGATTCTGATCATAAGCAATAAAGCCGCGGCATGGGAGGGTGTCGGCTGTATAAGTCACTTCCATTGTCTTGATGGAAGGGGTTTTTGCCGTGCTATCGGAAGTGCCGGTATCGGATGTCGCCGGCGGAACGGGAGAACTGCAGGATAAAAAAATCAGCATGGAAACGGGCAGAAACATCCATTTCTGATAAGGCAGTCGCATATAAATCATTTTAGTTTTAGAAGAATCCGCTGCAAAGATAATGGCTTTGATCATGTCAGGATTCAGGACCTGTCCAGCAGTTCCACTACCCCTTCCCTTTCCAGGATCAGGTAGCCGATCCGGTCGTTACTGATACCGTCCCGCAGCTGGTAATTGAATTCCAGCTGATGGTCGCTGACGTTTGTTTCAAAGAATTTAAAGGAGATGTTGGGATAGGATTTTAGTTCCTGTGCGATCTCGTATAAATGGGTGGACAGGACAAATAAAGAGGATTTTATTTTGATCAACCCGCGAATCACCGCCGACGA
>JAUZOD010000079.1 GCA_030706635.1 Bacteroidota bacterium
CGGCCTGATTATTCAGCAGCTCGGTGAGGGTATGCCCTGCATTATCCCGGATGGTTTTGGAATCAATAACGGTAACGATCTTACCGGTTTGGGATTGTTTAAGATTGGTTTTGGAAGCCGTCACCACCACCTCATCCAGCTGATTCGATTTTATCGAATCCTTTTGTGCGTTTGCCTGAACGGCAAAACAGACCGCCAGCAGCGGGAAGTAAATTTTTTTCATGCTCATTCTTCGTTTTAATTGTTTTGGTTAAGAAGAATAAGCTTTCGATCCAATGAAATAAGTAGAAATGAAAGTTTTGAATCATGCGCATGATTGCAAAACCTGCATCTCCGGCCTTTCACCCGAAAGCTCAGTGATAAAGAAATTAACCTGGCAGGTCTTCTGGCTTGTTCTCTGTTTACTGCCTTCCCACCTTCAACGAGGCAGTGGCCGGGTGTAAACAATTTCAGGCTTTTCGCCTGGCAGAACTCACAGCTACGGGGATAGCGCCGGTTTTACACCGGACTTCCCTTTTAACCCCGACATCGCGGGGACCAGATTTGTGCAAATGTAATGGAGTGCAATAAATTCCGGAAAGAAATTATGAATGCCTGGGTTTATTGCAGGAAATGCTCAGCCCGGCAAAATAATTAACGCCTGGAGCGGCATTGTAATAACGGTTCGCGGCTGCGTTGATGTCGTTTCCTAAACTGTACCTGCTGTTGAAAGCATTGTCAATGCCGGCAAAAACAGATATGCTTATTTTTTTAATCTTATTTGCTGTATAACCGATTTTTCCGCCGAGCAACTGATAAGAACCGGCATAGGCAGAATTGGCGTCATTGAGCGGCATCTTGTCACTGTAATAATAAGTGAGATGAAAGAAGAGGCCCGTGGTGCTGAACAGATCGAGTCCGCCAGACACGATGTTATCCGGAATGCCAGGCAAATGATTTCCGGAATAATTAATGGCATTCTTTTGAAAATCATCATACGTAAACCGGTCGAGCGTGTAGGACAACCAGATGCGGGCACTGGTAAAAGCAGCGGTCGGGGCAGAAAGTAGCTGGTAAGTCAGCTGGGATTCTATGCCTTTCTGGCGGGTAGCGCCGGCATTAATGTAGTAACTGGAACCTGAAGCATCCTGCCTTACCACAATAGCGTGCTGCAATTGAAAATAAAATCCAATCACTTCAGCATAGAGACGCCGGTTAAAAAAACTGGTTTTTATTCCGGCTTCATAGTCTGTTCCCTGTTCTGGCTGCAGGTCGGTGTTGATGCTCTGGTTGGAAGGCAGCACCTCGGCAGCTGTCGGTGGAGAAAATCCTTTGGAAACACTGGCATACAGCAGCAGGTCCTGCGTGATTTTTTTTGATAAGGCTACGCGGGGCGCCAGTTGGTTGCTGAATGTTTTATTCCGTGGAATGAAACCGGGAACCGACAAGCGGTTGATGCCGATAAACGATCTATTAAAGCTGGCGCCGGCGGTAAGCTGCCATCCATGCATAAACTGAAAGTTACCCTGAGCAAAAAGCGAGTAGGTCCACACGTTTATATTGTCGTTCGTCTGAACCGTATCCGGTGATCCATTCGTATTTCCAAAATCCTCCGTTTTGAAAAATCCCTTCTGTGCTTCTCCTCCCAGGTTCAGCTGAAATATGCCCTGCTGATAAGTAAAAAGTGTTCTTCCTCCAAAATGCGGTTCATTCCGGATCTCATAATTCAGAAAAGTGGGATTGAGATAATTGGTATAAGCGCCATAAAAATTTGTATTGTTCTGCCAATGCTCACTGAAATGCCAGGTATTTGAAATGGCGGCGATAAAAGTTTTCTGATAAATAGCAGCCTGACATTGTTGAGCAGATGGGTTTCCGCCGGCGGCAGCCCTTGCCTGTTTGGGATTGGCATTGTACTGAGCCAGCGTCAGGGCGCCAGGTGTTTGATAATACAGGTCGCCATAAGAAACAAAACTGCTCAGGGTTTGCTTATCTGTATTTTTAAGTACCGATTCCCAGATGGCCATATCCCTTCGCAACGCCGTATGATCCCTGTATCCGCCGGAGGTCTGATGAGAGAAACTAATGCTGTTGCCATTAGCCGCGTCGCCGAACCGCACCTGTGCATTCACGGCATTTGTGGCGTAGGAGCCCAGGGTATAATTTGCAGAAAAACCCGGCTGCCAGTTGCCGGGCATGGTTTTGATAAGCACAGCGCCTCCGGTGCCTGCGCCGTACAAGCTGCCGGCCGGTCCCTTGATTACTTCCAGTGACGCGATATTGGATGGAGAGAGCTGGGTGAGGTAAGTATTTCCGCCCGGATCGGTAAATGGAATACCATCCAGATACACTTTCACATTGCGGACTCCGAACGGAGAGCGCAGGGTGCTTCCGCGAAAACTCAGTCTGTAGCTGCCCGGCGATCTTTCTTCCATGCGAACGCCCGGAATGCTGTTGAAAGCAGAGACGATACTGATGTTACCAAACCGGCTGAACTGGGCGGGCGTGAGCACGCCGATCGCTGCGGGTACGTCTGCAAGACGCCGGTTTTGTTCATAAGCGCTCACCACTACTTCCTGAAGTGTTTTCCGGTCCAGCGAATCGGGTAACCGGGTGCTGTCCCGCTGCGCATGGACAAATTGTGAAATCATCATGCCGGCCAATATGATCCCCGTTCTCATCTGTAATGATTTATTCCGGGGCAAAAGTAGACAAGAATATTTCATTATCTTAACCACTTATCCATGAACTCCGGCAATCCTTTGCTGCCCGGAATAAACGAGTATGAAGAAAGATTCCAAACTGGGCGTTTTTGATTGTACCATGATTGTGGTTAGCCTGGTGATTGGTATGGGCATTTTCCGGACGCCGGTCAATGTGGCGCGGGCGGTCCCGGATACTTTTCTTTTCTTTTTTACCTGGGTCATCGGCGGTGTCGTTGCGCTTTGCGGAGCGCTTACCTATGCAGAGATTGGTTCGCGGTTGCCTGTAACCGGGGGTTATTACAAAATATTCTCGTACGGATACCATCCTTCCATCGCCTTTGCCATCAACTGCATCATCCTCATATCCAATGCGGCTTCCCTGGCCGGCGCATCGCTCATCGGGTCGGAATATATATCGGGTGTTCTTTTCCCCCATATTCAGGATGCGCATATATTGCAAAACCGTCAGATTGCCATTTCCATTCTTTCCATACTTATTTTTTACGGCGTGAACTTGCTGGGACTGAAGATGAGTTCGCGTGCGCAGAATGTGCTTACCGTGATCAAGATTTCGCTGGTGATCCTCCTCATATCGCCCTTGTTTTTTGCCAGCGCCTCAGCGCCGGTGATTCCCGCCATTCGGCATCTGTCTCCCGGCTGGCTGGCCTATCTGAAAGGATTTGGCACCGGGCTGATCGCGGTCTCTTTTACTTACGGGGGCTATCAACAGACCATCAATTTCGGTGCTGATGTTTCCAATCCCGGCAAAAATATACCGAGGGCCATTTTCCTGGGCATCAGTCTCATTATCCTGTTGTATCTGACCGTTAACTATGCTTATATGAAAGTGATCGGGCTGGAAGGGCTGCGAACTTCCACGGGAATTGCCTCCGTGATGGCGGCTCAGGTATTCGGGAATGTTGCGGGGAAAGTGCTTTCTATATTATTATTCCTTTCCGTGCTGGCTTATGTGAACGTGTTGCTCCTGAGCAATCCCCGGGTGATGTATGCCATGAGTGTGGACGGCGTGATTCCGGCCGTTTTCAAAAAGCGGCTTGGTCCCCATGGCGTATTATTTTCTTCGCTGTCTGCTTTTACAGCCGTTTGTGTTATTGTCGTATTCTGGGCGAAAGCGTTTGATGAAGTGCTCAGCTTTACGATATTCCTGGATTGTTTCGGGATGGCCGCCTCTGCAGGCACTATTTTTATTTTAAGAAAGAAAAAAGTGCAGCCACCCGGCAGTTCCATCTACCGGATGAAAATATATCCACTGATGCCCCTGATCTTTATTTCCGCCTATGTATATGTGGCGGTGAGCATTTTTATTGACCGGCCGGGAACAGCCCTTACCGCGCTGGGGGTGCTGGCTTTGTTCATGATCATCTACTTTGCCGGCGCGGGCATAAGAAAGTCCGGTTCTCCTGCCTGAATGCGGTTGTACATTTCCGTTACACTCCTCCAAAAACTACCACATGGTGGTATTTTTTTCGGCTTTCTTTCATCCTATTTTGCTTCTTCAATATGGGATTTCTGAAATCCATGTGTTTTGCGAAACGCAGGATCACATAAAAGCCGATTGGGCATTTATCATGGTCCACCTGTGTGATTTTATTTATTCATTTAAAAAACCCTGACAATGAAAACAGCGATGTTTAATCAGTCCCTGCCCAACGTGCAGGAACTCTCCGTGGAATCCTGTGGAATGATCCGTGGCGGGGAGAGCCCCTGGTATTGGATCGGTTATATGCTGGGCAGTTTTGTTGACGGCATTACCGGTGATGTGTCGAATTCAGGCCAGCGCGTATATTATGCAGCGTTGGGTTAGTCATCAGCAAGGAGACTTGAAAAAGTCTCCTTTTTATTTCTTTTAAAGAAAGTCAGCACGACACGCGCGAAAAAACGGGGTTATGAAAAAGGGAACTCTCCAGAAGCAAAGGGATGCCACGGATTGCGGTGCAACCTGCCTGGCTTCGGTTTCCGCGCATCATGGCCTGCACATTTCCGTGAGCCGTATCCGTCTGTGGGCAGGGACAGATAAACAGGGCACCAGTTTATATGGCCTGATGAAAGCCGCAAAACGAATGAATTTTCAGGCCAGGGGAGTTAAGGCGCATCAGGAACATATTGGAGAGATCCCCCTGCCTGCAATCTTTCACCTGATCCTTGAATCCGGGATACAGCATTTTGTGGTTGTTTACAGGGTCACGCAAAACCGGGTTATGTATATGGATCCGGCGAGGGGAAAGATCATCAGGCAGGTATTGCCTGCATTTCAAAAGCTCTGGACGGGCGTGGCTTTAATATTGTTACCATTGGCCGGGTTCCACGGGGGTGGCCGGTATGAGCCGGTTTTTAAAAGATTCTGGATATTGATTCGTCCTCACCGGAGCATACTTCTCCAGGCATTGCTGGGTGCAATGATATACACGATCCTCGGACTGACAACTTCAATATATGTACAGAAGATCATTGACTTTGTACTTCCAGATGCGAACAGGAAACTGATGAGTCTGCTTGGACTGCTCATGGTGGTCATTCTGGCCTTTCAAATGCTGGCCGGTTACTTCAAATCGCTGCTGGCATTGAGAACAGGACAACAAATAGATGCGCAGCTGATCCTCGGATACTACCGTCATCTGCTAAACCTTCCGCAAGCATTTTTTGACAGTATGCGGGTTGGGGAAATCATAAGCCGCGTTCATGATGCCGTGAAAATCAGAACTTTTATCAATGACACGGCCTTACAACTGGTGATCCATGCACTCAGCCTGTTCCTGAGCATAACAGTCATGTTCCTGTATTACCGGAAGCTGGCCCTGGTCATGCTATTGATGATTCCCCTGTACCTAATCTTATACATCATCAGTAACCGGATCAATGCAAAATGGCAGCGCAGCATCATGGAAACCGGGTCGGCCCTGGAGAGTCAGCTGGTGGAGAGTGTAAATGGGATCGGTACCATCAGGGGATTTGGCGCGGAGCATTATTTTAATCAGCAAACCGAAAAAAAATTCATCCCGCTGATGCGGGCTGTTTATAAAACCGGCAAGGCAGGTCTGGTCTTGAATCATATTTCTGAATTAAACACCCGGCTGATAACCGTCATCCTGCTGTGGGCGGGAAGTTATTTTGTGATGGACCGGCAACTATCTGCCGGGGCGCTGTTGTCTTTTTATGCATTGGCAGCCTATTTTACAACCCCCGTTCAGGCGCTGATCGGAGCAAATAAGATAATGCAGGACGCAATAATTGCGGCGGACCGTCTTTTTGAAATCATTGATCTCGAAACAGAAAAAGAAAAAGACGGAACGCTGGGTATGACGGTGATTCCGGCCGGAGACCTCGAATTCAGAAATGTGCATTTTCGCTATGGACCGGGGAATAAGGTCTTCTGCGGACTGGATCTTACCATTGAGCACCACCGGATAACGGCCATCGTGGGAGAGAGCGGTTCCGGCAAATCCACCCTGCTTTCCCTCCTGCAACGCTTATATCCATTGACTGAAGGAAATATAAGCATTGGCGGAACAGACATCCGGTATATACATCACGCCGTTTTGTGCAGGATCATCGCGCCGGTTCCCCAGCAAACGGATCTTTTCCAGGGAACGATTGTTTCCAACATTGCCCTGGGTGACGATGAGCCGGATATGGAAAGCATACTGCAGTTGTGTAAACGTCTGGGGCTGCATGAATTTATCGACAGACTTCCGGGACGTTATCAGGCTGAGATCCGGGAGCAGGGGGCCAATCTTTCCGGCGGGCAAAAACAGCGGATCGCTATGGCCAGGGCTTTGTACAGGGATCCTGAAATTCTGATCCTGGATGAAGCAACGTCTTCGCTCGATCCCGAAAGCGAACAGAAAGTGCTGGAAACACTGCAATGGTTTTATTCCCGGAAGAAAACCATTATTATTATTGCGCACAGATTGACAACGATAAAATATTGTCACCGGATACTTCTGCTGCAAGGAGGAAAGCTGGCCGCATCAGGACCCCATGAGCAGTTGATGCGGGAAAGCGAGGTGTATGCGCAGTGGTTGGGGTTAATGTGATAATGTGGAAATGTGCTAATGTGGAAATGAGGAGAAATTTGAGAATGTGCTGATGTGAAAATATGTAAATGTGATAATGCTTTGTCTTATTCTAATTTTCCCCTTTCCCAAAATTGAAGGAATCTTTAACTAATTTTGCGAGCGGTGCCTGACTTGATTTTTTTCTGCCTTCGCTACCAACCTACGCTAAAGCTTCGGTGGGTGAAAAGGTTACGGCAGGCAAAGTATTATCACATTTCCATATTTTCACATTAGCACATTAGCACATTCTCAAATTGGACCTTTCATACATCATCAATGAGCTGGGAGAAGAGCGGGGGAATTACTTCAATGCAGTTGCTCCGCCCATCATGCAGACCAGTAATTTCCGGGTAGAGAAAGTGGACGAACTAAAAAAATTATTTGAAGATGAATATGGGGGATACCTGTATAGCCGGGGGCAGAACCCGACAGTGGAAATCCTCAGGAAGAAACTGGCTGCCCTGGACCAGGCGGAAGATTGCCTGGTTTTTAACAGTGGCATGGCTGCCATTTTCGCGGCTGTTCTGGCCAGTACCCGATCCGGGGATCATATTATTTCAGTGGAAAACCCGTACGGATGGGTAAAAAGGATTTTCGACAATACGCTATCCCGCTTTGGCGTGGAAACAACATACATTGATGGTACCGTTCTGGAAAACTTCGAAAAAGCCAGACGCCCAAACACCCGGTTTATTTACCTGGAAAGTCCTAATTCCTGGACTTATGCTCTCCAGGATATTGCCGGGGTGGCCGGGTTCTCAAAAAAACACGGGATCACCACACTAATGGATAACACTTATTGCGGTCCGCTTTATCAGCAGCCAATACCGCTGGGAATCGATCTTTGCATGCAAACGGCAACGAAATATATCGGGGGGCATAGCGATACGCTGGGCGGAATACTCACGGGGTCAAAAGACAGGATAAAAAAAATATTTAGTAATGAATACCTTGCCGTAGGGAGCGGTATCCAACCCTTCAATGCCTGGCTTTTGATCCGCGGTCTGCGAACACTTGAATCCCGGATGTCCAGGATTACCGCGAGCACATGGCGTGTACTGGATTACCTCAGGGAGAACAAACGGGTGGAGCGGTTGCTTTTCCCGCTGGACCCGGGTTTCCCGCAATATGAGCTGGCCAGAAATCAAATGAAAAATGCCTGCGGACTGATCAGTTTTTATGTAAAAGCAGAAAGCCGGCAGCAGATCGTCAGCTTCTGTGAAGGCCTTAAACATATTATGATGGCCGTTAGTTGGGGCGGCCACGAATCCCTGATCCTTCCCCGCTGTGCTGTCCTCGAAAACCAACAGTTCGAGCGTGGCAATCCCGACCACCGGATGCTCCGTTTATACGTGGGCCTGGAAGACCCGGACTATCTCATCCGGGATTTGGAACAATCCTTCGGGCGATCATTCTAACTTGATTTTAGGCTTTTTTTGACTGAGAATGAAAATGGTTTCTTTACTTTAGCAATATTTCTGATTACCCTTTGCTCCGGCAAGGTGTGATGGGGAGGACCTCCCAATAAATTTCTTACATGAGAACGACCAAGATACTAACCTTATTCCTACTTTCCCTAACCTTCTGTTTAAATGCTGCCGCCCAGGATAAATGGGGCCTCCGCCGTTGTGTGGAATATGCGGTGAACAATAATATTTCCATTAAACAGGCTGATATTGATTCCCGTACAGCCAAGCTCACTTATGAACAGTCTAAATGGACACAGTTCGGAACTGCCAATTTCAGTACGCCTATTGGATTGAACTTTGGAAGGTCCATTAACAGAACGACGAATATCTATGAGAACACCCAGGCTATTTTCCAGAGTTTTAATATTAATGCAAGCATCACGCTTTTCAACTGGTTTGCCTTACGCCGCGCGACGGAATCCAATAAATATTTTTATCAGGCGCAGGTGGTGAATATCGACAAGATTAAAAATGATGTTACCCTGAATGTCGCTGCGGCTTATCTACAGGCCCTGCTGGCCAGGGAACAAGTGACGCTGGCAAAAACAAAGCTGGCATTGACGGAAAAACAACTGGACAATACCCGTAAACTCGTGGATGCCGGATCGGTTCCCGAATTAAATGCCGCAGAGCTGGAAGTGCAGTTCGCCACCGACACGGCTGCCGTAATCGGTGCTCAGGAAACGTACGACATCAACAGCCTTCAGTTAAAAGCCATTCTGAATCTTGACGCAGCAGCGCCTTTTGACCTGGACACGCCACCAGTGGAAACCATTCCGGTAGAACCTATTTCCTCACTCCAGCCGGATATTGTCTATCAGATCGCTGTGGGCACTTTCCCCCAGCAAAAAATGAATGATCTCAGAATCAGTGCGGCCCGGAAGAATGTTGATTTTGCCCGGGGCCTGCTTTATCCAACCCTCACGGCGTTTGCGGGACTGGGAGATAATTTTGCAAACAGCCTTCAGCAGATAAATATCAATCAGTCGATTGCCCAGACAGGCGCCTATGCACTGGATGGTTTGACCAACACCCAATATCCCGTATACGCACCCTATGCCACCACAACTTACAGCAGCCAGCCTATAGGGAAAGCATTTAACGGATACGGATCCCAATTGAACAATAATTTCGGTCAGCAGGTGGGACTGCAACTGAATGTTCCGATTTTTAACGGCAACTCATCGCGTACTAATTTCAAAAAGGCACAATTAAATGTGATTTCGGCCGAGCTGACCAAGGATAATGATCTGCTCACCCTGAAACAGAATATTTACCAGTCCTATTATAATGCGGTGGCCTCCCTTCAGAAATTCGATGCCAATAAAAAAGCAGTTGCGGTGGCGGAAAAATCTTTTGATCTGTCTACCAAACGCTATAACATCGGTATGCTGAATACCATCGATTACCTCACCAATCAGAATAATCTTTTTACGGCCCGCATCAACGTGCTCATTTCCCAATACGATTATGTGTTCAGGATGAAAGTGCTCGAATATTATAAAGGTCTTGGGATTAAATTATAAAAAACCTTAACAACCTGTCTGTATGAAGAAGAAATTGCTGTGGATCATCATAAGTCTTGCCGTGATCGTGATTGTGCTGGTTATTCTCAAAAAAGCCGGCGTGATCGGGAAGGAGGAAGGGGTCAAGGTGTCCATGGAAAAAGTAGAATTTAGATCCATAACTGAAACGGTCACAGCCAGCGGAAAGATTTATCCGGAAATAGAAGTGAAAATGAGTTCGGATGTGTCCGGCGAGATCGTTGAGCTCAATGTTCAGGAGGGAGATAGCGTGAGGAAAGGTCAGCAACTGGCTAAGATCTATGCAGACATTTATTCCAATCAGGAAAACCAGGCTGCCGCCCAGGTGAAACAGCAGGAAGCCATGGTGTCTAATGTTGCTGCTACGCTGCCTGGTTTAAAAGCCAGTATGGACGCGGCTCAGTCACAGTATGATCGCCAGAAACAATTACTTGCTCAAAAAGTGATCTCGCAGTCTGAATTTGAGACGGCGGTAACAACCCTGCGAACGGCCGAGGCAAACTACAATGCGGCCCAGCAGAGTGTACATAGCAATATGGCTGCTGTGGCCAGCGCCAAAGCAAATTTGGCTATCCAGTCAGAAAATGTAAGCCGCACCACCATTACCTCTCCCATCAGCGGGGTGATCTCCCTGCTCAGTGTTAAAAAAGGAGAACGTGTGGTGGGAAATTCCATGATGGCAGGAACGGAAATGATGCGGGTAGCCGATATGAGTAAAATCGAAGCCATCGTGGATGTGGGCGAGAACGACATTCCGAAAGTTCTTCTGGGCGATTCAGCGATCATTGAGGTGGATGCTTATAACAACAAAAAATTTACCGGCATCGTTACCCAGATTGCCAGCAGCATTGTGGCTACATCCGCGGCCGCCACTTCCAGCAGCGGAGGCACCAATAACGACGTGACCAATTACAAGGTTCATATCCGGCTCAACCCGAATTCTTATAAGGATCTGATTGATCCCAAAAGGCCGAGGAGTCTGGTATTCCGGCCGGGAATGACCGCCAGCGCAGATATTCAAACAAAAACGCATGCTCATGTGCTCTCCGTTCCGATCAATGCGGTAACCACCCGGGAAAAAACAGCAGGCGCCGCGGCTTCTGCTAAAGATGCCAAAGGCGCTGATGACAATGATAATTCAGGCAGTAAGGCCATTGGTTCGGGCGGCGACCTGGATGAAGTGGTTTTTCTTCTTAAACCGGATAAAACCGTTAAGAAAGTGAAAGTGAAAACAGATATCCAGGATATCAACTACATCGAAATTGTGCAGGGATTGAAAGAGGGCGATGAGGTGATCACGGGGCCTTACGGTACCGTAAGCAAAATTCTCAATGACGGAACAAAAGTTATCGTAACACCGAAGGATAAACTGTTTGAGACTAAAAAATGACCTTCACAAAGACTGTATCTTTACGCTAAATTCAGGCGTAGATGCGTTTTGGAATCATTGGGAGCGGAAGCTGGGCCACAGCCATTGCAAAAATCCTTACAGACAGCCATCATTCGTTGAACTGGTGGATCCGGAATGAAAACCTCCTCCGGCACCTCGAAAGCCAGGGGCATAACCCGCAATATCTCCGCTCGGTTTACTTCGATACCGGCAAGCTGAAGCTGAGTGGCAGCGTTCAACAGGTGATCAGGGATTCCAACTGTGTGATCCTGGCTGCGCCTTCGGCATATATTGAAAAAATTCTTGAACCCCTTCCGGCTTCTGTTTTCAATGGGAAGCAAATCCTGTCTGCTGTCAAAGGCATTCTTCCGGGGAGAAACCTTCTGCTGAACGAGTATCTCAAAAATCAGTTTGGTTTTGAAACAGATCAGTATTTCACCCTGATGGGGCCCTGTCATGCAGAGGAAATTGCGGATGAAAAATTATCTTATCTCACTTTCTCGGGTCTGCATGTTACTCCTACGCTGGAAATAGCGTCTAATTTCTCAACGGGATATGTGAATACCATTACGAATACCGATATCTATGGTGTTCAATACGCTGCTGTGCTGAAGAATATCTACGCCCTGGGAGCGGGGATGGCTCACGGACTGGAATACGGTGATAATTTTTTAAGTGTTTTTATTGCCAATTGTGCCGATGAGATGGCTGGGTTTCTGCACAAAGTGGGTATCCGTCATATTGAGGTGGGCATACACGACGACGATGCTTCGAGACCGGTGAAAAAGAGTGCGAATTATGCGGCTTCCGTGTATCTGGGCGATTTGCTGGTTACCTGTTACTCGCTGTTCAGCCGCAACCGGACCTTCGGCAATATGATTGGCAAGGGATATACCGTGAATGCTGCAAAACTCGAATTGAATATGGTGGCCGAGGGTTATAACGGGAGCAGTTGCATTTATCGGATCAACCAACAACTGAAGGCCGACATGCCGATTGCCGAGACGGTGTATAAAATTTTATGGGAAGCTGTTCATGTGAAGGAAGGGTTTAAACTTATTGAAGCTTTGCTGGTCTGATATATAAAGCAAAAACAAATGATGCCGCTATCTTTTCAAAGTTTTGGGTTCACAGCCATCCTCCTCATGGTGGCGGCACTTTCGCTCTCTCAATTGATAAGATATCTGTGGGAGAGGATTCACGAGGGCAAAAATGATCGGGCTCATAAGATTAAGGTTGACGGGTGACCGTTGACCGTTATTCGAAAAACAGGGCCGCTGAAATTCCGTCTGCAAACAATTTCCCCGCGCGGGTAAGGATTAATTTTTCATCATTTCCGGTCATTTGATCTGCGCTGATATATCGGGATGCATTTTTTTCCAGCAGGTTTTTTTTCTCCGGGCCAAAGGTCCTTAATACATACTGCAGATCCAGCCCTTCCATGGTTCTCAGGGAAGTCATGATGTATTCATTCAGCCTGTCAGCCGGTTTCAGGGTTTCTATTTCAAAACACAATTCATTTTGGTTTAGCGAACGAATATACCGTGCATTATGGGCCACATTCCACTGACGGGTAGTCCCATTGAAAGAGTGAGCGGAAGGACCCAGGCCGAGATATTTCCCGGATTGCCAGTAGGCGCTGTTGTGCCGGCTCCTTTTTCCGCGCAGTGCAAAATTCGAGATCTCATACTGCTGATACCCGCTTTCTTCCAGCCATTGAATTCCTTCCAGGAATTGCCGGGCCTGATCTTCCTGCACAATATCCGGCATTTTACCCAGTTTGATTTTTTTCTGCAGGGCCGTTTTCGGTTCTACGGTAAGCGCGTAACAGGAAAGATGGGGCACTCCCAGGGAAACAGCCGTTGTCGTATTCTTTTTCCATCTTTCATCCGTCATATCCGGCAATCCATAGATCAGGTCTATGCTGATATTGTCCAGGCCGGCAGACTGCGCATCCAGAACGGAACGGACCGCCTGTTTTTCATCGTGGGCGCGGTTCATCCAGAGCAGGTCTTCTCCGAAAAAAGATTGAACGCCCAGGCTCAGCCGGTTGATGCCGGCATTCTTCCAGCAGGCCAATTTAGGCGGATCAACGTCATCCGGATTGGCCTCCAGGGTGATCTCGGCGGCAGCGTCGATTTTAAAATGCTCCCGGATGCTTTGCAGGATTTCCAGTATTTCTCCTTCGGCCAGTAAAGAGGGGGTGCCCCCGCCGAAATAAATGGTTTCCACCAGCTCATTCTCCAGATAGTCTGCCCTAAGGCTGATCTCCTTCAATAAAGCGGCTGTAAAATCGTTTTTCATTGCCAGGGACGTGGAGAAATGAAAATTACAATAATGACAGGCCTGTTTACAAAATGGGATGTGGATATAAATACCTGCCATGCCGTTTGGCGAATTTTATCGAATATTATGAATGATTACTGAGTGCGAATGGCAAAACTAAGATTATATGGCTGCATGCTTGCACTGTTGATCGCATCCGGCTTAAATACATATGCCCAATACCCGCTGAAAATCAGTTTGCAGTCCCCGGATTCCATCCTTACCATTGCAGCTCTGGGTATACCGGCATCATTCAAAGACCGGAATGCATGTGTCGAATACGTCTACCTGCTCCCGGGCCTTTTGCAGGATAAGGGATTTGCGTCCGCGTCCATAGACAGCGTTCACTTTGACTCAACCTATACCTTTATCCAGCTGTATATCGGGGACAGATTTTCCTGGTCGTCCATCCGGGTCAGGCCCGGGGATGCTTCCATGCTGCGGGAAGCAGGCTGGACCACCAAAAAACTTACGGGCAAGCCGGCGCGGCTGGATAAAATACAGTCCGGGGAACTGCTGTTGCTTAACTATCTTGAGAACAATGGTTATCCTTTTGCCCGGATTTCCCTGGACAGCATCAGTATAGAACGGGGAGCGCTGAGTGCAATCCTGAAAATAGAGAAAGGCCCTTTGTATAAGATCGACAGCATTCGTATTTACGGTGCGTCCAGGATTTCTTCCGCTTTTATGGAGAGATACCTGGGTATTCCCAAAGGCAGTATTTACCGGAAAGACAAACTGGAATCCATCAGCAAACGGATCCTGGAGCTGCCCTATGTTCAGGAAGATCATCCCTGGAGTGTGACCATGCTGGGAACCGGATCCATACTGGATCTCTATCTCAAACCGAAGCGGAGCAGCCAGATTGACGTGCTGGTTGGCTTTCTGCCCAATAATGATCAGCTCAGCAGTAGCAAACTGCTGGTAACCGGTGAAGCAACCGCCAATCTTAAGAATCCATTTGGCAACGGCGAAAGCATTGGTCTGAACTGGCAGCAGCTGCAGGCAAAATCACCCAGGCTTAATATTTACTTTCAGCAACCCTATCTTTTTCACTCGGCGTATGGTGTAAATGCCGCCTTTTCCCTGTATAAAAAAGATTCCTCTTTTCTAACCACCCAGGGTACACTGGGTATTCAGTTCTCTTCTTCACCCAGCCATATTGGGACGGTGTTTATTCAAAGCACGGGTTCCAGCCTGCTGAATGTGGATACCCTTCAGGTGGTCTCCACCCGAAGGCTGCCTGCCATCGCCGATGTGAGTGCCACGAGTGTGGGAGCTTCCTATGAAATCAATAATACCAATTACCGGTTTAACCCGGTACGGGGCAATGAGTTTTTGTTTACCGGATCTGTTGGAACAAAAAAAGTGAAAAAGAACAGCCAGATCAGTAAGCTGGTCGATCCTTCTGATCCGGAATTTGATTACGGATCGCTTTATGATACGTTCCGGCTAAGCTCCTATCAGTTCCGGCTGAACCTGGTGGCAGCGCATTATTTTGGCCTGTCCCATGCTTCCACGATCAGGTTGGGCGTAAATGCAGGATGGTATCAGAGCGCCAATACTTTCCGGAATGAGCTTTTTCAGATTGGGGGGTATAAACTATTGCGTGGATTTGACGAGGAAAGTATTCTCGCCAGCGAGTATACGGTGAGCAGTCTTGAATACCGCTATCTGATCGGAATGAATTCTTATCTCTTTGCATTTCTTGATGGCGGCTGGGCAAAAAATGATGTGCCCGTATATCGTTTAAACAGCATTTACCTGGGGCTTGGGTTGGGATTGGCATTTGAAACCAAGGCCGGGATCTTTAATATCTCCTACGCTATTGGAAAACAAGACAACAACCCGTTTGCCGTACGCCAGGCAAAAATCCATTTGGGTTACGTAAACTTTTTTTAGCAGATACGCGTTCAATTACCAACTTTGCAATGCGCCGGATTTAGAGAAAATAAGTAAAAGGGATCCGGATTTTTTCAATAGTAACCACAGATTCCTTGGCAAAACTTTACCCGTTACTTTTCTGTTTTCTACTGCTGGCCACACGGGCGGTGTCCCAAACGCCGGCCGATTCCATTCCCTCGCGGGATACC
>JAUZOD010000008.1 GCA_030706635.1 Bacteroidota bacterium
AATTAAGCGCCCCCGCGAACGTAGTTACATTGGCTGCTGTATCAATTTTTCGAATGGTAGAACCGCCATCCGAAACATAGATATTTCCAGAATGATCAACCGCGATACCCGCCAGTTGGTAGAAGCGTGCATCCAGTCCTTTTGCATCCACCCGGCCAAACTCTGTGGCACTGCCTGCCACCGTCGTCACCATCAGTAAACTGTCATAGGTAAAAACCGGACCTGTTATATGTTCTCCCTGATACCAGATTTCGACATGACCGGTTCCGGCCATCGAAGGAATTTTTACGATTACCTGTTCATCGGTGCGGCTGATCACAGTTAGCTTCCTGCCATTGACCAAGACACTATCGAAGGCTGCTATCTGATCAAACCCTTTCCCCGTAAGTGTATCAACGGTGTCGTAAGGTCCATGTGTAGGTCGCAGGGAAGAAATAGTAATACTATTGTTGACGGGATGATTATTCGGATTGCTATTTTTTGTGCAGGAAAAAGATCCGAAAATAACGATCCCATAAAGTGACCCAATCCCCAAAAAATTCCTTGCGACCATAATACATAAATCTATTGATTTATTCGATCAATTGCAAACTTCAGGCCTTTGTAAGTGCCTCTAAATTGCGGACAGCTTAATGTTAGAAAAAATGATTCATTTGATCTTGTATCCAATACAAAAACAAGCCCCACGAAGTTTTTGCAGGATCAAAAGAAATTGTTAAGCATATGGGATTAAACGTTAGCTCTTCAGCTTGATCCACGTTTTGACTGGTTTAATCCTCAGCATGATATGCCTACTTTGTCTTTAGATTTAATGCCGGTTTCAATTTTTTATTTTATGACCAGCTATGGCATAATAACATATAAATGCAAAAAATGGGATCGGCACAAAAAAACCGGTCGCCATTCCATAGGTATCGGCGACTAACCCCATGAGTGGCGGCAACAATGCCCCACCACCCACGGACATCACCAGAAATGATGAACCTTTTTTTGTTTGTGGACCCAGGCTCCTGATGGCCATGGCAAATATGGTCGGAAACATGATCGACATAAAAAAGAAAATTCCGTAGAGCGCCACCAACGATACCCAGCCGAATTTCAGCGATACGACAGGCAGCAGTAAACAAATAATCAAAGCATATGCTGCCAGCAAATTAGCCGGCTTAAAATATCGCATCAGGACACTTCCGGAAAAACGACCAACCATAAATAACATAAAACCCAACGACAAAAAATAAGGGCCATCTTGCACATCGAAGTGTGGGCTCATATCGTGGTCCGTGACAAAATTAATCAGGTAACTAAACACACCGGTTTGTGCCGCGACATAACAGGCCTGGGCAATAAAGCCCAACTTGAAATGACGGTTCTGCCACAATGGCTTTTTGGAAATGAATGAAGAACTTGCCGGATCATTGCTGTCTCCGGTGCCTGAATGTAGAGCCGGATTATAGCCGTGAGCCATTGCTTCATCTTCCTCGTCGATCTTCGGTAATTTCAGTTTCCAGAAAGTGAACGCGATGCCCGACACGATAAGCCCTATGACCAAAAAAGGCAGAATGATGGAAATCATTTTCTGCCCCTCCACATGACTGCGATTGCCGTAAATATATAAGGCAATCAGCGGTCCTATTACCCAGGCCAGACCATTGAAGGATTGGGCGATATTAATACGTCGCTCTGCGCTCTCGGGTGGGCCCAGTTTTGTTGTATATGGATTAGCTGCGGTTTCAATCGTAGCCAGGCCGGCTCCGATAATCAGCAAACACAGCAAAAACAGGACGAACGACTGTAAAGGTGCGGTTGCTGCAGCCAGCAAAGCTCCACAGGCAAAAATGGACAACCCGAAAATGATGCCCTTTTGGTATCCGTATTTTCTATTGAACATGCCCGCCGGAAAAGCCATGCAGAAATAGGCGCTGTACAGCGAGAATTGAATAAAACTGGATTGCCACTTTTTTAAATGCAGCATTTCCTGAAAATTCTTATCAAGGGTATCCAATAGACCATGGGCCACGCCCCAGGTAAGAAACAGCGCGCTAACTGCTGCAAACGGTTTTAAATAATTTATCCCGTCTTTAATAAAGATCGACTTTTGTTTTTCCATTAATTGTGTATTCTTATTTTAAATAATCCTTTTCTATTCCTGATGCTTTTCTCTCAAATAAATATTTCCGTACGTCACCTACCTGCCATGCTCCTGCAACACCCCTCTATATTGCCATTGCCATCCGGTCTCTGGTTTGCTGCCTGTTCGATGCGATAAACATTTCATCTCAGCAGGTCGGAGAGCAAAAGCAATTTCTTCTTATTGCCCATTCTGCTCAAGCCCATATCGTATTGCCGTTTCCAGTATATCAACATTTATATCTTTCAGCGCTTTGAACTTGATGCAATATCCGCTCACGCTTGCCCTGCCGAGCTTTTCTCCATAGGTCCCGGCCAGGTATTTCTTATCTTTAATACCAAGGATATAGACAGAGATTCCGGTTGTGTTTGCGCTCAGGCCGATTTGATAAAACTCCCTGGTTTTTCCATCGGCGTATTTCATGGTATGCAGTCCATAGCCGATATTGGGGTTAGAAACGACTTTATTTTCGCTGTTTTTACCATCGAGGAACCACAATTTACATGCAGGCATTACCTGAAGTATTATCCGGTGCAGGGCCTGCATGTCGCTGCGTTTTGGTTCGGGTTGGGCGGTAATATACTGTTTAATCTGTTCCTGTACGGTCATATAAAATTTAGTGGTTACGCTCATCGCTATTCAGCGACGCTTTGATTTTAGCCTCTTGGTTTCCTGCATATAGATCAAAGTGTAAACTGTACCCAAACCTGTCGCCAACTCCTGTATTTACGAAACTTAAGGTAAACACTTTCATAAGAAACGCCAAAAGATGCCCATTCCCGAATATCCCAAAATACCGCAATCACTTCAATGCATGTAAAACGGATCGCAAATTATGTGTTATGCCGAAGATTGGAAATATTTCATGGATAATTGTTTTACGGATTACGGGAATAACCACCCGGGGGATAAATTTTAGAAGATAACCCTTAACTTGTGTTTTACCTGTTTTCGCGTTTAAAACGTCTGGGTCAAAGTAAAACCGGTCACCTTAGTCGAGCATCGCATGAGAGCGTATGATCAAATTTCAGGGAAAAATGTTCAACGCATAGAAGCGTTAAGCGACGGGGTATTCGCCATCGCTTTAACACTGCTTGTACTTGACGTCAGGGTGCCGATCCGTGAACATGTCGTCTATGAAAAAGACCTGATGGTGGAATTTTCCCAACTCACCCCAAAGCTGCTTACCTATATTCTGAGTTTTATGACGCTGGGCATTTTCTGGACGGCACATTCTTCGCAATTCCACTACATTGATAAAAGTGACCGGAATTTCAACTGGATCAATCTGTCCTTTTTACTTTTTGTTACCACGACGCCTTTTACCACGGCATTTTTGAGCGAATACATCACTTTCCGGTTCGCGGTGGCCATCTACTGGCTCAATCTTTTTCTGCTGGGGATCATGTTAGGCAGGATACTAAGTTACGCCTACAAGCATAATTATTTTAAGGATACCGTGCATGAAAAAGATGAAATAAGAAAGGCGATGCTGCGAAGGGGAATTCTCGCTCAATCTCTGTACGCGGCCGGGGCGCTTCTTTGTTTTATAAGCACTTATTTGAGCATTGCCATTCTGACTCTGGTTCAATTCTACTTCGTTTTGGCAATATTTCCAAAATCAGGATCAGGGGTTGCACTCAAAAACAGATAGGCCAACTATGGAAAAACTTTCCGGGACAGGTATTTTCCTGAAGCAGCCATAATAGTAGTAGTAATAGTAGGGAAAAATCTAAAATTAGCACTGTCTGTCCTAAAATCGAGAAGGCTTCAAAGCTTTTAAATCTAACTATATAATCCTGACAAAAATCACCCTTACAACTATTAATTATCATGAAAATGCTAGAATACATCAATGAGCTTTAGAAAAAAAAGTAAAATGAATCAAACTCACATACATTTAATAATAACCCACTTGCCTATTTTTGGTTCCTTATTAGGAGGCTTGGTACTTGCCTACGGTTTATTAACCAAAACCAAACAAACCTTAATAGCTGCCTACATTTTGTTAATCATATCTTCACTGGGAGCCGTTATCGCATATTTGACAGGTGAAGGGGCTGAAGAAGGTGTGGAAAAAATCCCCGGTATAGTCAAAAACATGATAGGTCAGCATGAAGATGTTGCCCTCATTGCTTTAATCTCACTTATCCTGTTGGGAATAAGTTCAATATTCGGATTTTTTTTCGCTGCCAAACAATCAGCACTAACATTCAAAATAGCATTAATAATACTTATTATTTGCTTTATAAGTTTCGGAATAATTTCTTACACAGGCTATTTGGGTGGGAAAATAAGGCATACGGAAATTGATAATAAACCGTCAGTCGTTATACAACCATCCAAAGAATGACCCAACTATAATGATCAATTATACTCGTACCGACAGACTTTTCTGATAATTCAAAGGCAGGTTTTCCTGAAAATATAAAATTGCACCAACACTTTACCGGGCGCAGTTTCATGTGAAAAATGATTAGTTATCAAACAGGTAATCACTCGGATCGTTGGACACGTCCGTCATACAGATTAGGTTTTATGTAAAGAATTATGGTATTACCAAATGATAAAGCGAGCTATAAAATTTAGAAATTTTTCCTCCGTGCTTATAGCGACAATTGTTTGTACTCGCCTCTGATGTCAGTTTTTTTTACGGAAACTATACTTCCAATGCTCGCAACCGACCTTTTGTATCTTCGGTATTAAAATTGAGATGGAATAATGATTCCAAGCTCGTGCAGGCGCCAAACATGTCTTTTTATGAGCGCCTGCTTTCTTTTTATCATATAAGCGTTATTATCTGGTTCCCGATATGGCTCCCGATTTTTCAGTACCCATAATCTGGCTACCAAACCAACGTAAATCGCAAAACCGGATTTAGTAACAGATTAGGAGCGAATAAAAGGCTACTAAAGGCGAAGAAAAGCAACAAAAGGCAAATGAAATATGTTTAGAACATGCGTCAACCGCGGGAAACGCGCATCAATCGTGGATTGGTCACTTCCCGATACAAAACTTCCCAAAAATCCAACTCAGCTGTTCTTCATTCGTGACCTCACCGGTAATCTCGCCGAGATAATGCAAACTCCGCCGGATATCCGGGGAAAGCAGATCACCGGGCAATCCGGAATCCAGGCCGGCGCGGATATCGCTGAGTGCGGCGCGCACCTGCGCCAGGGCATCGTAGTGGCGGATGTTCGTAACGATCGTGCCTTCGGTCTGCGTTTTGCCGGCGAGTACGAATTGCACCAGGCTTTGCTTCAGCGAAATTATTCCGGAGGAAGTTTTCGCCGAGATCTGTATCAGCGCAGGGTCACGGAATTTTTCTTCCAGTTCCTCATTGGGGATCAGGTCCGTTTTATTGAGCACACGCAATAATTTTTTTCCTTCCATGGACAGGGCATCTTCCAAAACGGGATCCGTGGCATCGAGGATCTGCAATACAATATCGGCCTGCGTTATTTTTTCCCTGCTTTTTTCCATGCCCATGTGCTCGATCTGATCCTCGGTGTGCGTACGAATCCCCGCCGTGTCGATCAGCCGGAACTGGATGCCTTCGATCATGATGAGCTCTTCAATGGTATCGCGGGTGGTGCCGGCCACCTCACTCACGATGGCGCGCTGCTCGTTTAATAAAGTATTCAGCAGGGTGGATTTCCCGGCATTCGGTTTTCCAACAATCGCCACCTGCACGCCATTCCGGATCACGTTGCCAAAACGAAAAGAATCTATCAGCCGGTCCGTTACCCGTTGCGCTTCTTCAATCAGGGTGTAGAACTTTCCGCGGTCGGCGAACTCTACGTCTTCCTGGGAGAAATCAAGTTCCAGTTCCATCAGCGCAGAAAAACCGAGCAACTGGTCGCGAAGGGATTTCAGATCATCTGCAAATCCGCCGCGCATCGTGTGCAATGCCGACAAACGTGATGCTTCCGAATGACTGGCAATCAGATCCGCAATGGCTTCCGCCTGGGTGAGATCCATCTTCCCCTTTAAGAATGCTCTTTGGGTGAATTCACCGGCCCGCGCCATGCGTGCTCCGCCGGAAAGGCAGGCTTCCAAAATCCTTTCCTGCACATAAGGAGAACCATGACAGCTGATCTCCACCACGTCTTCACCGGTATAAGAACGGGGAGCCAGATACAGCGAAACCACTACTTCATCCAACAGCTGATCCCTATATTTTAAAAAGCCGACATGCAGACTATGAGATGCCTGCGCCGACAGATCCTTCGATGGAAACAAATGCTTAACTATTTCCACAGCCCGACCCCCGCTCAGCCGGATCACGGCAATCGCCCCAATGCCCGGCGGTGTTGCGAGCGCAACAATGGTATCGTCCCAGCCTGTTAGTTTTCCCAGCATGCTATGTGGGTTGATAGTTGATGGTTGATGGTTGATGGACTTTAGTTGTGAATCCGCAATTAAATTTCTTCATTATCAAATTTTCAAATCCCCAAATTTTCAAATTAAAAAAGGCTGTCAAAGATTCCGCATCTTCAACAGCCTTTACGATTAAATATCAGTCTGCTTATTGCGATTCCAATTTGAATACAATTGGCTGCTTCTTATAAGATTTTACTTTACGTCCGTTCTGGATGGCCGGCGTCCAGGAACCACTTTTCTTGATTACCCGGATGGCTTCCTGCCGCAATTCCGCCGGACCGCTTACGGCTTCCACATCGCTCACGTTGCCTTCCTTATCCACAATAAACTGAACCACTACAGCCCCCTGAATTTCATTGGAGGCGGCATCATCGGGATATACGAGGTTCTTCTGTAGGTAACGCGCCCAAGCGGCCATTCCCCCCGGATAGGTGGATTCTATCTCCACCTTGGTAAAGGTCTTGTCGTAATCCGTATTGTCCTTAGGCGCTTCCACGATACCCTTGCCCTGATCTACGGGCGGGGCCGTAATATTATCATCCTTTATCCCCTCCTGGTTAACGACACCGATCTTGGTATCTTCCAGCTTTTCCACTTCGGGTGGCTTTTCCTCTTCTTTCACCTCTTCGTCTTTTACAATTTTCGGAGGGGTGAACTTGGCCATTTCCACTTTGGGTGGTTCCACTTTCGGAGGTGGAGGGGGTGGGGGGAGTTCTTTTTTCTCCTGCTGGATATCTTCCAGCTGAACATCCTGCACCACCATTGCCTTTGTTTTCTTGCTATCGTTAATATTGCTGATGATAAAACCCAGGGTAAGCAGTAAAACGACTGCCGCCGTCACCAGCATGGCAATCCGCAGGCGCTTGTTATAGGTCTTCCGTAATTCGTAAGCCCCATACGTCTTGTTTCTTCCCTCGAAGATGATGTCAAGCACATCGGCCGTTAGTATTTTGTTAATTTCCATGATGGATTCTTTTCTTGTATAAACTGAATTTACTAAAATTCCGCCTCCCTGATTTAACCACCGTTGGCCGCTTCCGTTTTCTGGATCAGCTGGTATTCGGTCGGTGAAATATCCACCATCGCATAACGCTTAACCTCATCGATGGTCATTTCATCCAGGATATTCACCGTATTCTTATAGGAAGCATCCTGGGTAGGTTTCAAAACCACCACGAAATCCTTGGGATCCGTTCTTCTCTTCTTGTCCAGCACAATGTCCCGGACTTTCTTAAACGTGGTCTGCAGCATTTTGGTGGGGTCGTCTCCTTCGTAATAATAGATCTTGTCATTCTTGCCCAGCATCAGGGTGATGACGGCTGAGTTTTTCACCTTGTTCTGTTCTTCGGGATTCTTCACATCCTTAGGCAGGAACATCCGCATGGCGGTTGGCTGACTCATCGTGGTCGTGAATATGAAGAAGGTGATCAGCAGGAAACCCAGATCACACATCGGGGTCAGATCCACCCTGGTGGAAAGCTTTTTCCCTTTTTTGACGCCGGGACCCTTTTTATGCTTGCCCCCGCCGCCCGAGGTATCCATTTCTGCCATAAAAACAAATTTTTATTGAATAATATAGATTTTAATCAGATGACCCCTTGGTGCCGGTAGCCACATTGGTTTTATACAACTCCGTACCAACCGGAACTGCAACCGGGTTGGTGACGATCTGAAACTTCATGAGGTCGTTCCGTTTCAACGCCCAGATCACGCCACCGAAGGAAGGATACTTGGAAGCATCATCCCCTTTCACCACAATATTCATCTTATCCCCCTGAAATGCCGTCTGCGCAGCCCTGAACCAGTCCACCATCTCGTTGGCATTGCTGTCCAGCACCGGAATCCCGGGGAGGTTGATGTTCTTCAGGTCGTCGGGCGACTTATCCAGAAAACTCTTCAGCTGGGCAAAAGGAACACCGATATATGCATTTGGCGTATTGGTAAAGTTCTTTTTCTCAGCCGGGGTCAGACCCAGATTCTTGGTCGTGTTGATATCATCCAGGATACCCGCTTTCTGCGTGGGGTTTGATTCCGAAACGGAGAAATAGACTTTCCCATTTTTATCTATCGTCACCTGTACCACATTCTTATCCAGCACCACTTTAGTTGACACCGAATTCGGGGTATTCACCTTGAGCGCTTCCGGCGGCTTGAATTTGGTAGCCAGGATAAAGAAGGCCAGCAACAGGAAAGCCACGTCGCACATGGCCGTCATGTCAACGGTCGTACTCTTCCTGGGTAATTTTGCTCTTGCCATAGTAATGATTAAATAATATTTGCTAATATGATCCAAAAAAAACCCTTTTCCATAAAATCCCTGCGGACTTTTACTGAGGGATCCGGATTACTTGTACAGGGAGGCAAAGCTCTGTGTAAGGGTAAATCCGCTTTCATCAATACCATAGGTAATCCCGTCGATCTTGGTGGTAAAGATGTTGTACATGATGATGGCTATGGCAGAGGTACCAATTCCTAAAGCCGTGTTATACAGGGCTTCAGAGATACCCTGGGACAAACGCTGCGCCGCTTCACCTCCCCCACTGTCACCCAAAGAGGCAAAAGCCCGGATCATGCCGATTACCGTACCGAGCAGTCCCATCAGGGTGGCTACGGAAGCGATGGTTGAAAGGAATACCAGGTTTTTTTCCAGCATGGGCAGTTCCAGGGCAGTCGCTTCTTCCACTTCTTTTTGAATAGCCAGCACTTTCTGTTCTGTATCCAGGTCACCCACGGAAATCATTTCCTTGTATTTACGGAGGCCTGCCTTCATCACGTTACCAACGCTGCCTTTTTGCCTGTCGCACTCAGCAATGGCTGAATCCACATTTTTATTGGCCAGATGATACTGCACTTTACGAATGAATTCATTGATATTCCCGCTTCCGGCTGCTTTGATGATGGTCAGGAAACGTTCTACCACAAACGTGAGCACGGTGAGTAAAGCGCCAATCAGGATCGGCACAATAATTCCACCGAGATACATACGTGACAGACCGGATTTTGCACCATTTTGATCAGGCCAGAATCCACCATTGGGATCGGGTTTGGTAAAATTGCTGTCTGCCCCAATCAGAAATCTCCAGATTAAATAACCTATAACAATACAAAGCAATGGAGCCAGCCAGGAAATAGAATTACCCTTTTTTGCAGCTTGCACAGTCGTAGAAGGTTTCGCAGCTACCGTTGCAGTCGGTCTTGTTTCAGCCATGATCGTTTGTTTTTAGTGTTTATGAAAAATTTGAAAAATAATTAGCATTAAACCAGACCATTGGGATTGCCCGGTAAAACTTTTTCAATAGGAAATTTGGTTCAACCGATTTTTCGTAGGGAACACAATATAGTAAATTTCCGGAATGCCAAATGGAAAATACTTTTTCTTTAAAATTTATTCAAAGTCTTTAAACCCGTGCCTGCATTCATTCTTCCTTAACCCGCCCTGATGATCATTCGTAACGGAGCGCCTGAATGGGATTTAAGCGGGAAGCTTTGAGAGAAGGATATAATCCTGCCAGCAGGCCGACCACTGAACAGATCAGAACACCCCAGATCAGCCACATCCAGGGGAACACAAATCCGGTATTTAATACCAGGGAAAAAGTGTTCCCGACCAGAATTCCCAAAAAGATACCAAATACGGCGCCCATTAAACTGATGATGATGGATTCGTATAAGAACTGCAAACGGATACTGCGCTGTCTGCCCCCGATCGCTTTAATCAGGCCGATTTCCTTGGTGCGTTCTGTTACGGAAACCAGCATGATGTTCATCAATCCAACGGCTGCGCCCGTAAGCGTAATGAATCCGATGATCAGCGCGCTGAGGGTGATTAATCCCAGGTTTTTTAAGAGTTCCTCCACAAACCGGTCACTTTTATCTATCACAAAATTACTGGCATCCGTGGTCGCAATACGGCGGACGGGCCGGAATACGCCTTCCGCTTCCCCGATGGCCATATCCATCTGGTTCACATCAGCCACTTTCACCTGTATATTAAAGGATGGTGCAGGATTATACTGATTGGCCGTTGAAGCCAGAAAAAACCGCCGCACATTATTATAGGAGGTGATGGCTATATTATCCCAGCTCCTGCCGATGCTCGCGCCCTTGGAGTCCAGGGTGCCGATGATCCGGTAGGGAATGCCGTTGATCTTGATAATCTTTTCCAATGCCCGGTCGGGATTGCCTCCAAAGAACTTCTTCACCAGGTCGCTGCCCAGTAAACATACATTCCGGCCGGATTGCACGTCCAGTTCATTCAATGAACGGCCCCCGCTGAGATTATACCCGTTAAGTTCTGCGTAATATTCATCACCGCCCGCCACCTGAACGGTCGGATTGGTTTTTCTGTCGCCCAAAGAAGCAATATTGCTGTTACCTCCCCGGAGCGACAGGGACACTTTGGAGGGGAAATGGTAATTCCGCTTGAACATTTCCGCTTCATCCTTGGTGATAATCTTTTTGGTGTTGGATTTTTTCTCTTTTTTGGCTCCTTTTTTCTCTTCCGTCACCCGGTCGTTACGTCCAAAAAACTGGTAGTCCTTATAATGTATGGTAAAACCCGTTGCCCCCATGGAGGCAAAGCTTTCGGTGAATTTTTGCTTCATCGCCTCTATGGCTGTGCTGATGCCAACGAGGGCCATAATGCCAAAAGCAATGATCGAAACCGTAATGCCCGTCCGGAGTTTATTGCTCCTGACCGTACGGAAAGCAAGGGAAAAGACATCCGCAATCCTCATAGATGATTTATGCAATGGCTAATTTAAAGATTCTTGCTGACTTCCGCCGGTGAATCTGAGGTCAGAGATAAATAATATACAGGCGGTCAATCAGCCATTGCGGAAATATACCGAGGAGAATTACGATAATGGCCAGTACGATCAGCCATCCGCTAAAGCCGGCACTAACCTCGAGGTGCTGGCCTTGGCCTTCTTTGAAATACATAGCCTGAATCACCCGGAAATAATAGTAAATGCTGATAGCAGCGCAGAATAGGGAAAGAATGACCAGCCAGAGGAAATGACCCGTCTGCATAACTGAAGCAATCATATAGTATTTCGCCAGGAATCCTCCGGTAAGGGGTATTCCGGCCAGGGATAACAGGAATATGGTGGCTGCCAGGGCCAGCTTCGGATACTGCCTGGCCATTCCGTTAAATCCTTCGAAACCATGGTCCTTCATTTTTGCCAGGATGGCAAATAGTCCTATGGTTGCTGCACTATACGCAGCGATATAAAGGATGGTCCCTTCGCGGGCCAGGGTATTCAGGGTGAGCAGGGCAAACAACATGAATCCGATATGGGCAACGCTGGAATAAGCCAGCATACGCTTTACACTTTGCTGAAAAACAGCCGTTATGTTTCCGATGAGCAGGGTTGCCGCCGCCAGGATGGCGATAAAGATCTGCCACTGTGATTTCAGTTCAACAAAAGCATCTCCGAAAAGACGGATGAAAGCAATGAAAGCCCCGCCCTTGACCACGGTGGCCATAAATGAGGTGACGGGCGTGGGAGCGCCATCATATACATCCGGCGCCCAGAAATGGAAGGGTGCTGCCGATACTTTAAATGCGAGGGAAGTGGTGATCAGGAGCAATCCCGCCATCAGCAGCGGGGAGGCAGCCGCTTTTCCAATGGCCAGTTCATCAATAAAAAAACTTCCTTTTTCGCTGGCCCCGTACAAAAAGGCAATGCCCAGCAGCATCAGGCCGGTGGAAAATGCGCCAAGCAAAAGATATTTTAAAGAGGCTTCATTGCTTTTCAGATTCCGCTTATCGCTCCCTGTTAATATATAGAGCGGGATCGAAATAATTTCAATTCCGATAAACAGCATCAGCAGCGTGTTGAAAGAGCTGGCAATGGCAATGCCGCAAAGAACAAAAAAGATCAGGGCAAAATATTCTCCCGGATTATTTCCAATGGCTGCAATATCCTTCGCATTCAACAGGAATAAAGCCAGGGTACCTGCAAAGGCCACGCAGTTGAACAGCAATCCGAAGGCGTCAAAAAATAACATGCCGTGGGTGTCCACCGCAAAAAAATGGTAGCCGCTCATTTCCATAATGGTTACGGCAAGCAAAATGATGATGCCGAGAATGGCCAGCGCAGCAATGGAAGAATTCTTTTTCAGGAAAATTCCGCTAAACATCATGATCACACCCAATACAGCAGATATTATGATCGCATTCATAGTTGATTCCTTGATTCTTCTTTTAAGGTTTAACGTACATTTTAGCCAGCACCGATTCCACTGCATCCTTCGTGAGATGGAACAAAGGTTCGGGATATATCCCGATCAAAATGATCAGCACCGCGATAAAGCCCAGCACCATTTTTTCGTTCAGCCTGATATCCACCGCTTTTTCCGTAAGGGCATTGACAGGTCCGTAAAAGACCCGCTGCACCATGTTCAGCATATACATCGCCGCCAGGATAATGCTGATGGCGGCTGTGACCATGAATACCACGTTATAGGTGGTTGACTGGGAAGTATAGATACCGTTGAACATCAGGAACTCACCGATAAAGCCATTGGTCAGCGGCAGGGCGATATTGCCCAGCGTTACGATCAGCAGTAGAAGGGTAAGTCCCGGCGCCTTAGCGGCCAGCCCGCCCAGTTCGCTGATCTTCCGCGTGTGAAATTGTTTTTCTATCAGGTAAACTACGATCCACAGTCCGAGGATGTTGATGCCGTGATTGAACAGCTGGATCATCACCCCCTGGATCCCGCTTTCGGTAGTGGCGAATATGGCCATGCACATGAGTCCCACATGGGCAATGGAAGAATAGGCCACCAGTCTTTTCAGATCGTCCTGCCGCAGTGCGATCAGGGACGCATAGATGATACCGATGATACAGAGCGTGGAAACGGCATCTCCCCACAGATAAGTTCCGATGGGAAGCACGGGGGCCAGCCAGCGCATTATGCCATATAATCCCATCTTCACCATGATGCCGCTGAGCACCATGGTCACGGCCGGCGTTGACTGTTCGTAGGTATCGGGCTGCCAGGTATGAAATGGGAATACGGGCATCTTCACGGCGAAGGCCACAAACATCAGCCAGAACAACCAGGTTTGGTCGTGCGCGGAAATCATTCCTTTCAGTCCATAGAAGGAAGCTATGGAAAATGAATGGTCCCGGGTATGCTGGGAGATAAAAATAATGGCTACCAGCATCATCAGGGACCCCAGGAAGGTGTAAACAAAAAATTTAAACGTTGCCTGCACCTTTTTTTCTCCGCCCCACTGGGAAGCCAGGAAGTAAACAGGAATCAGCGCCAGTTCCCAGAAGAAATAAAACAGCAGCGCATCGGATGCAAGGAATACACCGATCAGTCCCGCCTGGCTCAGCATCATCAGACCGAAAAAATTCCTTGCCTTCTTATATTGTTCATTCCAGGTGGCGATAAATATGATGGGGAAAGAAAGCGCCGTGAGTAAACAAAGGATCTTGGCCAGGCCATCGACGTTTAAGGAAAAGCGGCTGTTGAGCGCCGTGAGCCATTCCGCATTCACCGCAAGCTGTTTGCTCCCTTCGGGCAGCGCAACGGCAATCAGCGTTATGCCCAGGGTGACCAGAGAAGCAAAAAGAGTCCATCCCTTGGCAGAGGCATCTTTCAGATTGAAGCTGATAAGCCCGGCCAGCAGAGGAACCACAATGAGTAAAACAGGAATCATAAGATTTATTTTCTCAGAAACAATTGCACTACAAATAAGATAACAATGCCAAGTACCATCAGCAACACGTAGCCGCCGACCTGGCCGCTTTGTAAATACCGGAACTGACGACTGCCGTACTGAACCAGCCTGCCCGCACCATTTACCATGCCGTCAATTATATTTTTCTCTACCACCTTATTCAGGAAATCAGCAAATGCATTCAGGGGTCTTACGATGATCGTCTGGTACAATTCATCTACATACCATTTATTGGCCAGCCATTTCCCGAATCCTGCCGGTTCACCGAGTTCCGGCTTGCGGCTAAACCGCATCCAGGCAAAGATCACCATGATGATGACCAGTCCTGCTGAAACACCCATCAGCATCCATTCGGTGGAAACGTCAACCGGATGCCCCGCAGCGCCGCTTTCCCGGCCCGCAAATACAGGCTGAAGGAAATGGCCCAGCAGATGAGCGTTTTTTGCAAAAATTTCCGGTATGCCCAGAAAGCCTCCCAAAACCGCCAGTATAGCCAGTACGATCAGAGGAAATGTAATCGGCGCCGGACTTTCATGCAGATGATGTTCCTGATCTGCCGTTCCCCTGAATCTGCCCAGGAAGGTAGTTGCATATAGCCGGAACATATAAAAAGCCGTCATCATGGCTCCGGCTACACCTATTATATAATACAGCGGGTTTTTTTCGTAGGCTGCCGCAAGGATCTCATCTTTTGAAAAGAATCCCGAGAAAGGCGGCACGCCGGCGATAGCCAAACAAGCCAGCAGAAAAGTAATATGGGTGATGGGCAGGTATTTTCTCAGCGCGCCCATCTTCCGGATATCCTGTTCCCCGCCCATGGCATGAATGACGGAACCGGCGCCAAGAAATAACAGGGCTTTGAAAAAGGCATGCGTCATCACATGAAAAACAGCCCCCGTATACGCACCCACGCCCAGGCCCAGAAACATATAACCCAACTGGCTCACCGTTGAATAAGCCAGTACTTTTTTAATATCATTTTGTTTGATCGCAATACTGGCCGCCAGGATGGCTGTCGCCAGTCCTGTGATGGCCACCACCGTTTGACTTACCGGCGCCAGATCGTATAACACATGGCTGCGGGCGATCATATAAATACCCGCCGTTACCATGGTGGCGGCATGGATGAGGGCAGAAACCGGCGTGGGGCCCGCCATGGCATCGGGCAGCCAGGTGTACAGAGGGATCTGGGCACTCTTTCCCGTGGCGCCCACAAAAAGCAACAGCGTGACCATAGTGATGAATCCGGTGGTTGCTTTCGGCGCGTGCTGAAATATTTCTCCAAAAGAAGCCGTTCCGAATTGGTTGATCAAAGCAAATACCGCAATCAGGAAACCAAAGTCACCGATGCGATTCATCACAAAGGCCTTTTTCGCGGCACTGCTGTATTCCTGGTTTTTAAACCAGTAACCAATCAGCAGATAAGAGCAGAGCCCAACACCTTCCCAGCCAATGAACAGGATCACATAGTTAGATCCCAGCACCAGCAGCAGCATGGAGAAAACAAAGAGGTTCAGGTAACAGAAGTATTTTGCATAAGCAGCTGCATTCTCTTCATGCATATACGATGTGGAATAAACATGGATCAGAAATCCCACGCCGGTAATGATCAGCAGGAATAAAACAGAAAGCGGATCCACCAGAAAGGAGAAGGGAATGCTGAGTTTACCCGCGTGGATAAACTCAAAAAGAGAAATGATCACGGGATGAAAATTCTCCTCCTTCACCTCAAAAAATATCAGCAGGCTCAGCACAAAGGAAGCCAGTACCGTAGCGCTCCCAATGAGGCCCGAAAGGGATTTTGGTATCCATTTCCTGAATAAGCCGTTTATCAGAAAACCGATGAGGGGAAAGAGAGGAACGAGGAATATAAATTTGCTCATAATACTTTGGACTTAGCACCGAAATTATTCGGTTGACGGTTGACGGTTGACGGTTGACGGACTTTAAATATATTGTCCATAATAAAATATAATAATGCCCACATGAAATATTATTTGGTCCTTGCAAGTCACAACGGTCAACGGTCAACCGTCAACGTCTCTAATGTTTCAGCCGGTTCAAAAAATTAATATCCACGGAATGCGTATTCCGGTATAGCATAGCGATGATGGCCAGCCCCACACTCACTTCAGCCGCAGCCACCACCATAATAAAAAAGACAAATAGCTGTCCGTTAATACCCGCGTTCGGGTCGGTAGCGGCCAGCGCAAGATGATGCATTTTTGAAAATGCCACCAGCAACAAGTTCACGGCATTCAGCATCAATTCGATACACATAAAAACAATGATCGCATTCCTGCGCGTAAGCACGCCGGCAACACCGATACAGAAAAGCGCCACGGAGAGGAATATGTAGTAGTTTATGGGCATGAGGTTAATGTGTTAATGTGGTGATGTGCTAATGTGTAAATGGGAATACACTTCATTTTATACTTGTTTATATATATATTGAATTCTTCATTAAGCATATTTACACATCAGCACATTAGCAGATTTCTCACATCAGCCCCACCCTACTCCTTCTTCCCAATCACCACCGCGCCAACCATAGCGCTTAAAAAAAGCACGCTGCTGATTTCAAAGGGAATCACGTATTCCTTAAACAGAACGAGACCCAGGTTGTGGATCAATCCGATATCGCCGACACCGGTCTGGGCAATCTGGTTACGGGTATCCGCATCCTTAAGGGCCGCTACCAGCACCAGCAATAAGGCGCCTCCCCCAATGACGCCGGCCATTTTGAGCCATTTATTTTTCTGGGGCTCTGTTTCCGCATTGAGATTCATCAGCATGATCACGAATAAAAAAAGCACCATGATGGCGCCTGCATATACAATCAGATTAACAATGGCGAGAAACTGCGCATTGAGTAATATATAATGTCCGGAAATGGTAAAAAAGACCACAATCAGCCACAAGACACTGTGCACGGGATTCTTACTGATCACCACCATAATGGCGCTAAAAAGGGCCAGCGCGCTTAAAAACCAAAACAGGATCTGGGTGAGGTTCATGGATTAATTAATAATTTGAAAATGTGGAAATGTGAAAATGGAAATGCGGGATACGGCTGGTCCACAAATTTGTAAATAAAAAAATCTTTCCACAGTTTATATTTAAATTCTTAAGACTGATCTCAGCATTTACAGCCACCTTCACCAAAGCTCTGGCGGTCAGGGCTTCCTCACATTTTCACATCAGCACATTTTCACATCAGCACATTAACTCCTCTTCTCTCCTCTTGCTTTCGCAAATCCTTCAGGATCTTTTTTCGGATGCGGTATGAGCATCTCTTCCTTTCCGTAAACAAAGGATTGGCGGTTAAAATTGGCAGGCACGAGCGTTTCGGACAGATAAACGGCATCCTTGGGACATGCTTCTTCGCACAATCCGCAGAAAATGCAGCGCAGCATATTGATCTCGTACCGGGCAGCATATTTCTCTTCCTTGTATAAGTCTTCTTCTCCCGGTAAACGTTCCGCTGCTTCCATCGTGATGGCTTCCGCAGGACAGGCTACTGCGCACAATCCGCAGGCCGTGCAACGCTCCCTTCCCTGTTCATCGCGGTTCAATACCTGTACGCCACGGAATACCGGGCTAAAGGGCCTGGTTTGCTCCGGATAACTGATGGTCACCTTTTTTTTGAATATATGACCGAACGTTATGGCCATACCCCGGGCAATAACGGGGATATATAACTTTTCCCAGAATGTCATCGGCTTGCGGCCGACGGTCTTTGCCTTTGTTGTTAGTGCCTGCATATAATTTTCTTTATTCCACAATTCCCTTCTCTCCAGCGCTGCAAAAATATTTTTATCATGTCAACCTTCCAATTAAATTCTACCGGTTACGGATCCGTGACGACCGGCGGGTTAAAAATGCCAGTGATTCTGTTTGAGCAGGATCACAAAACCCGTAATGAGCATATTCAACAGGGCCAGCGGAATCAGGGTTTTCCATCCCAGCTTCATCAGCTGGTCGTACCGGAACCGTGGAACCGTCCAGCGCACCCACATAAAAACGAATATGAACAAAGCGATTTTCACAAATAAACTCACTACCTGCAGAAAAGCCAGCAGGTTCACCCCGTGATTCAATCCGAATGCAGCGTCATTCACGAAGGGCACATCATAACCTCCCCAGAAGACCGTGGCCATTACTGCACTGCTGATGAACATATTCACATATTCCGCGAACAGATAAAAACCAAGTTTCATGGAAGAATATTCCTGGTGATACCCGAAATTTAATTCACTTTCTGCTTCGGAAAGGTCAAAGGGCGTCCGGTTGCATTCAGCAAAGGCACAAACGAGGAAGATCAAAAACCCAAGGGGTTGATACCACACATAGTAGACGCCGTTCTGCTGCTGTTCCACAATGGTATGCAGACTCAGCGAACCCGTCATCATCAGGAGGGCGATGAGGCTGAGCCCCATGGCGAGTTCATACGAAATGATCTGTGAAGCGCCGCGGATAGCGGCCAGCAGCGAGAACTTATTATTGGATGCCCAACCTCCAATCATCAGGCCGTAAACGCCCATACTTACCACGCCGAAAATATACAGTATGCCGATGTTTACATCGGCGATTTGAAGGGAGATATCCCTTCCAAAAATATGAATATGGCCGCCCCAGGGTACCACTGCACTGGTCATCATGGCGGTAAGCATGGCCAGGCCCGGGCCCAGAATAAAAAGGAATTTATTGGAGTGGTTGGGAACAATCTCTTCCTTACTGAATAGCTTGAGGCCGTCGGCCAGGGGTTGTAAGATGCCGAAGGGTCCTGCCCGGTTCGGTCCGCGCCGGTCCTGGATATATGCCGCAACCTTTCTCTCCGCGTAAGTTTCATACATGGCAATAAGCAGGGATACGCCAATAATGATGGAAATAAGAACTGCTTTCTCTATGATCAAAGGCCAGTCTACAGACAATAATAATGCATGCATTGTATCCTAATAAAGTTTCTTCGTTTGTTTATAATGCGCGGCGTGATTGAAGAGGCTGATGATCAAACCAGCTGCCGTAAATCCAAGCACCACATCCCACCAAACCCCGGATGGTACGATAAACAGCATGATGACGCCCGACAGCAACGCCAGATCCGCTCTGACCAGCTTATTAAATAAGATCATGGTTTAATATTTTCGCTGTCAAAATCCATTGAGTGCGCCGGGCCCTGAATTTCAGAAAGATCAATGCCAGGCCGGTTCACTTCACTTACATTATTTATATCCATCAGCAATTTCGGTTTTCTTCCGCCCATGACGGCGGGTAATGTTTCCCTGGGCTCCACCGTGTCCACATAATGGCCCTGGGAAATTACAGAATGGCGGCTGATCCGGGTGGGACCTTCTATCACCCAATCGGCCGTTTTCTTTTTTTCAAACCGGCATTCGTTACAAATAAATTCTTGCACTTCACCCCACTGATCTTTGCGGGCTGTAACGCGAAACACTTCATCTCCGCGGTTCCAGAGGGTTACCCTACCGGAACATTTCGGGCAGTCCCGGTGTGCATCCTGCGGCTTCAGGAACCAGACACGGTTTTTAAAACGGAAGGTTTTATCGGTCAGCGCACCAACGGGACAAACATCAATCACGTTCCCGATAAAATCGTTTTCCAGTGCTTTATGAATATAGGTAGCAATTTCAGATTGATCCCCACGATCCAGGATCCCGTGTTCCCGTTTCTGGGTGAGCTGATCGGCAACATACACGCAGCGGTAACAGAGGATACAGCGGGTCATGTGCAATTGAATATAGGGGCCGATGTCGTGCTTTTCAAAAGTACGTCTTTTAAACTCATAGCGGGTGCCCTCTTCCCCATGCTCATAACTCAGATCCTGCAGATAGCATTCACCAGCCTGATCGCAGATGGGGCAATCCAGCGGATGGTTGATGAGCAGGAACTCAACGATCCCTTTCCGGGCATCGAGTGCTTTTTCGCTGGTGATGTTTTTTACGATCATTCCATCCATCACATTGGTTCGGCAACTCGCCACCAGTTTTGGCATTGGCCTTGGATCTGCAGTAGATCCCGCAGCCACTTCCACAAGACAGGTCCGGCATTTACCACCGCTTCCTTTCAGGGTGCTGTAATAACACATGGCCGGAGGAGCAACCTCGCCACCGATCTTGCGCGCGGCGTTGAGGATGGTGGTGCCCGGCTCAACTTCGATCGTGATGTTATCGATCGTTACCTTGAATAATTTTTTTTCTTCAGCCATATTTCCTTTTTACTTGTACTAAACTGCTGCCACGGCAGGTTCCAGCGGATCTGCATAGTGGGCAAGTCCGTAGTTCCTGATCTGACTTTCTTCCGGATTCAATATGTGCCATTCAAACTCATCCCGGAAATGACGGATCGCCGCAGCAACCGGCCACGCAGCGGCATCTCCCAGCGGGCAGATGGTATTGCCTTCAATCCTGCGCTGGATATCCCACAACAGATCAATATCACTCATCTTTCCTTTACCCGTTTCGATATTCTTTAATATTTTTTCCATCCAGCCCGTTCCTTCCCGGCAGGGTGAACATTGTCCGCAGCTTTCATGACGATAAAACCTGGCGAGGGTATAGGTATGTTTCACCACGCACTGGTCTTCATCCAGCACAATGAACCCGCCCGATCCCATCATGGAGCCTTTGGCAAATCCTCCGTCGGAAAGACTTTCATAGTTCATTATTCTTTTCTCCCCTTTTGCCGTTTTCAATAAAAGATTGGCGGGCAGAATGGGAACGGAGGACCCGCCGGGGATACAGGCTTTCAGTTTTTTGCCATTGGCTATGCCGCCGCAGTATTCATCACTGTAAATAAAATCCTCCACCGATATGGTCATGTCAATTTCATAAACCCCAGGCTTATTGATATTACCGCAGGCAGAAATCAGTTTGGTGCCGGTGGATTTTCCAACACCGATCTTGGCATATTCCTCTCCGCCCATCAGGATGATGGGTACTACCGCCGCCAGGGTTTCCACATTGTTCACTACCGTAGGCCGGTCCCAGACGCCCTTAACCGCAGGAAAAGGTGGCTTGATGCGGGGCAGGCCGCGTTTGCCCTCCAGGCTTTCCAGCAGGGCTGTTTCTTCTCCGCAGATATAGGCGCCCGCACCCCGGTGAATATAAATTTCGAGGTTGAATCCGGTCCCCAGGATATTTTCACCCAGCCAGCCATTGGATTTGGCTTCGCCGATGGCTGTCTCCAGGATATCAATGATCCATGAATATTCGCCCCGGATATATATATAGGTAAGATGACTGCCCAGCGCATAAGAAGAAACGATCAACCCTTCAATCAGCAGGTGCGGAATGAATTCCATCAGGAAACGGTCTTTGAATGTGCCGGGTTCACTCTCGTCGGCATTGCAGACCAGATGACGGGGCACACCCTCGGGTTTGGCGATAAAACTCCATTTCATGCCCGCAGGAAAACCTGCGCCGCCTCGTCCGCGCAACCCGCTTTTTTTTACCTCGTCCGTAATCTGATCGGGGCTCATCTCCTTAAAGGCTTTCTCCACGCTGCGATAGCCACCTTCACGGCGGTAAACATCGTAGTTCCGGATACCCTCCACCTGCGCTTTTTCGAGTAATAATTTTCTGCCCATGTGCTTAGATTAGGTCAATTATTCGCCGCTGAAATTTTCCGGCATTCCGCTATAATGGCATCCACTTTTTCCTTAGTCAGGTGTTCCCGGTAAAATTTCCCCAGCTGCATCATCGGTGCATAACCGCATGCGCCCAGGCATTCCACCGTTTTCAGGGTAAACAAGCCATCGCTGCTGGTTTCTCCCACTTTGATGTTCAGGGTGTCCTGAATATATTGAATGATCTCATCACTGCCGTTGATCATGCAGGGGCCTGTTTGGCAAACTTCAAAGACGTATTTCCCTACGGGCTTCATGTTGTACATAGAATAAAAAGTAGCCACTTCATACACTTCCACCGGCAGGATATGCAGCAGTTCCGCCACATAATCCATGGTTTCCGTGCTCAGCCAGCCGCCGGAATTATCCTGCGCAAGGTGCAATACCGGAAGGATGGCGCTCTTCTGCTTGCCTTCCGGATAATGGCTGATCAGTTCTTTTACTCTTGCCAGTTTTTCTGGCGAAAAAATATTGGTCAAGTGCGGTTGATTTTAATAGTTAAACAAATGTGAAAATGTGCTGATGTGGAAATGTGAAAATTTAAATCGCTTGTTTTTCAATTCCACAATAAATTCTCCACTTTTCTCTATTGTAAATTATTAAAGTTCCAAATTTGCTCTCATCAATTACACATTAGCACATTTCCACATTCGCACATTTCCACATTCGCTACGCGTCCATCTCTCCCGCTATCAGATTCAGACTGCTCATGGTGAGTACGGCATCGCTCAGCATGGACCCTTTCGTCAATTCGGAATAAGCCTGGTAATAAATGAAACAAGGTCTCCGGAAATGCAGGCGGTAGGGCGACCGGCCGCCATCGCTGATAAAATAAAAGCCAAGTTCTCCGTTGCCACCCTCTACACTCTGGTAAACTTCACCCGGAGGAATTTCCGTTTCGCCCATCACAATCTTGAAGTGCCAGATCAGCGCTTCCATCTTGGTATATACATCTTGTTTTGCGGGAAGAAAATACTCCGGTGCATCAGCATGGTAAACATCAGCTTCCGTTCCTTTGAATTCCTGTACTTTCCGGTAAGCCTGTTCGATAATGCTTAACGATTCCCACATCTCCTGGTTGCGCACCAGAAACCGGTCGTAATTATCTCCCGTTTTCCCTACCGGTATATTGAAACTAAAATCTTCGTAGCTGGAATAAGGTGAATGTACGCGAACATCGTAATCCACGCCGGCTGCCCGCAGGTTGGGCCCGGTAAATCCATAATTGAGCGCCCTTTCCGCACTGATGCCTCCTGTTCCTATGGTGCGATCCATAAATATCCGGTTTCTGTTGAACAGGTTTTCGAACTCTTTCAGCACCGCCGGGTACTCTTTCTGGAACCGCTCCAGTTTTTCAAAGGCAGCAGCGCTGAAATTCCTTTCAAAGCCTCCGATCCTTCCCATATTGGTTGTGAGCCTGGAACCGCAGATCTCCTCATAGATCTCGTATATCAGTTCCCGGTACTGCATTACATAAAGGAATCCGCTGAATGCTCCGGAATCCACACCCACGACCGAATTACAGATGAGGTGGTCGGAAATCCGCGCCAGTTCCATGATGATCACCCGTAAATAATCGACGCGCTTAGGTGTTTTTACGCCCAGCAATTTTTCACAGGTCAGATGCCAGCCCATGTTGTTGATCGGGGATGAACAATAATTCAGGCGGTCTGTGAGCGGGGTGATCTGATATAAAGGTCTTCTTTCTGCGATTTTCTCAAATGCGCGGTGTATATATCCTATCGTTTGTTCCGCCGAAACGATGCGTTCGCCGTCCAGCTCCAGGATATTCTGAAACACCCCGTGGGTCGCCGGATGCGTAGGACCCAGGTTCAGGGTAGTGGTTGTTTTTTCAATACTGCCCTCCGGAAGCTTAATATGTTGACTATGCTTTGTGTCCATACTTGTTCAATTTGAAAATTCACCCCCTGCCAAACATCTCATCATCCTTATCGGTCCGGGTCTGGTCTTCCAGCGGATATTCTTTCCGAAGCGGGAAATAGTCCATTTCATCCACGTTCAGTATCCTTTTCAGGTTCGGATGGCCGACAAAATTCACTCCGAAAAAATCAAATGTTTCCCTTTCCATCCAGTTGGCTGCGGCGTATAAGCGGGTAGCCGTAAATATATCCGGTTGTTTAATATCCGCAAATACTTTGAACCGGATCCTCACATTATCCACCAGGTTATGCAGGTGATATACAACGGCCAGTTCGCGTCCTGGCTGGCTGGGGTAGTGAACAGCTGTCAGGTCCGTCAGAAATTGAAAACGCAATTCCTCATCATCATAGAGGAACTGCATTATTTTCAGATTGAGTTCTTTAGGTGCTTCGAATGTGAGCATACCATAGGGCTCATCCATCCGGCTCAATTGTCCTTCGAATTGTTTCTCCAGCCTGACTTTAATTGTTTCGTTCGTGAGCGCCATGGAGTTAATTTGAAGATTTAAAAATATGCCAATTTGAAAATGAATTCAATTCAGCCATTCTTCAAATCTTTAAAAATTTACTATTGTTAAAAAATTATAAATATTCAAGCTTTCTTCCATTTTCACCCACCTTCGCTAAAGCTCCGGCGGGCAAAGCATTTCCACATTTACATATTTCCACATTCACACATTATTTAATCCCATAACTCTGCATCAGCTCCTTATATTTTTCACCGCCTCTTCTCCTTACTGATTCTTTGCCGACCAGATCCTGAATACGCATAAAACCGTCGAGTATGCCTTCCGGCCGGGGTGGGCATCCCGGAACATAAACATCCACGGGAATTATCTGATCAATGCCCTGAAGCACGGAATAGGAATCAAAAATACCTCCGGAAGAAGCGCATGCGCCGACAGCCATTACCCATCGGGGTTCCGCCATCTGGAGATACACCTGCTTAACAATCGGTCCCATTTTCTTGGCTATGGTACCGATCACCATCAGGAGGTCGCACTGCCGGGGCGAGAACCCCAGTCTCTCAGCTCCGAAACGGCCCAGATCGTAATGGGATGCCATAGTAGCCATGAATTCTATCCCGCAACAGGATGTGGCAAAGGGCAGCGGCCAGAGAGAGTTCTTCCTGGCCAATCCGACAACATCACTCAGTTTTGTAGCAAAGAACCCTTCGCCGGTATGTCCTTCGGGCATATCTACGATGCTGATGGAATCCTTTGTGTCGGCGGGCTTGGTATTTACATTAAATCTAACAGGTCTTGCCATTTTATACTCGGTTTTATAACATACATCACATCCGGCGGGTACAACCCCGGATCAATCTTCCCACTGCAAAGCCCCTTTCTTAATTATATATACAAATCCAATCAGGAAAAAGGCAACAAACAACAATACTTCGGCGAATCCGCTCCATCCCAGTTCCCGGAAATTGACGGCATAGGGATAAAAGAAGATCACTTCCACATCGAATAATACAAAGAGGATAGCGATCAGAAAATACTTTATGGCCATGGGCTGACGGGCATTGCCGACAGCCTCGATACCGCTTTCAAAATTCTGCAGTTTCTCTTCGGTGTTCCTTCTGGGTCCCAGCAGATGGGTGACGCCCAGCACCAGGAATACAAAAGCTCCGGCAAATAGCAACTGGATACCGATGGGAAGATAATCGCTTGAACTATTTGATCTTGAAACCAGATTTGTTGCCTGCAGCAGAATGGAGTTCATAAGAATTGTTCAATTGCCCAACAAAAGTAATACAGCAACGGCAGATTTCCATTGGATTGTTTTTAGATGGCAGTTCTTAGAAAACCCGGAAAAGTTGATGGTTGATAGTTGATGGTTGATGGATATCTGGTGCGAATCCGCACATAAGTTCCATCAACCATCAACTATCAACCATCAACAAAAACATTAATATGATCCCTCTTTCTTAGTCATCACCTGCCACTCCTGCCTGCATATCCTTTTCCTTTCGGAGCCGGTGCAACCCTTCTCGGAGGGGCTGTAAGTTGTGCAATAATGTTTTTGGCGCTGGTATTGTTCGGATCTACTTCCAGCACCTTTTGCATATACCCAATGGCTTTTTGTTTGTCCTTCTTAATATCGTTGTAATAGCTGGCCAGATAGTAATAAGACGAGATGATCTGATTCTTATATTTTGCTGAATCCGGAATGGACCGGGCAAACTGGGCCAGCTTTTCATAAGCATCAACGGCCAATCCCTGGGAATTCGTGCTGTCGTCCTGGGCCTGTTTGCTTTTTGCACACCAGAGATAACCATAGATCTCCGCCGGGTATTTGGATTCGTACATGCCACAGAAAATAGTATCTGCTTTTCTAAAATTTCCTGCTGAGTAGTTGGCCATACCATACTTGTACAAATCGGAATTTGTCGGGTCCTTTATAGATGAATATACTGCTTCGGAGAGCTTACCTGTAGCTTCCGTATTTTTCAGTTTTTTGGATAGCTCCAATCCCTCATTTGCATATTTTTCTTTATTCGCCGCCAACGTATCTGAGGCAATGGCTTTATAGTAATATGGGAAGGCCTGACTTTGAGAAGCCGAATCCGGCATCCGGGCATATATCTTGGCAAATTCTTCATAGTCGGTAGGCTGTATCGCATAGTTCAATCCCCGGTCAGCCGAGGTGTCTGCTTTGGCGAAGAAATTGGTCATGGCGTCTTTTGCCGTCGCCAGATCGCCCAGCGTATCGGAAGCATAGGCTACCATCCTGTACATCCTCGGCACTACTTTATCACCGAGCTGGGATATAAGCTGCTGGGCATGGGTGCGGGCATCCGCAAATTTGCCAGAGGCAGCAAGCATATCCGTTTTGAGGTATTCCGCTTCTGGACCGGAATCTGAATTGGCAAGATATTTATCCAGGTAGGCAGAAGCCTTGTTTACATCCCGGTAGTACCAGTAAAGGAACAATTGTTGATAGGCCGGTGCATAAGCAGGGTCCAGCGTTATGGCGTTTTCAAAAGCCGGCAGGAAATAATCCCGGTTATTTTGGGTCAGATAAATGATACCGATCTTCATCTTGGCTTCCGCCAGTTTCGGATCCAAACTCAATGCCTTTTGATAATTCAGCACCGCGTTTCCACCATCCAGCAATTTCCGGTAAGCGTCTCCCAGTAAAACATAGGTTTCGGCATTATTAAAATGCTTTGTATTCGTAGCCAGCGTAAGCTTTTGTATGGCATAATTGGCGTCTCCGGCCTTGGCGTCTGTATTGGCATAGCCAACCGCGTTCAACACGTTAACATCTTTTTCTTTGGTCAGACTGATCGCTGTTTCAAAGCGCTGTCTGGAATCTTTTGTTTCTCCATAAAGCAGCTCCACATGTCCAATACCCACCAAAAGCAAAGGAGCGCTTCCATTGGTCACCAGCATTTTCTGATACAGGGCCTTTGCGCCTGCCGTATCGCGGGTGTCTTTTCTGTGAATCATGGTTTGCCCGAGCCAGTAAACCGCATCGATATTATTTGGGTTCGCAGCCAGAACCTTTTCGAATGCATCCTGGGCGCTTTTATAACGCTCATAGTATAAAAACTGTTTGCCCTGTTCTACAGTTTGTGCCATAACCGTACCGCCGATGCAGGTAACCGACAGTAGCAGGCTGATGCTTAGTTTTCTCATTCTAAATCTCAGTTTAATGTGTAAAAATATATCCAAAAAGCAATTATTACTTCAATTGAACATCCCGGACGTTAAACGTCATCCGCGCAGGAACCAGATAAGCCCTTCTGAATATCAGCTGACCGCGTTCGTTCTGCAGAAAATTGACAAAGTTGTTCCCGATACCACTATAGTTCTCCTTTAAGATATAATACAACCCACGTACCATGGGATATCTTTTCAATACAATATTAGCCTGAAATGGCTGAACAAATGGTTTTTCTGCACAAGAGGCGCATTCCACGGCAACCACCTTTACTTTTTGCAGAAAGGTCAGTTGCACAGAGTCCTCCTGATCACCGATCCAGCTCACTCCGATAAAGCCAACTGCATTGTCATGTGACGACACATAGTCTATGACCTGCGGGCTCGATTTAGCGGCCACCACATTCTGTCCCAATGATTTACCATCGAGAATGGAATCCATGGCATAACGTACGATGCTGGTTTTGGAGATGCCATCCATCACCGGCTGACGATTTTTCTTGTCCTTTCCCGTGAGCAAATTCCGGATTTCTTCCATAGACATAACCGTATCCCGGGACCGGCTGTTTACAATCAGCGCCACGGCATCATAAGCCAGGAGCCCGGAATAGGCCGGCCGCTGCAGGGAATCCTTGTAAAAGGATTCTTCTTTAGGGTTAAGCCCGCGGGTAATGATAATCATCCGCGTACTGTCTTTGGCCAGATCGCGTAAACATTCTGCTTCCGGTTTATAAGACACCCTGATCCTGACATCCGGGAAAGAACTTTCAAACACTTTAAGCTGGGAGTCGATCACCGGCTTGAAGGATTCATCCACGCTGATATTGATGCTTCCTGAAGTGGGGGTCTCGACCGGGATCTTTTCTCCGTGGCCGCATCCGGTCACAAACAGCTCCACCAATACCAATAGTATAAAAGGCAGACATCTTTTCCAAATGTTCATGCCGGATAATTTTAATTAAAATAGTTTTTCTTGTACCCTCTGTACATACGGAATAAACCGTAGAGAATAAAAAGCGCCCCCAAAAGATACCGGAACAAATTCTCCATACCGAAAACGATGCCAAGCCTCGGTGCTATGAGAAAAAAAATGCCAAAGCAAGTTATAATCACACCCATTCCATAATCCATGATGGATTTTCTGAGTGCGTATCGTTTGGCGCGATCGTCGTTGTCCTGATCTCCGGTCATTTCACAAAACCATTTAATAGCGATTGGCAATATACGTAATAACACCTAGATATCGGGGGGACTTCTTCCCAAAAGATTCAAAATTAATTTTCTTCAGGAACCACAAAATACACGGGTAGTCTAAAATAAACAGCTACTTTTTTATGATTCTGAACTCCTGGCTTCCAATCGGGCATGCGATAGATAACACGTTTGACTTCTCCGTCAAATGCCGCGCCTCCCGACTGGATTGTTTCAATGCCGCTAACTTTTCCGTCCGGACCCACTACAAATTTGGCGATCACACGAACCTGGTTTCCGGGCTCAAGCTCTGTTTCCGGCATGCGCAGATTTTTCAGGAGGAATCGTTTTAATGCCTCCGGTCCGCCGGGAAATTCAGGCATTAGATCCGGGTGATCATAAACGGCCGGTACGTTTTCTGTCGAATCTTTCAGCTGATTTCCGCCGGCGCCCGAGGCGCCCGGGAGTCCGTTGTCCCCTTCCGGCACTGCCAGTCCCGCCTCCGTGTGAACTCCTATGGAGGCCGTTTTTAGTTCCTCCACCGTTGCCATGGGTTCGGGTATTGGCTGATCTTTTACAAAGAGGGGAGGTGTCAGAGCCGCCGTGGCAATATGTTTTACAGGCCTGACCGGTTTTCCGGGAACGGGTTGATTTACTATCGGGTCAAGGGTTACAGAAGTCAGGAAATGATCGGAGTCAACAGGTATCCTGCCGGAAAAGGGAGTTCTCGATCTCATATATATTACACAGCAGGAAAAAATTAAAACGAATCCGGTAACAGTGGCCATGGCGGCATATAACCTGCGGGAATAATATTTCCTCAACGGGTAAGCGCCATATAATTTATTCCGGTTTTCAAACAAGAGGTCCAGACGATCCGCGTAAAGAATAGCATGGGGTTCCATAAAATCTGTTTTTAATGGTTAAATCCAAACCAGAAAACTGAACCCGCGCAGGTTATATTGAGATGCGGCTTCGAACAGAATCCATAAACCGTTACAATCTTTGCTGCGTGGCATTTTGTATTACTTTTGCAACCATGAAAATTTTAATGGTTTGTCTGGGCAATATCTGCCGCAGCCCGCTTGCGGAAGGAATTCTGGAACAAAAGGCAAAAACCGAAGGACTACCCTGGATGGTTGACAGTGCAGGAACCAACAACGGTTATCACGTTGGCGAAGCGCCCCATCAGCTTTCTCAGAAGGTGGCCATGCAACATGACCTGGACATCAGCACACAGTGCGCCCGGGCATTTGTGCCAGAAGATTTTGACCGGTTTGATAAGATCTATGCCATGTCCTCCGATATCCTGACCGATATGAAAAGGATTGCCAAAAGAAAATTTGACGCCGCTAAGGCAGATCTCCTGCTGAATGAATTGTTCCCGGGAGAAAACAGGGACGTGCCGGATCCCTGGTTCGGGGAAGAACCAGGATATCATATTGTTTTTGACATGATCGACAAGGCCTGCGATAAAATCATTCAGCGTTACAGTAAGGCTGCAGCTTCCCATAAGCAATCATCATGAGTAAACCCGGACTACCACAGGGAACAAGGGATTTTGGATCGGAAACTGTTCACAAGCGCCAGTTCATTTTCCAAATCATCCGGAAGGTTTTTGAATTATCCGGCTTTGAACCGCTCGAAACACCCGCCATGGAAAACCTGGAGACCCTTTTGGGTAAATATGGCGAGGAAGGCGATAAACTGCTTTTCAAAATCCTGAACAATGGCCTCGATCATGCCTCAAAAAAAGATACTGCCCTGGCTGAATTTGAAAAAATACTGGCTGGAAAAAATAATAAACACATCACCGGGCGCGCACTCCGGTACGACCTGACCATTCCCTTTGCCCGGTATGTGGCTACACATCATAACGAACTGGCTTTCCCATTTAAACGCTATCAGATCCAGCCGGTCTGGCGGGCGGATCGTCCGCAAAAGGGACGCTACCGGGAATTCTTTCAGTGCGACGCAGACGTGGTGGGTAGCCGGTCCCTGCTTAACGAAGTGGAATTGACACAGATATACCTGGACGTGTTTAGACAATTAAATATTGAGGTGGAAGTACACATCAACCACCGGAAAATTTTAGCCGGACTGGCTATGGCCTGTGGTGGGGCTGACAAGCTGATCTCCATTACCACGGCTATTGACAAACTGGATAAGATCGGTTTGGATAAAGTGAAAATGGAGCTGGCAGAAAAAGGTCTCGGGGTAAAAGAGATTTCCATTGTTCAGGCATATCTAGCAATTCAGGGAACAAATGAAGAGAAGCTGGAACAACTCAAAAGATCTTTTGTTTATCAATCCATTCAAGCGTTAGCGAGCCCTGATTCCAATGATAAAATTGATCGGTCTTTAGAGCAGGGCATTCAGGATATCCGTTACCTGCTCAGTTTTTTCCCCGCGTCAGAAAATATTGTGGTCGATCTTTCCCTGGCGCGCGGGCTGAATTATTATACCGGAATTATTTTTGAAATCCGGGCCAGGCATATCTCTATGGGCAGCATTGGCGGCGGCGGAAGATACGATGACCTTACAGGACTGTTCGGTGTGCCGGATATTCCCGGTGTGGGCATTTCATTTGGTGTGGACAGGATCTATGATGTAATGGAAGAACTGAAGTTATTTCCCGCCACAGTACAGCATTCCACAGAATTTCTTTTTTTTAACCTCGGCCTCGAAACTGTTTCAACCTGTTTTGAACTCCTGCAACAATTCCGTTCCGCGGGTATCCGCAGTGAACTTTATCCTGAGCAAACCAAATTCGACAGGCAATTCAAATATGCCGAAAAGAAAAAGATCCCCTTTATCATCATCATCGGAACCGAAGAATTAAAAACAGGTATTGCAAAAATCAAAAACCTGGAAACCGGGGTTCAGGAGGAATGCGGTCTCGGGGAGTTGGTGTTGTATGCGGAAAAATTGAATCGTTGATGGTATATGGTTGATGGTTGATGGACACTATGTGCGGATTCGCACCGGATTTCCATCAACCATCAACCATATACCATCAACGAAGAAATATCAGCCTTCAGCCTCAAACACCACCGCCGCTCCCTGCCCCACGCCAACACACATGGAAGCAAGTCCGTAATGCGATCCTCTCCTTCTCATTTCATGAACCAGGGTAGTGGCAATCCGGACCCCGCTGCATCCAAGCGGGTGGCCCAGGGCAATAGATCCTCCGTTCACATTTATTTTCTGAAGATCAAGACCGAGATCATGAATACAGGCAATGGCCTGCGATGCAAATGCTTCATTCAATTCGATCAGATCGATATCATTCACGGTAAGTGCCGCCCTGAAAATAGCTTTTTGGGAAGCGGGTACGGGACCAAGACCCATAATGGCCGGATCCACGCCCGCAACACCCATGGACAACACCCGGGCAAGAGGCTGCAGATTATAGTTCGTCACGGCTTCCTCACTAGCCAGCAGGATAGCGGCCGCACCGTCATTTAATCCGGAAGAATTTCCGGCCGTCACCGTTCCGTCTTTTACAAAAGCCGGCTTGAGCCGGGATAATTTCTCCAGGGAGGTTTCCCGCGGATGTTCATCCCTGGAAAACCAGGTGATGAGTTTGTCCTTCTCGAGTTCTACCGCCACCAGTTCATCGTCCCATTTACCAGCCGCCAGGGCAGCAAAATATTTCATCTGGGATTCCAGCGCAAATTCATCCTGTGCGGTCCGGGAAATTTTCCAACGCTGAGCGACGTTCTCCGCAGTTTCGCCCATCGAATAAGGATAATATACATCGGTCATCCTTTTATTCGGGAAGCGCCAGCCGATGGTGGTATCCACCACTTCCAGCTTCCGGCTGTAGGCCTGGCCAGACTTTGCCATAACAAAGGGTGCACGGCTCATACTCTCCACACCCGCTGCGATGTACAGATCGCCCTCTCCGCACATGATTGCCCGGGAAGCATCCATTACAGCCTGGAGACCCGAAGCACACAAACGGTTTACCGTATTGCCTGCAACAGATACCGGCAATCCCGCCAGTAAAGCCGCCATTCTGGCCACGTTCCGGTTATCTTCGCCCGACTGGTTGGCATCCCCCGCAATCACATCCTCTATGGCTTCAGGATCAATGGATTCATTACGTTTCATGATGGCCCGGATCACATAGGCCAGCAGGTCGTCTGGCCTCACAGCAGCCAGTCCGCCCCCATATTTCCCAATGGGTGTTCTAACGGCATCAATTACGTAAACTTTCTTCATGTTTTCTGCATAACGGGGCAAATATCCATGAATTTCCCCTTTTCACCGTTATTGCATTTTTAAAACCCCAGCCTTCGCTCCACCTTCGCCAGAGCTTCGGTTGTGGAAGAAAGCTACGGCTGGCGAGGCCCCTAAACCTGCTTCCGTCAACGGTCAACGGTCATCCGTCAACCAATTCCTTCTTACCGCCGTAAATACTGATTATCTTTGCCGCTTCATGAAAACAGCAAAGAGAAACATCAGAACGCTTACCAAAGCGGAGATCACAGAATACCTCGGAGGGCTTGGCGAGCCTAAATTCCGCGCTGCACAGGTATATGACTGGCTATGGAAAAAGCATGCTTTTGAGTTCAACGATATGACCAACCTCAGCAAGGACCTGAGGTCTAAACTGGAGGCCGATTTCTCATTTCCTTCCCTGCGCATAGACACTACCCAGCAGAGTGCTGACGGTACCATCAAAAACAGGTTCAGGACTTTTGATAACCACTTTGTGGAAGGAGTGCTGATTCCTGCCACAGAAAGACGTACGGCCTGTGTTTCCTCCCAGATTGGCTGCTCCCTGAGTTGCAAATTCTGCGCGACCGGATATATGGAAAGGGAAAGAAACCTGGAATTCGACGAAATATACGACCAGGTGGTGCTGCTGAACCGGCAGTCCGAAAAAACACATGAAAAAAAACTCAGCAATATTGTGTTTATGGGCATGGGTGAACCCCTGTTGAATTACCGGAATGTACTGAAATCAATAGAACGGATCACTTCTGCGGAAGGGCTCGGCATGAGTCCCCGCCGGATTACCGTTTCCACCGCCGGCGTAAGTAAGATGATCAAGCAACTGGGTGATGATAAAGTGAAATTCAAGCTCGCTTTATCCCTGCACGCTGCCAACGATTCCAAAAGGCATGAGATCATGCCCATTAACGACACGAATAATATCCGCTCCCTGATTGACGCACTCAATTATTTCTACAAACAAACCGGAAACGAAATCACTTTCGAATATATCCTGTTCCAGAATTTTAACGACAGCCTGAAAGATGCGGACGAACTCATTAAAATTTTCCGGCAGGTTCCGGCAGATCTCGTCAATATCATCGAATACAACCCTATTGAGAATGCCATTTTCTCCAAGCCCGAAGAAGAAACGGTTACCGCGTTCATGAAACATCTGGAAAAGAACCGGGTGAATGCCCGTCTCCGCAGGAGCCGCGGAAAGGATATCGATGCAGCATGCGGGCAACTGGCCAATAAAAATTAAAGAGGTTTACTGAGGGCAGCGGAAAAACACTGATTAAAATGCCTGAACGAAAATCATGAAACGCAAAACGGACAATTTTAATAAGTTCTATAACCGCAAACGCAACAGTGCGGTGAAAGAGGAAATCCGGCAGGAAAAAAAAGCCGTGAAAAAAGAACGTCAGGTGGCGGTGGACAGGCATTTTGAAGAAAAGCGGAATAAAAAAGCCCTGCTTGCCGGCGCCGCAAAAACTTCCGGGGATATTGGGGGAAAACCAGTTTCTGCCTCTAAAACGGAAACCAGCATACCCCTCAATAAGTATATCGCCCACGCAGGCATCAGTTCACGCCGCAGTTCTGCCCTGCTGGTGAAAGAGGGCAAGGTGACCGTAAATGGCAAGCCGGTTACAGATCCCGGCACCAAAGTTTTATTAACCGATACGGTGAAAGTGAATGGGAAAAAAATCACGGTTTCCAGTCACTTTGTTTATATCCTGTTGAATAAGCCAAAAGATTTCCTCACCACCACCAGCGATCCCCAGGGCAGAAAAACCGTTCAGCAGTTAATTGCCACCGCTACCGATGAACGGGTGTACCCGATCGGCCGGCTCGACCGCAATACGTCGGGGGTGCTATTGTTCACCAACGACGGGGATCTGTCACAAAAACTTTCCCATCCCAAAAATGAAGTAAGGAAAATTTATCATGTAGGATTGGATAAGGCGCTCACCAAAGCCGATTTTGAAAAGATCATAAACGGCCTTGAACTGGAAGACGGACCGGCCCGTGTGGATGTAATCGCTTACGCAGACCCGAAAGATAAAACCCAGGTCGGCCTGGAGATACACAGTGGTAAAAACAGGATCGTAAGAAGAATTTTTGCAGCCCTCGGATATGATGTCAAAACACTCGACCGCGTAGTGTATGCCGGGCTGACAAAAAAAAATGTACCTCGCGGCAAATGGCGTTTTCTTACCGATAAAGAAATCCGCATCCTGAAATACCTGAAATCCTGAACCTCTGTAACGAATGAAATTACCGGAGATCCTTTTTGAAAATGATGCTTTTATCGTCATCAATAAACCCGCCGGTTTACTGAGCGTTCCAGACAGGAAACAGTCGGCCCCTTCATTGAAAGACCTACTCATCGCCCGATACCAGCAGATTTTCACGGTCCACCGGCTTGACCGGGAAACCAGCGGGGTGATCGTGTTTGCCAAAACTGCTGATACGCACCGCTATCTCTCCGGCATTTTTGAGCGACGTGAAGTGGAAAAAATTTATTTTGGCATTGTACCGGGTGCATTACCCAGCGCTTCAGGGCTAATTGAAGAACCGATCGCAGAACATCCGGCCAGGAACGGCACGATGATGATACACAGAAAAGGGAAACCAGCGGTTACGGGCTATCAGGTGCTGGAGGATTTCAGCAGATACTCCCTCATAAAATTTGATCTTTTTACCGGCCGCACACACCAGATCCGTGTGCACATGAAAAATATAGGGCATCCCATTGTTTGTGACGATCTATATGGAGATGGTAAACCCATTCTTGTTTCTTCCCTGAAAAAGAAATATAACCTGTCCAAATCAGAAGAAGAAGAAAAACCCATCCTGGGGAGGCTGGGATTACATGCCGCCAGACTTTCTTTTACAGATGAAAGCCGAGATCCTTTCACATTCGAAGCCCCTCTGCCAAAAGATATGCGGGCGCTGCTGAATCAGTTGGGGAAGAATCGCTGAATAAATGAAAAATGGACAATGGGAAGTCCGGAAGACTTTTACCCATTGCCCATGCTCAACTCTTTATTCAGTAAATCATTTATTCGGCTGTGGCGTATAGCGCAGATAAGGCTTTACCACTCTTACACCTTTCGGGAATTTCTTGGCGGCATCTTCGGGAGAAAAAGCAGGCGAGATGATCACATCTTCCCCGTCTTTCCAATCCGCAGGCGTAGATACACTGAAGTTGGAGGTCAATTGCAGGGAATCAATCACGCGCAGGATTTCATAAAAATTCCTTCCGGTAGAAGCAGGATAAGTGAGGGTAAGTTTTATTTTCTTATCAGGCCCGATCACAAACACTGAACGAACGGTAAAAGTTTCGGAAGCATTGGGATGAATCATGCCGTACAGGTTGGCAACCGTTTTGTCAGGATCTGCAATCAGCGGATATCCAACAGTCACATGCTGTGTTTCATTGATATCATTTACCCAGCCTTTGTGCTTATCCAGACTGTCCACGCTCACGGCTAAAATTTTTACATTACGTTTAGCGAATTCATCCTGTAAAGATGCCATTCTTCCCAATTCAGTAGTACAGACCGGTGTATAGTCGGCAGGGTGGGAAAAAAGAAGTCCCCATCCATTTCCAAGGTATTCGTAAAAATCAATGTCTCCTGCAGTTGTTGTTGCTTTGAAATTGGGCGCAATGTCCCCTAAACGTAAACTCATTTTTAACAGTTTTAAAATATTAAAAAATAACAAGGCTTCAAAAAGCGGACTGTAAAGATATTCATTCTCTATTAATTGAGTAGACTTTCATTAAAATTTTATCTTTTTTTGATTTTCTTTCCGGTTTAAGTCAAAACTCCCTGAAATTGAGGGCACTAGAGCGCATGATTCAATACCCGCATTTTTCCGAAGACCATTCGATGATATGGCCCTAAATTAGGGGTGATCCGCCGATGCCCGATAACCCGCCAAATCTGATTAAAATTTTACATTCGCCTATGGAATGGTTTAATAGCAGCATTGCTCCGCTGAAAGATATACTGGCTTTTTTATATAAAAAATCCAAAACCAATGATGTTCACAAGAAACAGGTGATCATCGAATTGCGCGATAACCTCAACGTATTTAAAAATGGCTTTATTAATCAGGCGCCATACGATCAGATGATTGACCTGCTGCAGCACGATGCAATCCAATCTGCCATCAAAGAAAATTTTTCCTTTAAAAAACTCCGCTCCGGAACCATTACCGCGGCGATGGTGAAAGAAGAAAGAAATAAGAAATATTCCGGCTGGACGGCAGAAAAACTTGTAGATAAAATAGACGAGAAAATTGTGGAGCTCAAAAACATAAAAAAGATGAACCGGGATTCTGTGAAGGAAGTGAAAAATAATATACCGCTAATGATGAGCAATCTCTATTTCCGGATGAAACTGCTGGCGGATTTCATTCAGTCGGAATGATGATCTTCAAAAAATTATCATCTCAGCACGCAACTGTTTCTTATTTCTTCAGTAGTTTAAAAGCATGCGACCATTGATTTCGCAGGAAGCCGGGAATGCACCAGAGTACACAAAGCGGTTCGATCGCACGCGCAGCTTCCTCCGTTCCCATGTCCTCTGTTTCCCAGCCAAAAGTCGTCAGGATATCAGTGACCTGTTTTTTTGCATCCGCACTATTTCCGCAAATAAACATAGTCGGTTTCCCTTCCGAAAAAGAGGGCTTATACATCAGGGAACTTCCGACACTGTTAAATGCCTTTACAAATTTTGCTGCAGGCACTTTAAGCTGAAGTTTTTCCATCAGGGATCCATTCTGGCCCGTGCTGAGTTTCAGCACGCCTTTTTCCGGGGCACCGGGAGCTATCGGATTGCTGACATCAATCACCGTTTTCCCATTCAGGTTTTTTGCGCCGGCCAGTTGAAGAGCGTTCTCGGCAGCATGCCCGGCAACAGCCAGCACCAGCAGTTCGCCAAAAGATGCAGCTTCTTCGAAACTTCCGGTCAACGCATCCGGATTCTCCGATTTCCATTTCACAATAACCTCTTTTGATGGATCCCGGGTGCCCAGCAATACCTTATGCCCTTCCTGTATAAAGGCGTTGCCTAACGTGCGGCCTACTTCGCCAGAGCCGATAATTCCGATTTTCATACGAAAGATTTTAATGATTATTTCCCATGCAAATATCGTAAACCCAATAGAGTTCCAAACCTTATTCTTTACATTTACGCATGGCAAATCCAAACCTGAACGCCGATAAAGACCTTGCCGGAACACCCGATAAAGAGTTCGAAAACAGCATCCGCCCCTCGGTCATCCGTGATTTTTCAGGCCAGCCCCAGTTGATTGAAAACCTGCTGATTTTTATCAAGGCGGCTAAACTACGGGATGAGGCTCTGGATCACATTCTTTTTCACGGCCCCCCCGGGTTAGGCAAAACCACCCTGAGCCGTATCGTGGCGAATGAGCTGGGCGTTAAGATCAAGGAAACATCGGGACCTGTTATCGAAAAACCTGGCGATCTCGCGGGCCTGCTGACTAATCTGGAACCGCATGATGTGTTGTTCATTGACGAAATTCACCGGCTCAGCACCGTGGTAGAGGAATATCTTTATGCAGCGATGGAAGACTACCGGATCGACATCATGATTGATACCGGTCCGAATGCCCGGAGTATCCAGCTCACCCTCAATCCGTTTACCCTGATCGGCGCCACCACACGGAGTGGTTTACTCACGGCGCCATTGCTTTCCAGGTTCGGCATAAAGTCCAGACTAGAATATTACGACAGCATCACCCTTCAAAAAATCATCCTTCGCTCTGCTTCCATACTCAATACAAAAATCACATCAGATGCTTCAGCGGAAATTTCCCGCCGCAGCCGCGGCACGCCACGTATTGCCAACGGCCTTTTGCGGCGGGTGCGTGATTTTGCTCAGGTGCTTGGTAACGGTATTATAGACATGGGCATCACGAAACATGCCCTGCGTGCGTTGAATGTGGATGAACATGGCTTGGACGAGATGGATAACCGCATCCTGTCTACCATCATCGATAAATTCAAAGGAGGCCCCGTCGGGCTCAACACCATTTCCACCGCCGTAGGCGAAGAATCCGGAACGATTGAAGATGTTTACGAACCCTTTTTGATCCAGGAAGGATTTCTCATGCGCACGCCGAGGGGACGGGAGGCCACCGCGAAGGCCTATGAGCATCTGGGGAAGAAGCCGGGCGGGGAGATGATGATGTTGTTTTGAAAGAGCCCGGATTAATGTGGATGGTATATAGTAGATGGCGGATGGACTCAGGCGCGAATCCGCAATAAAAGTCCATCCACCATCTACTATATACCATCCACCAATCACATATCATCCACCAATCAAAACGGAAAGTCCAGCTTCAAACTCAAATTTCTCCCCATATTATAAATCCCGTGATAGGGCCGTGGATCGTCCGGATAAGGTTCCATATATTTCAGCCGGCTTAAATGATCCTGATAAGCCACATCAAAAAGATTATTGGCCATGATATAAACATTTACCACGGTGCGGTCTTTCTTATTGGTTATGCCAATGCCTCCGCCCACATTGATCAGTGTATATCCCGGGGTAGGCGTTTCCGTGTTTCCGGCCAGGAAAACCCGGTTCTGGGCAGCATACCAGGCAGCCTGGATCTTTACAAACCCATTCACGAGATGCAGCGCTTTATTCTCAAAATCATATCTCAATTCAGACAATCCGTGCGTCGGAACGATAAATGGAAGGTAGCGGTTGCTGTCATTCTTCACAATGCCATTCGAACTCAGCAGGTCCCCATAAACCATTGAAATACTGTTTTCAAAATGCACCGCCTTAACGGGATGTATGTCCAGGCTGAATTCACCACCATATAAAGCTGCTCTCCCCTGTTTGAAGGCATAAGCCGTGTTTCCGGACATAATCGAGTCTTTTCCGTCTGCACCCAATAACTTCTCATTGAAAATATAATTGGAAATCGCGTTGTAGAAAGCACTCAGATTAATCACCGCATAACGGGAGGTATAGGTTAAACCGGCGTCTTCCTGCAGACTGAACTCCGGTCTGAAAGCATCATTTCCGATCTGAAAAATACCGGTTCCCGGATGAACTCCGTTGGACGATATTTCAGAAATGTTTGGCGCCCGGTATCCCCTGGAAATATTCAGCTTGGCTGATAATTTGTCCGAAAAGGAATAGGTGGCGCCCAAACTTCCCGATGCGCCGGAGAAAACATGATGATAATTTGAAAAAGGTTTAGCAGCTCCTGCCGTATCCGCACCATACACCGGCATATCGAAATGGGTAGCCGGATTTTCTGCGGTATAGAGTTCCTGGTTGGTGAAAGAACGGCTGTCGTATCTGATCCCGGCTGAAAAATCCAGCTTATTAAAAGATCTTTTGATCATGGCGAAGGGACCCAGGTCAAACTGGTGATAAGAAGGAATGATGAATTCCGTTCCGTTGGTCACTTTGTTTTGCTGATACATGCCGTTAATTCCGGTGGTCAGCTCCCATCCATTGAAGGAAGGAAAAAAATATTTCAGGTCGTACACATAAGAATTGAGCTGAAGATCCAGGCCGGGTATATCCTTTAATACCGGGTGACTGTATTCGCGGCGGACGCTCTGCTGAAATCCCAGGTTTACACCGATCCTTCCATTGCCCACGACAAAATTATTCGTGGAATAAATCCGGTAATGCTGCACATGCTGATGCAGGGGAGTAATGCTATAGGATTTTAATTCTGCGTCAGATACAATCGGGCGGTACACGTCGTCTTCCGAAATCTGTTTGGTAAATTTCCGCGTCACGGAATCCCGGCTTCCATCCGGGATCTCCTGTAGATCATCATACAACGACATACTCAGATGCGAATAACCAAAGCTACGGTGAAGGCCAAGAGAAAGCGTAGCGTCGTTTTCATTGAAAGCCGTTCCATAAACCCTCCCGTCATTTTTATTCTGATAGTTCGTCGCCTCTTTATGAGAAACGCGGCCCATCCACTCAAATCCTTTGGAACTGCCGCCAAACATCCCCGATCCGCCGAACATGCCGTTATTGGATTGATATTCAGCCTGCACATCGCCGATCACTTTCCCATCCGGAGCCGGCGGTGTTGGAATCAAATTCACCACGCCGGCAAGCGCATCGGATCCGTAAGACAAGCTGGCCGGACCCTTAATCACTTCCACCCGGTCTATTCCATATTGATCCACTTCGATACCGTGTTCATCACCCCATTGCTGTCCTTCCTGCCGCACCCCGTCGTACAAGGTCAGTATCCGGTTGTATCCGAGACCCCGTATAAAAGGTTTGGAAACATTCGGCCCGGTGGTGAGTGCCGATACCCCGGGTACTTTCGCGATGGCATCAATAATATTGGTGCTCAGGTTATCCACTATGGACGCGTGATTGACGGAAACGATCGGTACAGGGCTTCTCCTGATCTGGGTGGCTTTGGATAAGCCGGTGATCACTACCGGGCTTTCTTCAAAATATTGCTGCAGCAACATAAAATTCATATTCACGGCACCGGAGATCGAAACATTCCGGGTAATGGTAGTATAGCCGATGGCGTGCGCTTCCACGAGATATGTGCCCGAAGGGAGATTGGAAAAATGATAATGACCGGATTCATCGGCAATGGCACCCAGTTTAAGATCGGCAATATAAACCGTGGCCGCAGGAATGGATTTTCCGCTGACACTATCCTGCACGGTGCCGGAAAGGGTTCCGCTTAGTCCTGTAATCGTCCGGGAAAATGAAGTGCTCTGGCCGAAAGAAAAGCCAAAAGACAATCCGAATAAATTAAATAATAGAAATGATTTCATGCGCTGATGATATTTCTGTTCCAGGCAATCCGTAAAATAATTGCCGAAAATGATTTGAAATAAAAATCTCAAGAACAGAAATGAACGGGGGGACCGCGAACCCCGGTATGGGCGAGATATCTGAAAACAAACCCGCTGAGTGGCTCGGCATAAATATAACGGGATGAGGTAACCGCGGGCACTTCCAGCGGCTGAATGTCTGCAAGAAAGGGCGCCATTACCACCAGATCATCACAATGACAATGAAAACCCGAAGCAAAAAGCTGTTGAACCGGCAGGTTTGCGGTTCGCTCAGTATCCTTGTGATTGGCCAGTAAATCGTGAAGAAATCTTTTCGGTGTTACACAAAAAGAAAATAACAGCAGAAAGAATGCTGCGGAAAATCTTCGTATAATAGATGGTTGTGCCAAAAAAAAATAGAATCTGCAAATATAGGCATGCCTGCTTTTTATCCGGGGCAGATTGACCGATTTATCAAAACCTTAATCTTATGGAATGTTTTCAATCACTCCGGCAATTCCCTGGCCACCGCCAACGCAGGCCGTTACGATCCCGTATTTTTTATTCAGCCTTTTCATGTCCTGGGTTATCTGAATCGTGAGTTTGCAACCTGTACAACCGAGCGGGTGTCCTAAAGCAATGGCGCCTCCGTTGATATTCACGATATCAGGGTCTAATTCAAGTTTGCGGATCACGGCGAGCGACTGGCTGGCAAAAGCTTCATTTAATTCAACCAAATCGATCTGGGAGAGATTCATGCCAACCTGCTTCAATACTTTGGGAACCGCTTCCACCGGGCCTACCCCCATAATCCGGGGATGAACACCGGCGCTCGCGCAGCCTACTAAACGGGCAATTGGTTTTAACCCCAGTTGTTTTAGCAGTTTTTCACTCATAACAACTACAAAAGCGGCTCCGTCGCTGGTCTGGGATGAATTTCCGGCAGTCACCGATCCGCCGGCCGCAAAAACCGGTTTTAATTTGGCCAAGGCATCGGGTGAAGTATCCGGCCTGGGGCCTTCATCCGTATCCATCACATATTCCCGCTTTTGTTTTTTACCTTGTTTATCCAGAAAAATTTCTTCCACTTTCACGGGCATGATTCCCGTTTTAAAATATCCCTGCTTAATGGCATGGAGTGCTTTCTGATGAGATTTAAAAGAGAATTGATCCTGGTCTTCCCGGCTCACCTGATATTCTTTCGCGACGGCTTCTGCCGTAAGGCCCATGTTGAGGTAATAATCCGGATCATCAGAAGCAATGGAATAGGCCGGAACGGGTTTCCATCCGGATGTTGGAACCATACTCATGCTTTCCGTACCTCCGGCGATGATACATTCAGCCATTCCGGTGCGGATTTTGGCAGTCGCGATGGCAATGGACTCCAGACCACTGGCGCAATAACGGTTAACGGTAACGCCGGCTGCATGAATGCCAACGGCGCGGGCAGCGATGATTCGACCTACCTGCAATCCCTGTTCCGCTTCAGGAACGGCATTCCCAACAATCACATCGTCCACCTGTTTCGGATCCAGCTGGGGAACCGAAGCCAGCAAGCCCCTGATCACCTCGATGGCCAGATCATCCGGGCGGTAAAAACGGAATCCGCCCCTTTTTGATTTTCCGACTGCTGTGCGGTAACCCGCAACAATATAGGCTTCCTGCATAGAATGAGTTGAATGATTGGATACCAAAGATAATTTGTTCGGACCCTCACTGCAAATAGCAACTGTTAAAGTCATTTATCTTTGCCCGGTCACGAAACTGAGCCGGCCATTTGAATTTGAACAAACCAGACGATGGCGACAACTTTTTTAATTTTTATTCAGATTCCTCATGTACCAATGGTTGCGTAATTTATTGTTTTTTTTCCCACCGGAAGCGGTTCATCATTTTGCCATGGGCTTTCTGAACCTGTTGTCCGGAAATGCCCCTGGCAGGCGCCTGCTGCAGCGAGCCTTTTCCGTACGCAATCCGTTGCTGGAGACAAAATTTGCCGGATTATCGTTTAGGAACAGGGTTGGACTGGCCGCCGGGTTCGACAAAAATGCCCTTTATCTCCAAAGCCTGGAGACACTGGGTTTTGGCTTCGTGGAAATCGGCACAGTAACCCCGCTTCCCCAGAAAGGAAATCCGGTACCAAGGCTGTTCCGTTTAAAAAAAGATCTGGCGCTCATCAACCGGATGGGCTTTAATAATCAGGGCGCCGACCGGGTGGCTCTGCACCTGAAAAAATGGAAAGAAAAAAAACAGAAATCCGGAAAGCAAGCCCTGATCATCGGCGGAAATATCGGCAAAAACAAAATCACGCCCAATGAAGATGCGTGGAAGGATTACGAGATCTGTTTTCTTAAGCTTTTTCCCTGGGTGGACTATTTTGTTGTGAATGTAAGTTCGCCCAATACGCCAGGTCACCGGGCATTGCAGGAAAAGGAATCCCTGCGGAAAATTCTCACCTGTTTACAACAAAGCGCCCCGCAGCTGGCGGCGCCCAAACCCATACTACTGAAAATTGCGCCCGATCTGGCTTCGGAACAGGTGGATGAGATACTGGATCTGGCAATGGAAATCAAACTCGACGGATTGGTGGTAAGCAACAGCAGTATTTCCAGGGAAAACCTGAACTGTCCGGCCGCGCAACTGGAAAAGATCGGAGTGGGAGGGCTTACCGGTAAACCCCTGACGAAACGATCAACAGAACTGGTACAATATATTTCAACAAAAGCCAGGAATCAAATACCGATCATAGCATCCGGCGGGATTTTTAATGCCACAGACGCTTTGGAAAAAATAAATGCAGGAGCAACCCTGGTGCAGGTATGGACAGGATTCATTTACGAAGGTCCGGCGATTGTAAAGAAAATCTTAAGCGGAATGGAGAAAATCAGCGGTAAAAATTCAAATCAGTTTTAGCAGGGACGCTGCCGCCACAGCAGCTGTTTCTGATCTTAGCCTGTGATCCCCGAGATGCACGGCAACAAATCCCGCCCGGAAAGCCATATTGATTTCTTCGTCTGTAAAATCCCCTTCGGGACCAACCAGGATCAGCTGGGAAGAAAGACTGATATCGATCATTCCGCTCAGCTGCCTTTTTTCCCCGCTCCCGCAATGGGCGATGAATTTCTGATCAGAGACGGCATTCTCGACAAACTCCAAAAAATGTGCTGGCTCCTGCAATACGGGCATCCAGGACTGCTGCGACTGGATCAGTGCACTCTCCATAATGGATTGCATTCTGTCCATCCGGAATTGCTGCTTTTCTGTGCGGCTGCATTTTAACGGAATGACTTCCGAAATACCCAGTTCCGTTGCTTTCTCGAGAAACCATTCAAACCGGTTGGTATTTTTTAACAGGGAAAGTGCGATGGTCACGCGATTCGCATCAGACTTCTGAAATTTCCTCTCCGATAGCCTTACGCGGCAGCGTTTCTTATGAGCGTCCAGGATGCTGGCCTTTGCCCGCAAACCCCTGCCATCAGTAAGTATCAGGTGCTCCCCATCCTGCATGCGAAGCACCTGTACAATATGGCGGGAAGCAGCTTCGTCCAATAGGAATTCCTCTGCAACATGGCTCAGAGAGGCTAAATAAAAATAGGCGCCGGGCATATCTGTGAATATAACAAGAGGGAAGCAGCGGTATCAGAACGGGTTTTCTTCCTCATCATTAAAAGGAATGTCATTCATTTTACTCCCTGCCTGAATATACAATTTGGGTCCGCCCTGGCCGCCCTGATCACCCTGCACAGGCTTCCAGTTGCCGCCCGGCGGGAGCTGGTCGAATCCGCCGGCACCGTCATCATCCATGAATTTCTGAATATGCAACAGCGCTTTGAGCTTGATGGTTTCCAGTGATCCGTTCCTGTGCTTGGCGATGCGAACATGGGTTTCCCCTTTATTGCTTTCGCCAAATTCATTGGCTGTAATATCGTAGTATTCGGGACGGTAAAGGAACATCACCATGTCGGCATCCTGTTCAATGGCGCCCGATTCGCGAAGATCACTCAGCTGCGGCATTTTATTGCCTTCTTTTCTTTTTTCCACCTCGCGGCTCAATTGGGAAAGTGCAACGATAGGCACCTGGAGTTCTTTGGCCAGTCCCTTCAGGTCCCTGGAAATCCGGCTGATTTCCTGCTCGCGGTTCCCATTCCGGTTTTCTCCTGTGCCGCTCATCAGCTGCAAATAATCTATAATGATCAGTCCGACATCATGTTTATTCTTCAGCCTCCGGCATTTGGCCCGAAGCTCGAAAATATTTAACGCTGCAGAATCATCAATGAAGATGGGAGCCTGGGCGAGACGCTGGATGCCTTTGGCATAGAGTTGTTTCATCTCATGTTCTTCCAATTTCCCCCGGGCAATTTTTTCCAGCCAGATCTCACTTTCAGCGGAAAGAATACGCTGTACCAACTGGCTGGCGCTCATTTCCAGGCTGAAAATGGCTACCGGGGTAGACTTGGTAGGGTGCAAAGCCGCATTACGGGCCAGATTAAGGGCGAAAGCCGTTTTACCAACCGAAGGGCGTGCTGCCAGGATGATCAGATCTGTTGGCTGCCAGCCATAGGTGATCCGGTCGAGCGAAGCAAAACCGGAAGGCACTCCCGATATTTCTTCATTTTTGTTTCTCAGATCTTCAATGCGCTGAATGGTCTTCACCAGCACGGTATCTATACTGTCAAAATTCTTGCGTAAGTGATTGTTGGTGATCTCAAAAAGTTTGGTTTCCGCGTCATCCAGCAGATCGAATACATCGGTGCTGTCTTCGTAAGCATCTCCGATGATTTCCCCCGAAATGCGGATCAATTCCCTTTGAATGAATTTCTGGAGGATAATGCGCGAATGGGCATCAATATTGGCCGCAGAAACCACCGAATTGGTTAGGCGGGTAATATAATACGGGCCTCCGGTCATCTCAAGTTCTTCCCTGAATTTAAGCTCTTCTACAACGGTGAGCATATCAATCGGCTGACTTTTCTGCGCCAGGGATTGCATAGCACGGTAAATCCGCTGGTGGCTTTCCACATAAAAGCATTCCGGTTTCAGAATTTCAATCACGGTATCAAAAGCTGCTTTTTCCAGCATGATGGCCCCCAGAACCGCCTCCTCCAACTCACGGGCCTGCGGGGGCACTTTGCCGTACATCATGGTGCTGACATCTACCGGCGACTTCCGTCGCAGTTTCCGGTCTGTATTCAAATTAGTGAGCTCCATGTATCCGCTTGATTTTTTGCAGTTCGGAAAGGGGTGGCAATCTATATTAGGGAATGGTTAATCTATGATGATCCAAATGTTACCAAAAGAGATCAGGAAGGCGAATATAAACCCCCTTGATTCCTCCAAAGAAAAATTTCATTTTTTTAATTTATCCAGCATACATACACGGGGTTATTAACAGGTATTGCCGAGTTATGCACAAATAACTATCGTCTATTCACAATTTAAAAAAGTTTTCCGCTTTCTGAAGAAAGAAATTCACACTTGTTGTGCATAAAGATTTCCGACCGAATATTTTGCAAAACAAGAATCCCTGAATTGTTTAAAATCAACTGTCCTGCGCCGGAGACCCCATAATAAACCCCGGCCGGTTTACACGGCCGGGGTTTATTTTAAAAAAAGGGATTGTTATTTTAATTCGCTCGTCTTGTTGCCGGTCTTTCTGTTTTTTTGTCGTCTGGTTTTGGCGGATTACGGTTCACGGGTTGAGGCTGAACCTGCCTTGGCGCCTGCCGTGCAGACTGCGGATTCTGTGCAGGCGCTGCCGGTCTCAAGTGCATCTGCTGACGATTTGCCGGCGATGGCTGGGGAAGGCTCTGCTGCTGCGCCGGGACGGGGTTTCCGCCTCTTTGATTGAAACGGGAATCCGACGGCCGGCCGGTTACTGCAGGACTTGGATTCGCCTGCGCAGGTTGCAAAACCGGTGCTGATACCGGTCTGTTACTGTTATTCGGTGTCTGAACGGATGGTTGCGGCACACGTCTATTGTTGTAGCTGGGATTTTGCAAAGCGGGCTGTGTTGCCGGCCGGTTACTGTTCGGATTCTGAACAGCAGGTTGGGCAACCGGTCTGTTGTTATAGTTCGGGTTCTGTAAGGCTGGCCGCGTTTCAGGCCTGTTATTATTATTCGGATTCGGTGCGGCAGGTTGGGGTGCAGGCCTGTAATTATTATTTGGATTCGGTACGACAGGTTGAGGTGCAGGTCTGTTATTATCACCCTGGTTTTGCAGCTGGGGGCGAACATCCCTTAAGGTTTGTACACGCGCGGGTGCGGGCCTTGATGCTCCCTCCGGGCGGTTGGACGGCGTCGCGTCTATGCGTGGCCGGTAGATGTTGTACTGATTTCCGGAAACCCGGCTTCCCGGGGTATTGGCTTCCCGGATTTGCACTGGCCGGATGTTCGCGCCGCTGACCCTTCTGACTTCAGCAGGATCAGGACCCGGTGCATAAGCATACCGCGCCCGGTTTGTTCCACTGTAATTATTGATGATGGTGGTATTATTGATGATGGTTACATTACGGGACTGATCCACATGATACTGTTGCCAGCGGGGATTTCCCATATAACGGCGGGGCACAAAATTCCAGTAGTTCATGGGTGGATTATAAGAACCCAGGGCCACATCAACGGAAACATTCGGCCCGAGGGGCGCCCAACCGTAATAATCATTTCCGCCTCTCCAGCTTACCCAGGCAGGAGCCCATTCATTTCCCGGCACCCACATCCATCCATAACCCCCTTCATAAAACCAACGGCCGTAATGAAAGGTTGCCCATCCCCAGTTGTAATCTGAAGCCCAGGTCCATCCCGCGTCTGTATAGATCCAATTGCCGTTGGTGCTGTAAGGCATGAAGTCCGGGCCGGCATTCGGCATCCATACATAGCCATAACCGGGATGATTGATCCAGGTGCCATAGGGAGAGAGATCATCATAAAAAGACTGATAAGAAACTGCGGGCGCGGGCTCAGGAGCAGCCTCATAGCTTTCCGTCTGAACAACCTGAACGGGACCGCAGGATGCAATGAGGAACATGCCTGAAATAAGGCATAACATAATATTTTTCATGGTTACAACTTTAGCGGACTAAACCAGTCCGGTTATTTGATCATAGAACGAGTAGAAAGTACAATTATTTACGATTGATTAACAAAAAATTAAAGTTAAGTGCTTCCATCTAAAATCCTGCCATACATCATGTAAGGCTTCTTTTTGTTGGTTTAAAGCCGCAGAAACCCCATAAAAACTATCTTTACCGTTCTAAAAAAGAGAAAACCTTTTCATGACCATCAGCTATAACTGGCTTTGCGACTATCTTCCGGACAATCTTAAAGTAAAACCCACCCCTGAACAGCTTTCCCGAATGCTCACTTCCGTTGGGCTCGAGGTGGAGGGCATGACAAAATATGAATCGATCAAAGGCCTCCTGGAAGGATTGGTTGTGGGAGAAGTATTGACCTGTGAGCCACATCCCAACGCTGACAAGCTGAAAGTGACCCGGGTAAATATTGGCGGACCGGAAACCTTACAAATTGTTTGTGGCGCATCCAATGTAGCTGTGGGGCAGAAAGTGGTGGTGGCTACCCCGGGTTCCACGTTGCATCCCGAAACAGGCCCCCCATTCAGTATTAAAGCGACAAAGATCCGCTCTGTGGAAAGCGAGGGAATGCTTTGTGCAGAAGATGAAATTGGCCTGGGGAAAAACCACGCCGGAATTCTTGTACTTGCGCAGAATCTTCGCCCGGGTTCCCCGGTTGCTGATTACCTGAAGCCCTATTCAGATCATATATACGAAATTGGGCTTACGCCCAACCATATGGATGCCATGAGCCATATCGGGGTGGCCAGGGATATCTGCGCTTATCTATCGCAACAGGACAAAAAAGAATTCAGGGTAAAATGGCCTGTTTTACCGCATTTCACAACTGATAACCGCAACCCACCCATAGCCGTGCATATCGAAAACCGAAAAGCCTGTGGCCGGTATTCCGGCGTAAGCATAAAGGGGCTTAGCATCCAGGATTCTCCCCAGTGGATGCAGAACAGACTCCGGTCTATTGGCGTGAGGCCGATCAATAACGTGGTAGATATCACCAATTTTGTATTGCATGAAATGGGACAGCCCCTGCATGCATATGATTCTTCCCGGATTAAAGGAAATCAAATCATTGCTAAGAACCTGCCTGCCGGAACTTCTTTCATTACGCTGGATGGAAAAGAAAGAAAGCTTGACGCTGAAGATCTGATGATCTGCGACGCTGAAGCACCGCTTTGCATTGCCGGGGTCTTTGGCGGATTAAACAGCGGTATAACCAGTTCCAGCAGCGGCCTTTTCCTGGAAAGCGCCTGGTTCAATCCAACAGGTATCAGAAGAACTTCTTTTCGTCATGGCCTCCGGACGGATGCGGCGACCCATTTCGAAAAAGGCATGGACATCAGCGGAACCGTGGCGGCACTCAAAAGAGCCGCCGCACTGATCCGGGAATATGCAGGCGGACAAATAGATACCGATATCACGGATGTTTATCCGGAGCCATATCCCAGGGATCAGATCCTGCTTAAGTATCATTACCTGAAAAAACTGAGCGGCAAAAATTACCACTCGGAAGCGGTTAAGAATATTTTGCTTTCCCTGGGCTTCGATATCCTGCGGGAAGGCATGGACGATCTGCTGGTTGCGGCTCCCCATCATAAACCGGATATCCAATTACCTGCTGACGTGGTGGAGGAGATCATGCGCATCGACGGATATGACAATATTGAGATACCTGTTTCCATAACCATCTCTCCTTCGGTGGAAACGGACCGGGACGGTACAGCCCTCCGGGAAAAGATTGCCGGTTATCTTACAGGTTCGGGGTTCAGTGAGATCTTCACCAATTCCATTACCAACAGCGCCTATTTCAGCGCCGCAGAACTGGATACTGCAGTGCACATGATCAACAGCCTGAGCGCAGAACTCAATATCATGCGACCCTCTCTTCTGGAAACAGGATTGGAAAGTATCGCCTGGAACATTAACCGCAAAAACAACGCCCTCCGGTTTTTTGAAGTTGGAAAATCATATCATACGCATCAAGCAGGCAATTATCAGGAAATCAACCATTGCTGCCTGTATCTGACCGGCAGTCTGCAACCGGATAGCTGGAAGGGAAAATCTGCAGCAGCAGATTTTTTCTACCTGAAGGGGATATGCGAAAACATACTGAAACTCGTAAACATTCAGGGAACAGCCGATTTGATGTCTCATCCGAAACTAAGCGCCGGGATGGAAATGATTTATGGGAAATATACCCTGCTTCAAGCTGGTCTGGTAAATAATTCCCTCCTGGCCAGATTCGATATCCGTCAACCGGTTTATTATGCTGATCTGAACTGGGACAATCTGGTGCTACTGTCTTCCCAGAAACCGGTCCTTTTTACAGAGCTGCCCCGGCAGGTTCCGGTAAGCCGCGATCTGGCTTTGGTGGTTGAAAAATCCCTACCTTTTGAATCAGTAAAGAAGACGCTGCAGGGAATCGGGCTGGAAAAATTACAACAAGTACAACTATTTGATATTTTTGAAAGCGGGAAACTGGGAACAGACAAAAAATCTCTGGCTGTCAGTTTTACTTTCCTCGATCCGGAAAAGACCCTGACCGATAAGGAAATTGACGGGATGATGAGCAGGATCATGAAAGCAGCGGAAGAGGAGCTAAAAGCAGAGATCAGGAAATAATCCGGAAAAAATCAATTCTCATTTATTAGCAAAAGAATCACTCATGACGAATCCTGAAATTCAGCTTAAAAGAGTGTATGAAAAGTTTCAGCAACTGGCAAAACTGCACCAGGGTCTGCAGAAGGAAAATGAAAGGTTGAAGGCTGATTTCAAAAAGATGAGTGTACGTTGTGAGGAGCTTGCCCAGGAAGCAGAAAAATTCCGTCAGCAGACAGAAATCCTGAAATTATCAGGAACTGATATGAACGAAAAGGAAAAAAAGGACCTTGAGAAAAGGCTAAGCCAGTACGTCAGGGAAATAGATCGCTGCATCGCCCTGCTGAACGAATAGAAAAAGGAAAAGGGGTTTAAATTTCAGATACGCTTCACACAACGCATCTTCATTTCGTCGTCACCCTGGGACACTTCGAGTGTGTACACGCCATAGGGTAGCTCATTGAGGCCGTCCCAGTCAAGCAATTGCCTGCCGAAGCCACCCAGTTCTTTACTGAGTTCACTGCAGATACTGCCGTGATCATCTTTCAAGACTGCTTTTAATAAGGAATTGTGTGTTTGATTGATCTCGAAACTGAGTCGGTCAATGAAATTCGGAGATTTGATTTTCAGAAACATGATACTGGATTTGGATACTGGATTAAATTTCCCCGTTATGGATTCTTCAGAAGAACTTAGCTTAACTTCGAACAATCGTTATCCGGCGGATTTGAAAACAAGTTAAAACAAGAATTCCAGAGATGCAAGAGCTGATTCCAATAAATATTGTGATTGGGGATCGTCCGTTCCGGATCAAGATCAAACCGGAGGATGAAGGGACCGTCCGAAGCACGCTTAAAACCATCAACGACAAGATCATCGAGTTTAAAACCCAGTTTGCCGGGAAAGATATGCAGGACTATGTTTCCATGGTTGTGCTTTGGTACGCGACGCAGTCCGGCCTGAATGAAAGCGGTTCTATTTCAGCCGACTTTTCGGGCTCCTTGAGTAAATTGGAAGAACAATTGGATAAGATCCTGTCCTGAAGGCAGTTCGACTCCGGCCTTCCCAAAATCCCTTATCTTCGCTCACCATTCCCATTTCCTTCCGAATGGTAAAAATTTGATTATCAACATTTTAAATTAGGACTACATGGATGCCAACGTTATATATATCATAATTGCCGTCGTCGGCGTCATCGCAGGCGTGCTGGTGGGCAAGATGATCTTTTCCAGAAATACCAAAAAACAGATTGAAGAGGCAGACCAGCAAAGCCAGAAAATTCTTGCGGATGCCCAGCTTTCCGCCGAAAACCTGAAAAGGAGAAGCTGCTGGAAGCCAAAGAGCGGTTTGTTCAGTTAAAGTCAGAACACGATAAGGAGGTGCTGGACAGAAACCGTAAACTCAGCGATTCCGAACTTCGGATTAAACAAAAAGAGCAGGGAATCAACCAGCGGATGGATTCCCTGGATAAGCAGGGCAAGGAAAATGAGGCCATCAAGGAAAACCTGAACCGTCAGATAGAAGTGGTTAATCAGAAACGCACCGAATTGGAAAAACACCAGGAAGAGCATATCCGCCGTTTGGAAAAAATTTCTGCCCTTACGGCGGAAGAGGCTAAAAACCAGCTGATAGAAAGCCTGAAGAGTGAAGCTCATACCCAGGCGCTTGCCCTCCAGCAGGAGATCATTGATGATGCCCGTCAAAAAGCCAATAAAGAAGCCCGTAAAATTATTATTCAAAGCATCCAGCGTACCGCTGCAGAACAGGCCATAGAGAATTCCATAACGGTCTTTAACCTGGAAAGTGATGAAATCAAGGGTCAGATCATCGGACGGGAAGGCCGCAATATCCGGGCCCTGGAAGCAGCTACCGGAGTGGACCTGATCGTGGACGATACCCCGGAAGCCATCGTGCTTTCTTCTTTTGATCCGCTTCGCCGCGAAATTGCCAGGCTTGCCCTGCAGCGGCTGGTTGCGGACGGACGCATCCACCCGGCACGTATTGAAGAAGTGGTGGAGAAAACCCGCCGGCAGATTGAAGAACAGGTTGTAGAGATCGGGGAAAGAACGGTGATTGAACTGGGAATACACGGTCTTCACAAAGAACTCGTCAGGATTGTAGGTAAGATGCGCTTCCGCTCTTCTTACGGACAAAATCTCCTGATGCACAGCCGGGAAGTGGCTAATCTCTGTGCCATCATGGCTTCGGAGCTGGGCATGAATCCGAAACTGGCCAAACGCGCGGGATTATTGCACGATATTGGCAAAGTTCCGGACGAAGAAACAGAACTCAGCCATGCCTTGCTGGGAATGAAGATTGCGGAAAAATACGGCGAAAATCCCGCTGTGGTCAACGCCATCGGGGCGCATCACGACGAAGTGGAGATGCAATATGTAATTGCTCCCATCATCCAGGCCTGCGATGCCATCAGCGGGGCCAGGCCAGGAGCAAGGCGTGAGATCATGCAGCAGTATATTCAGCGGATCAAGGATCTGGAAAACCTGGCCCTCACCTATCCGGGCGTTGAAAAAGCCTATGCCATCCAGGCCGGACGGGAATTGCGGGTTATTGTGGAATCCGATCGCGTCTCGGATAGTGACAGCGATAAACTGAGCTTCGAAATCGCTCAGAAAATCCAAACCGAGATGACTTATCCGGGGCAGATTAAGGTAACAGTAATCCGCGAAAAGAGAGCAGTCAACGTTGCCCGGTAACGGACAGCAATAGTTTTTGAATTTACCAGAAACCTTGTTAGCTTTGCATCCCCAAAAATCATGTTATGAGCACGGCAGTAGCATATATCCACGAACAGTTAACGATAAAAAAAGAACTCCCCAAATTCAAAGCGGGGGATAATATTACCGTTAACTATAAAATCATTGAAGGCAACAAGGAACGTATCCAGAGTTTTAAAGGAGACGTAATTAAACGCCAGGGGGTCGGCCAAACTGCGACTTTTACCGTGCGCAAGATTTCCGATGCCATAGGCGTTGAAAGAACATTTCCCTTATTTTCACCCCATATTGAGTCCGTATCGGTGAACAAAGTAGGCCGGGTCCGCCGCGCTAAACTTTATTTCCAACGGGAAAGAAGCGGGAAAAGCGCCCGCATCAAGGAAAAGAGAATCGTTTCCTGATTTTTTTATAAATCAACTGTTAATGATCTGGCGGAAGTACAATCCTTCCGCTTTTTTATTTTCAAAGGATTATCTTTGGGGTCTTAAAAGATAAGACTATGTTCAGCCATTTCCTGCAGAGTTTATTCCTGTTGTCGGCACCCGGCGGATCAGAATGGATTCTGATTATCCTTGCGGTACTGATCCTTTTCGGAGGAAGAAAAATTCCTGAATTCATGCGTGGACTCGGCCGCGGGATGCGCGAATTCAACGATGCCAAGAACAACGTGAAAAAAGAATTTGAGGATGGAATGAATGAGCCGAGGGAATCAACGCCACCTGTAACGTCAACACCAACGTCTTCAGCTACCCAAACTTCTGCTAACAACTCAGCGAACTGATAAACCCGGCTGAACCTGCCGGTCTTTGTACGTTTCGCTGATTGTGTAGTCACCACGCTTGTTTACCTTCTCCTCCATATGTGAATACCATCAGGCTCTGTTCGCAGGGTCCATTTCCTGCCGGGAAGCAGTTTCTTATTATCTGGAACGGATTCATCGCCTAAGCCATTTAAACGCCTTTGTATCATTGTACGAAGCGGAGGCATTTTCCGCTGCCGACCGGCTCGACGAGGACAGAAGGTCCGGGCGTCAGCCTGGAAAGCTCCATGGGGTGGTGATTGGCATTAAGGATGTGCTCTGTTACAAAGATCATCTGGTAACTGCCTCTTCTAAAATTCTCGAAGGTTTTAATCCGCTTTACAATGCCACCGCCGTAGAACGGCTGCTGAAGGAAGGGGCTATTTTAATAGGTCACCTGAACTGTGATGAATTCGCCATGGGTTCGAGCAATGAGAATTCCGTTTATGGCCGGGTAAAAAACGCCCTGGATCCGGACCTGGTGGCCGGGGGATCCTCGGGCGGATCAGCGGTAGCCGTTCAGGCCGGCCTTTGTATGGCTTCCCTGGGCAGCGATACCGGAGGCTCTGTCCGTCAGCCGGCCGATTTTTGCGGCGTCATTGGGCTGAAACCGACTTATGGGCGGGTTTCCCGGTACGGCCTGATCGCTTATGCTTCCTCCTTTGACCAAATCGGGATTTTTGGCAGAACCATTGCCGATACCGCTCTCGTGCTGGAAGTGATATCCGGATTTGATGGCCGGGACAGTACTTCTTCCCGCCAGCCCGTTCCGGCATTTGCGGCAGGTTTAAAGGATCCTGTTTCCAGGTACCGGATTGCCGTGCTGAAAGAGGCGCTACAGCACCCGTCATTGGATCCGGAAATCCGGGATCAGCTCACCGGGTTTATTGGCGAACTGAAGAATGCGGGTCATCTGGTGGAAGAAATATCATTCGATCTGCTCGACTTCATCGTACCCGCCTATTATATATTGACCACGGCCGAAGCTTCTTCCAATTTATCCCGTTTTGATGGGGTGCGTTATGGAATAAGAACCGGGGATAAGGAAGCCCGATATCCTGATTTTTACCGGAAAACCAGATCCGAAGGCTTTGGCAAAGAAGTAAAAAGAAGGATTCTCCTCGGAACCTTTGTTTTGAGTTCCGGATATTATGAAGCCTATTTTACCAGGGCGCAACAGGTAAGAAAAATTTTAACAGATAGAACGAGATTGATATTCAATCAGTTCGACATAATTCTCACTCCCACAGTCCCAACCACCGCTTTTCGCGCCGGAGACAAAATTACCGATCCGGTTGCGATGTATCTCGCTGATTTATATACAGTTTATGCAAATCTGGTGGGCATTCCGGGCATTTCTTTACCCCTTTTTCATCATTCAAATGGCATGCCTTTTGGGGTGCAGGCTATGACAAACCAATTTCAGGAATTATCTTTACTCCAGTTCTCCTGCGAACTGATTCAACAATATAAGTCCTACGAAATTCCGACTTTATGAAAACCGGATCAACGAGCTACAATTTCCGGTAACTACAATCCGCAATCCATCCCTTGAAAAATTTATAAGCCGCATTTTCCGGTTTATAAATCTTTAAGCTTTAAGAGATGAAAAGACTTTTATTGTTGGGCTTTGCATTCATTGCCCTTGTGCTGAATTCCCGTGCAGATGCCTTAAAGAGAGACAAAACTTCCGTTTCACTTTGTTTACCCATCGACACCAGCGACCTCAGTAACGGCTTGGATAATCTGTTTCTGGCCTCGGTCAGGGGCAGCAACGGAGCCCTGCTGAATCCCCGTGCGATAAACTATGTGAAGGATTTCATGGCCAAGAACAGGAAAGATCTCGAGGAAATCCAGTCTGCCGGACGCTCTTATTTAAGACTGATTGACGGTATTTTAAGCCAATACGGGCTTCCCAGCCAGCTTAAATACCTGGCCATGATTGAATCCGAACTCAAACCTACGGCAGTTTCCTGCGTTGGGGCAGCGGGTCCCTGGCAATTAATGCCGGCCACAGCCCGCATTTTGGGCCTTAAGGTGAACCGCAGGGTGGATGAAAGGAAAAACTACCGGAAGAGCACCCAGGCAGCGGCCGCTTACCTGAAAGACCTGTATGCCGAATTCGGCGATTGGCTACTGGTGATTGCAGCCTATAATGGCGGGGACGGCAATGTTTACCGGGCGATGAAGAGAAGCCATAGCACCAATTTCTGGAATCTTGAGTATTATTTACCCAGGGAATCCAGGAACCATGTAAAAAAATTCATTGGCACCCAGTATACGCTGGAAGGTCAGGGTAGTGTAACCACCCTTACCAAAAAAGAAGCAGCCGAACAGCTTTCCGGATCATCCATGTATGTTTTTACCAGAAAAATAAATAAGGACGAGGATGCAAATGCAAAAACACTTACTGTTTCCGGCAAATATAATGCAACGGCCATTTCCAAATATGTCCTCATGGATATGGGAGACTTTAACCGTTATAATCCGGATTTCGACAAGGTGATGGCCAGTGATAATAATAGCTATGACCTGAAGCTGCCTGCTGATAAAATGGATCTTTTTGTATCAGACAAATACCAGATCCTGAATGAGTCCGTGCAGCAGTTGATGATGGAAGAAAATATAGAGGAAAATAACAAGACTATTGCAGGAATTGTCCGTAAATAAATAACAAGGTCGCTTTCATTAACCGTACCCCTGGCCTTCACCTTCAGGCAGGGGTTTTTAGTATTTCTTCCATTGCGGAGATCTTCATCAGGCATTCTTCATATTCTTTTTCCGGATCACTGCCGGAAGTAATGCCCGAGCCGGCAAAATAAGCGAGATAATGGTTATGCTGGTTATACAGCAGACTTCTGATGACCACATTGAAATCAAAATCCTGATTGGGTTTCACATAACCAACAGCGCCTGAAAATAATCCGCGTTTTGTTTTTTCATATTGCTCAATTAATTCCAGTACCCGTTTCTTGGGCGCCCCGGTCATGGACCCCATGGGAAAGGTAGACGAGATCATCTCCGTCCAGTGCAACCCCGGTTTCAACCTGCCTTGTATTGTAGAAATCATCTGATGAACCTGGGGGAAACTATAAATGCCAAAAAGCTCTTCCACTTTTACCGTATCCGGCTTACAAATACGGGAAAGGTCGTTGCGTACCAGATCAACCACCATTACATTTTCGGCACGGTCTTTTTCGCTGTTCAGCAAACTCTGCCTCAATTCTTCATCCTGCTGTTTGTTCTGCAGGTCCCTGGGGGCTGTGCCCTTGATGGGTTGTGAGACAATCAGGTCGCCCCTCCTTTTCAGGTATCTTTCAGGGCTGGCGCAGAGTAAAAATTTTCCTGCCAGAGTATAATAGGCCGAAAAAGGGGATGGAGAAATCCGGTTCAGCGCCTGGAACAGCGGCATCGGATCTATGATTGCCTGTTCTGCATAAAACTCCTGACAGAAATTAATTTCGTAACAATCCCCGCGTAAAATATGTTCCTTCAACCGCTCAACAATGTGAATATATTCCGCTTTCTGCAAACGTTGACGGATAACGGTTTCCGGCAATTGTTCTTTAACTTCTACATGCGCGGAAGCCGCCTGGATTTCACTTAATATCCTGTCATGCTGGTCCTGAAACGATCCGATACTTAAGCGGTCATGGTTTAACAGGATGATGGTTTCCGGAATAAAAAAGAAAAGGTCGGGAAAGCCGATGGCATCCGGCAGATGAGCAGGAACCGATTCCGTTTCGGATTTCAGGTCAAACGAGAGATGACCAAAAAGCCAGTCATTCTGTTGTGAAGAAAAATGTTTGAGTTGATTGAAAGCATCGCCTGCCCGAGCCTCCACACGGGATCTTTCTCCAACGGCAGCAATACACTCGAAAGAGTGTGTGCTGGATTTGTATTGCTGGTTATCCAAAAAACAACAGGTATTAAACCGGGCTGACCAATTTAATACCTGTTGTTTTACTTTATACAGATCGTGTACGGGAAAAGAAACAAAAGCGCGGCTAGCCATGGAGGTTACTCCGGTTAAAAATCATCCTCTTCTTCTTCAAAGCCATTGTCATTAAAGAGATCCAGGTTTTTGAATTCATCATCCAGCCCCAGATCATCTTCGTCGCTTCCCTTGGCCGTCTTTTTCCCGGGAACGGCCGTGCCCCCTTTCTTGGCTTTGGAACGGGGAATATCAAATTCATCAAAATCAGGATCCCATTCCTCATCCTCTTCCACCTTATCCCATTCATCCACTTCATCTTCTTCAGAGGCGTCGTCATCGTCGTCTTCGTCCTCATCATCTCCTTTCTTTTTTGATTTTGGAGAAGATGTCTTAGCCGTCTTTTTTGATAACGTTTTCGGAGTTTCAACCTCGTCATCATCGTCATCCTCGTCGTCGTCTTCCTTTACTTTTTTTGAGGAAGGTTTCGCGGCAGTTGGCTTCGATGGTGCAGGTGCGGATTTTTTTGAATCCTTTTTCTCCTTATCAGATTTTGATGCCATATTCCAATAAGATTAGATTGTAAAATTTCAGCGAAGTTTTTAAACCTCCAAATTTTTTTAAAAAGATTTTTTGGGTTCGCCGGTCCGGGTCAGATATTTTCTATCAGTTGGTTACGACCCGGGCCATTGGATATATAGGAAACTTTAACTTTCAGGTATTTATCTATGAAAGAAATATATGCTCTCATCGGTCCGGGCAGCTCTCCGTAGCTCCGGATGGCGGTAATATCCGATTTCCAGCCGGCAAAAGAGGACAGGATGGGTTTTATGCTATGCTGGAGCATCTGGAAAGGAACCTCAGCAGTCTCTTTTCCATCGATCTGGTATTTGCAGCACACTTCCAGTTTTTCAAAATCATCCAGCACGTCGGCCTTGGTCATCACCAGGTTGGTAACCCCGTTGAGCATGCAGGCATACCGAAGGGCCACCAGATCAATCCAGCCACAGCGCCGTGGCCGCCCGGTAGTAGCTCCGAATTCGGCACCGGCCTTGCGGATACGATCGCCCGTTTCGTCAGAAAGCTCAGTAGGAAAAGGACCACTCCCCACACGCGTGCAGTAGGCCTTGGTCACGCCAATAACATCCCGGATCTTCTGGGGAGCGATACCAAGCCCGGTACAAACGCCCGCCGAAATGGTGTTGGAAGATGTAACAAAGGGAAAAGTGCCAAAATCAACATCCAGCATGCTTCCCTGCGCCCCTTCAGCGAGAACAGTCTGGCCCTGACTGATCTTATCGTTGATGAAATATTCCCCGGGTACAATTTTAAATTGCCGCATGAATTCCAATGCCTCAAAAAATTCTTCTTCCCAGGCAGAAACATCCTCCTGAAAATGAAGACCGTCCAACAATTTCTGATGTTTTAGCCGGAGCCTGATGTATTGTGTCGTGAAACTTTTATCCAGCAGGTCGCCTACCCGCAGCCCGTTCCGACCCGTTTTATCCATATAGGCCGGCCCGATCCCCTTTAAGGTGGACCCGATCTTTTCATTTCCTTTTGAAAGTTCGGAAGCTTTATCGAGGGCCCGGTGGGTGGGAAGAATGATGTGCGCCCGCTGCGCGATGTACAGATTCTTCCGGTAATCGATGCCAAATGATTTTACCGATTCACATTCTCTTTTCAGGGTAACAGGGTCGAGCACTACCCCATTACCGATCAGGTTAACGGTATTTTCGTGGAAGATGCCGGATGGTATCTGATGAAGAACGATCTTTTGATCATTCACATAAAGCGTATGCCCGGCATTGGGCCCACCCTGGAACCGGGCAATAACATCGTATCGGGGTGCGAAATAATCCACAATCTTGCCCTTACCCTCATCGCCCCATTGCAGGCCTAAAATAACATCAACCATCAGTAGTGATTTGCAGTTTACCGGAAAGCCGCAAAAATAAGTGAATGGAAATCAATGAGAAATTATTTTCATTTTTCATCAGCCGTTTTCCGTGTCAAACCGGTCAACTGAATGTATTCCACTGAGTTGTTTCAGCCGCCGGACGGCATCGTCCAGTTCTTCCTTATCGTGAACGTAAACTTTGATACTGCCTTCAAACAATCCTTCTTTGGCTTCTACGGTGAGCGCATTGATGTTGATTCTCAGCTCTCCGGAGATCAGATTGGTAATCTTATTGATCACGCCGACATCGTCTATCCCCACGATGCGGATACCGGTGAGGAAAGAAATCTCTTTATTCTTGGCCCATTTGGTTTTTACCACCCGGTGGCCATAACTGGAGAGCAGCCTCGTCGCATTCGGACAATTGGTTCGATGGATCGTCAATCCCTTTCCGGTGGTCACAAATCCGAATACATCGTCACCGGGGATAGGCTTACAGCAATTCGCAAGCGTATAAACGATCTTATCGCTGCTTTCCCCGAAAATAATCAGCTCGGTATCTTTTCTTTGAGCAGGCGATAAATTGGATTCTGGCCTGGATTCAACCAGGGGCTTCACCGGTTTCGGTGGCTCCAGCCGGTCTCCCAAAAGCTGAAATTCCTTCAGTTCCTTCAGGTCAATATTTTTAACAGCTGCCTGATAATAAAGATCAAGTGATGAGCTGAGTTTATAAAAGGTCATCAACGCATCTATATTATGCTGATTGTATGCAGCCCCAAAGTTTTCCAGCTTTTTTTGTATGATGTATTTGCCTTCATCCGCGATCTTTCGCTTCTCGTCTTTCAGGGAATCCTTTATTTTGCTTTTCGCTTTGGCCGTTACTGCAAAGTTGAGCCAGTCTTCCGTGGGATGCTGTTTGCTGGAGGTTATAATTTCCACCTGGTCGCCGCTTCTCAGCTTATGACTGATGGGCACCAGTTTATGATTTACTTTGGCGCCGATGCACTGCTCTCCAATGGCGCTGTGGATGGAAAAAGCAAAATCCAGGGCCGTGGACCCGATAGGCATCATTTTCACATCCCCTTTCGGTGTATAAACGTAAATTTCCTCAGCGAGAAAACTCATTTTGAAATCCTGAAGAAAGTTGATGGAGTCATTGTCTTCCATGTTCAATACTTCCCGGATCTGTTGGAACCATTTGTCAAACCGGCTTTCATCACTTGCCCCTTCTTTGTATTTCCAATGGGCGGCAAGTCCTTTTTCTGCGATCTCATTCATGCGTTTGGAACGGATCTGGATCTCCACCCATTTACCCTGCGGGCCCATGACGGTGGTGTGGAGGGCTTCATATCCGTTGGACTTGGGATTACTGAGCCAGTCCCGCAGTCTTTCCGGTGAAGGCGAATACTCATCCGTGATCATGGAATATACTTTCCAGCAATCCGCTTTTTCCTGCTCAGGCGGGGAATTAATAATGATGCGGATGGCAAACAGGTCGTAAACTTCTTCGAAACTGACCCCCTTCTTGCGCATTTTGGTCCAGATAGAATGAATGCTTTTTGGACGGCCGTGAATTTCAAAATCAAAATCAGCCCGTTCCATATTTTCACGAAGGGGTTTGATAAACTCATTGATATACCTTGACCGTTCGCGCTTGGTTTCCGCCAGTTTGCGCGCGATCTCCCTGTACTCTTCCGGCTCCAGGTATTTCATGGCAAGGTCCTCCAGCTCGGTCTTGATATTATAAAGACCCATGCGATGCGCCAGGGGAGCAAACACATAAACCGTTTCCGAAGAAACCTTGAGCTGCTTGTCCCGCTTCATACTGTCCAGCGTACGCATATTATGCAGCCGGTCTGCCAGTTTAATCAGGATCACCCGGGGATCGTCCGTAAGCGTAAGCAGGATTTTTTTGAAATTTTCTGCCTGTTGGGAACCGTTCACGTCTATCACATTGGATATCTTGGTCAGGCCGTCCACAATCCGGGCGATCTCACTGCCAAAATCGCGTTCGATGTCATCCAGGCTGATGTCGGTATCTTCCACCACGTCGTGAAGCAGGGCACAGATGGTGGATCTGACGCCAAGACCGATTTCTTCCACACAGATCCGGCTAACGGCCAGCGGATGAAGAATATACGGTTCTCCGCTTTTGCGGCGCATGGTCTTGTGTGCCTCTGCAGCAAGCTCAAAAGCGTCCCGGACATGCTCTTTATCCCCAGCTTTCAATTTCGGTTTCAATGAGCGCAAAAGGGCCCGGTATTCTCTTAAAATCAATCTTTTTTCCTGTTCTTCCGTCAGATTATATTTCGGAAGGGCCGCGACAGTCTCCATTATTACGAATTTACGAAAATTACGGTACTTTTGCCGCCTTCGGGAGTTGACAGTTGACAGTTGACAGTTGACAGTTGACGGATGACGGATGACCGATCTCAGGCTCGAATCCGCAATTAAAGTCGGTCAACCGTCATCCGTCAACCGTCAACCTGAAATTCAAGCTCTTATTCCCTCAGGCAAAGCGGGTGTGGCGAAATTGGCAGACGTATCAGACTTAGGATCTGACGCCGCGAGGCATGTGGGTTCGAGTCCCTCCACCCGCACTTTCAAAAGAGAGGCCGTCCCAAATTAGTTGTGGCGGCCTTTTTTGTTTTGGTAGTCATGGTGGTTACCACAATTCACTGCAATTGACCCTATTCCATGCAGCAAAATAGTCACAGTTTTCCCTGGTCAATTATGAAAATTCCCATACTTCTTTATCCCAATCCAGTTACAGCAACGATTTTTGCGCAGTTGCCTTCAACTGAAACCAGATTTACGATACTGGTCGTGAATATCAATGGGAGAACCATCCGGACGTATAATGGTATTATCGGCGGCCATATTGTTCGCCTCGATGTTTCTTCATTTGACCGTGGTCATTATATCTTATATAGTTGAAGTAAACAACGCAACAAGCAAGGCTTTGATTGCAAAATTTAAAATGCAAAAACTATAAAAGCAGCAGCCAGGCCGTATAAAAGATCGGGCAGGGCGCCTAAAATTTTAGCCTCAGCTGGTTGGAAACGAAATAATAGACGGAGCGGCCGTTAATGTAAAAGAATAACCGGGACAGATACATTACATATCCATCCCGGTCAGGGGGCATCCGGAGATGCCAAAAGCTTTATTCAGACTAAGCTTATTTGCTGACTTTGTCAACTTCTATCGCATCGCCGGTCATGGTGCCTGAAATCGTTACTTTCTGACCCAGATACTTAGAAACTTTTTTGGGATCAGTGATGGAATAGACTTTACCGTCTACGACAAACACAGCCACAGAACCTTCTTTGATGCATTTCTTGGCGCAGGCTACATGTCCTTCCTTGGCGCCATCCGCTCCGCAATGGGAATCACTGATGTATCCGGTCCAGGTGCCTTTATCAGCAGCAAAAACAGCGACAGAAAAAAACAATACAATCGGCAATAAAAACTTTTTCATATCGGCAAATTTAAATGTTGAATAATTTTATTTAATAAATCCAAATTACGGATTATTCCAGATATGACCAATTCACTTTTTCTGCATAAACCCCGGTCGCTCGCTTTTCTCTTTGTTCGCCGGCTGTCCACTCCCTGATTCGGGTAAATTTAACAGATGTTCTGTCAAGGGCAGTTTTCTCTTTTTTATTCCTGGATTTTCTTAATTTTGCAGCCCGTTTCGAGCCGGTGGCGCTGCCTTTCCGGAGGAACGGGCATAAAAAAATTACTATATGGGTACCGTTACGAGAGAACATATCGGTCTGTTAAACGATAAGATTACCGTTAAGATCGAGAAAAGCGACTATCTCCCCTCTTTTGAAAAAGCCCTGAAAGAATATGGCAAAAAAGCTAATATCCCAGGGTTCCGGAAGGGTATGGTGCCCACCAGCCTGATCAAAAAAATGTATGGCAGTTCTGTTTTCACGGATGAGGTATTGAAAAGTGTGGAGAAAAAACTCACCGATTACATGAGCACCGAGCAACTGGATATTTTCGCGCAGCCGCTTCCATTGCCGGAGAACGATGCCCGGCAGATCAATATGGGCCAGCCGGATGATTACTCCTTTGCTTTTGAAGTCGGGCTGAAACCCGCATTCCAATTACCTGATCTGGCTTCGCTTACGCCAACCCGCTACCAAATCCTGGTAACAGACGAAATGCTGAATAACGAGATTGACCGGCTTCAGGTAAAGAACGGAACCATGACCGAACCTGAATCGGTGAGCAGCGACGAGAATGTGTTGAATCTGACTTTCCAGGAAACAGATTCCGAAGGCAATGCGGTAGAAGGATCTCAGCCAAAGGAGAATTCTTTACTGGTCAAATACTTTTCGGAATCTTTCAGGCCACAACTTCTGGGTAAAAAGAAAACAGACGAAATCGTAGTTCAACCAGCCAAAGTTTTTGATGACAAGGAAAGAGCCTGGGTACTCCAGGATCTCGGCCTGGATAAGGAAAGCAATACGGACGCCGATAAATATTTCAAACTCACCATCACCAAAGTGGGCCTGGTTGAAAAAGCGGCCCTGGACGAGACTTTCTTTAAAAAAATATTCCCTTCCAAAGAAATTAATACAGCCGAAGATTTTCGTGATGCGGTGAAGGAAGATATGGCGTCCCAATGGAAAGTACAAACCAGCAGTCAATTACACCACACGCTGTACCATGAATTGCTTGATAAAACCCAGGTGGAATTCCCGGAATCCTTCCTGAAACGCTGGCTGCTTAACGGTGGCGATAAACCGAAAACAGCGGAAGAAGTGGAGCACGAGTTCCCTGCCTTCGTAAACGCCCTGAAATGGAGCCTGATCACGGAAAAAATCAATGCCGACAATGTCTTTGAAGTGGGCGTGGAGGACGTGCGCGGCGCTGCCCGTCAGCAGCTTTTCTCTTACCTGGGCGGACTTCCCCAGGGAGGTGATCAGCCCTGGGTGGAAGATTATGTAAATAAAATGATGCAGGATCGGCGGTTTGTGGATGAAACCTATCAACGCCTCAAAACGGATAAAATGCTGGTTTGGCTGGAATCCCAGGTAAAACCGGTGGATCAGGAGATTTCTGCCGAAGACTTCAATAAGCTTCAGCAGGAACACCAGCATCTGCATGCCGAAGAACACGTCCACGAAGAACACGGAGAAGGACATGAACACGGAGAGCATGAACACCAGCATCATGACTGATAAAATCCTTAAAAATCCTGCAGATAAGCAGGATTTTTAATTACTCCTGCAACTCTGTCAGTTTTTTGGAAGTTTAGAAGTTTGGACGGAGATTTGAACGGTAAACCCCTGTTACTGCCAATCCATCCTCAAGAAAAAATTAAATTTATTATGCATTTAGGATCCGAGTTTGAAAAATATGCCGTAAAACACCTAGGCATTTCAAGTAATACACTGGACAGTTACGGGAAACACCAGGTGACCGGTCTAACACCCAATATCATCGAAGAACGCCCCATGAATGTTGCGGTGATGGATGTTTACAGTCGTCTGATGATGGACAGGATCATTTTCCTGGGTTATCCGATCAACGATGAGGTAGCGAATATCGTAACGGCCCAGCTTCTTTTCCTGGACAGTACCGACCGCCATCGCGATATTCAGATGTACATCAACAGCCCCGGCGGAAGCGTGTATTCCGGATTGGGCGTTTACGACACCATGCAATATGTAACGCCAGACGTAGCCACCATCTGCATCGGTATGGCAGCTTCCATGGGCGCTACCCTGATGTGCGCCGGCACCAAGGGAAAAAGAACGGCCCTGAAACACAGCCGCGTAATGATGCATCAGCCCAGCGGCAGCATTGGCGGGCAGGCCAGCGATATAGAAATCACGGTAAATGAGATCCGCAAATTGAAGAAGGAGCTTTATGAGATTTACTCCGTTCACACGGGAAAGACGGTTAAACAGATAGAGAAGGATTCCGACCGCGACTACTGGCTTACCGCCATTGAAGCCAAGGAATATGGTCTGGTTGACGAGGTGCTGGTGATCAATCCACGGAAAGAGAAAAAAGAAAATTAAATCCATCTTAAAGAACAAACAATGAAGTATTCTAATAAATATCCGGTTCAACCTCTTCGAATGGACGATGAACCGGAAGAAGAAAAGGAAGAGAAACCGCAAACGGATCCCGGCATGCTGATGAAGAAGCTGGAGAAGTATTTCTTTGAAACCCGTACCGTTCAGCTCTGGGGCCCCGTAGACGATCGCTCTGCCAAAGACATCATCAATAAGTTCTTTTTACTCGATTCAGATAAACCGGGAACGGAAATCCGCTTCCTGATCAATAGCCCGGGTGGCATGGTCACCAGCGGTATGGCCATTTACGATGTGATGAAGATGCTGAAAAGCCCGGTCAGTACCGTATGCATCGGATTGGCTGCATCCATGGGATCCATTCTGCTCAGCGGAGGCAACAAGGGGAGCAGATATATTTACCCGCACGGCGAAGTGATGATCCACCAACCCAGTTTGGGTGGTTATATCCAGGGCGTGAGTGTTGACCTGGAAATACAGGCCAAACAAACCAAAAGGGTAAAAGAGATAGCCGCCAGGATTCTGGCCGAAAACTGCGGTAAAAAATATGAGCAGATCATAAAAGATTTCGACCGTGATTACTGGATGGATGCCAAAGAATCCCTGGATTATGGGATTGTGGACCACATCAGCACCACTTTATAATCAACCGGATCACGGGACTGGGCCCTTTTCCGGAAACGGGACAGGCTCAGTTTTTGCCGATTTCATTGGGATTTGGCGTATAAGTTGATTAATTTTACCTTTTATTTAAAGTAAATGGCAAAAAACTCACTTCATTGTTCCTTCTGTGGCCGCAGCCGCGACGAAGTCAAGATTCTGATTGCAGGTCAGGAAGGACATATCTGTGAAAACTGCGTGGAACATGCCCAGGAGATCATTCAGCAGGAACTGATCGTGAGAGAGGATGCCACGCCGAATTCACAGTTCAAACTCACTGTTAAAAAACCGATTGAGATCAAACGGTTTTTGGATGAATACGTGATCGGACAGGATGACGCAAAAAAAGTGCTGGCCGTAGCCGTTTACAATCATTATAAACGTCTCCAGCAGAAAGTTGCCGACAATGATGTGGAAATTGAAAAAAGCAATATTATTATGGTCGGCGAAACCGGAACGGGTAAAACCTTACTGGCAAAGACCATTGCCAAATTGCTGAACGTTCCTTTTGCCATCGTGGATGCAACGGTATTTACTGAAGCCGGTTATGTGGGTGAGGATGTAGAGAGTATTCTGACCCGCCTGCTGCAGGTATGTAATTATGACGTAGTCAGTGCAGAGCGGGGAATAGTATACATCGATGAAATTGACAAGATCGCCCGCAAAGGAGATAACCCTTCAATAACCCGCGATGTGAGCGGTGAAGGTGTTCAGCAGGGTCTGCTTAAACTTCTGGAAGGAACTGATGTACTGGTACCTCCCCAGGGCGGCAGAAAGCATCCTGAGCAAAAACTCATCAAGATCAACACACAGAATATTCTGTTCATCTGCGGCGGGGCTTTCGACGGCGTGGATAAGATCATCGCGAGAAGGATCAACACCAACTCCATTGGATTTAATGTAAATAAAGAATTGCAGGATTTTACGAGGAAGAACCTGTTGCAGCACATCAATGCCCCGGATCTTAAATCATTCGGACTGATCCCGGAACTGCTTGGTCGTTTACCCGTAGTTACCCACCTGAATCCCCTGGATAGTGTTACGCTCCGGTCTATCCTGACCGAACCAAAAAACTCGTTGATCCGGCAATACAAGAGACTGTTTGAACTGGAAGGTATTCAGTTGAGCATTGACAACGACGTGCTGGAGTTTATGGTGGAAAAGGCAGTGGAATACAAACTCGGAGCACGCGGACTTCGCAGTATCTGCGAAAGCATACTTACGGACGCCATGTTTGAACTGCCTTCTTCAAAGGAAAATAAATTCCATCTGGACCTGGAATATGCCCGGAAGAAATTTGACACCAGTAAGATGAGCTTGTTGAAAGTTGCGTGACCGGGTCCACATAATCATAACCCTTCGATTCCAGAATCCCTCTTTTAAAAAAATTTTCATACCATAAAAGCATATGAAAGAACTCATTGAAAAATTAAAGGCTGAGGGGCTGACGGAAGAGCAGGCCTTCAAGGCTGTGGAGATCATGAAGAATTTTGCCAAATCCAAATTCCCTTTGTTTGGAGGCGCTATTGACAAGTTGTTTGACAAATACAGCAAGCAGCAGGAAGAAGATTTTATGCCTTAATGTTGCCGGATAGGTAACTTACTTTTTTGGATGGGTTTTGAATGAAAAAAAATCTCATCGCAGTACTTCCCTGGCAATCACGATCTTCTGGATCTCCGACGTGCCTTCCCCGATGGTGCATAATTTACTGTCACGATAAAATTTTTCCACCGGAAAATCTTTGGTATAACCATAGCCACCAAAAACCTGAACTGCATCAGTAGCCGTTTTCACAGCGATTTCGCTTGAATAATATTTTGCCATCGCAGCTTCCTTGGATACGCTAAGTCCCTTATTTTTCCGGTCGCCGGCCTGGAGGGTCAGCAACTCTGCTGCCATGATTTCAGTGGCCATATCCGCCAGTTTAAACGAAATTCCCTGGAAAGCAGAAATGGGTTTGTCAAACTGATGTCTTTCCTTTGAATATTGCACTGCCGCCTCATAAGCCCCTTTGGCAATACCAACACCCAGAGCAGCAATAGAAATCCTACCGCCATCGAGTACTTTTAACGACTGTTTAAATCCCGCGCCCACTTCACCCAGGCGGCAGCTATCCGAAATACGGCAGTTGTCAAAGATCATCTCGGCCGTTTCACTTGCGCGCATGCCCAGTTTGTTTTCCTTTTTTCCGCCTTTGAACCCCGGGGTCCCACGCAACACAACAAAGGCCGTTGCATTATTCTTTTCCCTGGGCGCACCCGTTCTGGCAACAACCACGGTGATATTGCTGCTGATGCCATGGGTGATCCAGTTCTTTGTGCCATTCAGAATCCATTCCCTGCCATCAGGAGTTGCCGTACATTGCATATTCGCCGCGTCACTCCCTGTATTGGCTTCGGTAAGACCCCAGGATCCGATCCATTCCCCTGACGCCAGCTTAGGCAGATATTCCTTCTTTTGCTGTTCATTACCAAAGGCCAGGATGTGCCCGGTACAGAGGGAATTGTGGGCAGCCAGACTGAGCCCTATGGAGCCGCAAACCCTGGCTATTTCTTCAATGATGAGAATGTATTCGATATAACCCATTCCCGCCCCTCCGTATTCTTCCGGCACCACAACACCCATCAGTCCCAGTTTTCCCATGGCATGCATGACCTCTGAAGGGAAATGCTGAGCTTCATCCCATTCCATTACATGCGGTTTAATATATTGCAGGGCAAAATCTCTGGCCGTAGCGGCAGCCTGCCGGGAGAGTTCATCAATTTCAAAATCCATAAGTAAGCATTCAGAATGAAAAAGGCAACAACCGGAGTTGCTGCCCTGAAACAGCAAACAATCGTTAACTCTGTTTACAAGATTTTGTAAACCTGACCTAAGGTACATTTTTTTTAAAAAATATACTAACGAATGTTAGTTTTTCTTTTAGTCCAGCACACCAAACTTACCCGCCTGAAAATCCTTCATGGCTTCATATATTTCATCCTGCGTGTTCATTACAAAGGGGCCATAACTGGCTATGGGTTCATTGATCGGTTCACCGCTTAAAAGCAATACAACCGCTTTTTCGGTCGCCCTGATCGTGATTTCTTCGCCATCGTTATTAAACAATACGAAGCTGTGCTCTTCCGCTTTTTTACCATTCACTTCTATGCTTCCGTTGATCACGAGCAGGGATGCATTTTGCTCTGCAGGAATGGTTGTGGTCAATTCGCCGTCCTGATTCAATCTTATGTCAAACAAATTAACAGGAGAATAAGTATAGGCAGGTCCCTTCACCCCGTTAAATACGCCCGCAATTACGTTGACCAAACCACCGTTGCCGGGAAGCTCTGCTTTCCCCATTTGCGAAGCGGTAATAGCCTGGTAGTGCGCCGGTGTTGATTTATCCTTTTTGGGAAGATTAACCCAAAGCTGCACCATTTCGAACGGACCGCCCTTTTTAGAAAATTCCTTTTCATGAAATTCCTTATGCAGGATGCCCGCGCCTGCCGTCATCCACTGCACATCACCTGGATTGATGACGCCCCGGCTACCCGCGCTGTCATAATGTTCCACGCTTCCTTTATAGGCAATGGTGACCGTTTCAAACCCTTTATGCGGATGCACGTCCACACCTCTTATCTTTTCGGACGGGCCGAAATCAAATTCAGCGTTAAAATCCAGCAACAGGAAGGGACTGATTCTCCGCTGTGAGATATTCGCCCCCGGTATAAAATTGAATACTCTGAATCCGTCCCCAACCATGCCAGGTCTGGCAGGTCGCGGGGTTATTTTTTCTATTGATCTTTTCATTGTTATTACTTTTTTGCCTGTCTTAAAACGGTGATTCAACCATGTTGTGCTCTAAATGTTTCGCCCTTTACTGAACAATAATGTTCAGCCCCGCATTTGTCAACGCGTCATCCACAAACGAAACCGTGGGTTTGTTTTCTTTACTGCGCTTGTTCAATGCTTCCCGTATTTGGTCATGCAATAAGTCCCTGGGCCCGTCCTCATGCCGAATAATAATTATATCGGGATGCTGATGCTTAAAGATTTTCGTTAGTTTCCGCTCTTCTTCATCCCGGATGCCGTTGATAAAAAGCGCTACGTCCACAGGGTAGAGGTGAAATTTTTCGATTGCTTCTTCGTCAGTTGATGCAGCAACAACTTCCCAATCCGCATTGCTATGCGCAAGTTCCTTTGCGATTTGCTGCATCCCTTCGTTGCGGCCAATAGTGAGTATTGTTATTTTGTCCATACTGTTTCCTTTAAGGTGAACCAAAAGTACATTTTGGGACAGTGCATAACAATGATATAGGATAAGGAAATGACTTGATGTAGATTAAACGGAGGGAAACCCGGCTGAAGCGTGTTAGTCATGGAAAACCCTGGAGCACCATTTATTTCACTTCGAGGTAAGGCTCCAGTTTTTGAAACTTCCCCGAATCCATTTGAGCGAGTTGTTGTAACTCGCCAACCGATTTAAATCCGCCATGCTGTTCCCTGTACTGGATGATCCCTTTGGCCAACCTCCAACGGATATAGGGATGTGCCTGTAAGGATTCCTGCGCGGCCGAATTCAGGTCAATTTTCTTCAGGTTCGCTGACCGGATATGTAAGAAAGGTCTGATATTCTCAAAAGTTGAATCCGCCAAACCAAAGGTTTCACGCAACTGATCAACATCGTAAAAACCACCCAGCTTTTCTCTGAAATGTATGATCCGGGACGCCAGCTTTATGCCTATTCCCGGAAGTTGGCGCCACACAGAAGAATCTGCCTGGTTGATATCCAGGTCTTCCGGTTTTTTTCTGTCGAAAGCATAGGAGAAATAATTTGACGCATGTTCTGCGCCTGTGTTCTGCTGCTTCCACTGAGCCCCGCTTTTCTGCCCGTGCGGCTGAACTTTGATCCGTTGTTCACGAATAGCAGCCGGTTGTTCAGCGATCCTCACATAGGGAAACAGTCTTTCATAGTCCTCGCTTTTCAGACCATATAATTTTCTCAGATCCGAAGCACTCCGGAAACGGCCTCCCCTTTGAATATAATGCATTATCGTAAACACCAGTTTGTCCTGCAATCCCAAACGATGCCAGTCTGCTCCGGAGATCCTGTTGGGATCAAAATAAAATGGGGTTGGTTTGTTTTCCATTTCACCGGATACAATATTTTCCCGGGGGCCATAATGTATTGAATCACCGGGCGATCCGGCTTGCGCGCCGTAGCGCGGTTCTGCTGCTTCGGCAGACCGGAATTTCCGGATACCTTCTCCATATTTCTGATAAGCTTTCTCATCCCGTGAGCCGATGGGGGGTTGAACAAAATAGGGAACTACGAACAAAATCATAATAACAGCCAGCAATACCAGAATACCCAGACGCTCCTTTCGCGTAAATGTCAAATACGCATAAATCTTTTCCCACATATTCTTTTTATTAAAGATAAATGGGCATTGCGCCAGGCGCAATACCCATTTAGTGGAAAAATAACCACCGTCCTCAATCCGATTGCATCCGGCTAACCGGAACTAATAATAATAATATCTGCGTGGACGCGGCGCATGCCTCCGCTGTCTTTCAGTGCGTCTGTACTCGGGCAGGGCGTGTCCTAACCCGATAATCAGCCCGGCATTAAGTCCAAATTGATAAATAGAAGGGTTGGAATAATACCCGTTGTGACTTTCCCCAAAACTTCCCAAATAATATCCCGATCCCTGGTCGGGTGCCGTGCCTGACAGTAATCTCGCGCTTATTCTCAAGCCTACTCTTCTGGTAAAATATATGTTCGCGCCGGTTTGAAGACCCCAGGCTAAGCCGGCGTTGCTGGAAAGGTCATCCGGTCCGGGCGTGTAAACAGCGGCTCCCAGCAATACACCAAAGAATAAATGAACAGGCGATCCCGGAACCTGTACGGTTGAAACGGGGCCAAGCATGATATAGTTGATCCCCGCCTGCGTTTGATAGAATGGCGCCCTGTTAATGGGGCTGCCGTAATCATACATCTTTGCTGTTGCATCAACCCGGTCATACATCAATTCCAAACCAAAATGCCGGTTAAAATTAAACTGGAAAGAACCTCCCAGGTTGATGGCATCACCCAGGCGGCCATAAGAATCATTGAAATTGAGTTTCTCGGGAAATGTGTAACCTGCCATCGGGATGAATTCAATGGATGACTGGCCAAAGGAAAGGCCCAGTAGTCCAAACAGGAAACAGGTTAACCAGATCGTTTTTTTCATAAAGTTTGTTTTGAATCTGCATTGAGACCTGGTATTAACGCAGATGTTTAAGTTTAGTATTGTTAAACCCTTGCAAAAAGAGTTGACGGTTTACGGATGACGGTTGACCGTCTTCAGGTGCGGATTTCCGCCTAAATTCGGTCAACCGTCATCCGTCAACCGTCATCCCTTATTTCCAGTCCATCATATGCAAGCTCCATGCCATCCGGTAATTCCGCCTGCACATCGACATGTTTTCCCAACTGATGGCTGATGTGTGTAAAATAGGCTTTTGGTATCTGAAGTTCCTGAACAAGGCTAATCGCTTGATCCAGGTTAAAATGGGAGATGTGTTTTTCCCTTCTGAGGGCATTCAGCACCAGCACGTCACTGCCAAGGATTTTTTTCTTTTCAGATTCCTCTATCCGGTTCGCATCGGTGATGTAAGTAAAATGGCCGAAGCGAAACGCAAGCACCGGCATTTTCAAATGCCAAACCTGCACCGGGATCACCTCAATGTCGCCCACCCAAAAAGGCTCTGTCGTCATGGTGTTCAACCGGATCTCCGGAACACCCGGATAACGAAAATCGGTAAAGGCATAAGGAAATTCGCGGATAATCACTTCCTGCGTCATTTCATTGGCATAGACATCCATCGGCTTTCCGGAGAAATAATTGAATGCGCGGATATCGTCCAACCCGGCAATATGGTCCTTATGCGGATGCGTAAACAAAACGGCATCCAGCCGGGTAACAGATGCCCGGAGCATCTGGCAGCGGAAATCGGGGGTGGTGTCTACCACAAGCCGCGTTGTTTCCGATTCAACCAGTATGCTTGAACGCAGCCGTTTGTCTTTTTCGTCTGAAGAGTGGCAGACCGGGCAGGGGCACGCGATCATGGGAACACCGCTGCTGGTACCGCTTCCGAGGAAGGTGACTTTTAAAGAGGGATGATTCACACACCGAAAATACTTAAAAACTTTCAGGAGAAAGTCAAACGGGATTTACTCCATGACTAGTGCCGGTCCCACCTTTATAAGAACGCTCAAAGGTTCTGTGTATGGGTTTTATGCATGACCACCCGGCCGTGCAAAGAAAAATCAAGCCTGCGGTTTAAGAAGATTCTCCAATAACTTTCTGCTTTCCGGGGGCAACTCGTCTGCTTCTATTTTCAACTGGGGAATGATGTCAATCAGGGTATTGATGCGCCCCTCAAGCGGCAGAAACTTATTGAGTACAAGCACTTTCTTTTCTTCCAGGATGCAATAACCGCTTTGAAAATTGCCTCTTTCATACCTGACTACATACCCGGTTTCATGCATGAGTTTTTCAATTTTTTCCAGCGTGCCGGTATTGTATTTCATCATGCAAAGTTCCTGTTTCAGTTGCATTTGGAAATGATAGTTTATCCACAAATTACCCTTTCCCCGACATCTTAATCACCGGCACAATCATCTCTTCCATGCTTACGCCCCCATGTTGAAAGCTGTTCCTGTAATAGTTCGCGTAATAATTATAGTTGTTGGGATAACACAGAAATCCATCGCCTCTGGCAAATATGAAGGACGAATTGATGGTTGGCGCAGGAAGTCCTGCTTCTTTGGGATCCCGGAAGGCCAGCACTTCTTTTGCTTCATAATTCAAATTCCGCCCGTGCTTATAGCGAAGGTTGGTTGTCGTTTGTTTATCGCCGATCACTTTATAGGGCGTTTTTACCCGTACACTGCCATGATCGGTAGCCAGTACAATCGTTATTTTTTTATCCGCAATCTTCTTCAGGGCCTGATGGAGCGGAGAATGTTCGAACCAGCTGCTGGTGATGCTACGGTAACTCGCCTCATCGCTGGCGAGTTCTTTCAACACTTCCATCTCCGTTCGTGCATGACTGAGCATATCCACAAAATTATAAACGATCACATTCAGGTCGTTGCTCATGAGGTTATGCATATTGTTAACCAGATCCTGACCCGCCTGATGGTTCAGCACTTTGGTATAAGATGTTTTGAGGTGATCCATTTTCAAGCGCTTCAGCTGACTACGGAAAAATTCTTCTTCTGAAAGATTCTTCCCGCCTTCATCTTCATCGTTTTTCCACAGCGTCGGAAAGAGGGCATTTATTTCGACCGGCAGAAGCCCCGCGAATATGGCATTGCGGCAATACTGCGTCGCTGTTGGCAGAATACTATAAAAAGTTTCTTCCGACTGGATCCTGAAATTCCGGGCAAATACCGGCTGTATGGCTTTCCACTGATCAAAGCGCAGGTTGTCAATCAGCACAAAAAACATCGGCACACCTTTTTCCAGGTTCGGAAAAACTTTACTGCGCAACAGGGTATGGGACATAACAGGCGCGTCGGTGTGTTTTGGATTTACCCATCTGACATACTGCTTCGAAATAAATTTAAAAAATTCTGTATTGGCCTCCTGTTTCTGGGTTTGAAATACTTCCTGCATTTCGGGACTGTTGCTTTTCTCCATTTCCAGTTCCCAGTACACCAGCTTTTTATACAGATCCATCCATTCGTTGTAATCCGGATTGTCGTTCAGTGTCATAAACAGTTCGCGGAACTGCTGTTGGTATGCTGTAGTGGTGGTTTCTCCAACCAGTCTTTTGTTATCTATGATTTTTTTCAGGCTCAGCAGCACCTGGTTCGGATTCACGGGCTTAATCAGGTAATCGGTGATCTGACGGCCAATGGCCTCGTCCATCAGATTCTCCGTCTCATTCTTGGTAATCAGCACCACCGGTATCTGCTGGTTGGCTTCTTTGATTTTGGCCAGTGTTTCCAGTCCGCTGATGCCGGGCATCGTTTCGTCCAGCAACACCACATCCACCGGATTTTCCTTCACAAAGTCTATTGCATCCAGGCCATTGGTGATTGCCGTCACTTCATATCCCTTATTTTTCAAAAAAAGAATATGCGATTGCAGGCTCTCGATCTCATCGTCCACCCAAAGTATCGTTCCTAATGCCATGGTATTGTATTTCGTAATTCTAAAGGTAGTTTATCAGCCAGTCATTCCTAAATTTGGGTCTGGATTTGATTTCTTTTAACAAAACCAAATGAGCAATGGGCGCAGGTTCTCAGAAAATCATCAATGATCCGGTTTATGGTTTCATCACCATCGACTCTCCGCTGATCCTGGAGCTGATCCGGCACCCTTTTTTCCAGCGGCTTCGGCGCATTCAGCAAATGGGTTTCGCTCATTTAGTTTACCCGGGCGCTGTTCATACCCGCCTGCATCATGCGCTTGGCGCTTATCACCTGATGGGGAATGCGCTGAACACGCTGAAAACGAAGGGTATTGAGATCAGTGAATCCGAATCGCTGGGCGCCAGGGCAGCCATTCTGCTGCACGACGCCGGGCATAGTCCTTTTTCCCATTCCCTTGAAAACAAACTGATCGACATACAGCATGAAACAGTTTCTCTCCAGATCATGCAACAGCTCAATAAAGAACTGGATGGTCAGCTGACAACAGCCATTAATATTTTCACCGACCGATATCCCAAACGATTTTTGCATCAGTTGGTTTCCGGTCAGCTGGATGTGGACAGAATGGATTATCTCAACCGGGACAGTTTTTTTACCGGTGTATCCGAGGGAGTTATCGGGTATGACCGCATACTGCATATGCTAACGGTTCATCATGGGGAATTAATGGTTCAGGAAAAAGGAATTTATTCTATTGAAAAATTTCTGGTCGCGCGACGACTGATGTACTGGCAGGTTTACCTGCACAAAACGGTAGTCAGTGCGGAAAGCATGCTGGTAAAGATAATTCAGCGTGCAAAAGAGCGGATCGCATTTGGTGAACACCTGTATTCGGGATCTTCAGCACTGGATTATTTTCTTTCGCATTCTCCAAAGGATCCGCTGGAATACCTGGAACTTTTTGGCCTGCTTGATGATTACGATGTTATGGGCGCTTTAAAATTATGGATGAATCACGAGGATAAAGTATTGTCGATACTCAGCAGTATGCTCATCAACCGTCGCCTGCTCAAAGTAAGATTACAGGCCGAACCATTCGATGAAAAAATGCTGGAATTCCACCGGGCCCATGCGATGCGGACACTAAACCTGAATGCCGGAGAAGCAGCCTATTTTGTTTTTAACGGAGAACATGCCAACACCACCTATAACCCCGAGGACGAAAAAATAAACATTCTTTTCAAAGACAATTCGATACGGGACATCTCCCAGGTTGACAATGCCCTGATCAGCCGGAGTCTGGCAACAGCCGTGAAAAAATTCTATATTTGTTATGTTGCCTGAGAACTCAGGCAGGACCGTTTTATTCCAAATAAATCATTATGCAATTTTCTGCTGAGCAGATCGCGGCGCTGATAAATGGCAAAGTAGAAGGAGATCCGAATATTTCTGTGGATTCCTTTGGAAAGATCGAAGAAGCAAGGCAGGGACAGCTCGCGTTTCTGGCGAATCCAAAGTATGAAGATCATCTCTATACAACGAAGGCATCGGTGATCCTGGTGAATGACAGCCAGGCGCTCAGGGAAAAAATATCGTCCACGTTGATCCGGGTACCGGATGCTTATCTTGCCTTTGCCGCTTTACTTTCGAAGTACCAGGAAATGATGAAACAGCAACTCACCGGCATTCAGGAACCTTCCTATATTTCCAAATCAGCCATACTCGGTGAGCATATTTTTGTCGGCGCGTTTGCGTTTATCGGCGAGCAGGTGAAGATTGGAAATAATGTAAAGATCTACCCTCAGGTTTATCTGGGCGACCGGGTAACCATCGGGGATGATACCATCATTCTACCCGGTGCGAAGATCTATTCTGATTGTGTGATCGGAAAAGAAGTGCTGATCCACGGCGGCTGCGTGATCGGCAGTGACGGATTCGGCTTTGCCCCGCAGCCGGATGGCAGTTTCAAAAAGATCCCGCAGATGGGCAATGTGGTGGTAGAAGATTTTGTGGAAATCGGCGCCAATACAACAATTGACCGCGCCACCATTGGGTCCACTTTAATTCACACGGGCGCCAAACTGGACAATCTCATCCAGATTGCGCACAATGTGGAAATAGGCAATAATACCGTTATCGCTGCACAGGCGGGCGTTTCCGGAAGTACTAAACTCGGAAAGAATGTGATGGTTGGGGGCCAGGCGGGCATCGTGGGTCACATCCATATTGCTGATGGCAGCAAGATCAATGCACAGAGCGGCGTCACAAAATCCTTGAAGACACCCAACAGTGCCGTAACAGGAAGTCCCGCTTACGATTATACCAGTGCTCTGAGAAGCCAGGTGGCTAACCGCCATTTACCGGATTTCGAAAAACGTATCCAGGAGTTGGAGAAAAAGCTGCAGGTATTACTGGATAGTGGACAGTTGACAATAGACAGTTGACAATGGACGATGCAGCGCTGAGCGTGGGGAAGCTGAGCATTGTGCCGGGAGTTTTTTTATTTTTTTTACTTTTAATTTAATCACCCTTATGTCTGATCAGACCAGCTTCTTAAACATCGTAAAAAATGGTTACAGCTTCCAGAGTGAATCGGTGAAGATCGGCATCGGCATGCTCGATGGAAAGCCCGTTTCGGGGGCAAACATCAATCTGCCGCTGAAAACGATGAACCGTCATGGGCTGATCGCGGGCGCCACCGGTACCGGTAAAACGAAAACGCTGCAAATGATTACGGAAGCGCTGAGCAATGCCAGCGTTCCGGTACTGGTCATGGATATCAAGGGCGATCTCAGCGGCCTCGGCGCAGCCGGCACGGCCAATGACAAAATCAACAGCCGCTGCCAAAGCATGGGAATAACTTTTAAGCCCCAGGCTTTCCCCGTAGAATTCATGACCCTGAGCCAGGAGAAGGGCGTTCGTTTACGCGCAACCGTGAGCGAGTTCGGACCGATCCTGCTGTCCAGAATACTGGAACTTAATGACACACAGGAGGGGCTGGTGGCCATGATCTTTAAATACTGCGACGATAACAAGTTGCCCCTGCTGGATCTCAAAGACTTCATCAAGGTGCTTCAATACATTACCAACGAGGGCAAGGCCGAAATACAGCAGGCCTATGGTTCCATCGCCACCACATCCACCGGAACGATTCTGCGGAAAGTGATCGGCCTGCAGCAGCAGGGCGCAGATACTTTTTTTGGGGAGAAAAGCTTTGAAGTCGGCGACCTGATGCGTATTGCTGACGATGGTCGCGGCATGGTGAATGTGTTGCGGGTAACGGATCTTCAGGACAAGCCGAAATTGTTTTCCACTTTCATGCTCCAGCTGTTGGCAGAATTATACGGATCCTGTCCCGAAGAAGGCGATCCTGACAAACCCAAACTGGTGATGTTCATTGATGAGGCACATCTGGTATTCGAAGAAGCCAGCGATGCCTTATTGAAGCAGATCGAGACCATCATTAAACTGATCCGCTCCAAAGGGATTGGCATCTTTTTCTGTACACAAAATCCTACGGATGTGCCTTCCGGCATTCTGGCTCAGCTTGGATTAAAAGTGCAGCATGCTTTACGCGCCTTTACCGCCAATGACCGCAAGGCCATCAAACAGGCGGCAGAGAATTACCCGACGACTGCCTTCTATAAAACGGAGGACCTTATTACCCAACTGGGTATCGGGGAAGCCCTGGTAACGATGCTGGATGAAAAAGGTGTTCCCACACCCCTGGTTCATTGCATGATGGCTCCGCCTGAGAGCCGAATGGATATTCTTGCGCCAGCAGAAATTGACGCAATTGTGTCAAAATCCAAACTCGTTCCAAAATACAACCAGGTGATTGACAATGAAAGCGCCTACGAAATCCTGACGCAGAAACTGCAGGATGCGGCAAACAAAGGACAAACGGATCCGGCCAAACCCCAGCCTGGCGGAGCGAAACCGCAACCCTCCACCCTGGAAAAGATCCTCAGCAGCGGAGCGGCAAGGCAGGTGGAAAGAACTGCGGCCAGCGTAATCACCCGCGGATTGCTCGGCGCGTTGGGACTGGGCGGAAGAAGCAGTTCAAAGAAGGGTTGGTTTTAGCAGGCCGGATGAAAGAGTATAATTTAAGGATTAGTGAAGAACGCGATTACAACCCGAACTTACAGCGCTATGTGGACACTTTGAGCAGGAAAGCACCATCGATCTAAAAAAATAGCCAGAGAATTAACGTCTAAGGCATTTAATAAAAATTTGATGCCAATCGAAAGATTGCTGACGCTCAATTAGCAGGTAAACAGGATTTGGAAGAGTTTGAACGATTGGAACAACAAATCAAATCACAGAAGTAAGATGATCTTAAGAAATAAAGACTCAACCTCTATTTGGGTGTTCCAATTTGTGGCTAATTTTGGATTTTAAAATAATAATTCACATGGATTTCCGGATAGAAAAAGATACGATGGGCGAGGTAAAAGTACCGGCTGACGCCTATTACGGCGCACAGACCCAGCGCAGTATAGATAACTTCAGGATCGCACAGGATATCAACCGGATGCCCAGGGAGATTATCTATGCTTTTGCTTACCTCAAAAAAGCAGCCGCGCTGACTAATCTGCAAGCCGGCGTGCTTACAAAAGACAAGGCGGAACTGATTGGGAAAGTGTGTGACGAGATCCTGGAAGGCAAGCTGGATGCGTATTTCCCGCTGGTGGTATGGCAAACAGGAAGCGGAACGCAAAGCAATATGAACGTGAATGAAGTAATTGCTTACCGGGCGCATGTGCTTCAGGGCGGCAGACTTTCCGACAAGGAAAAGTACCTGCATCCCAATGATGATGTAAACAAATCCCAATCTTCCAACGACACGTTTCCGACAGCCATGCATATTTCAGCATATAAAATACTCGCGGAAACTACGATACCCGGTATCGAAAAACTACGGGATACGCTCGCCGAAAAAAGCAGGAAATACATGCAGGTCGTTAAAATCGGCCGCACCCATTTCATGGATGCCACCCCGCTGACCGTCGGTCAGGAATTCAGCGGCTATGCATCACAGTTAACGCACGGACTGAAAGCCATCAGGAATACCCTGCCCCACCTGGCCGAACTGGCCCTGGGCGGCACAGCCGTAGGCACAGGCATCAACACGCCGGAGAACTATTCCGGGCAGGTTGCCGCCCAGATAGCCCGGCTCACCGGACTTCCTTTTGTTACTGCCGAAAATAAATTTGAGGCCCTCGCGGCGCACGACGCGATAGTGGAAACCCATGGCGCATTAAAAACCGTGGCCGTAAGCCTGATGAAAATTGCCAATGACATTCGCATGCTGGCTTCCGGCCCGCGCAGCGGAATCGGGGAATTGCATATTCCTGATAACGAACCCGGATCATCCATTATGCCTGGCAAGGTGAACCCTACCCAGTGCGAGGCCCTGACTATGATCTGCGCGCAGGTGATGGGCAATGATGTGGCGATTAATATCGGCGGGGCAACGGGCCATTTTGAGCTGAATGTTTTTAAACCAGTGATCATCTATAATTTCCTGCACAGCGCACGGCTGATCGGCGACGGATGTGTAAGCTTTAATGATAAATGTGCCGTGGGCATAGAACCTATTGAAGCCAATATTCAAAAGCATGTGAACAATTCTTTGATGCTGGTGACCGCGCTAAATACAAAAATCGGTTACTATAAATCTGCCGAGATTGCCCAGAAGGCTCATCAGCAGGGAACCACCCTGAAAGAGATGGCGGTTAAGCTCGGCTATCTCACGCCGGAACAATTCGACGAATGGGTGGACCCGCGGAAGATGGTGGGGAAGATATGAGATGGATGACGGTTGACCGATTTCAGGTGCGGATTCGCACGTAAAGGCCGTCAACCGTCATCCGTCATCTGCTGATCACCAGGATTTTCTTGATAATCACCAGCGTTCCCTGGGCGTCAAACAAACGGAATACATATAATCCTTCACGGATGTTTTGCAAAGGCACGTCAAAATTATTTGCAAAAAATGTTTGTGTCAGCACGTTTCTTCCCGACATATCAAACATCTGTACATGGAAGGGAGCTTGTAAAAAATCCCTGCAGAGTACATGAATGTGATCCGTCGCCGGGTTCGGAAATACCAGGGTGGTATTTATCTTCTCCGGCTTCGGAGCAGGTGGAAGTTTTGCCCCTTCGGGAAGGATAGTCAGGTAGATCATCCGCAAAATATACCCGGGTGTTTTGGTTGCTATGGTAGTTCCGGTGAACCCCCCTGTAGGTCCCGAGGTAGAGCCGCTGCTGTCAATCGCCAGAAAAAGAGTATCTCCTGTTGGCGCAATGGCCAGGTCCCGTATCCGGTATTCGTGCAGGTAGGGAATGGTGTCCGTTATCTGAGCCGTACTGGAGCTATCCACCGAACTCCCGTCAGTCTTGAGTTTCAACCGGTACATGCCCAGTTTGAGCGAAGTCACCAGCAGGGAGTTATTCCAGCCGGGAATATAGAACTTATCATAATAATCAATGCTGGAAGGAGCAATTGTGGGCCAGGTATAATTGGAAGAACCACTGGATGGGACTGCTGATCCGTTGACATTGAAGAAGGAAAACAAGGGCTCAGCGATATTATTTGCCGAGCAAAAACTGCGTTCATTGTGAATGGTCTGATTCGCCAGTTTATCGTTGTTCGGATTTGCATCGGTGTCATTATAATTATCATCGCACATCCCCGCCACTTTGGGCCAGCCATAATTTCCGCCGGCCCGGATCACATTCACTTCATCATCTGACTTATCGCCGTGTTCCGAATTAAATAAAACAAACTGTGACCCTATGTGTGCCCATACGAGGCCCTGGGCATTCCGGTGACCATAGGAGTACACCGCATTTATTTTTCCACTCACTGAATTCTGAACGGGATTGTCGTTGGGGATCCATTGACTAAATGCCCCGTCGTCCGAATCGCCGTCAGTTTCTGTATTCAGCCGCAATACTTTTCCTTCATATACATCTTTGTTTTGAGCGTTGTTCGTTCTCAATCCATTATTGAACTGACCGGCACCCTGATCGCCGATCGTATAGTACAAATGATATTTCCCGTCGCTTTCCGGAACGGGGCTTATTTTGAGTCTTCCGGAATTGTGATCATTGCTTCCCATCAGATTATCCATCACAATAGTGGGTGACCCAAGACTGTGCGAGACGAGATCATAAGTGTACCGGATGATCTTGGTTTTGTAATAACATGGATTATTCGTTACGGAACCACTCCCGCTGCAATAGCTGTTGTTGGGCGTGCCGGTTGTCGGATAAACATCGTATACCATGGCAACATAAACATAAGGCTTTCCGGAAAGCAGGAGCGGGTGAAGGGCAAGACCCATGAGTCCTCCCTGCGGTGCAGGATACCCGTTCGGCGGATTATAATAATTAAAGGTAGTAAAGCTGCTCAGATCCAGCAATACCCGGTTGCCTTTGTTACCCGGATGAATTTTCCATATCCTGTACCGGTGCGCCTCGGTAATCCAAAGTGAATCATCCGGACCATACGTGATCTCCCAGGGGAAACTGAGTCCTTTATTATGGGATGGGATATCGTATAACGGATAAAGGGTATCTATCTTAAAATATTCCCCGTTAAAAGAAACGATTTGTCCGTAACCGATAATTGATAATAGTATAAATGAAAGAACCGTAAGGCACTTTTTCATCGGGTAAAGGATTTTCGAAAATGCCTGAAGCCAGGCCAGACGGATAATCCCTAAACATACGAAATCCGGCTGGCAGCCGGAATAGAAAAACCCCCTTCGGGGAACCGTAATTTAACGTAGAAAATGTGAATATAAGTTATTGATATATAATCCGTTAAGAATTGAGCAGCGACGATTGCCAACTAGTTGTCTTTTCGGGATGAATACGCACTCGGTACCATCAACTCTCAACTGAACTGGGTGTTAGTCTTTCAGCCCGATCCGTTTCCGGATGATTTTTTTTTACAAATCGTTTCTGGAAAAGAAAAAGGGCAATCACCCCCACGGAAATCGAAGCATCGGCAATATTAAAAACGGGACTGAAAAATTCAAACTCATCGCCGCCAACAAAAGGAATCCAGTGGGGGTAGTGACTTTTAATGAGCGGAAAATAAAGCATATCCACAACCCGTCCGTGAAGGAAACCGGCATAACCATGTGCCGGAAATAATTTAGCCACGTGGTCGTAGGTACTTTCTTCAAAAATGAGGCCGTAGAACATACTGTCGATCAGATTTCCGAGTGCACCGGCAAAAATTAAACCTGCGCAGATAATATACCCGTTGTGATAATTTTTCTTAATGAGCGTCCGGATATAATACACGCCAAAAATAACCGCGGCAAGCCGGAACAGGGTAAGAAACATCTTTCCGAAATTCCCGCCAAACTTCCAGCCCCAGGCCATGCCTTCATTCTCTACAAAAAACAACTGAAATTTTTTACCGAGTACCTGGATACCGCTTTCATAAGGAGAAACCGGCAAACGGTAATAGGCTTCCCAGGTATGGCTTAAAGGCATATGTGTTTTGATCCAGATTTTCAACACCTGATCCGCCACGATGATCAGCAGTACAATAAAAATGATCTTTCTTTCTTTAATATTCATAATGAGCCGCAAATATAATAAACGTCCGCTTAAGCTTTTGCTAAAGCGAAATTAGTCGACGGTTGACCGTTGACGGACTTCAGGCGCGGACTCGCAATAGAAGTTGGTCAACCATCAACGGTCAACCGTCAACTTATTCATAATAAACCCTTTTCACCCGCTGGGAAATGCCCGCCAGCAGTTCATAGGGGATCGTTCCTGCCCAATGGGCCACCTGTTCAACCGGAAGTTCGGGTCCGAATACAATCAGTTCATCCCCTTCCCTGGCCCCTTCAATGCCCGTAATATCCATCATGCTCATATCCATACAAAGACTGCCGATGGTTGGAACAAGCTTCCCCCTGTACCACATTTTACCTACTCCGCTTCCCAGTGTCCGCGGATAACCATCGGCATACCCCAGCCTCACGGTAGCGATTTGCATGGAACGGTCTGCCACGCCCCTGCGGTTATATCCTACTGTTTCTCCTGCGGCGATGGATTTAATTTGTGCAATCGTAGTCCTTAATGTTCCAACCGGTTTCAAATCCAGCAGATGAGAAGCAGCAGGATCAATCCCGTATAGGCCAATACCCAGCCTCACCATATCCAGTTGTAAGGCAGGACTTCTGACCACGGCGGCAGAATTGGAAATATGTTTCAGGAAAGGATGCGGCAAGCGGCGCCCGAGTTGCTCCACCATAATATTGTATTGCTGAAACTGTTTCTGTGTAAACGCATCCTGCTGCAATTCCTCGCTGGCGGCGAGGTGACTGAAAACTGACTGCACATGAAAGCTTGAAAGGGAAAGGCTTTCCAGCAGCTCCGGAATCTCTCCGGCTGCAAAACCCAGGCGATTCATGCCAGTTTCCAGTTCAATATGAACGGGAAACATACTGATGGCTTCACGTTTCAGTCGTTTTGCCATAGCGCGCAGTATGGGAAAAGAATACAGCACAGGCTCCAACTGATGTTCCACCAGGGCATCCAATGCGGATTCCTCGGTATTCATAACGAGGATCGGTAACCGAATTCCACGTTGACGCAGCGCAACGCCCTCATCCGCGTATGCAACGGCCAGATAGTCTACTTTATGAAATTCCAGCAACCGGGCAATTTCAAATCCACCGCTTCCATAGGAAAAAGCCTTCACCATCGCCATAATGCGGGTGGAAGGCTTAAGCAATTGCTGATACTGTTTCAGATTATGCGCCATGGCCTCAAGGTTCACTTCAAGCGTGGTTTCATGAACCTGCAGGGAAAGCAGCCGGTCTATACGCTCGAAGCCGAATACCCTGGCGCCTTTCAGCAGAATGGCTTCATTCCGGAATCCATAAGATTGAAAGGACGAAATAAATGCGTCTGTGGAAGTATGGAATTCCTGGTCTTTTACAGAATCGTTGTCAAACAGACGACGATTTTCCGAAATCTGACTGCCGATGGCGATCAGCCGGTCCACTTTATATTTTTTCATCAGCATCGCGACCTCCCCATAAAGGTTTTCCGGCGAACGACCGCTCTCCAGAATATCCGACAAGATCAGGGTGCGTTTAGGGTGCTGTTGCTGCAGGGACAAAAACTCCAGTGCCATGTTCAGTGAACTGATGTCTGCGCTGTAACTATCATTGATAACTGAACAATGATTAATGCCGGTCTGGATTTCCATACGCATGGCCACCGGGCTAAGCCGAAGCAATCTCGCAGGCAGCTCCGAAACGGATATGCCAAGATATAAAAGAACGGTTACCACCGTCAGCGTATTCTGCAGGGCAGCATCATGCACAGAATTGATGCTGAGCGGCCATTGCTTTCCTTCATAAGAAAGCAATAGCTCCGTGGAATTAATTTCTTTCTGCAGGGAAAGCACCTGCAGAGCAGAACCTTTCTTCCCGAACGAAAAAAGTTTCACACGGGGATATCCAATTCGCCAGGTCTGTATCGTGTCGTTGAGCAATACATCATCCGCAGGGTAGATTAACGCTGCCGAATCTTCAAACAAACGGAGCTTTTCAAGGATTTTGGATTCCGTATTTTCAAATCCCTCATCATGGGCCCGGCCAATATTGGTAAATATCCCCAGGGACGGCCGGATGATCTGTGCCAATGTCTGCATCTCTCCCGCTCTGGAAATGCCAGCCTCGATTAATGCCAGTTCATGGGTCGATTGCATCTGCCACACGCTCAGGGGTACGCCGATCCTGGAATTATAGCTTCTCGGACTACGCACGACGCGATATTTATCCTCGAGCAACTGGTTCAGCCATTCCTTCACGATCGTCTTTCCATTGCTGCCCGTAATGCCGATCACCGGGTAATCAAATTGCTGCCGGTGAGCGGCCGCGAGCCGCTGCAATGCCTCCAGACTGTCTTTCACTAAAATAATATTGGCTTCAGGAAATTCTTCCAGATCCACCGACTGATAAACTATAAAATTCCGCACTCCGCGACGGTAGAGATCATGTATAAAAGCATGGCCGTCTCTCCGGGGGCCAAACAAGGCAAAGAATAAAGAAGTTTCCGGAAATACCAGGCGCCGGCTATCGGTCAGCAATTGTTCAATTACATCATCCTGCCGGAATTGCAGCAGCGACCCATTCACAAGAGAAGCGATATGCCGGATGGTATAACCCAATGTTGAATATAATTTTAGGAAGAAGGATGTTTTTTATTCCAAACCAGAGAAATCAGGATAGAGCTGAGAATGCACACCAGAATCACCACCAGCGAAACGGCAACCGATATTTTTATGTGTACCAGCTCACTCAGCATTTTCAGTCCGATGAACACCAGCACGGTAGCAATTCCCTGTTGCAGGAAACGGAATTTATGCACAGCACCGCGCAAAAGAAAAAACAAAGAGCGGAGACCCAGCACAGCAAAAATATTGGAAGTGTAAATCACCAGCCTGTTCTGGGTTATCCCGAATACAGCCGGAATGGAATCCAGTGCAAATATGATGTCTGTCGTAGCCAGCAAAACAATAACGACAAACAGGGAAGTATAAAATTTCCTGCCCTCTATCCTCAGGGTCAGTCTGCCATCTCCATCGGAGGAAGTCAGTGGCAAAAACCGTTTCAGAAAACGATAAACCTTATTTCCCTCCAGGTTAACTTCCTGCTCTTTTTTGGCAAAGAACATCGTGAGTCCCGTGTACAGGAGTATCGCTCCAAAAATATAGAGCAACCAACTAAACTCCTGCACCAATGCAATACCGGCTGTGATAAAAATGATCCGGAAAAAAACAGCCAGCAAAATACCGATCAGCAGTATGCGGGAAAAATGAGTCTCCTTTACGCCAAAAAAGGTGAAAATAAGAATGAAAACAAAAATATTATCAATACTGAGACTCCACTCCATCAAATAGGCGCTGAGATATTCGAAGGCCACATGCCTGTCTTCATCAAACCATAAAAATAAAAAGAAGGCCAGGGCGAGCACAACCCAGAATGCGGTCAACAGCAAGGCCCTTCTGATGGTAATGACAGAGCCTTTTTTACTGAGCAAGCCCAGGTCAAAAACCAGGGCCAGCACAAGCACGATGCCGAATATGAGATAGGCCAGTTGAGAATGATTCAAAACCAATAAAATTTAATACTCTTTATTATCCGATGCTGTATTTCCTTTTTCTTATGAATTGAAAGATAACACCACAAAGCAGGATAACCAACAAAGGACCGGCAATGTTGACCATCTGCCAGAATGTTTTGTTTTCCTCTGTTTTCTCCGGATCCAGAAGTCGCAGGGTATAGTTTTTGGACCTTGCTTCCAGTATGCCGGACGGGCTTACGCAATAATCCAGGCAATTCTCCAGAAAATCTGTATTCGCGAAAGTATAATTAATATCCTTGCTAAATCCAAGTGGCAGCGGGCCGCGTTCACTCAGTTCATTCATCACCACGTCGGCGTCCGCGCAAACAATAACCCGGGCGGTTTTTTCTCCGGATCTTAAAAATGGCTGGTGAAAGATCCTGGCCAGACTGTCTTCTGTTGCAGCTGAAATCCTGTTGGCATACAGGGAACTGAACTTCCCTTCCAGTAAAACAGCGACGGGAATGTTTTGTTTGTCAAAAGTTCTGGGATCACCTGCTGTTTTAATACTTTCCAGCGTGATCATGGCGGGCGTGGAGATGGTTCGCGCATTCGGGGAGCTCTGTAAAAGAATAGATTTCCGGATGCCGGGCGCATTTACCGTATCCACGGAGTTGGCGAACCGCGAAAAAACAGGATCCAGGTTTTTTGAAATGGAACTGGATGGGTTTCCGTCAAGTAACGGATAGTAGGGCCAGGGCATTAACTGAAGCTGCGGTTTTCCACCCTGGGAACCCACCACGAGGTTGATGCTTGCATTCTGCATATCTTCCACCAGATCCTGGTTGATGCGCACGCCGTAGTGGAACAGCAGGTCGTCCAGATTTAGCCCACGGTCATAGGCAATCACTTCTTTACTGGCCTTCAGGCTGTCTGATTCAGCATATAAGTTATCAATCATGCAGACCAGACTTCCTCCCCGCATGACAAACTGATCCAGCTTGCGTTTTTCCCCATCCGAAAATTTGAGGGATGGCTTAACCATGATGAGTGCATTTAGCTGATCCGGAATTACCGGAACACTATCTAAACGCACAATGCCAAACCGGAAATTTCCGCGCAGGTAGTTTATCAGAGCATACACGCGGAAGTCGAGCGGCTCGCCATTCCCCATCAGGTAACCAACAAACGGAAGAGAATCTCTCACCAGTTTATCAATGGCATTCGCAAATTTATATTCAAGCAGGGTTTCCGCATTCAGGTAAAGTTGCTCAGGAGATTGCCCCTCACGGCTTCGCTGAACACCCTTGAGCAGATCTACCGGGAAAACCTTATTCTTATATTTTACCATGGCTGCCGGGATTACAATCCGCTGGCTTTGCTCTTCGCCTTTTTTTGCCTGGGCAACCACCGTCATTGGCTGGATGCCCATCCGGCTGAGGGAATCCAGGATCATCGCGCGGGTGGTATCATCTCCTCCTGCCACCGGATCCACGAAACGATAGTGGATATTCCCGTCAGCATAATCATTGAAGTCCTGCAAGACGGCCTCTGTACTGTTCCGAAGCTTACGCAGGCCAGACTTCAGATTACCCTGGAGATAAATATCAATGTTCACTTCATCGTGCACATTCCTGAGCATTTGTTTTACCGGAGCACTCAGGGTATATTTTCTCTCACTGCTCAGATCGAAACGCAAAGACCAGAAGGACGCACCGATATTAATGACCAGCAACACGATCAGCAGATAGAACCAGCCTGATTTGGAAGAGAATATCTTTTGCATGTTTCAGGCTATCTATTAAACAAATTATTTCTGGTAAGCGTTAGAAAAAACAGGATCACACTCAGGAAATAAATCAGATCCCGCATGGTGATCAGACCACGGCTCATGTTACGATAATGGAAATCGATGCCGAGCATATCAATATAATAGTCGGCTCCTGCAGGAAAAGAAGAAATGCCGCTGATGGCATGAAAGCCCGTATAGATCAGAAAGCACGCAAATCCGGATGTGATAAAGGCAACGATGGCATTGCTGGTAAAACTGCTGCAGCAAAGGGCTATCGCAGCAAAAACTGCGGTCAGCAGGAACAGGCCGATGTATGCGCCACAGGTTGCGCCCATGTCCATCCCGGATTGTGCAGCCAGTTGCTGAACAGAAAAAAAATAAATCCAGGTCGGTATCAGGGCGATTCCAATCACCAACAGGGCAGCCAGGTACTTACCATTTACAATCTGCCAAAGCGTAAGCGGCCTGGATTGAAGGATTTCAAAAGTTCCACTTCTGAACTCTTCTGAAAAACTGCGCATGCTGATGGCGGGAATTAAAAGTAAAAGCACCCAGGGAGCCAGATCGAAAAATTTTTCAAGACTGGCATAGCCAAAATCCAGGATGCTGCTGTCGGGAAAAACGAAGAGAAGAAGACCTGTAACGAGCAAAAAAACGATGATGGCGATGTAGCCGGTTAAACTGCTGAAAAACTGCCTGAATTCCTTTTTGCAAACGGCCCACATAACACGAAAATAACGAGGGAAAGACTGAATTGGTAAATAATTTTTTTTAACAAATCATTTTCTTCTATATTCGCCCCGCATTAAAAAACAACCTGGAAGAATAATTTTAAAAACCCTGGCTATAGCTTATAACCATCCCTACTTGCTTAAAAATCCCGCTTCGGCGGGATTTTATTTTTTGTTGACAGTTGACGGTTGACCGATCTCAGGTGCGGATTCAAACCTAAAGTCCGTCAACTGTCAACTGTCAACCGTCAACAAAAATATATCGGGCTATTCTACCTTCTTAATAAGCTGCTTTGTAATCATCTGATCTTTATAAAGCACCTGCAATACGTACATACCGCTCTGCAGATTGCTCAAACTGCTGAGGTCATAGTGATTCAGTCCTTTATAGGCGGCATGGGATGTTTTTGTCAGCAGTCTGCCGTAAGCGTCATACAGGCTTATGGTCATATCATGATCTTCAGGCGCAGTCATATTGAATGAAATCGAACTGCTGAAGGGATTCAGGAGACCGCTTATTTCCAGCGGAATATCGCGATTACTCAACAGAATGACCTTACTATAGGCCTGAAACTGCTGATCATTGATACGGATGCGGTACAGCACCTGGCCAACCATGGATTGCGGGTCCTGAAACTGGTACACGGCCCCATTTCCACCGAACGCCTTACCCGGAACGGTTCCGATAGTGCTGTAATGCATGCCCTGGTCGTCACTTCGCTCAACACTATATACGATGTTTTCTGTTTCCTGGGAACTGATCCACTGCAATTGCGCAAATCCATTGCTGACATTCCCCTTTAATGTTACTACGGTGGGGAGCACGATCAGGCAATTTACAGTGTACACATACTTAGGGGAAGATGTAATGTATCTGCAATTGGGATCATTCAGACTGCCTGTAGTAGATGCGAGTATGAGCCGGTAAATAACAATTGGATCCACATTGTTCAGCCTGTAATAACGGGTCACAAGATACTCATACAGGGATGTCACGGGATTGTAGACCGGTATGGAAGAACCGGAGGCTGCATTTCCCAGGGTATCCAATCCGGGAGAAGTCCAGGTAACGCCGCCATCCACACTTTTTTCAAGCCGCCATTCAGTATAATTATTGAAAAAAGCGGAGACCTTAAAGCGCACGGTGTCATCGGAACCCTGGCAAAGTGTATCCGGCTTATCGGGGGTCAGGGAGATATTCGGCGTACAGGTTGCTACTCCGATGTCGTCAATAGCCCAGTCATTCCCGCCGCCACCAGGTGCATTGTTGCGGATATAAATAATCATACTGGTTTGTGTAGGCCCGGTTAAATACGTAAACCCCTTCCGAATCCACTGCCCGGTATATAAAAGATCGCCTGTCGTATAATAATCGTATCCGTTCACATTGAATGTAAGATTGGGATGAACTCCGGAGGAATCGCCCGGGCCTGTTGGTTTATAGCCTGTTTTATCAGGAGAATTCCCATTCGAATCGCAGGCGCAACGGGAACAGATATTCCTGAACCAGGCATAATATTGATAATAGGTGTTCGGACAAAGATTATTTATCGTATCCATAAAAGCAATCCCTGTTCTGTACGAAGAGTTAATGACAGCCATATATCCTCCCGTACTGTTAACGGTATCAGCAGCCGGGTTTCCCAGTAAAGGATTGGTTGCTCCCGTATGGTCGCCGATAATATCCCAGATGCCGAATACGCGGTGTGTTTGGGTGGTAGGCGGAATATTCACATCCGGAATGGGCCAGGTATTCAACGTGGTGTAACCTACGCCGCCCGTACTTGTATTGTTGGAAATATTATAATAATAGTCCTGGGGAGAATTCGGTCCAAACAGGTTATATATGTAGTTGCCTGAATTGTCCACTTTTGCGGAAGGGGTTCTATTCTTTGCTTTACCCGAACCGAAAGTCCCGCCGAATTCGGAAAGAATGGAATTGGTTCCGGATGTATTGGTGCAAATGCCGAGATTTTTGAAGATCATTACATTGTCCATTGCAAATGTATTAGTCAATACACCAATGGTTGTAGAAGCATTGGGTCTGTAAGTGATGGATCCGCCGCCCAGGCTGACGGTGTTTCCGTAGGCGCCGGTAACGGTTACGCGGTAACTCGCGATCATAATACAGGTGCTTCCGTAAAAAGATGGCTTATCATTGTATGAGACCCGTCCGCGAACAAATGCGGTGGCCCGGGGAGCCGTTTTAAATCCCAGGTTAATCCTGACATTGCTGCCACTGACATAACCCGCGTCGTCGCCTGTAGCATCGGTAAAACTTTTATATATCTTGCCTTCATTCGTGAGGACGGCCAGTGACCCGGTAACGTAAGAGGTATTGGCCGGAATAACATCAAAATATCCGCAGCTGTCGGCAAATCCGGTTCCCCCGACCACAAATGTGGCACGGATTTCCAAAACATCACCGGGTTCGATGGTTCCTCCAGTCACACCCTTGGTGACATTGACATAACTCTTTCCGAAATCAAAATTTGGAATTTGGGCCTGGGCAGAATAAGCACAAAATGCAGGGAGCATCAGGATGCTTAAGATCCGCGAAGTAATCATACTGCGGGTACAGGTTTTCATGGTATCGGACTTTTCTGGTTTATCAATACACCAGAATGGGTTTAGTCAGTCTAAAAGTAGTGACTCGGCCCGCCAATTCAAATCGTAAATCTACCTTTTGGGGATAACTAGAGCAGGATTAGTGCCATCCATCGAAAAAATTTGCCTGTCGAAATGCTTAAGTGAAGACATTAGTATTAGAAAATCAGGGACCTATAGAACAGGTGTTCAAGGCAGCCCGCAGAATACACTGGAAGTCAGCGAAATAGCGATATTCCGGGAATCAAAAGGCTGATACGTCAACCCTCGTGCAGCCAAAACGACCGGATCATTCCGGGTTCCGCGTCAAACTGCAAAACTTTCCCCGCAGGCGCAGGACCTGCTGGCATTGGGATTACTGAAGAAAAACCCTTTTCCGCTTAACCCCTCGGAAAAATCAAGGGTGGTGTTTACGAGATACAAAAAGCTTTTCAGATCGGTTACCACCTTCACGCCATTGTCCTCAAATTCCTGATCCATGGGCTTTTTTTCCTTATCGAAATCCATCTTATAACTTAGCCCCGAGCAGCCGCCACTCACTACAGATACCCGCAGAAAATATTCCGGTTTATCCGCAATAGCGGCTTCCTCCATGAGGCGCTTTACTTTTTCCTTTGCTTTTTCAGATACGTATATCATGGTGATAATGTAAAGTAATGATCAATGTGCTTATGTGAAAATGTGTAAATGCCCCGAGTTACTCCCTCTGAAAATGAATTGTCCTCCATTTTCACATGAGCATATTTCCACTTTTACACATTATTTATCTCTTCCCTCAAACGCTTTACCATCCCCGTAACTTGTTCGATGGTAAAGTTTATTTCTTCCTCGCTCGTATATTTCCCGAGACCAAACCGTAAAGAACTGTGGGCCAGTCCGTCTTCTATTCCCATTGCCTTCAAAACATAACTGGGTTCGGGCGAAGCCGAGGTACAGGCAGAACCGGATGATACAGCAATTTCTTTACTCAAACCCATCATCAGCCTGTTGTCATCCACATATTTGAACGAAATATTGCTAACCTGGGGAAGCCTGGATCCGGTGTTTCCATTTACCTGCGTTTCTTCAATATTTAACAAAGCAACCTCCAGTTTGTTGCGCAGAGCTTTTATCCGGAGATTATCCCCCTCCATCTCGTTCATACAGATTTCACAAGCCCTTCCAAATCCCACGATGCCCGGAACATTCAGTGTGCCGCTGCGCCTGCCGTCTTCGTGGCCGCCCCCGTCCATTTGGGCAGAAAGACGGACACGCGGATTTTTCCGGCGCACATACAATGCTCCCGTCCCCTTTGGACCATAAATTTTATGTGCGCTAAAGGCCATGAGGTCAATCCCGTCGCGAATCACATCAACCGGCACTTTTCCAACCGCCTGGGTTGCATCAGAAAAGAAAAGGATACCGTGCTTTTTTGCGATCCTGCTGATTTCCTGAATCGGTTGCAGAACGCCAATTTCATTGTTGGCATACATCACTGCTATCAATATCGTTTCCGGCCTGATGGCTGACTGCAATTCTTCCAGATCAAGGAGACCATCCTGCTTAACTCCAAGAAAACTAACGTCTGCGCCCAATTTTTCAACGTGTTTACAGGTATCCAGCACAGCCTTATGTTCGGTAGCGACTGTAATAATGTGATTTCCTTTTGCCGCATACATCTCGAATACCCCCTTGATGGCAAGGTTGTCGGCCTCCGTGGCACCAGACGTAAAAACAATTTCCTCCGGCAGCGCATGGATCAGCGCGGCCACCTGTTCCCTCGCCCATTTTACGGCTTCTTCTGCCTGCCAGCCAAAAAAATGATTGCGGCTGGCTGCATTTCCAAACTTTTCGGTGAAATAGGGCAACATAATGTCCAATACCCGCGGGTCACAGGGCGTGGTAGCGTTATAGTCCAGATATACCGGCAGTTTGAGCATGTACAAAATTACTGAGAAAATGGAGGAATGCGGAAATGTGCTGATGTGGAAATCCTTTGCCTGCCGAAGCCTGGCGAAGGCAGATGAAAATGCCCCCCCGGAAGCCGATCCACCACCTCTTAAAAATCGTTCGTTCTTTTTCCTCAACTTTGGGAATGCAAAAAATTGATCACATAGGCATTGCCGTTAAAAACCTGGCCAGTTCAATTCTTCTCTTCGAGAAATTACTGAACAGGTCCTGTTATAAGATTGAAACCGTGGAATCAGAAGCGGTAAAAACGGCTTTTTTTGCATTGGGTAACGATAAACTGGAACTGCTCGAAAGCACGGACCCTGACGGAATCATTGCCAAATACATCGCAAAACACGGAGAAGGCGTGCACCATATAGCACTAGCCGTGACAGATATTGAAGCGGAGATGAAAAGACTTGCCGAAGATGGATTTCAGCTTTTACAGGACCGGCCCAGGCCAGGCGCAGATCATAAACTGGTTTGCTTCCTGCATCCGAAATCAACGAATGGGGTGCTGATTGAACTATGTATGGAGAAGGTCGACGGTTGACTGTCAACCCTCCTCTCCCTCCATCTTATTCAGACCGAGCTTTTCCATGGCCTGCTGGGCCGCTATCTGGCTGGCATCTTTTTTATTATAGGCGCGGCCCTGGGCGATCAGTTCTCCGTTCACTACGGCACCAACGGTAAACAGCCGGCGTCCACCCTCCATATGTTCATCCAGAGTTTCAAATTCCAGGTTTTTCCCATTCTTATTCGCCCAGCCGTAGAGCTTATTCTTGTGGTTGATCTCCAGATTTTCCAGATCCTCCATAAAAAGGTAAGGCTGTATAATTCGCTCCATGATCCATTGGCGGCATTTATCATATCCCTTATCGAGGTAAATAGCGCCCACCACAGCCTCCAGTGTATTTCCAAAGATCTGGCTCATTTTCAGGGAGCCATCAAACTTGTTGAAGTAGCTGATTTTGCGGAGACCCATTTTCACAGCAATATCATTTAACTGCACGCGGTTCACCATTTTGCTGCGCATTTCCGTAAGAAAGCCTTCTTCCTTATATGGATATTTTTTAAAAAGAAAATCGGCAATTACAGCGCTGAGAATAGCATCTCCGAGATACTCCAGTCTTTCGTTGTTCTGATCTGAGCTTTCTTTTACCGAGCGATGGGTAAGGGCCGTTTTATATAACACCGCATTCCCGGGCACAAAACCCAGAATGTTTCGCAGTTGTTTACGGAAAGAAACAATAGACGAGTCTCCCTTGAAAAGCCTATCTAAGAATCCCACAGAGTCAAAAATACTTATTCTAATGTGAAAATGTGGAAGAGAATGTGTAAATGTGCTGATGTGCTAATGTGAAAATAGCTGAAAAACGTGAATTAAGTGTCTGATGAGTGTAAATCATCGGCCGTCATTTACACCCGCCTTCGCCAGGCTTCGGCAGGCAAAGCATTTTCACATTAGCACATTTTCACATCAGCACATTTACCCATTGGCCTCAAATTTTTTAACGATCACACAAGCATTATGCCCCCCGAAACCGAAGGTGTTGCTCAGTGCAGCGTTAACTGGTCTTTTTTGAGACTTGAGAAAAGTAAAATTCAGGCGGGGATCCAGATCGGGATCATCGGTAAAGTGATTGATGGTAGGGGGAACGATATCGTGTACCACACTCATGATACAGGCGATAGCTTCCACTACGCCGGCAGCGCCAAGACAATGACCGGTCATGGATTTGGTAGAGCTGATATTGATTTTGAGCGCATGTTCTCCAAATACATCCATGATGGCCCTTATTTCGGAAATATCCCCGAGTGGTGTTGAGGTGCCGTGGGTATTGATATAGTCAATATCAGCCGCCGTCATACGGGCATCCCGCAAAGCGGCATTCATTACATTCTTCGCGCCCAGGCCCTCAGGATGTGGCGCTGTGATATGGTGCGCATCGGCGGTAGCACCACATCCGGCGATCTCGCAATATATTCTGGCGCCCCTGGCCCGTGCATGTTCGAGCTCCTCCAGGATAACGGCTCCGGCGCCCTCCCCCATAACAAATCCATCCCGGTCTTTATCGTAAGGCCGGCTGGCCGTTTTAGGGCTGTCATTTCTTTCACTTAAGGCCTTCATGGCGTTAAATCCTCCAACACCCGCTTCACTAATCACACTTTCTGCCCCTCCCGCCAAAATAATGTCGGCCATACCCAAACGGATCAGGTTGAAAGACTCCATAATGGCATTCGTGGATGAGGCGCAGGCGCTGACCACTGCAAAATTGGGTCCCCGGAAACCATGACGCATGGAGATTTGCCCTGCCGCAATGTCCAAAATCATTTTCGGAATGAAAAAAGGATTATAGCGCGGCGTACCGTCTCCTTTTGCAAAATGCACCACTTCCTCCTGAAAGGTGATCAGACCGCCGATACCGCTGGCGAATACGACGCCCACCCGGTCGGGGTCCACATTTTGTTTATTGATTCCGGCATCAGCTACCGCCTGATCGCTAACACCTACCGCCGTCTGGGCAAAACGGTCCAGTTTGCGTGATTCCTTTTTTTCGAGAAAACTGAGCGGATCAAAATTTTTCAGTTCGCAGGCAAAACGGGTTTTGAATTTGGTTGCATCGAAGAGGGTTATGAAATCAGCGCCGGAAACACCCTGTAGCAGGGCATTCCAATAATCATTCAAATTATTACCCAGAGGAGTGAGCGCTCCAATTCCAGTAACTACAACTCTTTTCAATTCCATAATTCGTATTGCGCGGAAAATAAATAATGTGATAAATCCGCCTTCTCGGACTTAACGCCTTCGAAAAGCGGATTAACTAACATGCGCAGCACAAGACTTGCCTATTTGGCGTGTTCCTCCAGGTATGCAATCGCCTGCCCGACGGTAGTAATAGTTTCTGCCTGTTCATCGGGAATTGAAATATTGAATTCCTTTTCGAACTCCATAATTAATTCCACCGTGTCAAGCGAATCGGCGCCCAGATCGTTCGTAAAAGACGCCTCATTGGTTACCTCAGCTTCTTCTACTCCTAACTTATCCACTATAATTTTTTTGACTCGTGTAGCGATGTCTGACATTTTTGTAAAGTTTAGTTACGGGTGCAAAAATATAATTTTTGAACTAAACACAACCAACAAGGCAATCCAATTTTATTTTTTGATTTGGATTATATACCGGAATTTGCAATTTCCACTGTAAGATAGCAAAAATCAACCCATTACCGCATGGCGCTCAGGCTAATTGATTACGGCTCTCCGGAGTATGAACAAATGGTTCGTTTACGGTACGAAATGCTGAGAAAGCCGCTGGGCCTGAGTTTCAAAGAGGATGAACTGGAAAAGGAAAAGGGGGATGTGCTCATGGGCGCCTTCGAAGATGACCGCATTCTGGGATGCTGCCTCCTTACCCCGGAGGGTTCCGGAACCCTCCGCCTCCGCCAGATGGCTGTGCCCAATAATCTCCAGGGTAAAGGAATCGGCCGCGCATTGATGATTTTTGCCGAAAATATAGCCCGGGACATGGGTTATCGCACCCTGATGATGCATGCCCGTATTACTGCCATCGGATTCTACGAGAAACTGGGATATGTTAAAAAAGACGGAGAATTCACGGAACTGACTATTCAGCACGTGATCATGGAAAAAAAACTCTAACTACTCTCCAACAGCCACGCTGGCTTTTAGCTCACCCGTAAGTTTTACCGCCCGGTGCATGTGCTGCATGAACTCCAGCAATTTTTTCATGCCATCCATATCACTCACCATGAGCATGAACAGTTTTCCATTCTGTTTTAACCTCGCCTTTCTGGTCTGCTCCTGAATGAAGCGCAGCAGATTCCGGAATATATCCGACTCAAAATATTTTGAATCGGGGCGATTGATAAAATAAAGACGCACTCCTTTATCTTTAAAGATCAGCTTCTCAAAACCCATATCCACAGCCAGTTTGCGGATGCGCACCGCATCAAACAGATCATTCACTTCTTCGGGAACCGGGCCAAACCGGTCCTGTAATTCCTGGTGAAATGCAATCAGTTCTTCTTCCGTTTCACAATTGTCTAACCGGGTATAAAGTGACAGGCGTTCCGTAATACTTTCCACATAACTATCCGGAATGAGTATCTCCAGGTCTGTATCGATGCTGCAATCCTGCGCCTGCTCCTCCTGCCGCGCAATCTCTTCCTTAAATAAATCTTTAAACGACGTTCTCTTCAATTCCCGGATTGCCTCATCCAGTATTTTCTGATACATTTCAAACCCCATTTCCACCATAAAACCGCTTTGCTCACCCCCCAGCATATTCCCCGCCCCACGAATATCCAGATCACGCATGGCGATCTGAAAACCACTCCCCAGATCGCTGTGTTGTTCCAGGGTCTGGAGCCTTTTCCGGGCATCTGCGGGCAAACTGGCCATGGATGGCGCCAGCAGGTAGCAAAAGGCCTTACGGTTGCTCCTGCCCACCCTTCCGCGCAGCTGGTGCAGATCACTCAGTCCGAACTGATGCGCGTTATTTACGATAATGGTGTTCACATTCGGAATATCCACGCCACTTTCCACAATATTGGTACAAACCAGCACATCGTATTTTTTATCTATAAAATTCATGATCCGTTGTTCGAGGTCATGCCCTTCCATTTGCCCATGGGCATAACCGATGCTCAGATCCGGGCAAAGTTCCTGCAACAGGCCGGTGATTTCTTTCAGACCCTGGATCCGGTTATAGATGAAGAAGACCTGACCACCCCGTTCCACTTCGTAGTAAATGGCCTCGCGAATAACATCTTCATTATATACCTGCACTTCCGTTTGGATGGGCTGCCGGTTTGGCGGCGGCGTATTGATGATGCTCAGATCTCTTGCTCCCATGAGACTGAACTGCAGGGTTCTGGGAATCGGCGTTGCCGTCAGCGTGAGGCAATCCACATTCGTTCGCAGGGTTTTTATCTTTTCCTTGTGTGCAACCCCAAATTTTTGTTCTTCGTCAATCACCAGCAAGCCAAGGTCTTTAAATTTCACCTCTTTACCCAGGATGGAATGGGTGCCGATGATGATGTCGATCCTGCCTTCCGCCAGCCGCTGATAAGTTTCCTTTTTCTCCCTGGCCGATTTAAACCGGTTCACATAATCGACGGTCACCGGGAACTCTTTGAGTCTTTCTCCAAAAGTTTTGAAATGCTGAAAGGCGAGAATGGTGGTGGGAACAAGTACTGCCGCCTGTTTCCCATCCAGACAAGCCTTAAATGCCGCCCGGATGGCTACTTCCGTTTTTCCAAATCCTACATCTCCGCAAACAAGGCGGTCCATGGGAGAAGCAGATTCCATATCCTTTTTTACATCCGCGGTGGACTTGCTCTGGTCAGGCGTATCCTCATAAATAAAAGACGCTTCCAGCTCCGTCTGCATATAATTGTCCGGCGAAAAGGCAAAGCCCTGCTGGGCTTTGCGGGCTGCATACAGTTTGATGAGATCGAAAGCGATCTCCTTGACGCGGGTCTTCGTTTTTTCCTTAAGTTTCTGCCAGGCGTCACTGCCCAGCTTACTTACTTTGGGTGAGCTGCCCTCTTTCCCGGTATATTTTGAAATCTTATGGAGCGAATTGATGTTTACATACAGAATATCGCTGTCCTTATACAAAATCCTTACGGCTTCCTGCAACCGGCCATTCACTTCCATCTTCTGGAGACCGCTGAATATACCCACACCATGGTCAATATGCGTAACATAGTCACCGGGCTGCAATTCACGCAGCGTACGGAGGGTTATGGCCTTGCTTTTGTTATAGGCCTGTTTGATCTTATACTTGTGATAGCGTTGAAATATCTGATGATCCGTATAGCATACAATCTTCAGATCCTCGTCAATAAATCCTTCGTGAATCGATGTGGCGACAGGATCGAACACGATGCCGGATTTCAGGTCGTCAAAAATAGTATGCAGTCTCTCCAGCTGCTTGGGATTCTCCGCAAAAAGAAATATCCTGAACTTTTTAGATTCCCAACTCTCCAGGTCGCGGATCAGCCGGTCAAATTGCCGGTTAAATACAGGCTGCGGCCGGGTGTGGAACTCAATGGAAAAGGATCCGGGATCCGGCGACTGTGGATATCCGAATTCAATGAGGTGTTTGGATACCGTGGCTTCCTTCAGGGAATCCGCAGAAATGAAGTCCTCTGCAGATATTGATTTTCTTAAAAGCCCCCCTTCAGCAGCATCAGTTTCTTTTCCTGATTGCGATTCAAGATATTCTTTTAGTTCCCGGGTCTGAATCTCCAGTTTTTCAAGGACAAAGCGGCGGTCATGCATCCAGATTACCGTGTTCGCCGGCAGGAATTCAAAGAGGGATATTTTTTCCTCCGTCTCAAATTGCGTTTCAATATTGGGAATAATATTTACCAGGAGAAGTCTGCGCTCACTCAATTGGGATTCGGGATCAAAAATGCGGATTGAATCCACTTCATTTCCGAAAAGTTCAATCCGGTAAGGTTTTTCATTTCCAAAAGAATAGATATCCAGAATTCCTCCCCTTAAAGCAAACTGACCCGGTTCATAAACAAAGTCAGTCCTTTCAAAGCCATAGCCCACCAGGGATTCCATGAGCCCCTCCGGATCAATGGTTTCTCCGGATTTCAGGCGGATCCTGTTCCCTTCAAGGGTTTCGGGAAGCACCACTTTTTCAAACAGTGCTTCCGGATAGGTCACCATCATCTTCTTATTACCCCCACCGCTCCAGCGGGTCAGGGCTTCGGTGCGAAGCATCACATGACTGCTGTTGATTTCATGATAGGTTTTGCTATTCTTAAAGGAAGAAGGGAAATAGAAGATATCCAGGCCTTTGCTGAGGTTTTCTATCGAATTATGCAGATAAGCCGCAGCTTCCGCATCTTCACAAACCACCAGATGGTTGAGCTGGCTGGCCGTTTCCAGATTAAAGATGCCGGCAAGAATAAAAGCAGGGGCGCTTCCGTGGAGATTCTTCAGCAGGATGTGCTGGGGGCTGGACATGGTAATCCTGTCCCCCAATTGAAAAAGGCGGGATGAATTTTCATACAAGTTCAATAACACCTCATTGCTCATCCGGCCTGCAAAGGTAAGCAACCGGGGGCTTAGTTTTGGAGTATAGATTAATGTGAAAATGTGCTGATGTGGAAATGTGTAAATGGAAGACGCCGGTTTCCCCATTTACACATCAGCACATTTCCACATCAGCACATTAATACGTCGCGGCATAGTCCACATTCACATTAACCTGTGTGACTTTGCCAGGAATTACCTTAACAGGCGCCACGTTATTCTGACCGTCAAAATAATTGGCATAGAATAAGGCGTCTTTTTTGGTGAAAAGGGAATATTGACCGGGGGGAAGCGACACCGAGAAATAACCACTGGTATCTGATTCTGTGGTTCGAACGAGCCGGGTTTTGATACCGCTGTAAAAAGCAGACTCGTCAACGCGGGTCAGCTGGTTGAGGTTGGTCAGTTCGTAAATATATAATGTGGCCTGGATGCCCTTGGGGGGACTGAGTTTAACGTCAGGAGACGGCATCCGGTTGCCGGAAACCCAGAAGATATATCCTTCGATGCCTGTTTTTTTCGCCTGTTTGAATGCCGGAAACAGCAGAATGGGCAGCCATACGACCACAAGCATCATATGTTTTTTAGGTAGCATTATGCTGATATCTAATGAAATGGAAGGTAAATCAAAAAAGCGGGCGCTGGTTAAAAATCAGTAATTTTAAACGGTATTTATCATTTAATGGACCCCATGATCCAAAAGAAGCTAACCCCCCTTGTCCTGGTCGCGCTGTTCGTTTTTTCCAGAGTTCCTGCTCAGGTTAAAACCAATGTTGCGGAATTAAGACGGGCCGCTATTCAATCTTCTGCCAGATATCAGGAGATGGCTGCACGCCTGCTCCGCCTTTCCAAACAGAATGGATGGCCACTATTTATCTCCATGAAGGGAGGGAACCGGGCCGTATTATACGGTATCGACCCCCGCGGTCTGCCCCTCTACGTGGCCACTAACGATAATATTATTTCGGCGGCGACCATCGGCACCAGCAAGTTATGGCCGGGCGGCAGTACCGGACTAAATCTCAGCGGCTCGTCACCGGGTCTTAAAGGAAAAATCGCGCTCTGGGACGGCGGTAAGGTGAGGGACACCCACCAGGAATTAACGGGAAGGGTGGTTCAGAAGGACGGAGCAAGTGTTTTGAATGACCATTCCACCCATGTTTCCGGAACCCTGATTGCTTCGGGTGTTAACCCGGCGGCAAAAGGTATGAGCTTCGGCGCTCAGCAATTACTGGCATACGATTTTAACAATGACATCACCGAAATGCTCACGGAAGCGCCAAACCTGCTGATTTCCAATCATTCTTATGGAACCATCGCGGGCTGGAATCTCAATACAGACAACAATCACTGGGAATTTATGGGAAACCCGGGGGACACGGTGGACTATAAATTCGGATATTATAATGATCAGGCGCAAGCCTGGGACTCAATAGCCTATAATGCCCCCTATTATCTGATCGTAAAATCTGTTGGTAATAACCGGGATGTCAACGGCCCTGCAGTAGGGCAGCCTTATTACCGGCCCAATGCCGCCGGAGTTCTGATTTCTGCCGGGAACAGACCTGCCGGCATCAGTAACAACGATGGATATGATATTATACCCACCTACGGGAATGCGAAGAATATTATGGCCATCGGGGCAGTCAATCCCATCCCCGGCGGCTATAGCCAGCCCGGTGACGTAGTACTGGCCGAATTCAGCAGCTGGGGACCTACCGATGACGGAAGAATTAAACCCGACCTGGTAGCGGATGGCATCAATGTATTATCCAGCGTCAGCACTTCGGATAACGCCTATGCTATTTACAGCGGCACTTCCATGTCTTCTCCTGCGGCGGCCGGTTCTTCTTTCCTGCTTCAGGAATATTACGCCAAACTCCATGGAGGGGCTTTCATGCGGTCTGCAACCCTAAAGGGCATCCTGATCCATACGGCTGACGAAGCCGGTCCCGCAGACGGCCCTGATTATCAATATGGGTACGGACTCATTGATATGCCTAAAGCCGCTTCCGTGATAACCTCAAATAATACTGATCAGTTAATTCTGGAAAATAATTTAACCAATGGAAGCAGTTTTTCCCTGCCTGTAATAGCATCAGGGAAAGGTCCCCTGGTGGTAACCCTGAGCTGGACAGATCCGGCAGGAAAAGTGGACGAAGTGAACCTGCTGAATAATCCGGCGCGTAAACTGGTCAATGATCTCGATCTGCGGGTAATTGGTAACAGCACCACCTATACGCCGTGGATCCTGAATCGCAAAAATCCCGGCAATGCAGCCACCAACGGGGACGATACCCTGAATAACCTGGAAAAAATACAGATCAGCAACGCTATTCCCGGTAAAACATATACCCTCCAGGTAACCCATAAAGGCACACTCCAAAAGGGCGCGCAGGCTTACTCTCTCATTGCTAGTGGCGTGGGCGGACAGAATTACTGCAGCTCCGCAGCGACCAGCAGTGCCGGCACACGGATAGACCAGGTCATAATTGACAATGACAGCAATATTGTGACCAATCCTCCGGGCTGCACCACTTATACGGATTATACCAATAAAACCATCCATCTGCAATCTTCGCGGGCCGCATCATTCGCCGTTAAACTCAGCAGTTGTGATGCTTCCACGGCTCAGCGCGTTGTGAAGGTTTATATTGATTACAACAACAACGGCAGTTTTACAGATTCCGGAGAAATGGTTCTTGTCAGTCCCGTGCTCAGTGGCGGAAGTATTACTTATTCTTCCGGCGCCATCCCCGTTCCTGAGGGATTGAAAACCGGCAGCAGCACCCTTTTGCGGATCGTGGTGCAGGAAACCACGGATACATCGGCTGTGCATCCGTGCGGAAGTTACGGGAACGGCGAAACAGAAGACTACCGGGTACAATTTGTAGCGCCTTCCAATGATGTTGCATTGAGTGGTATTGTGGATCCGCTTCCTTCTTTCTGTCAGGCGGATTCCGAAAGAATTTCTGTCAGAATCAAAAATGCGGGAACCAGCGGTCAGGAGAATTTCCCGGTTTCGCTCAGGGTCAGCAGCGGAGGCATTACCCTCGTGGATGTATCCACCATTTATCCGGATACTGTTTTAGCCAACGGCAATTCGACTTACACCTTCCAGCCAACTTTTAACGCGGAGGCCGGGAAAACATATATTGTCACGGCCAGCACAAAACTCGCAAACGATCAGGATACGACCAACAATACCATTACCGACACCTTGACCGTAGGTTCGGGCAGCGCAACATCGGTCACGGGCGATGCGGAGATCTGCAGTACCAATCCGCCGCAGGCGGGGTTGAAAGCAAATGTCAGCGACAGCTCCGACGCCATATTGTGGTATGAAAGTCAAACTGCTACAACGCCCCTTGCAGCAGGCGTGCAGGCAACCACTTCTGTGATCCCCTCAGACAAAACCTATTATCTCGGGGTGAATGATCTCAATACTTCGGTCGGTCCAAAATCAAAAATGGAATTCGCCAGCGGGGGCTATAATTTCTTTCAGGGCAATTTCATTCGTTTCAGCAACAAGGTTCCGCTCACCATTACTTCCTCGAGATTGTACGTGGGCAATGGCGGTAAGGTAACTTTTATAGTAGCAGACCTGGCCAGTTTTGATTCCTGTACGGGTGCTTACAGTTATTATCCCATTTCCAGTAACACCATAGATGTCTATCCCACCACACCCAATCCACAGGCCGGTGCGGTAACTGGAAATTCAGCCAGCGATACGGGTGCAGTATTCCTTCTGAACTTATCCGTTCCGACACCAGGGAACCATGTCCTGATTATAGTAGCGGACAACGGCGCCACCTTATTCCGGAATAACAATATTACTTCGAACAACTATCCTTTCGGGATTCCTGGCGTGTTTTCCATAACCGGCAACAGCGCGATTGACCAGGCAAATTGCAAGGACACTACATTCTATCAGAGTTATTATTATTTCTTATACGATCTGAGGCTGACCCTGAATAAATGTCCTTCCCCGCGCATTCCCGTGCTTGCAAAAACTCCAACAGCAGCCGTGATCACCCTGGCAGGAAATCTTTTATCCAGCAACTATTCATCCGGCAACCAATGGTACTTTAATGATACCCTGATTGCAGGCGCAACAGGCCCGACAGATTCCGCTTTTATTCCCGGAGTTTACAAGGATGTTGTGTTTGACAGCCTGGGCTGCTCGCTGGTCTCAAATGAAATTTCCTATTCACTGGGAAGCGATATTGGCCTGAAAACAACACCCAATCCGAATAATGGAACCTTCCACCTTCAGTTCTATGTTGCCCAAAGTGCAAACACCGGAGTGAGCGTGGTGAATGCCCTGGGCCAGAAAATTTATGAGGCCGATTATCCCGCCTTCGGAGGCTTTTTCAGTAAAACCATTAGCCTAGGCCCTGTGAGTGCGGGCATGTATGTGCTGAAAGTACAGATTGGAGGGAAGAAGTATGTGAGGAAGATCATGGTTTATTAAGTGAGATGGTAATGATGTATCGTGGATGGTATATAGTTTATGGTGAATGGGCTTCATTGGCGTATCCGCACCTGATATCATCCACTATAATCATTAACATAGTATCGGGGTATTTCACCTGATATCCATCTGCCATGAACGATATACCATCCACGATGCATCAACCATACAATTCAAGATGAATCGCCTTCTTATCATACCCCAGTGCCAGAATCCGCAATTTGGCTTCGTCGATCATATTTTTCCATCCGCATAAATAGAATTGAGCCGGCTTTATATTTATAGATGAAGGGAGATCCGATAAAACAGGAGGAGTATTCCTTCTGCAAATTTCC
>JAUZOD010000080.1 GCA_030706635.1 Bacteroidota bacterium
CTTCCGGTTTTGTCAGGTGGGCGCAACGCCCGATGATGACGTGACGATCCTGATAATTATCCAGGATCTTTTTCTGTATTTCTTTCTCCACGGCATTCATCTCCCAGGGTTTCAGAAATGCGCCGTCGGGCAGGGTTTCCAGGCCGTCTTTATTTCCGCTGATGCCAACGAATTTTTCAACATAAGTGTACCAGGGCGCAATATCCGGGTAACGGATCGGCCAGTCTACCGCAAATCCGTCTCTTGCAGGTCCTTCAAAATCATACTTGCTCCAACGTTGTGTTTGCCTGGCCCAGATCAATGACTTCCCCCCGACCTGATAACCCCTTATCCAGTCAAATGGCTTTTCCTGGATGTAGGGATGCTCCTTATCTTTTACGAAGAAATGTTTGGCGTCGTCTTTAAATGCATAGCAGCGTGACGCAATTGGGTTTTCTTTCTTCAACTTCAGAGACAAATCTCCTCTATATGGGAAATCCCAGGGATCTTTGGTAGCTGTGGGATAATCTTTCAGATGCACAACATTCCTGCCCCTTTCCAGCACCAGGGTCTTTAAGCCATTTTCACAAAGCTCCTTGGCCGCCCATCCGCCGCTGATGCCCGAACCTATAACGATTGCGTCAAAATGGTTATCCATAATCAGGGCTTCTCTTTTCTCAGTTTTTTCTTCACCACATCGGCGGGATATTTCAGTGCCAGTTTCCTGATCTCGTAAGAAAACTCCTTAAAAGTTTCTTCCCATAATTTCGCCTCTTCTGCAGTATAATGGTAAAATCCATGCGCATTGGAAACACCTTTGCCCCCGGCTTTTACAATGTCGTCAATGAGCTTGGGAACGGCGGTTGAACTGTTCAGGTCAGGAAATAAATCTTTCATCACGGTGTGATAGGACTGTACACCGGTCAGGTCCATCCAGCGAAAAACACCCACCAGGGTCATCCAGTATCCCGGATTGTTCCGGCAAGCCCGGTCCACATCCTCTACCGACGCATAGCCATTTTCAACCAGATAAAATGCCTCGCGGTACATGGCGTACATCAGGCGGTTGGTAATAAAACCGCGGATATCTTTCCTGACCAGGGTTGGCTCCTTACCCCAGTGCCAGGCGGTTTCATATAAATATTCGCCTTTGGCGGGATCGCTTGATTCACCACATATAATTTCCAAAAACCGCGTGGTATGGGATGGTTCGGCCCAATGCAGGCCAAAAAAGCGCTCCGGGCATTTTGTTTGCTGCTGCAGGATGCTGATGGGAATCGCAGAGGTGTTGCTGGCGACAAGGGCATCAGCGGACACCTGGGACTCGATACGCTGATAAACGGATTTCTTTATCTCCAGGTTTTCCATCGTGCATTCGATCACCAGTCCGCAGGGTTTCAGAAAACCATAATCCTCCGTTAGTCTTAAATTCTCCAGATAGTACTCTGGTCTTTCTCCGGTCATTCCTTCTTCCAGGGATTTTGAAAGATGCGCGCGAATCCTGCTTTCGGCAAATTCCATATCGACCGGCAAAGCCGCCACAGCAATCACCGGATGGCCCGCCAGCAACAGGCAGGTGCTGATGCTGCATCCCATCAATCCCAGTCCGACAACACCGATGATTATTTTTTCCTGTTCTTTGTCTTTTGCATTTTCAGCTCTTTCCGATGCTTTCATAATCCAATTTACCTGATGATTTAATGAGTACCCTTTGCGGCGGAAAGATCATGCACAGACCCTGCAGTAAAACCATTTTCAGGCAAAGATGCCCTCAGGCTGTCTTATCAAAACTTACACATTCTTTTAATTCTTTCTCCGAATAAGCTACATTATATTGCTTGAGCACATCTTCCGGAACCCCATTCCACTGGTTGGGCCGGTTGCCCAGATAGCCGATATCTTTCACACCCATCTCGGTGGTATAAAAACCAGACATGGTCAGATTTCTCATTAAGGTAAAAAAAGCAACCCCCTGTTTGAATTCCGGTTTCGCTTTGGCGGGATAGGCGATTTCATCCACCATTTCAAGTTGTTGTTTTTCATCCAGATCCCTGAATTGTTTTTCATACCGGTTTAAACATTGCAGGTCAAGCCAGCGCAAGCCGCCACGCAAAGGCGTCCGGAATTCAGGCTTGTCATTCGCCATGAACTCGATGAATTCGGTTACTTTGGCATCGGAGGCGCTTCCACTCACTTCATCGCGCGGAATAATGATGTCGCCCAGCACGGTGATGGTCGCCAGCTCTCCACTGGTAAAAAATTTCTCCTCACGGAGTTCTTTGTCTGCCACCTGCTCTTCCGGCATGCGGGTCACCGCATCGGCGGTTGCCGGCTGCGCCTGATCCGGCTGCTTTTTATCATCGGTTTTACAAGCTTCGATCAGTACGCCGGTTGACAGCGTGCCCACCACGAGCGCTTTAATTGATTTCCTTCTGTCCATGGCTAAATATTTTGTTTTTTCATTTCCTCCACAATGTGTTCGCTTGCCCTCATGGATAAAGCAAGAATTGTCCAGGTAATATTTTTATCCGCCTGGGAAACAAAGGAACTGCCATCCACGCAAAAGAGATTGCGGCAATCATGCGCCTGGTTCCATTTGTTCAGCGCCGAGGTTTTAGGATCACTGCCCATTCTTACCGTGCCGGCTTCGTGAATAACATTCCCGGGATTGTCCAGCCCCCAATCGTTCGCCGCACTGTCCTTATTTCCATGGGTTACTACGGCTCCCATGGAATGAAATATTTCCTGAAACGTTTGCTTCATATGTCTGGCCTGCGCGAATTCGTACTCTGAATGCTTTACATGGAACCGGAGTACCGGAATTCCATACCTGTCCACGGTGGTCGGATCTATCTCGCAGTAATTGTCTCTCCTGGCCACAGATTCACCACGGCCTGCCATCCCTATTCTTGCACCGTAAAAATAACGGTTGTCTTCCTTCAGGGATTTGCCATAACCGCCGGCTTCTTTTTGTTTACCATGAACAAGAAACTTTCCATTGATATCCTCTATTCCCCAGTTGAAGCCATACATGGGCATACCCATGCCGCCGCCATATTCGATATGGTATCCCCTCGGGAAGTCAAGCTTCTTATTATCCAGCCACCAGGGCGTGTACACATGCAATCCTCCGACGCCGTCTTCATTGTAACGTTTCCGGTCGAACAAGGTTGGGATTATGGCTCCCATGCCGGCCCCGGTGGAGTCATGCAAATATTTTCCGACGACATCGCTTTCGTTTGCGAGACCATTCGGATGTCTGTCTGATTTTGAATTCAGCAACAGGCGGGCGGTTTCGCAGGTACTCGCCGCCAGAATCACTGTTTTTCCGTACACCTGATATTCCTGAAGATCCGTTTTGTCAATATAAGAGACGCCTGTTGCCAGTCCGTCCTTTCCGGTGAGCACTTCGCGGGCCATGGCATTGGTGATCAGATCCACATTACCGGTGGCAAGCGCCGGTTTAACAAGCACCGAAGAGGACGAGAAATCACCGTATACTTTACAGCTGCGGCCACATTGCGCGCAAAAAAAACAGGCTCCCCGGTCTTTATTAATCTGTTTCGTCAATATGGACAACCTTGAGGGAATGACCGGTACGCCAACCCCTGTAGCTGCCTTCTTGATAAAAAGCTCGTGCAGTCTGGGCCTGGGTGGCGGAAGAAAGATACCATCCGGGTCATTGGGCAACCCTTCATTGCTGCCAAAAACGCCAATCAGCCTATCTATCTTATCATAGTAAGGCTTTACATCCTCATAGCCTATGGGCCAGTCGTCTCCAAGTCCGTCTATACTTTTACGTTTGAAGTCCTTCGGACCAAACCGCAGCGATATCCTTCCCCAGTGATTGGTGCGACCACCCACCATCCTGGCCCGGAACCAGTCCCATTTTGTTCCTTCAGCTTTTATATAGGGCTCTCCGTCTATTTCCCAGCCATGATAAGCACCGTCAAAATCCCCGAACGGGCGGTATTTCGTTCTCGCGCCCCGCCGCGGAGATTCCCAGGGATTCTTCAGCTGGGAAGAATTTGTAGCCGGATCAAACATCGAACCGGCTTCGAGTAAACAAACTTTCAGTCCCGCGCCCGCCAGCACATAGGCGGCCATTCCACCTCCGGCTCCCGATCCCACAATTACCGCATCGTATTTTTTTGTCTGCTTTTTAATCTGAAGATCACCCATATATTTTATTTTACCAATCCAGTCAGACGATAATGTTAGTAAAAAAAATTCAAACGGATTCTTTTATCCGTGAATTTTTCAAATAAATAGGCTTTTCATATCAACGCTGATCGGGTGTCCTTTCCTTATGATTCATCCGAAACTGTCGCACGGTACCGATGTTTGCCGGTTGAGCATCGGGCGGGATTATGCCACAGATCATATGATATGTTAGCAGAAACAAAGATGATCAGCACTATGAAGTTGAAGTGCTGTTTCATCGCCCGGCACAACGCCAATGCAATGTGCGCATAAAGACTATGCTGTTATTTCCAAACATGCAATATCGCCGTAATAATCATTTCTAAGGAATTCGGCTATTAAATCTTTGTTCGAAATAATTATTTGTGCGATTTGATTCGTTCTCCTATTGCCCATTTTGAGTAAAATTATCTTCGGCGGATAGCCGTTTAACGTCGCCAGGTTTAAGAAATCCGCATCAAAAGTGACAATACTGTATCCATAACGTTTTGCGTATATCCAGATATCCAGGTCGGTGGAATCGGTCAGCCCGGCTTTGGTTACATGAATGCTTTCTGAAAAAGAATCAGAAATCAACTTTATTACCCTTTAAGAAATATTTTGGTCGAATATTAATTTCACGATGCTATTCTCAGTAGATGCTCTCTTTCTGCAGCAAAGGAAAGTGCGGCCTTCAAATGGTCTTCTGTCAGTTCGGGATAATCGCTGATAATTTCCTGAAATGTCATCCCGGATGCCAACCATGAAAGAATATCAAAAACAGTAATCCGCGTATTAATAATACACGGTCGCCCGAATCTTTTTTCTGCCCTTATTTCTATGTATTGCTGATATGACATTAAATCAAAACTAAGATATTTCATGGACTTGTCAAACGTATTACATACAACGTGGACGGCTTCCTGACAGGCCCGCGCTCTTCAGCCAGAGCAAAGTCGATAAGCGATATGCAGGCGAGTGAAAGGCGCACCTTGGTGTAATACATTTTGTATTGTTATCAGTTCAATCAGATTTTCTTACGGCAAATCCTCCATAAATGTTTTCTCAACTTCTTCCAGAGGCATCTGCATGTGCTGATCCAGATGTTCCTTCACCAGGGCGTGAAACAGGGATTTATGAGCCGGTAATTTTAACCTGATGCGGGCTTTGATCTTATCCTCGTCAGTGCGATACAAATGTTTGGCATATATCGTGGCCAGCCGCATGCGCTCGTTGGATTCCAACTGTTTTTCACTCAGGACCCGCCTGCTCATGTCGGGCTTTTTGGATATGACCGTTTTGTCATAATATTTTTTATAAACGATCATCCCGCCGACCGTTCCCGATACCTGCTGAAATAATGGATTGTTGGTAATGGCCATTGTCTTTGATTATTTTATTCTTATGTGAATATACCGTTTATTCTCCGTATATCCTCCGTATGAATACGGAAGATATACGGAGAATAAACATAAAATATACAGTAGTTAAAGGTTATCTGAAGGTTTCAATCCATTCCGGTCAACCGGACCCGCACCCATCCCGTTTCCTTTCAGAATTCATTTCAGGGCAATTCCACGAGATACCGTTGCGGGCGGGACCGGTCGGAAAAACGGATAAGCGGCATTTGCCGCAATCGCCCCTGAGATTGTCCTTTTTACCACCGTTGATTTAAGGTCAGTTTCATCAACTTTGAAACAAATACGGAAAGAGAAATAAAGTTTTATCATCATTTATTCAGCATCAGTAAACACAACAAAATGGAATCTTCAAACAAAACAAAAATTACGATTCAGGCCAGCATTCAGGCACCGGTGGAAAAAGTTTGGGAACTCTGGACCAAACCCGAACATATCATAAAATGGAGTAATGCTTCTGATGACTGGCACACACCCAGGGCAGAAAACGATCTGCGCAAAGGCGGAGAATTCCTTTCCCGGATGGAAGCCAAAGACGGCAGCATGGGTTTTGATTTTGGTGGTGTGTACAACGAAGTGCGGATAAATAAACAGATTGCTTACACTATCGGCGACGGACGAAAAGTGGATATTAGCTTTAACGGCAACGGGAACAAAACGGATGTCGTCGAAACTTTCGAAGCTGAATCCACAAATCCTGTTGAGATGCAGCGCGGCGGCTGGCAGGCCATTCTCAATAGCTTCAAAAACTATGCGGAGAAGAAATAGACTGGAGTAGGTCCGAACTCATCAGCAGATTGGAAACTGACGCCCGGTGATTAGCAGCGATATTGACTGCCGGGAAGCCTTTAATTTACAGAAAGGACCATGTTTGGAAAAGAAGAGACCGGGCTGGTAAGGGATCTGCAGGCCATAACGAGTTCCTCCACCGTCAGGCGGAACATGGCCGGATGATCCAGCAAATAATCCGGAACAAAGATCGTTGATATATTTTCTTTGAGATCGCAAACGGACTGTTTCAGGTCAATGAGCGCCTGAATACTCTGATAGTGGTGCACGCCATTCACCTCAATATATAACTTGCCGGGTATAGCAATATCCACATGCTTCCGGCCATCCCAGTATTCCAAAACAACGGGTATCTTTTTAGACTTCAAAGCAAAATAAAGATCTATGGCATGCTGCGCTGCCGCCGATCCGTTGATATACGCCTGGTGCTTCAGGCACAGGGGATAGCCGTAAACATCTATAGAAAATTCACTTATGCCATCCGTAAGTTGTTTTCCGCATTCCAGACAATTCAGGTTGGTTTTCATAATAGGATAAAGATGGAAAATGATGGGGCATTTTCATAATCAATTAGACAGACGGACGGTTTTGGAGGTTGAAACGGATAAAATGAACGCCGGGGCATGCTCCGGTTTTACAGGAAAACGCCTGGGGATAACGGTCCTGGGCCTCAGTGGGAGCCCGTTCGAACTACCGTTTTTCAAAAGGAGGCGGGTTGGGTGCAGTAAAACTCTTCTTCTGCACTTCGTCCTTTATTTCCGTGATGGCGCGTTCGAGCTGCGGATCGATGCCTTTGGCCATTAAACCCAGGTCTTCCCTGACCTCAATATCCGGATCAACACCGTGCCCCTCCTTAAACCAGGTGCCATCGGGATTCAGCATCCGGAAAGTGGGAACGGTAACCCCGCCACCGTCAATGAGGGCCGGCGCCCCGCTGATTCCGATCAGGCCGCCCCAGGTTCTGGCGCCGATAAGCGGGCCAAGGCCTTTTTTGCGGAAATAATCCGGGAAGGCATCACCACCGGAGCCACTCCATCCGTTAATGAGCATAACCTTGGGCCCAAAATGAGCGAAAGGCGGGGAAGGCCAGGTGAGGCCATCTCTTGTCGCCCAGAAAGCCAGCGGAGTTCTGTTCAGCATTTCAATAAAGCGGTCCGGTATCTGTCCGCCATCGTTGAATCGCTCATCTATGATAAGGCCTTTCTTATCCCATTGCGCATTGAATTGCCGGATCAGGTCAGTCTGTCCATCGAAGCCTGTACTCGGTACATATATATATCCAACTTCTCCCTGAGTTGCTTCCTCCACCCGTTTGCGGTTTCCTTCGATCCAGGCGAGATTGCGCAAACGATATTCATCGCGAAGGGTTTGAACCACTTCCGTTTTAGCGCCGCTCCAGGAGGCGGAGCTATTGTACGTGAGCTCAACAACCTTATTGGAAAGGTCCTGGAAAAATGCATAAGGTTCATGATCGGTCGTTAGCGGTACACCGTTGACAGCCAGAATATAATCCCCTTCTTTAATCCGGATGCCCGGCTGTTCCAGGGAAGAACGGACCTCCGCATCCCAGGAAGCGCCTCGTATTATCCGCTTTATTTTATAGAAATTTCCATCGGCTTCCCAGTCTACGCCGAGATAACCGACCGAAGTGCTGTTTTCCTTTTCCAGATCCCCGCCGCCATGGTAGGTGTGGGACGAGCTCAGTTCCCCGATCATTTCGCCAATAATAAAATCAACATCCTCCCGGGTCATCGCCCCTTTCAGCATTTTTGAATACCGCTCTTTCACCAGATTCCAGTCAACACCATGCATGGTGGAGTCATAGAAAAAATCACGCTCGAGCCTCCAGACATCAGTAAATATCTGCTGCCATTCCGCTGCCGGATCAACCATCATTTTCATTTCTGAAACATGCAGGGGCTTCTCAAATTTCTGATTCTCTTCCGGTTTTATCACGGCCCATGCGTTGTCCCGGTGTACCAGAATCTTCTGCCTGTCTGCAGAAAGCTGATAATCGCCCGCATTGACCATAATGGTTTTTTCTTCGCGTTTTTCTATATCATAATATTTCAGGGTATCCTGGGTTTCGCCGGAACCCGTATTGGGATTCTTCAGGTATAGAACCTTTCCTTTTGCAACACTCAGATCTGAATAACTGCCCGCGCTCACCGGCAGGATCACCAACCTTGACTCCAGGCCGTCAGGGTCTATTCCAACAGGTTTTATATCCGCTTTGCCTGCAGGGGCTGCGGACGTTTTATCTCCTTTCCTATTTTTTGTTTTTTCTTTTGCAGTATCTTCCTTTTCTGATTTGATGCTTACGGTATCATTCTTCGGATACAGAACGGAAGGCGTGCTTTTCTTCAGACTGATGGCTGCAACCTTAACTGAGTTGGCATAGATAAAAGAATTATCTATGTCACTGTAGTAAGGACTGAACGACTGGGTCGTCAGGAGATAAATATATTTCCCTTCCGGATCAAAAACCGGATCGCTGCAGGTGTAAAATCCTGTGGTCACCTGCCGAAGTGATTTGTCCCGAAAATCATAAAGAAAAACAGCTTCGTGATAATTTTTCAGATCGCGGCTGTAGATGAGCCAACGACTGTCTGGCGACCAGCTGCAGGAAAAATTTTCCAGGTTTTCTTCTGTATATCGAAGGGCCTTGTCCACCTCTGTTGTCTGTCCACTGACGATATCGTAGATCTGAATGCGCAAAGCCTTATCAATAAAGGCCAGATTATGTCCATCGGGTGACCAGAATAAGTTATACCGGTATCCGGGTCCGTAGGCGGCGAGTTTTTTCGCGCTGTTCGGTTCGTCGGCTTTTGAAAGATATAGTTCGTATTCTCCCGAACGGTCGCTCCAGAATGCAATGCTTTTGCCATCGGGCGACCAGGATGGAAAACGTTCCGCTACACCGGAAGACTGGGTAAGGTCTTTTACAAAACCATTTTCTGCGGGCAGTGAGAACAGGTCTCCTCTGGCTTCCATTACAACGCGGTTGCCGTCGGGACTGATAAAAGCATGCTGGATATACTTATCCGCACTGATCAGTTTTGGTTTAAGCGACTTTTCATCTGTAGCCACAGATACCTTTACTTCTTTGATCTGTTGTTTATCCAACTGGAAAAGATACAATTTTCCACCCGCCTCAAATACAATATCCTGAGGACCGAGAGAAGGAAAATGAACATCGTAATCAGAAAAATGGGTAAGCTGTTCAAAGACTTTTTTATCCATATCATACCGCCAGAGGTTCATTCGCAATTCGGTACCGCGGTCAGACAGAAAATAAATATAATGTCCGCTCCACATGGGTAATTCATCCCCGGCCGCTTCCTTAGCCGAGATATCCTCCGAACTGAGGGTATTGAAATTGAATATATAGATATCAGCTTTCCACCCTCCCCGGTAACGTTTCCAGTTCCGGTTGATCTGGGTCCGGAACGTAACGGCCATTTGTTTACCATCCGGAGAATAGGATCCATGTTCAGCATAAGCCAGGGGTAGTTTTGATGCGCTGCCTCCTGAAGCGGGAATGGTATAAAATTGATTGAATCTGGCCTTGCCGCTTTCCCGGTTGGAGGCAAACAGGATGCTCCTGCCATCGGGCGTCCAATCCACCACCCGGTCCGGGTATCCATGTTCTGTTACGCGACGGGGAACACCGCCCTGCACCGGAAGCGTATATACATCCTTGTTACCATCATAGTTGCCGGTGAAGGCAATGGACTTACCGTCTGGCGAGAATTTCGGATCAATTTCCATTCCGGGAGAAGAGCTGATTTTAAAGGCCTCTCCACCTTCTTTGGGCATGAGCCAAAGGTCATTCGCATAAGAAAAAACAATCTGGGTTTCCGACACATCGGGATACCGGAATAAGCCCGCATCAATCTGCGCGTCAAGCTGTAAAAAACCAAATAGCATCGGACAGCAAAACAAAAAGAAAAGGCTGTGGCCAGCGAACGGGAATTGGCAGATTAACTTTTTCATGCAACAGGTTTGATGAATGATTATATTTTATCTACATGGAAATTAAAATTATCTGGAATCGTCAGGCAATGCAAAAGCAACCAGCGCATCCCCCTGCCTGCCGCCTTTCCATTTTGAACCCCCGCAGGCAATAACAACATACTGTTTTCCCTGAATGGAATATACCGCGGGAGTGGCTACACCGGGAGCCGGCAGATCTGTTTCCCACAATAATTTTCCGGTCCTTTTGTTAAATGCCCTGAATTTCCCGTCTGACGATGCGCCGATAAATAAAAGTCCACCGGCCGTGACTACCGGGCCTCCATAATTCTCCCGTCCGGTTTCCGGTATGCCCTTCTTTTTCAGCTCCGGAAATTCCCCAAAAGGAATTTTCCATTCATATTCGCCGGTATTCAGATTGATGGCATTTAATGTTCCCCAGGGTGGCTTAACAGCCGGGTATTCTTCCCTGGTTAGGAATTTATTGTACCCTGTGAATCCATACAGATCCTGCGGTTGATCATTGTCTTTTTTATTTAGATCTGTTCCAGTGTAAACGGCGTCCTGCTGTTTTTTATCATTCAATATAAAAGAAGCGAGGGCTTTCTTTTGTTCGGCATTGAAATAGCCGAATCCAGGCATCATTCTTTTTCCGCCGGCCAGCAGTTGCAGAAATTGGGCGCTGTTGTATTTTTTCTCAACACCCAGGATAGACGGATAGTCACCACCGCCTTTGCGCTCAGGTCCGTGACAACGGCTGCAATTCTGCATATACAGCGCTTTCCCCGCTTCCAGGTTTGAATGGGGAACCGGAGCAACCGGTTTATTTTCCACCATGGTCAGAACCCAGGGCATTTCATTGGCGTTAACGTAGAGCCAGCCCGTGGCAGGATCAAAGGAAGGCCCTCCCCATTCCCCGCCTCCGTCATAACCCGGGAAAACAATTGTTCCTTCTCTGGAGGGAGGTGTAAAAAGCGGACCCGAGCGGTAGCTCCCGAATCTCTTTTTTATATCCTGGAAAGAAGAATCGTCAACCAGGTTATTAAGATCTGCCTCTGTAAAAGATTCGCGGATAAAGGGCTTAGGCAGAACAGGCACCGGCTGAGTGGCCCATAATTTCTCCCGGGCCAGACGGGTGTCTGTCGGAACGGGCGTTTCAACTATCGGGAATATGGGCTTCCCGGTTTCTCTGTCCAAAACAAAAATATATCCCTGCTTGCTGGTTTGCGCTACGGCGTCGATCTTTTTCCCTTCGTGAAAAATACTCACCAGTGCTGGAGCTGCAGGGAGATCCCTGTCCCACACATCATGATGAACGGTTTGAAAATACCAGATTAATCTGCCGCTGGCCGCATCAAGGGCCAGGATGCAATTACCAAAGAGCCCTGCGCCCAGTCGCAAACCACCATAAAAATCATTGCTGGGGTTACCCGTGACGGCAAACAGGATTCCCCTCTTTTCATCCAGGCTGAATCCGGGCCATGCATTGGTGGAGCCCATAAATTTATAAGCGCTGGTATCTTCCCAGGTCTCAAATCCCGGCTCACCGGGATAAGGAATCGTATGGAATATCCATTTCTGTTCTCCTGTTTTAACATCAAAAGCCCGGATATGCCCGGGTGTATTTTCAGCCACCAGTCCGCTGACAATAAACAGGTTTCTATAAACCATTACCGGAGAAGTAGGCGCCATGAAGAGATCCTGCACATCTTTTCTTCCAAGACCTTCCCGCAGGTCCAATCCTCCTCCCTTTCCAAAAGAAAGGACGAGCTTTCCGGTAAGCGCATTGAGCTCAAAGACAATATTTCCGGCGGTAAAAATCACGCGCCGGTCGTCCGCATCTTCCCAATAAGCAACGCCCCTGTTCATATTAATGCTTTTTACCGGCCAGGTTTTATTGGTCATCGAATCAGCAGGATCAAAAACCCATTTCTCCTGACCGGTTGCGGCATCTATAGCATATAATTTCATTTTTGGAGAGACACCATATAAGATATTGCTGACGATGATGGGGTTGCATTCCATCGGCCCGAAATTCGCAGAGTCATTGTGTTCTGTATGATAGACCCAGGCAATCTGAAGTTTGCTTACATTGCTGCTGTCAATTTCCTGCAGCCCGGAATATTTGATATTGGTTTTACTTCCGCCGGTAACTTTCCAGCTTTTACTGTTATCCGAAGTGTTGTTGCAGGCGAGGACAAGTCCCGCGGCGAGTGTCAGCAAAAAATGGGTCAAACGCATAGTTCTGATTAAATAAAGCCGGATCAAAAGTAGCGGTATGAGTTTGGAAAGCCATGCCGGTCATGGAATTTGCACAGAGCGTACGGCCACTGTATCAAATGCGGACATCATTAAAGGATCCGGGGATCGTAATTTTTTGATTATTAGTCATTTAGAAATCCGGCATTCTCTTAGTGTGGTGATATGGTAATGTGCTAATGTGGAAATGTAGTGATGTGGAAATAAATGCACCTGTATTTGATCAGCACATCAGCACATTACCACATTAACTCACTATCCCATGTTCAAAAATTACTTCAAAACGGCGCTCCGAAGCCTGGTAAAGAACAAGTTTTACACTTCCATCAATGTTGTCGGTCTCGCCGCCGGCCTGGCCACCTGCCTGCTGATTTTACTGTACGTGAAAGATGAACTGGCCTACGACCGATTCAACGAAAAGGCAAACCGGATCTACCGGGTGAATAATGAAATACAATTTGGCAACAATCACCTGGATTTGGCGGTCGCCCCCGCTTTGCAGGGCTCCAGCATGGTTCGGGAAATGCCGCAGGTGGAGCAGTACACGCGTGTTCGGTGGTATGGCAATTTCCTGGTGAGAAAGGGAACTGAAAATATTCGGGAAAACCGGGTTGGCTTTGCAGACTCTTCTTTGTTTGATGTCTTCACTTTGCCTGTGATTGCAGGCGATGCGAAAACGGCGCTGAAAGGATACCATTCCCTGGTGGTCACCGAAACGATGGCCAGAAAGTATTTTAATAGTACCGACATCATCGGGAAGACCTTGCTCGTGAACGATTCCGCCAATTATAAGATCACTGCCGTCATAAAAGATATCCCCAGGCAATCCCATTTCAATTTCGATTTCTTTGTGCCAATGATGGAAAATTATGGCAGCAACGACGATAACTGGCTTAGCGAAAACTGGAATACCTACGTGCTGTTAAAAGAGAACGCGGATGTGAAACAGGTGGAAGCGCAGCTGAATCCTTTTATGGACGAGCACGTCGGGCCGCAGGTAAAGAGCCTGACAAACCAAAGCCTGGAGGAGTTCAAAAAAAGCGGCGGTTATATACGGGCCAGCCTTACCCCGTTAACAGCCATTCATCTGCACTCCAACAAGATAGCCGAACTGGATGGCAACGGCAATGCAGAATTTGTCTATATATCCTCGGCCATTGCCGTACTGATTCTATTAATCGCTTGTGTAAATTTCATGAACCTGTCCACAGCGCGCTCATCCAACCGTGCCAAAGAGGTCGGTGTGCGAAAAGTGATTGGTTCGCTCAGAAAGGATCTGGTACAGCAGTTCCTGGTGGAATCCATCCTGATCAGCGCCATTGCTGTGGTCTTTGCCGTGCTTATTGCGGGTTTGCTGCTTCCCTATTTCAACCAGCTTGCCGGAAAAGATATTCACGCCGCTGTTCTGGTTAGGCCGGGCATGTTGCTCTCGCTGGTTGTGATCATGCTGGTCGTCGGTTTACTCGCGGGAAGTTATCCCGCATTTTTCCTGTCTTCCTTTCAGCCCATCGATGTGCTGAAAGGTAAGCTGGCCGGCGGGTTTAAACGATCCTGGCTACGAAATGCGCTCGTGATCTTTCAATTTGTTATTTCCATCACCCTCATTTTCGGAACGGTTATTATTTATAACCAGCTCAATTATATTTACCATAAGGATGTCGGGTTTAACCGGAACCAGGTCCTGACAGTGAATTCGACCAACACACTGGGTGACCAGGCAACGGCCTTTAAAAACGAGTTGCTGAAAATAAGCGGGGTACAAAACGCAACCCTGAGCGGCTACCTGCCTGTCAACTACAACAGAAACAATGATGCTTATTTTACTTCGCCGGCAGTCGATCCTACAACAGGGATTTCAATGCAAAGCTGGACGGTTGATGAAAATTACATTCCGACCCTCGATATCAAAATGCTTCAGGGGAGAAATTTCTCAGCAGAATTCCCGACCGATTCAAAAGGCATTGTGATCAATGAAGCCGCGGCAAAATTTCTTTCCGGCAAGGACGTATTGAATAGAAAGCTGTACAGCGTAAAGAACAGGGAAACAAAATTGCTCAATGAATATCATATCATCGGGGTTATCAAAAACTTCAATTTCAGCTCTCTCCGCGAGGTGGTAACACCGCTGGCATTCCATTTGGGAAAGGACAATGGCAATATTTCCGTACGGATTAACGCAAGCGATATTCCGCATGTGATCGCCCAAATAAAAAGCGACTGGAAGGCCGTTGCTCCATCGCAACCTTTCGACTACTCCTTTATGGATGAAGACTTCAACCGGTTGTACACGACTGAACAACGCACCGGCAGCATCTTTATCACTTTTTCCGTCCTGGCCATCCTGATCGCCTGTCTTGGGTTATTCGGGTTAGTTACATACGCGGCAGAGCAGCGCGTCAAAGAAATCGGCATCAGAAAAGTATTGGGCGCCAATATCGCCCATATTGTAGCGATGATCTCCAAAGATTTTTTAAAACTCGTCTGCATCGCTTCCCTTATTGCGTTCCCGCTGGGCTGGTGGGCCATGAGCAAATGGCTGCAGGATTTTGCCTATCGTATTCCCATCAGCTGGTGGGTCTTTGCCTTTGCCGGGCTCATCGCCTTACTGGTCGCCCTGCTCACTATAAGTTTCCAGGCGATCAAGGCAGCAAATGCCAACCCGGTTAAAAGTTTGAGGGCGGAGTAAATTATTTTTCTAAATTCCCCGGGCTTCCGGGCCATAAAATCCGCATTGGCTAACCCCGTGAACAGCCTCCGCTCGGAATGAGCTATGGCTGTCCGTTCACAATGAGCTACGGCTGTCGATGATAGCCTCCGTTCAGAGTGAACGGGCATGATCATCATCCAGCCACGCTACCTTCTGTTCAGCAATATGTGGTTGGCCAAGGATGTCTGCGTAGAGTTCCGGTCTGCGTGCCTTTTTATACCGGTACCCGCCGGCTTTTTCCAATTTGTCCCCGGTTA
>JAUZOD010000081.1 GCA_030706635.1 Bacteroidota bacterium
ACATTCAGAGAGGGAACCCCGGCATGTTTACTGTCCCAGGCTCCCCCGTGACAATATAAACAGCTGATCTGGTTATTTCCCGGATGCACTTTATGCGAGAAGAAAATGGGCTGAACTGGCTGATAGTTCTTTTGCCTTCCCAGGCCAACCGCCGCCTGCACGAGGTAATAACCGCCCAAAACAAAAAGTACCAGCACGATCATGGCGATATAGGCCTTATTCTTATAAAAAGGGATCGGTTCGCTGGAAGGAATGCCCGATTTATCGTCGGAAAGTTTTTTCAGATTGCTGTTTACCTGCATGAGGACCAGCATGATCACAGCCAGGATCAGGGTGAGGATGCCATAAAGCAGGCTGTTATCGCTTTCGGGCGCTTTCTCCGGATTCGGATTGTTAGCTCCTGAGGCCGGACCGGGTTCAGGATACGACTCAATATATTTCAGGATCGCATCAATTTCAGCGTCGCTCAAGCCCGGGAACGTGTTCATCGGGGTCTTGCTGAACTGATTATAGAGATCGTTAAAGTATTTGTTCCCGGAAGCAAGCACCGCAGCGTTATTCCTGATCCAGGCGTGCAGCAGTTTCTGGTCCGGAACCCGTGAAGTGACCCCTTTCAGGGCCGGTCCCGTTACCTGTTTGATCGGGTTGTGGCAGGATGCACAATTGCTCTGAAACAAAGCCTTCCCATCCTGTGCCATCGATATATTACCAAAAAGCAGAATTACTGTGGTGAGGAGAAAGCTATAGGATATTCTAAATGCACGTGGTCTGTAATGATGCATATATACAATTCGTTGTATAAATGTGAAAAATCATCTCGGTCGGTTGCAAAAGTAAGCCATGAAATTAACAAAATATCAACATGCCGGAATTTTTTTTTCCCTGATCTGGCTTGCGTTTCAGCGGATTATAGAAATTGTTCAAAATAATTTGTCATTCATTTGTCATCTGAATTTCGACTTATTTTTATGCTCACTTCATTTTTTTTTCTGCTCTGAAATGCCGCTTTTTAAACCGGATTTTTCACCCATCTTTACAAGAAAGTTGACGGTTGACCGTTGACGGCTGACGGACTTTAATGCTTCAAAAATCGGATCGGGATTCATGAAAGAAAAGCAGATCAGCATTGCCCTCCTTGCATCCGGCAAAGGAAGTAATGCACAGCAAATCATAAATTATTTTCAACAAAAAGAACACACGGTCGCCGGTCATCCCGTAGTCGTTTCCCTGATTGTATGCAATAAACCGGATGCCGGCGTTTTGGAAATTGCAAAAAAAGAAGGCATTCCCTCCCTGTTAATTGAACGGGAAGAATTTTTCCGGGGCAACCATTATCTGGATGAATTGAGAAAAAGAGATATTTCTTTTCTGGTACTGGCGGGGTTTTTATGGAAGATCCCTTCAGGGCTGATCCATGCTTTTCCTGACCGGATCATCAATATCCATCCGGCCCTGCTCCCGGCTTACGGGGGTAAAGGCATGTACGGACCTGCGGTGCACCAGGCGGTGATTGCAGCCGGCGAGAAGGAAAGTGGGATCAGTATTCATTTTGTTGACGACCAATATGATCATGGAAAGATTTTTTTCCAGGCCCGGTGCAGCATTTCGAAGGAAGACACAGCAGAATCTCTGGCCGAAAAAATCCATGCGCTGGAACATGATCATTATCCGCAACAGATTGCCCGTTGGATAGAAACCAAATTATCGTTAAATCCTTAATTTTTTGGGTGCATAATCCTATTTTGCTATTGAATCACGACAAAATCAACCTTATTGCCCGCTTTTTACGCATATTTTAGAAAATGGTTTTTAGGCGGATTTCTTATTTTTCTGGCTGTCCAGGCCAGCGGACAGGAAGTGACGATACGCGGAACCGTTTTTAATATGTATAAAACCCATCCGCTGGAATCCGTAAGCGTAATCTCCAGTTCCGGCCAGGGTACCGTGACCGATGAAAACGGGAACTATTCCATCCGGGTGAACGAAAACGATTCCCTCAGCTTTTCCTATCTCGGCCGGAACACCCAGATGTTTGCAGTGAAAGAAATGAATCATATTACTGGTTTCGATATCGCGCTCCACGTTAATCCCACCATTTTGAATGAAGTCCGGGTAACGCCACGTAATTATCATATGGATTCTCTGCAGAACCGGATAGACTACCAAAAATCCTTCGATTATAAAAAACCGGGGTTGAAACTGACCAGTCCGGGCAGCGGACTGGGTGTCGGGCTGGACCTGGACGCACTGATCAGCATGATGAAATTCAAGGAAATCCGCCGGGCCAAAGCCTTCCAGTCCAGACTCATCGAAGATGAGGAGGACAAATTCGTCGATCATCGTTTCAACCGCTATACGGTCAAAAAGATCACTCACCTGGACGGAGACCAACTCGATTCCTTCATGACGGCATTCCGCCCTTCTTACCATTTCGCAAAAACAGCCAGCGATTACGACTTCCTGGATTATATCAAGCTGGCTTTTGAGGAATTCAGACTGGGACTGGAGAAGCCGAAGGGGAAAGAGAATTGATGGAAAGTTAATGGTATATGGTGGATGGTAGATGGATATCAGGTGCGAACACAACAATAAAGTCCGTCTACCATCCACCATATACCATTAACCCCAAAAAATCACCCCTACATTTCCTCCCTCCATCGATTCATTTTGGGCAACAGATTAACTATCTATAAATTGTACCGTTGTGCGGAATTCACTGCCAGCTGAAAAAAATTCATGGTTCTGCTCCGTCATACCAAATTCCTTAAGGCTGTTTTTCTTCACAGCATCTCTGCTTTTGGTGGTCCCCAGGGACATCTCGGAATGATGATGAAAACTTTCGTCAACAGGCGAAGGGATGTTACCGAGGAGGAGCTGATGGACTACAACGCCTTCTGCCAGTTGCTCCCCGGCGCATCTTCCACCCAAACCCTTACCCTGATCGGGTATAAGCGGGGTGGTATTCCCCTCGCCGTGCTGACCCTGATCATCTGGATCCTGCCGGCCTGCATTATCATGGGTGTGTTCTCCTTCTTTATTGAATACATGAACCTGAAAAACGTTCAGTCGGACCTGTTTAAGTTCATCCAGCCCATGACGGTGGGCTTCCTGATCTATGCCTCCTGGAAAGCATTTAAAGTTTCGGTACACAATACCATTACCCATTGTATTCTGGCAGGCGCCACCCTGGCCACTTTTTTCCTGTTCAAAACCCCGTGGATCTTTCCGATCGTGATCGTGCTTGGCGGCGTGATCACCAACCTGAGCAGCAAGCGCATTCCACAGATAGAAACACTCACCCGGAAGATCAAATGGGCCAATATCTGGCTCTTTGCCTTCATATTCATCCTGGCGGGGGCCAGCAGTGAAATGGCCAGAAAAAATAACTGGCCGAACAGAAAACCCCTCAATCTTTTTGAAAATACATACCGGTTCGGCAGCCTGGTATTCGGCGGCGGACAGGTTTTGATTCCGCTGATGTACGAGCAGTTTGTAGCCCGGCCGGAGTCCCAGAAACTGATCCAGCGCAACCCCAATATCATTAAAATTGATAAAAGCGATTTTTATACCGGGGCAGGCATGGTGCGGGCCATACCCGGACCCGTTTTCTCCGTTTCCTCTTATATGGGCGGCATGGCCATGCGGGATCTGGGCGTTTCCATGCAGGTTCTGGGTTGCTTCATCGGCTCGATCGCCATTTTTTTACCCAGCGCCCTGCTGGTGCTTTTCTTTTTCCCGATCTGGTCGAACCTGAAAAAATATGCGACGGTCTATCGCGCACTGGAAGGCATCAACGCCGTAGTGGTGGGAATTATGGTTGCCGGCAGCCTGTATATGATCAAAGACTTTACTTTCTCTAATAACCTGATCCTGAGCCTGGAGATCGCGGTGACCATTCTCACATTCCTGCTGCTGCGTTATAGCCGGCTGCCTTCTCCCGTGATCGTTTTTATCTGCCTGATGCTGGGCTGGTTTATATAACTCCGGAATTCGTAAACTAATCCCGTTGTACAGGATTACTTTTGTTCCCTCATTTTCCGCTTAATCCGGATAGTGCCTATTGAATAAAAGAAAAATACATATCGGTCTCGTTGGCAACCCAAACAGTGGAAAGAGCTCCCTTTTTAATGCGCTGACCGGCATGAATCAGAAAGTCGGCAATTTCCCGGGCGTTACCATTGATAAAAAAACAGGATCAAGTGAACTCGGCCCCGGTAATTCCGCAAGTATCGTGGATCTTCCGGGTACCTACAGCCTTTATCCCAAACGCTCGGACGAATGGGTTACCTATAAAGTATTGCTCAACCAGGATGAGGAAGTGAAGGTGGATATGGTGATCCTCCTGGTGGATGCCAGCAATCTGAAAAGGAATCTTCTATTTTCCTCCCAGATCATCGACCTGAAAATTCCGGTGGTGATCGCGCTGACCATGATGGATCTGGCCGCCAAAAAAGGCATTGAGATCGATGTGCCCGGCCTGGAACGGGAACTCGGAGTTCCCGTAGTGCCCGTGAATCCCCGCAAGAGCAAGGGCATGGTACAGTTGAAAAAGGTGGTCGCCCAGCGGGCCCTCCAGCTGACCCATGCACCCGTCCGCGATTTTATTTCAAACCGCGCCCTCGCCCAGGATGCCGTTTCCCAGCTCAAACAGGTGTTCCCGGACATCAGCGATTATACCGCCCTCCACTATCTCATTAATCACGAAGGCCTTCATTTCCCCGCCAGCGAACACGATCGCATCGAGCACATTGAAGAGAAAAACCAGTTCAACCATACCCGCGTTCAGGCCGAAGAGATCATGCAGCGGTACGCACGGATCAAACAGGTTATGCAGCTGACCACCACAGAACCCGACCCGCTGCAAAAAGCCCTGCTTACGGAAAGGCTGGACAATATACTTCTCCACCGCGTATGGGGTTACCTGATCCTGCTCGCCGTTCTTTTCCTGCTCTTCCAGAGCGTGTTCTGGCTTGCGCAGTTCCCGATGGACGGGCTGGACTGGACCTTCACCAAACTGAGTACCTGGATTTCTTCCCTGCTGCCCGAGGGCTGGTTCCGGGATCTGATGGTAAATGGTTTGCTTGCCGGTCTCAGCGGCATCCTGGTGTTTATTCCGCAGATCATGATCCTCTTCGGACTGATCACCGTTCTGGAAGACACGGGTTATATGGCCCGCATCAGCTTTCTAACAGATAAGCTCATGCGAAAGGTAGGCCTGAACGGAAAGAGCGTGATGCCCATGATCAGCGGGTTCGCCTGTGCCGTTCCGGCCATCATGAGCGCCCGGAATATCGAAAACAAAAAGGAAAGATTACTCACGATACTCGTAACACCCCTGATGAGCTGCAGCGCCAGACTGCCGGTGTACACCATGCTCATCGCGCTGGTGGTTCCCAATCACCAGGTACTCGGATTTTTGAATGTGCAGGGTCTCGTGATGATGGGACTCTACCTGATGGGTATGGTGGCCGCCCTTATCGTTTCTTATGTGGCTAAACGTTTCATCCATTCTACAGAAAAAAGCTTTTTCATCCTGGAATTGCCGGTATATCGCGCCCCGCGCTGGAAAAATGTCGCCGTCACCATGGTCAGCAAGGCAAAAATATTTGTACGGGATGCGGGGAAAGTAATTATTGTGATCAGCATGATCCTGTGGGGACTGAGCACGTACGGTCCTCCGGAACGTATGCGCGTGGCGGCGGCGCAATACAGCGCTCCGTCCCAGTCCAAAGCCAGGGGCGCAGCCCTGCTTGAAAATTCCTATGCCGGTATTCTCGGCAGAACGATTGAACCCGTGATAAAACCCCTGGGTTATGACTGGAAGATCGGCATCGCGCTCATCACCTCATTCGCTGCCCGCGAAGTATTCATCGGCACCATGGCTACCCTATACAGCGTTGAGGGCGGAAAGAACGCGAACCCGCAAACCCTTCGCCAGCGCATGGCCTCCGCCCGAACGGACGAGGGCGCCAAAGTATATACCCTCGCCACCGGCGTGTCCCTGATGATCTTTTACGCCTTCGCCATGCAATGCATGAGCACCCTCGCCGTAGTTAAAAAAGAAACCCGCGGCTGGAAATGGCCGATCATTCAGTTTCTTTATATGACGGGATTGGCGTATGTGATGAGCTTGCTGGCGTATCAGCTTCTGAAGTAGTGAATGGTATATGGTGGATGGTAGATGGATTCTATGTGTGAATTCGCAATAAAGTCCATCTACCATCCACCATATACCATTCACTACATTACACGCAAACATCCTACTCAACAACAAACGCCGTCTGATAAAAATTATTCACCGCGCCAATGGGCTTCAGCTTTACATAAAAGGATTCGGTAAAAATCTGCCAGGCGAAGAACTCGTGGTTGGCTACGTTGAATTCATCAAAGAAGATGATATCGCCCTTATGGATATAGGGATATAGTTGAGAGAGTACGAAAATGGTGGAGGAGAAAAGATCAGCGTCAAGATGGATCAGTTTGGGCTTGCTGTGGAGCAATTCCCTGTTGGCTTCGATAAAAGGATTCAGGGATTCCTGAAAGACGCCTTTTTCAAAACCCGCCCGGGGGTCATCTGAGCTCACCTCCCCCAGGCTGAAAGCCATGGCGCCCTTTTTAAACCCGCCCCAGTCTTCCGGAAGGCCCTCGAACGTATCAAATCCCCGGAAAACCGAGCCTGGATGGGTGTTTTTCTTCAACCACCAGAAAAAGGAGCTGCCGGAAGCAACCCCGAACTCCAGATAAAGCAGCTCTTTTTTATCCAGCTGGTACCCTTCAGAAACCGCTTCGTATAACTTGAACCGCTTCGGATAATCACGCTTCCATGAATAGAAGTCGTTGATTAACAGCGTGTTCCTATTTGCTCCGGAAATCCATTTCCTCAACAGGTTAAAGTTCCTGGTAAAAAGAAACAGATGATTTAAAGGGGAGAAGATGCGCAGGATGCCGCTCCAGAGCAGAAAATCCTTGAAAAACTTAATGAGTCGGAGTTTCATCAGAAGCGGAAGGTAAAAACTAAACCAAAAAGTAAAAATTAATATTACCTTTGACTTGCTGCAAAAAAATAAGGTCACCCGTAGAAACGGCTGACCTCTAACGATTGCTTGCCATATGAAAAAAGGTAGTATTCTCTTTTATCGAACTGAATACTGCAGGTTTTAATTCCTCCGGCCTCTAACGATTCCTGCTCTAACGATTGCCTGCCTTATTCTTTTTCTCACTTGCTGACACAAAATTAAGGTGGTTCATATTGCATTTAAAACCATCTTATACTGGTTTTAATCATGCCAAAAGCCTTAATTTGTTTAGGAAATCCTTGCCGGGACTGTGTTTCAGCAAAATTTATTACTGATGGCCAACCGTTCAACGGACATTTTATTTCAACTCATTAAGTCACTGGAAAAGTCGGAAAAGCGGCATTTCAAACTATATATCAAGCGGAGTTCGGGTAACGAGGACCTTAAGATCGTTCAGCTTTTCGATGCGCTGGATAAAACGCAGGATTACGATGAAAAGCTTTTACTCAAAAGACTCTCTTCCACCAAACCCCAGCTCTCCAATTTAAAAACTCATCTCTACAAGCAATTGCGGGCCAGTCTCCGTTTGCTGAAAACGACGGAGAACACCGATCTGCAGCTGAGTGAACACATGGACAATGCCCGTTTGCTCTATAATAAAGGGCTCAAACACCAGAGCCTGAAAATCCTGGAGCGTGCAAAGGAAATTGCGAAGGCCAATAACAAAATGAATTTTCTGGCACAGCTGATTTCCCTGGAGAAAAAAATCGAAACCCTGCACATCACCCGCACTTCGCTGGAGAAAACAGAACAGCTTACCCGGGAATCAACAGAGATCAGCGAGCACATCGACCGGGTGACCAAACTTTCCAACCTGGCCCTGCTATCCTACCGCTGGTATGTGGAGAACGGCCACGCCCGGAATGATGCCGACGTAAAACGCCTCCAGGAATTCTTTAAACAGAATTCACTTCCCGATACCAGCAACCTGTCTGACTTTTACGAAAAACTATACCTGTACCAAAGCTATAGCTGGCGGGCCTTTATCCGCATGGACTTCCTGATGTACTACCGCTATGGCCAGCGCTGGATCGATCTTTTTGATGCCGAACCCCTCATGATCTCCGTGGAAACCGGACACTATGTTAAAGGCATGCACAATTTGCTGAATGCGCTTTTTGATCTTCGGCATTACACGAAATTCGACAAGGTCCTGAAAAAATTTGAGGCCTATGCCGAAACACCGCAGGGGCAACACCATGATAATTTCCGCATCCACACCTTCGTTTATATCCACCTCGCCAAGATCAACCAGCACCTGATGACCGGCACATTTAAAGAAGGGCTTTTGCTGGTGCCCTTTATTGAAGAAAAGCTGAAAGGCTATGGCGATTATATCGATCCGCACCGCATCATGGTGTTCACCTATAAGATCGCCACACTCTATTTCGGCAGCGGTGATTACAGCACAGCCATTGATTATCTCCAGCAGATCATCAACGATCATGTGGACCTGCGGTACGATCTGCAGTGTTATGCCCGCCTCGTTCACCTGCTCGCCCACTACGAACTCGGCAACTATGAACTGATGGAATCCCTCACCAAATCCGTTTTCCGTTTCATGGCCAAAATGAAAAACCTCACGGTGGTGGAAGAAGAGATGTTCAAATTTCTGCGGAAAAGCTTCCAGATCTCCCGCCGCGAAATCAAACCTGAACTGGAGAAATTACTCAGCACCATCAAACACCTCGAACACAACCGCTTTGAAACCCGCTCCTTCGCCTACCTCGACATCATCTCCTGGCTCGAAAGCAAAGTGCAGGAGAAGACGATGAGCGAGATCATTTATCTCAAGTATCAGAAGCGAAAGAAGCGCTGTTGATGGTATATGGTGGATGGTGGATGGACTTTATGTGAATCATTACACCTGAATTCAGTTACCTTGTTCATTCTCGACTGTCAATTGTCCACTGTCCATTAAGCCTTGCGGAGCTTTTCAACAGCGAGCTCCAACGTTTCCTTCTTTTTTGCGAAGCAAAACCGAAGCACTTTATCATCCTTGCCGTTTTGGTAAAAGGCGGAGACGGGAATCGCGGTTACGCCGTGCCGGGCGACGAGCTGTTTGGCGAATTCAAAATCGGGCTCGTCGCTGATCTCTTTGTAAGAATAGATCTGGAAATAACTGCCATGGGTTTGCAGTGGCCTGAACCGGGTCTCTGACATCAGCTGCTGAAAATAATCGCGTTTTTCCTGCATAAAATCCGGCAGGGACATATAATGGGTTTTCTCTTTGAGGAAAGAAGCCATGGCCACCTGCACCGGACTGTGGGTGCTGAAGGCATTGTACTGATGCAGTTTCCGGAATTCTTTCATCAGCCATTCAGGAGCCACACTGTATCCCATTTTCCAGCCCGTGCAATGAAAAATTTTCCCCAGGGAAAAGCTCACAAAACTTCTTTCCCAAAGATCCGGATAGCGGAGTATGGATAAATGCGGCAACCCATCCAGGATGATATGCTCGTACACTTCATCGGAATGAATAAAAATATTGCTGTCATGCACCAGCCTGCGCAATTCTTCGATATCCTTATGACCAAGCACGGCGCCGGTGGGATTGTGCGGCGAGTTCAGCATGATCAGCTTCGTTTTATCTGTAACCGCCGCCCGCACTTTATCCCAATCAATCCGGTAAGAAGGATATTCCAGGGGAATGGTTACCGGAACGGCTCCATTCATTAAAATACCCGGGATATAACTATCATAGGCCGGCTCAAATACAATCACTTCATCGCCGGGTTGCAGCAGTGTGGTCAGCGCCGTATAAATCGCATAAGTTCCTCCGGGCGTGACCGTGATTTCGGTATCCGGACGAACCGCATGCTGATACAGATCCTCAATCTTTTCCGCAAGGGTCTCGCGCAAACGAAGATAGCCTTCCATCGGCGCATACTGATTGAACCCCTCTTCCATAGCCTGCGTCACTTTCTCAATCAGCGATTCATCCATAGGAAAATCCGGAAATCCCTGTCCCAGATTAATGGCCCGGGTCTTCGCCGCCAGCGCACTCATGGTAGTGAAGATGGTAGTGCCTGTATCGGGGAGTTTGGATGCAAATTGCATGGTTGGAATTTTTATCTCACTGACGTGCCGTTGATGGTATATGGTAGATGGACTTTATGAGTGAATCCGCAATGGAAATTCCATCCACCATCCACCATATACCATCCACCAAAATATGAGCGCCCACCCCATTAAAGATATTCATCCCCGATATTTCTCCTCACTTCCGCCACATAGTCCTTAATCTCCTGTTCTTTTTCTCTTTTGCAGATGAGCAGAACGTCATTGCTATCGACGATGATGAAATCCTTCATACCCTGGAGCACGACCAACCGGTTATTTCCGGAATGGACGATACAGTCGCGGGCGTCGATCACCATCACCTTGTCACCTGCAATAGCGTTGCCGAGGAAATCTTTCTCCAGGTTCTCATACGCACTGTTCCAGGTACCGAGGTCGCTCCAGCCGAAGGATGAGGGAATTACATATACATTGTTTGCCTTCTCCATAATGCCAAAGTCGATGGAGATGCTGGTGCAAAGAGGATAAATATGGTCCAGGGCCTTTTTTTCATCGGGTGTGTTGAAAGCATCTTTTTCCGCAAGGAATACATCGTACATTTCGGGCAGGTAATTTTCAAAGGCTTTGATCACGTTCTTTACCTGCCACACAAATATCCCGGCATTCCAGAGAAAGTCGCCGCTGGCCAGGAATGTTTTGGCGAGCTCCAGGTTTGGTTTTTCCGTGAATGTTTTTACTTTATATACGTTGTCGCTTACCGTATGCAATTCCCGCTGGATATATCCATACCCCGTATTCGGATGCAGCGGCGTAATGCCCAGCGTGATCAGGGCATTGTGTTTATTGACAAAACTGAGCGCCTCAAGACAAACCTTTTTAAAAGCGATCCGGTCCGTGACCATATGATCCGCCGGCGCCACGATCAGCGAAGCCTTGGGATCTTTCTGCATGAGCTTGAAAGAAATATAGGCAATGCAGGGCGCCGTGTTCTTCCGGGATGGCTCTCCCAGGATATTTTCATGCGGAATATTTGGCAGCTGCTCTTTTACAATGCCGATATATTCATTGGATGTGACGACATAAATATTCTGGGGCAGGATAAAATCAGTGAGCCGCGTAAAAGTTGACTGGATCAGGGTCTGACCCGTGTTTAAAATATCCAGGAACTGCTTGGGAAAATTCTGCCGGCTCATGGGCCAAAACCGGCTGCCTATACCGCCGGCCATGATCACCGCATACTGATGTTCGTTCATATAAAAAATTCGTTTAAATAATTCCTTCCTTAACTAAGTCGTGGATATGTATAAAACCGGCGTATAGATCTCCATCCATTACCAGCAACTGGCTGATGTCTTTTGCTCTAAGCAATTCGAGTGCCTCCACCGCGAGTGCATTTTTTGAAATGGTTGTCGGGCTTGGGGTCATAATGTCCCGGGCGCTCACCCCTTCGGTATTCACATTCTTCTCCAGCATCCTTCTTAAATCGCCGTCTGTGATCACGCCCAGCAGACTGTCACCCGGACCCGTTACCGCCGTGGCGCCGAGGCGTTTAGACGTCATCTCCATGATCACTTCTTTGAGGGGGGCCTGCGGGCCTACCATCGGTTTGGCATTGTGTATATAGATGTCATTCACCCGTAAATATAATTTCTTACCCAGGATGCCGCCAGGGTGAAAACGCGCAAAATCTTCCGAGCCGAATCCTTTCAGTTCCATCAGCGTGATGGCCAGGGCATCGCCCATTACCATCTGTGCCGTAGTGCTGCTGGTGGGCGCCAGGTTATGCAGACAGGCTTCATCCGGAACAGTGGTATTCAAAAAGATATCTGCTTTTTTCGCCAGCAGGGACTGTTCGCTTCCGGCCATGCCGATCAGCCTGCGTCCGTCACGGTTCAGCAGGGGAAGCAGCACTTTGATCTCCGGACTTTCGCCGCTCTTGCTGATGAGCATCACGATGTCATCTTCTCCGACCATGCCGAGATCGCCGTGAATGGCGTCGCCTGCATGCATATAGACGGCGGAAGTACCTGTGGAATTGAGGGTGGCTACGATCTTCCGGGCAACGATGGCGCTTTTGCCCACACCACTGATCACGAGCCTGCCTTTGGAGGCAGCAATGGTTTCAACCGCAAGCACAAACTGGTCGTCAACGAAAACTTCCAGTCCTGCTATGGCAGCAGCTTCTTTACGGATGACCCGCAGGGCGGAGGACTTGATGGATGCTGGTGTCATGAGTCGGGCAAAATTATGTCATTCCGAAGGCTAAGCCCCTGTTCGAAAGCTAATTTTTAACAAAAGGGCCCTTTTATTCACCCCCGGATTTTGTACCTTCGCCGACCTGATTCAGAAGACGGGAAGCTCTCTTCAGATCTAACTACTGCTTACCATCCCGTTTTTTTTGATTATCTTATGACTTTCCACGCTAATATGACTGTGTGAAGGAAAATTAACGAGCATGGCAACAACTTCAACGAAAAAAAAGCTAACTAAAAAAGAACCTCTATCAACCGCAAAAACATCCAAAAGCATCGTGGATCCCAAATTGCTGGTCCAGCTACAGGAACATTTTGGATTTGACGGATTTAAACAGGAACAGCAGGCAATCATTCAGAACGTTTTAAACGGAAAAGATACTTTCGTGATCATGCCCACCGGCGGCGGCAAAAGTCTTTGCTACCAGTTGCCGGCCATGATGAGCGAAGGCGTGGCCATTATTGTGAGCCCGCTGATCGCCCTCATGAAAAACCAGGTTGACCTGGTGCGTGGTTACAGCGCCAAGGATAATGTGGCGCATTTCCTCAATTCCACCCTGAACAAAAAGCAGATCAAGGTGGTGCACAACGACCTGCTGAACGGACATACCAAGATGCTCTATGTGGCGCCGGAAACGCTGACCAAACAGGAGAACCTGGATTTTTTCAGCGATCTGAAGATCTCCTTTTTCGCCGTGGACGAAGCACATTGCATCTCCGAATGGGGGCATGACTTCCGTCCTGAATATCGCCGTTTGCGCGAAATTATGGACCTCGTGAACAAGGATGTGCCGGTGATCGCGCTAACGGCCACGGCCACGCCAAAAGTGCAGAGTGATATCGTGAAAAACCTCGCATTGCGGGATCCCGCCATTTTTATCTCTTCTTTTAACCGGCCGAACTTATATTATGAAGTACAGCCCAAGGAAAAAAAGGACCAGACCATCCGCAGTATTGTCAAATTCATATTAGGACATAAAGGAAAGAGCGGCATCATCTATACCCTTAACCGGAAAACCACGGAAGAGCTGGCGGACATGCTGGTGGCCAATGGCATTAAAGCCGTGGCGTACCATGCGGGGCTTGACAGCAAGCTGCGCGCGGAAAGGCAGGACCTGTTCATGAACGAAGACGTGCAGGTGATCGTGGCGACCATTGCCTTTGGGATGGGCATTGATAAACCCGATATCCGGTTTGTGATCCACTACAACATTCCGAAGTCCATCGAAAACTATTATCAGGAAACCGGTCGCGCGGGGCGCGACGGACTCGAAGGAATATGCATTCTCTATTATTCACATAAAGACGTGGCGAAGCTCGAGCACTTCATGAAAGACAAACCGCTCTCCGAGCGGGAGGTGGGCGCGCAGCTGATCAACGAAACCGTGGGATATGCCGAGACCGGTGTTTGCCGCCGCAAAGTACTGATGAGTTATTTCGGCGAAGAATATACCGCCGAGAATTGCGGGGAATGTGATAACTGCCGCCATCCGAAAGAAAGGGTGGAAGGGAAAGAGAATGTGGTGAAGGCGCTGAAGGTGATCAAAGCACTCGACGAAAGATTTGCATCTGACTATACCGTGAACGTGCTCGTGGGTAAACTTACGCCGCAGCTGATGATGTTCCGTCATGAAGGAATTCCTGAATTCGGCATAGGCAACGAAGAAACCGAATACTACTGGAACTCCATACTCCGTCAGATGCTGCTGGAAGACCTGCTGGTAAAAGACATTGAAGAATACGGTGTGCTGAAGATCACAAGAAAAGGCCAGGACTTTTTAAAGAAGCCGAAATCCTTCCCGATCGTGCTCAACAACGCCTTTGAAGAAGCGAATGCAGAAGACGATGAGGAAGCCGCAGACCAGGTTCCCGGCACAGCAGCCAGTGACGAGAAGTTATTCGAGATGCTGAAAGATCTGAGGCAGAAAGAATCGAAGAAGAAAAACCTGCCACCCTTTGTGTTGTTCCTGGAAAACTCGCTGCAGGATATGGCTACTTTCTATCCGACCACCACGGTTGAACTGGAAAGATGCCAGGGTGTGAGCAAAGGAAAAGCCATCCGTTACGGCAAACCCTTTATCGAACTCATCGCGAAATACGTAGAAGAAAACGACATCGAGAAACCCGATGATTTCGTGATGAAGACGGTGGCCAACAAGAGCATCAACAAAGTGTATATTATCCAGCAGATGGATAAGAAAATACCGCTGGAAACCATCGCGAAGAATAAGGACATGCGCCTGGATGCGCTACTCGAGAATATGGAAACCATTGCCGCCAGCGGAACCCGGCTGCACCTCGATTACGTGATCGACGAAATGCTCGACGAATCCGAGCAGGACGAGATACTCGACTATTTCAAAGGCTGCGAAACCTCTTCGCTTCAGCTCGCCCAGCAGGAGCTCGCTGACGGCAACTTCACCTGGGAGCAACTGAAGCTGATGCGGATCAAGTTTTTGAATGAGTACGGGATGTAATTGGATCCGAAACCCCGGTTCTCATTTGACTGCTTATCCCTTCTCCAGATTTAATGTTCGGAAAACCCGTTCATTATCAATCTATTTTGGCGATTGAAAAGGAGCAATCCTTTGGGTAAATTCATAAAATCCCCTATTTTTGCTGCCCTTACCAATTACTTTGATCCCTCGGATATGGTGGTTGGTTTCGAACGGCGATCCGCCTTCGCCCTGCTTCGGCAGACGGGGACGGACACCGGATGGTGCGGTAGCTCAGTTGGTAGAGCAAAGGACTGAAAATCCTTGTGTCGGCGGTTCAATCCCGCCCCACACCACAGAA
>JAUZOD010000082.1 GCA_030706635.1 Bacteroidota bacterium
ATCAACCTGTATTTGCAACATAACGGTATAAGCGGGAGTTGTGCGTTCGTTCCATTCGCCGGGTTCACCGGCCATAATAAAATGCAACTGCCTCTCGGTGGACATTTTATCTAAAAAGGCTTTAATGTTTTTCCGCTGTCCTGTATCGCCAGGATTTTCGAAGATGATAACCAATACCCGTATCCGTCTGCTCTTTTCTTTTGCATCAGCCATCAGCAGCAACAGCAGGATGCCGATTAAAAGAAAGAGCGTAAAAACGATAAGTATTTTCTGATTCATGCAAAATGCCGGATGGAATGTTGGCTAAAGATAAGCGTTGCTTCTATTTACACCGGTTTTGCCTTGAGCCGGTCTGCGGCATAAAATAAATAGGCTGTCCGGAAATTATTTATAATATTTACAAACCAGAAAGGCGTCACACTAAAACCAGTAATTAAAATAGTATTTGTGAAAAAAACTTTAATTATCGTTGCCCTTTTTATAGGACAGGTTGTCTATGCGCAAACAGAACGGCCGGTTTGGACAAAAACAGCAGCAAAAACCTGGTATGCCAAACAGGGCTGGTTAAGAGGCTGCGATTTTATTCCCAGTTCCGCGGTCAATCAACTGGAGATGTGGCAGAAGGAAACCTTTGATACGGCGACCATTTCCCGTGAGCTGGGTTATGCGTCTTCCATCGGGTTGAATTGCATGCGTGTATTCCTGCACCACCTGGCCTGGCAGGAAGATCCTGCGGGATTTAAGAAGCGGGTGAACGAATATCTGGCGATTGCCCACAGGCATCATATTAAAACCATTTTTGTATTTTTTGACGATTGCTGGAATGAAAGCTATCACGCAGGCAAACAGCCGGAACCTAAAACGGGTGTACACAATTCCGGATGGGTCCGCGATCCGGGCAAACGCTTGTATGATGAACCGTTGTTAAAAGATACACTGGAGGCTTATGTGAAAGATTTATTGAAGACGTTTAAAAATGACCGCAGAATCCTGATGTGGGATTTGTATAATGAGCCCGGTAACTCAGACTATCGGGAGAAGAGCCTTCCTTTACTGAAACTGGCTTTTCATTGGGCGCACCAGTCCAATCCTTCCCAGCCGGTGACCGCAGGCGTTTATGCCGAAGATCTGCCTGACTTTAATCATTTTCAACTGACGCATTCGGATATCATAACCTATCATAACTACGGAGATGAAAAGGAGCAGCAGAAAGCCATCGATTCCTTAAAAAAATATGGCCGCCCCCTGATCTGTACCGAATATATGGCAAGACCCAGGAACAGTACTTTTTTTAATGTCATGCCCCTGCTGAAAAAAGAGAAAGTAGGTGCCATCAACTGGGGACTGGTAGCGGGCAAAACCAATACGAAATACGCATGGGATACTCCCATGCCTGACGGAGCCGATCCAAAGCCCTGGTTTCATGAAATATTCAGACCAGATGGAGCGCCCTATGACGAAAAGGAAACGGATCTGATTAAAAGTCTAACGGCCACGCCTTAAAGCGTCCATCCGAAGGAAGCCAGTACTTTGCTGGTCGTCTCATAATCTTTATGAATAATTCCCCGGATGCCGAGGCCGTCCGCTACCTGTACAAACATGGGCCTGTCCTCGATATAAATCACTTTTTCCGGGCTTACCTGCGCAATATCCAGGGCAACCTTGAAAATATCTGCATCGGGTTTTCTGAAATGGACAAAGCTTGAGGAAATAAAAAAATCGACAAACTCATTTAACCCAAAGGTCTGGATACGGTAATTGTTCAACTCCCTGCCTTCATTACTGACAACGGCGATTTTGATCCCGTACTTTTCCTTGATGCCCCGGATAAGCTTTAACATATCGGGGAAAGGCCTGGATTGCTCGAACATGAATTTTCGGAAATCCGGTTCGCTGAAGTTTCGTTTCTTATAAAAAACGAGTCTTTTAAGATATTCATCCAGGGAGATCTTGCCGGATTCATACGTGTCAAAAGTGAGATGATGCCTTTCTTCTGTTTCTACCGGATCAAGTTTAAATTTCCGGATGGCCTTGATCCTTCCATTTCTATCCCAGCCGTTCGTGAGCATGACACCGCCGATATCTGTAAAAATAGTGGTCGGGGTTACCTGCTTTTTTCTATTCATGCAATCGTAATTTGTTTTTCAAGATAAACATCCTGGATGCTGTTCAATAACTCAATACCTTCTTTAAAGGGACGCTGAAATGCTTTTCTGCCGGATATCATGCCCGAGCCTCCCGCGCGTTTGTTGATCACGGCTGTGCGAACAGCTTCCATCAGGTCTTTCTCGCCTTCGGAAGCGCCGCCCGAATTGATGAGTCCTGCCCGCCCCGCAAAACCATTCAGCACCTGGTACCGGCAAAGATCTATCGGATGATCCGACGAGAGCTCCGTGTACATTCTCTCATCCAGTTTTCCATAATGACTGTTGCCCATATTCAGGGCCTTATAACCGCCATTGAGATCCGGCAATTTTTGTTTGAGAATATCCGCCTGAATGGTTGCGCCGAGATAATTGGCCTGTCCGGTCAGATCTGCGGACGTATGATAATCCTTTCCATCTTTCACAAACGCTTTGTTACGCAGGTAACACCAGAGCACGGTGGCCATGCCCAGGCTATGGGCCTCATCAAAAGCCATCGCAATTTCTGTGATCTGCCGGTCGGACTCCTCGGAGCCGAAATAAATCGTTGCGCCGATGGCGGCGGCGCCCATATTCCAGGCGTCCTGTACAGAGCCAAAAAGGATCTGGTCAAATTTATTTGGATAGGTGAGTAATTCGTTGTGGTTGATCTTCACGATGAATGGAATCCGATGGGCGTACTTCCGTGCCATCATGCCCAATATGCCAAACGTGCTGGCCACGGCATTGCAGCCGCCTTCCAGAGCCAGACGAATAATATTTTCCGGGTCGAAGTATATTGGATTTTTTGCAAAAGAAGCGCCGGCGCTGTGTTCTACCCCCTGGTCCACCGGAAGAATGGAAAGATACCCGGTGCCGGCCAGTCTGCCCGTTTCAAACATCTGTTGCAGACTCCGCAATGTTTGCAGGTTGCGGTTCGAATCACTTAAAACATCCCTGATAAAATGAGGAGAAGGTAGTCTGAGCGCGGTGCCTGGAATTTTTTTACAGGTATAAGTAAAGAGGTCCTCGTTCTCTTTACCCAGTAATCCGGTTATTTGCTGATAGTTCATAATAAAAAAATGCAGATCTAAAATTAACTCATCCGGAACCATCCCGGTTTAGTTTTTACAACAAAGCCGCAATTAAAATGTTAATGATGCAAAAGGAATTCCATGATCAGGCTCAGCATCCTTGACCAATCCATCGTGCCGAAAGGTTCTACGGCTTCGGAAGCCATTGCCAATACCATCCGGCTGGTTAAATGGGCCGAGACATCCGGATATCATCGTTTTTGGGTTTCAGAACACCATAATTCTTCCATGATTGCAGGATCGGCACCGGAACTGCTCATGGTGCGGCTTGCCCATGAAACCAGCCGGATACGGATCGGATCCGGAGGAATTATGCTTCCCAATCACAGCGCTTTGAAAGTAGCAGAGAATTTCAGACTCCTGGAAACCCTCTATCCGGGCAGAATTGACCTGGGTATGGGAAGAGCGCCGGGCGGGGATCAGATCACAGCGCTGATGCTCAACCCGTCAAACAATTTTCAGGAGGCATCTTATTTGCAGCAACTCGAACATCTGCAAGCCTTTTTTCATGATGAAGCCGCAACGCAATATGGTCCGTTGCTGGCGGTTCCTCAAACGGCTTCTGTTCCGGATCAGTGGATACTGAGTTCGAGCGGCGGAAGCGCTTCTATCGCAGCAAAAATGGGTATGGGCCTGGCGGTGGCCCGCTTCATCAATGGGTTTGCAGGAAGGGAAATCGTAGAGGAATACAAAAAGGCTTTCAAACCTTCCCGCGAACTGGAATCGCCAAAAACCCTCGTGGCCGTTTCCGTGTTGTGTGCCGATACGGTAGAAAAAGCAGGTCAGTTGCGTAAGCTGGCAGACTATACTTTGCTGCAATTTGAAAAAGGAAATTTCAGGGAAATGAACCGGTATGAGGACGTTCAGGATTATGTTTTTTCACCTGCTGAGCTGGAAAGGATCCGGTATAACAGCGGCCGCATCGTTTCCGGAACGCCGGAAGACGTGAGGGAGCAATTGCTTCAACTGGCCGGGGATCTGGACACCAGCGAAATCATGGTAACCTCGATGACCCATTCCCAGACCGATCGTTTTCGTTCTTTTGAACTGCTTGCTGAGGTTTTTGGGATTTCGCTCAGCTCCTCTGCAGATACTTTTTCAAATTTATCAGTAGTACACTCGTGAGGATGACCAGCAATCCCGTAATCTGCATCAGGGTTACGTGTTCGGAAGCAAGGAATATCCCAAGCAAAACAGCGACGACCGGATTTACGTAGGCGTACGTGCTTACCTGCGCCGGCGGACGTACCTGCATCAGCCATACATAGCAGCTGTAGGCGACTATGGAGCCGAAGATGATCAGATACCAGATCGAGGCCCAGGCATCAAAAGAAACCTGACTCCGGTGAAAAGAACTGTACTCATTTGTAACTAATGCGCCGGCAAGAAAGTAGATTCCGGCGAAAAACATTTGCCATGTCACACTGATCACGGCAGGGAACTGGGGTTTGCTGTATTTTGCATATAATGATCCGGACACCCAACTCATCGAGGCGATGCTCAGGCAGATAAAGGCAAGGGTATAATGCTGATTCGTATGGTCTCTCAGCGAGCGGATATTTTCCGAGAACAACAGGCTGATGCCGACGATCCCCATGAACAGACCCAGCAGGATGGATTTACTGTTAAAATTTTCTTTCCAGTGATATTTGTCAAATAATACAAACCAGATGGGGGCCGCGGAAACGATAATGGCCGCCCACGCGCTGCCTACAAATTGTTCTGCATAAATCACCACGCCGTTGCCGATAAACAAAATGAAAAATCCGCTGATGGCTGCAGTGACCATAGCATCTTTCCGGAACAGCTTTTCTTTTTTATAAAGTGTCCAGATCATCATGATCAGTCCGGCCACGGTAAAACGAAAAGCGCCCAGCATCAGTGGAGGAAAGCCTCCGAGCGCATGACGAATGAAAAAATAGGTTGACCCCCACACGACGTACACAATAATAAAAGCGAGAACGACAGAAGCGGGGCTCGGTGTTTTGGAAAGGTCAGTGTTCATCAATAAAACAGGTTTTCGTGAAGGTCCTGCTGCTACAAAAACAAATCCGGTTGCAGGTTTCCGCCAGGGGTGATCGCATAGGAATCCATATCGCTAATGCCGGCTTCCCGCAACACGTCTTCATCGAGATATGAATTTCCGCTGTGGCTTTTTGCGTCTTTTTGCAGGATGTAAAAAGCGGCGTCGGAAACAATATCCGGTTTGCGGCTCCGGCGCACCAATTCCTCACCACCGAGAATATTTTTCACGGCCGCGGTGGCAATGGTTGTCGCCGGCCACAGCGTATTGGAAGCGATCCCGTCTATTCTGAATTCTTCTGCCCAGCCCATGGACATCAAACTCATATTGAATTTGCTGATGGTATAAGCCAGATGCGGTTTGAACCATTTCATGTCCAGGCTGAGGGGCGGCGACAGGGTAAGAATATGTGGATTCACGGCAGCTTTTAATAACGGGTAAGCATATTTGGTCACCATGAAAGTTCCCCGCACATTGATATCAAACATCAGGTCGAACCGCTTGGGCTCCAGTTGTGCCGTATTGCTCAGGTTAATGGCGGAAGCATTGTTGATGAGGATGTCTATTCCTCCGAATGCCGCTTTTGATTTTTCCATCAGTTCCTGGATCAGTTTTTCGTCCCGGATATCACAGAAAACCGGAAGGGCCTTTCCTCCCGCGGCCTCAACTTCTTTGGCTGTGGCGAAAATAGTGCCGCCCAGCCGGCCGTCTTCGGCAGTAGACTTCGCCGCAATAATTATATTGGCGCCTTCGGCTGCAAGCCTCAGCGCAATGGACTTGCCGATGCCACGACTTGCGCCGGTAATGAGAACGGTTTTATTTTTAAAATACATAGTTGAACTGAATATCCAGGAATCGGTAAAGCCTCATCATGGCATGAAGTATGTAATCAATCTTTGTAAAGATAATACGATGCCTACGAACCAACAGGTCAATTCTACAGTGACCGGCCCGGACAATCCTTCTCCAAAGCCACCACCGGAAATGCCCCCCGTGGAGCCGGCGCCTGTTCCGCCGGTTACCGATCCCGTGCCCACGCCGCCGCCGGTGCGTGCCGGTATTTTTTATGCCTGATTCCAGGGGAAGAAAGCATCAGACGGGGTTGCCGGCCTAAGTAATTATATTTGGGCGCGCATCTATGGACTTGGATTATTATTTAGGAGTAGATATCGGAACATCTTCCGTAAAGGCGATTGCATTTAACGCCAGCGGCCAGGTTTTGTATGAGCAATCCCGGGGCTATGCCATGTTTCATCCCGCGCCGGATCGCAGCGAGCAGGATCCGGAAGAGATTGTGCACGCGCTCTTTCAATGTGTGGAAAATAATCTTCAGCATTTCCAGCAGCCACCGGAACTGATCAGTTTTAGTTCAGCCATGCATAGCCTGATGGCTATAGATGAAGAAGGGCATCCCATAACAAAATGCATCATCTGGGCCGATAACCGCGCAGCAGATATCGCGTCGCGGCTGCACAAAGAAAACAGGGCAGCTTCTTTCTATTTCAAAACAGGGGTGCCGGTGCATGCCATGTCTCCTTTTTGCAAGCTCCTATGGCTGAAGGAGAATGATCCCCTGCTTATTCAGAAAGCTTTCAAATTCATTGGCATCAAGGAATATGTTTTTTATAAGTTATTTGGAATCCATGCAGTGGATTCTTCCATAGCAGCCGCCACGGGACTGATGAATATCAAAACCGTCCGCTGGGACGAGGAAATACTGGAAGAAACGGGGATACGGCAACACCAGCTTTCCCCGATCGTACCGGTTGGCAAAATATTCAGGTTGCCCGGATTATTTCCTTTGCTGCGCAATACCCCTTTTATCATCGGCGGAAGCGATGGTGCCCTGGCTAATCTGGGGACCTCGTCTCAAAATGACCATTCTCTCGTGGTGAGCATAGGAACCAGCTGTGCTGCCAGGGTGATCGTCCGGGGACCGGCCACAGATCCGGATATGCGAACTTTTTGTTATCATGTTAAGAATGATTTGTATCTCCTGGGTGGGGCCGGTAACAACGGGGCGATCGTATTGCAATGGCTCTCGGAAAAGTTCTTTCTCTCTGAAAAAGAGTTGCCGGATTTTTTAGCAGGAGCTGCTCAGGTGCCTGCCGGTTGCGAGGGACTTATTTTCCTTCCCTATATCCTGGGCGAACGGGCGCCGTTGTGGAACGCTGCAGCCCGGGGCGTATTGTTTGGGTTATCGGTTAATCATACCCGTGAGCATGTGATCAGGTCGGCCATGGAAGGCGTGATCTACTGCGTTTATTCCATCGGCAGGATGCTGCTTGAAACGAGAGACATTCGGCAGATTTTTGTTACCGGAGGCTTTGCGCAAAACGATCTTTGGGTTCAGATGCTTTCCGATGTTTTCCGTCTTCCCGTAAAAATTTCGGAGACCATAGAAAATGCTGCCTGGGGAGCCGTGAAATTGGGTATGGAGGCATTGGAACTAAATCCGGCGGGGGAGGAGAAGATATTGAGCGTGATAATCCCTTCCGCTGCGCATCAGCAGTTGTATCAGCAACAGTTCGACAAATTCGAACGCCTGTACAGGTTGCTCAAAGAAGAATTTTAGGTGAGCAGACCGGCCCGGATCCTTTATTTTACTTTTTGAAAATCGAGGTCCTGAAAATCGAAGCTGAAGTCAGTTAGCGGAGAAATGGGTTTCATCAGTATGCCGTCTCCCCGGCCTTGCTCATTCAGCCTGAACATCACAAACGCGTCGGCATCCATGCTTCGGTCCCGCCATTTAACAACAAAACTGTTTCCTTTGAAAGGGAAAAGTTCACCGGTAAGTTTGGGAGAACGTTTGGCATCAAACCAGTATTTGCCATTTTTTCTGGAAATCAGCACGTCTCCAAACCAGGGATCCCGGTAAATGCCCTCATACAGGGAGAAGTCAATTTTTGAAGGGTTATGCTGAGCCTCGTTTATTTGATTCCAGATGGAATCTGTAACATGCCTGCCATAATCGAGCGCTTCCTTTCTTTCGCCATCCAGCTGGCTTATCCAGTCAAATTTCTTCAATCCCAGATATCCGTCCCTGATTTCGTTGGTAACGGATCTGAAGGCCGCGGTCTCCTGCTGATTGGTTAAAACGATGATACCCAGATTGAGTTCGGGAATCAGGCTGATCTGTGTTACCATGCCCTCCAGTCCTCCGGTATGGCTAAGCTGTTTATACCCTTTTACGTCCGAGATGAAAAAACCAAATCCATAGGCTTCAAAATGGTTATTGTAATAGCCAGGATTTTCTACAGGTATAATGGTCTGGGGTGTCCAGAGCTCCTGCAACACCTGGTCGCTGAAAATGCTTTTGTTTAATCCTTCTCCGTATTTTCCCTGATTTAAAAGCAGGAGCACCCATTTGCTTAGGTCTGCAATGCTGGAATTGATTCCTCCGGCAGAGTGACCCACTTTCAGGGAGGTTCTGGCGATTACCTGCACTTTTCCGTCCACCGGAGCATGCGCATCAATAACATTCGATTTATCCGGCAGCCGGTCGAACGAGGCCGCACTGTGGAGCATCCCGATGGGCTTCAGAATATGAGATTCAACAAAATCATCCCATGATGTGCCGGTCAGCCGGCTCACAACTTCTCCCGCAACGATGTACATGTTGTTGTCATAAGCGAATTTTGTGCGGAAACTGCTTACCGGTTTCAGGAACTGCAGGTTATGAAGAATGTCTTTCAATAAAAAATCACTTGAATCCGGAAAAAACATCAGATCACCCGCACCGAGGCCCAGCCCGCTGCGGTGGGTCAGCAGGTCCCGGATTGTAAATGCTTCGGTAACAAAAGGGCTGTACAACTTGAATTCCGGAATGTATTTGCGCACCGGGTCATCCCAGTTCAGCTTGCCTTCGTCCACCAGTATGCCCAATGCCGCGGCCGTAAAGGCCTTACTGTTGGACGCAATGCCAAATAGGGTATTTTCATCCACCGGCTGGCGCGTACGAAGGGAACGCACGCCATAACCCCTCGAGTGGACGATTTTGCCATCTTTGATCACAGCCACCGCGATGCCCGGAACATCAAAGGTTTTCAAAGCCAGTCCGGCAATGCTGTCAATCTCTGCCGAACTCAGTGGCTGGGCAGCCAGACACGGGGAAAATAACAGGCACAGGGGAAGAAGGTATTTCATCATGGCCGTCGTTTTGGATTGAAAGCAATTTTCTGAAAGTTAAAATCAAATTCATAAACCTCCGGGATTTCAGCAATAAAAAGGGGTATATGGAAATACACCCCGCAAACGACTGCCATTCATCTAACTTGTCGCAGAGGTCATGGACGGAATTGAACCGCCGTATAAGGTTTTGCAGACCTATGCCTCACCACTCGGCCACATGACCCGGAACGCTGGCTGCAATATTAGTGTATTCGCATAAGTCTACAAAATCAGTAGACTTAATTTATTATCAGCGGTTGACATGGTTTCAAAAAAGGTAATTCGGCATAACCTGAATTCGGCAGGATGTTTCTTATTTTTGGAGACTAAATCAGGATATGTGGATATCAACAAATTCTATAAACCCAAAGGCTTTTGTCCCCCGTTTTACCAGGGATATCTGAATCTGGTACCTGACGACGGGAACCTGCTGATACACCTGGAGGATATTATGGCGGATACGGTAGAACTGGTGAATGAGCTTGCTCCGGAAAAATTAACCTGGGCCTATGAAAAAGGGAAGTGGACGATAAAAGACATCCTGGTTCATCTGTCCGATACCGAGCGCGTTTTTATTTACCGGGCGCTTCGGTTCTCCCGCGGAGATGAGACCCCCTTGCCCGGATTTGAAGAAAAAACATTTGCGGCGAATGCCCGGGCCGATCAACGAGAAATTGCGGATATCATAAGGGAGCTCAGCCTGGTCCGGGAGTCCAGCATCGCTTTTATTGAATCCTTAAATGATGAAGCCATCGAAAGGAAGGGAACGGCCAACGGAAATCCCTTGTCTGTGTTGCTCCTGGTGAACGTAATCTATGGACATCATAAACATCACCTCAATATCATTCACGAAAGATATCTGAAAGAATAGAAATATTATGGAGAAAGATAAAAAGCGCATTTCGATTGCAGTAGATATGGATGGTGTGCTGGCAGATACAGAAACTCATTTTATCCGCTATTATGAAAAAGAAACCGGGGAAAAAATAGATCCGGATTCCATGAAGGGCATTCCGGAAAACGAGGCTTTTCCTGATAAAACAGCCGTTCAGCGCTTTGTCCGCATGCCGGGTTTTTTCAGAACCTTACCCCTGATCCCGGGAGGTGTCGACGCCATTCGCACCCTGATGGAGGATTTTGATGTCTACATTGTTTCCGCTGCGATGGAATTTCCACTGTCCCTGTTTGAAAAGAAAGAATGGCTTGAGGAATATTTCCCTTTCATTTCCTGGCAGCACATTGTTTTTTGTGGAGACAAGCGCATCATCCGGACGGATTATCTGATTGATGATCATCTCAAGAACCTGGATCATTTCCAGGGAGTCTCCATCATGTTTACCGCCTCTCACAACATACACTACTCGCATCACCAGCGGCTGAACAATTGGGAAGAGATCGTTCAGTATTTTAAGAAGCTGTGTTGACCCAGCCGGTATAATTTTCTTTGTGGATAAAACCGGTTCTCTGTCAGAATATCATCACCAGGGTTCCACTGATAATCAATACAGCGCCGATGGCCGATTTCCAGCTCAGTGCCTCTCCCAGGAAAAGCACAGAAAGCACAATGGTTAGGGCAACGCTGAGTTTATCAACCGGCGCCACCTGCGAAACTTTCCCCAGCTGTAAAGCTTTAAAATAGAATATCCAGGATAAGCCCGTGGCGATACCGGAAATGACTAAAAAGAATAAATTGTGTTTGGACAGGGCGCCCAGGCCCTTATAATCCCTCCTGAATAAAACAATTCCCCAGGCAATGATCAGAATAATGATTGTCCGGATTGCCGTGGCCAGGTTTGAATTCACGTTCGTCACGCCGATTTTTGCAAAAATGGCTGTGAGTGAAGCAAATATCGCAGACAAAACAGCGTAGACCCACCACATGTGTTTTAGATTGAAGGTTTGCTGAAAGAACAACTATTGTGACAGGAACTTAACACAGACGGGATTGGGTACGCTGAGTTCTTTTCCGGTCGCTTTTAAAAGTCCGCTGACCGGGTCAATGGCAAAGACCACGATATTATCTGAATCCTGGTTGGCTACCAGCAGGAAACGACCCGTGGGATCAATTGCAAAATTCCTTGGATGTTTTCCATTGACGGATACATATTGTTTGTTGGTTAATTTACCATCCTTCCCGATGGCAAAAACGGCCAGGGTATTGGAGACCCCGCGGTTGCTGGCGTACAAAAACCGCCCATCCGGCCCGATGTGGATATCCGCACCGTCCACCCGTCCGGTAAAATTTGCGGTGGTTGTACGGATACGCTGGAACGGGACCAGTTTACCTGAATTTTCATGGTAATGAAATGCGTCAATGGTGCCGGACATTTCGGAAATAAGATATACATCGGGTTTGGCAGGGTGGAAGACAATATGCCTCGGGCCCGATCCGGGCATAACCGAAACAAAGGAATCTGACGCTTCCGTCAATGGCTTGCTTTGGTTCGGATCAAAATGATAAATATGTTCTTTATCCGTTCCCAGATCAGCCACGTACAGATATTTTTCATCGGGGGAAAAAATGGTGGAATGAACATGCGGCTTTTCCTGTCTTTCCTTATTGATCCCGGAACCGTAATGCTGAATCACCTGGGCAGCAGGAGCGAGGGAGCCATCTGAATTCACGGGCAGGGCCGACAGGCTGCCGGAACCATAATTGGCGACCATGACCCATTTCTCCGATTTGTCCTCTGAAACATAACAGGTGCTGCTTCCCTGGCTCGACTGATTGTTCAATAAGAGTAAACGGCCTGTTGCGGGATCAAAAGAATAAGCGCCCACCGAACTGACCGGCCCGGCGCTTTCATTTGCTGAATAAATATGTTTTCCATCCGGTGCTATGGCCAGGTAAGAGGGATTGTCAGCTTTAACTGTGCTCACTTCCGTTGCCGTTCCTGTTGAACTGTCAAACCGGAAAACGTAAATACCCTTGCTTTTCCCGTTGGTGTACGTGCCTACAAACAGGTAAGGATTCTGGGAAAAAGACGAGGACGCCGTCACAAAAAACAGTAAAAGGATAATCCAGCGCATGGGAAGAGTTTTAAAGATGAGTATCTGCAATTTACATCAAACAGTTTAAGCGCGAACGCAATAAACCCAAGGGGTAAAAGCGTTATAAAACGTGTAAATCCAACTACCTCATGAAACAAATCTTCGGCAGCCTGCTGCTGCTCTGTGCCGCGTGTCATTCTGTGCCTGGCAAAATCAACGACAAAACGAAACAGGAAACCCTGACTTCGGGCGCAGCAATCGATTCCGCCGGTAAAGATTATGCATCACTCGCCACGGTTAAAGTACCGGCGCCGGCCGTAATCCTTAAAAAGAAACAAATACCGGTTCTTTGCTACCACCAGATAAGGGACTGGAAGCCGGCGGACTCCAAAACTTCAAGAACCTATATTGTACCGCCCGTGGCTTTTGCCACCCAGATGAAAATGCTGGCAGACAGCGGTTATCATAGTGTTTCCCCCGATCAGGTTTATGCATACCTGATCACTGGCGCGGCACTGCCTCCCAAGCCCATCATGCTCACGTTTGATGATACCGACCTGGATCAGTTTACCATTGCTTATCCTGAAATGAAAAAATACGGATTCAAGGGCGTTTTCTTTATTATGACGGTTTCTCTTGGCCGTAAACACTACATGAGCAAAGATCAGGTTCGCCAGTTATCCGATGAAGGGCATTCCATAGAGTCTCATACCTGGGATCATCATAATGTAAAGAAATATTCGGGCAACGACTGGGTTACCCAGATTGACAAGCCTACGAAAGAACTGGAAAGCATTACCGGGAAAGCCATCCGCTATTTTGCCTATCCGTTCGGACTGTGGAATACCGCCGCCATACCGGAGCTGAAAAAAAGAGGATTTCTGGCTGCTTTCCAGCTCAACGAAAAACTGGATCAGACCGATCCGCTGTACAGCCTCCGGCGCATCATCGTTCCCGGTACCTGGAACGGTTCCGTTCTGCATAACTGGATCCAGCGCGATTTCTAGGGAGATTTCCCAAACTTACTATCTTGCCGCACTATGATTTCGCAGGATAAGGCCCTGATGTTCCGCAACCGGCTCAGCAAGGTTTTCCGACATGTTAGTAAACTGGCCCGGCGTCAGTCGGTAAGCTGTTACCGTATTTATGACCATGATCTGCCGGAGTTTCCCTTTTGTATTGAAATATACGGCGACTGGCTGTATGTGGCCGAATATCGCAGGAACCACCACATGGATGAAGACACTCATGATCAGTGGATGGCCGAATGCAGGGAGATCATCCATGATATTACGGCCGTGCCTGCCGGTAAAATGGTAGTACGAACCCGCCAGCGCAAAGCGGGCCGGCTGGACCAGTATCAGAAACTCGACGACGAACAACAATTCATCACGGTGGAAGAGCAGGGGCTGAAGTTTAAGATCAACCTGACGGATTATCTGGATACAGGGTTGTTCCTGGACCACCGGGTAACCCGTAATCTGGTCCGCCAGGGAGCTGCCGGGAAAAAGGTGCTAAACCTGTTTTGCTATACTGGTTCCTTTTCAGTTTATGCGGCGGCCGGGGGCGCTTCGGAAGTGGTATCTGTGGATCTGTCCAGGACCTATCTGAAATGGGCAACCGAAAATATGGAGTTGAACGGTTTATACAGGGCATCACAACATACCTACTTACACGAAGATGTAAAACAGTATTTGGAGACTGTTCCTGAAGCCCATTTCGACCTCGTGATCATGGACCCCCCCACTTTCAGCAACAGCAAAAGGATGGTTGATTTTCTCGACGTGCAGCGGGATCACCCCCAGATGATCAATCAGGCACTGAAAGGAATGAAAGCCGGAGGTTCACTTTATTTCAGTACTAATTTCAGCCGTTTTCAGATGAACGCATCTGAAATACCCAATGCTACGATCAAGGACATCACCCGGTCTACTACGCCTTTCGATTTTCAAAACAAACTCAGCCGCTTTTGTTTTCTGATTACTAAGCCTGATCATTGACCGGGAAGCTGACAGGCAAGCTGACCAACCCGGTATACACGGTGTCCGTTATTTCCTTCCCGTCCGCAGATATAAAACCCAGCCAGGTTTGCAGCGGGTTGCCGAGGATCTCGCTGATGTCCATCGTGCAGCTGCCGGCGCTTCTGGGGGCC
>JAUZOD010000083.1 GCA_030706635.1 Bacteroidota bacterium
CGCGCGGCCTGCTGCTCTATAGTCCTGATCCACTGATACTGATCCGGTGTTTGCATCGCCAGCGCATGAATGCGGACGTCAAAGGTTCTACCTTTGCCTGCGAGAATGCCGCCGGTCAGAGAAAGCTGTGGGCATTCCAGCAAATTGCCGAATGTATTAAAGCGAAAGGGATCCGGAAACTTAGAAGACATCTGCTCCACGTTGTAATACTTCAGGTCGTCCGCATAGATGCTCCTGTCGCCCACCGGAAAATACCATAGAATTTTACGTTCCGTTTCCATCCGCACATCCTGGGTCGGCTCTGCATCTGGCTGCCAGCCACCTAAAGTAGTGTAGTACTTCGTTTCATTGAATACGGTATGATCAATGCGTTTCCATAAATCCGATTGCGCTGTGACGGCGATTTCACCCGGCGAGTTAATTTCGATGTGAAAAACCGGGTGATTTGCATCTGCCCATATTCGCAGGGTAACTCCATCAGCTTCAATCAGGATTGACCCGGTCGCCAGATCCAGGATCTGGCGAAACGGCTTGCCTGCCTTGAAAGGATTGGGTTTGAGGGAAACACGTACCCTGCCCGTTTTGAAAATGTCTCCCATGTAAGTATAAGCATCATTCTTGGCCAGGAGCAGATACAAGTCACCATTTTCGATGGCATAAACCCCGGCGGCAATGTCGCCATTACCAATAGGCATTACGCCGGTTACGTCTTTAGACGGACTGTTCCAGATGACGTTATAACGACTTATACGATTCTCCGAACCCTGGGCCAGAACAGTGTTTACGTTGTTAACTAAGAGTCCTGTGATCAGGCTAAAGGTTATAAATACGTAAAGCTTATCTTTCACTGTTTTAGCGTTTTAATTTATTTATGTCAACCCCATACTTTTAAAACTTACCGGTTCACATTTATAGCCTCTACAAGGCATTTTGTTTCTGTGCCTTAAAGAAATATGATGCCATGCGTTTCTGCCTTAAATCGCCCTGTTGTAAAAAATCTTCCATCCTTTTTTTAAAGCCTTTATACATGGCAAATGCTGTATTTGTATATAGCTTCAATATGGTCTCCTGCTTTAGAATCGTATTGGATCGGAAATATCCCGGCGCCAACTTCATTATTTTACGATAATGACAAGCTTCAAAAGACTCTAGCGCTGAAGTAATGTATGCCTGTTCATATTCAGTTCCTGTATCTCTTGCTAAGTATTTCTTCATGCTTGAAAGAACCTTAAACGGTTTCTGTAAGGAATCAGGCCAATCAGCGGAAGAAAATATTCTTGTACCTTTTTCTGCGATGAGTGCTGGAATTACGGGATAAGCTGCAGTGAACATTTCCTTCTCCCAACCACCTTCTGTAATTATTTTTACTTGGGCATTTACAGGCAGCTCCTTGTATTTAAGAACCGCGGCATCCCGGGACTCCACCTTGACCAACTTCCCATTTATTGAAATCGACTTTACGCTTGGGCCCCCATTCTGACAAGAAATATATATTTTCTTATCACCGAAACGCACCGGTTCTTTCTGGGTAAATTGAGTTATAGAACCCGGCAGGTGAGGCCGAAGAATTAGTCGATCCGATTTGTATTCGTAATCGAATAACCCGCGAATAGTGGCGGCTGGAATAGCAAAATTATCAACTGTTACCGTTACACCATTATTATGTCTTTCCGATCCTTTATCGTACCATAAATTGTAGCTATTCTCACCCCGCTGTGTAAGATGGTCATCCATGCGGAAATCCTTTGCCCATTTCATTGCCCGAACGGACGACCTGTAGATATCGTCAAATTTACCCAACCTGTAGTACATTAAAATTGATCTTCCCTCAACAGTGCCCCATACGCCTCCATTTACCCAACAACCGTATTCGTGTATGCCACCCATTTCCTTACCGGTTGTATTACCCCAGCTCCAATACGTATCATCTAAACCCGGCGCATTGGTCAGAAGAAAATCGAATGGCCTGATTTCGGGAAAATCAGCTATCTGTTTATAAATGTTTTGCGCAGTTTTATCATCAACAACCCGCAATGCAACTGCATCTGCATTTGCCACGCCTTCAAGGTACCCATATTGTTGCTGTCCTATTACTCCATGTTTAATACCGGAAGGTTCAAGAGATTTTATAAAATACCCCGCAGAAGTCAGCAGTTGGGGCAAAGATTGGCGCGTAATACTTTGTCTATGTTCATATAAGGCAGCCATTTCTTTATTGCCAATCAACTTATACAGCTCCACCATCCGGTCGAGTGCCGCAAGATAGGTAATGGAAAGTCCGGCAAGATATCCCTTTCCAAAAGTACCATCGGGCTGTCTGACCCCACCATAGCTGGGAGCCAGCAGATTACAGGCCGGCCCTACCAGAAACAGATTATTTTTTGAATCCCGCGCCTTTTCTATGAAGTTGCAAGCTCTCTCCATCATGGGAAGATAATGTGCTATTGCTTTTTGATTACGATTGGTTAACAGGATTTCGGACTGAACCACTACTCCGGCAGCAGTGGCCTCATAAAACCAGTCATGAATTTTGATATTTCCATCCCCTTGTTTGTAAATAATTTCACCAGGGCGCGCAGCGTCTCCTAAACTACCATCGGGTGCTATCAGGGACATAAGAGGACCACTATCAGTGGCAGGCAATTCTTTTGAAGAAGGTCTTCCCATTCGTTTGCCATCACCCTGATTGTTCCAAAACATATCCCAGGAGCGCTGCAATATGGAAACCCATGGCTCCTGCAGAAAAGGAGATACGGAGTAGGAGAATCCATAGCTATTCTGAATCCACCATGCGTCCCAGCCACCACTCTCGACCAGTGTATTCCAGTCGGGCTCATAAAGCATCGATATGTTGGGCACCGCAGGGTTGGGATGGAAGAAGGCAAAGGATTCATCAATCAGGCGAAGAAACTTTATATCTCCCTCACCTTTACAATATTTCCCATTGTAATTCAAATTCTGGCCCCGACACGGACAAGTTATCATGCTGATAAGCATAAAAAATAAAATGACTCCTGAGTATTTCATTTAAATGTGTTGGATTAGTATTATTCTAAACTGTTCTTGTTCTACGTTTACTATCCCGATAGCATTGATTTATTTCCTCCAATACTTTTTTGGATCTGCCCCCCTGTAGCAAATATTTTTGCAATGAAATACCGGCCTCATCCTGGAATAAAAGGTACCCATTGTACCTGGGCCTTACAAAGGCCTGATCGACGGTACTCAACGTATTCCTGAAATAATCATTACAACATTTGTTTACTTCTTCATCTAACCAGGCAGAACGATGACCTGGCTGCCCGCCATTTTGTGCATATAAACCGGATTGAACTTCAGGAGAAACCATCCATTCTCCAAATCGTATCGCCCATTCTTTATTTAGTGAAACCGATGAAACAGCTAAACCGGTTCCTCCAAGAGTACTCCTGAAATGATGGCTGCTTTCAAAGCAAGCCAGGCTTGTATACTTTAGTAAGCAACGGGCATACCCTCTTCGTGAATAGTTGGAATAGCCGTACGCAAAAGGGCAATACCAATAATCATCGGTTAACGTCATCAGTTCGGCAATCGCGATTGGGTTGCAGTCAAACATTCTTTTATTTACTAAACTCCACAAGTCCTTCATGCTGTCTAAAGCCTTTAAACCGGTTTCACTGTCAATGACTTCTTCTTCTGTTAAAAAAGGATCATTACCATGAGCCCCGCAAAACATATAAAAATGCATGAGCAGATCAATCGGTATAGAAGGGACAGCCAGCTTCCCTCTTCTGGCCAAAGAAATAACTTCTGCCCAGGTGTGTGGCACGGTGGAATCATTCTTTTCAAGCAGATCCGGACGGTAACTGGCCACCGGGGCAGCTGCATCAATAGCCAATGCCCATTGATGCCCGCTATAATAATAGCTCAAATGGGAAAATCCTACCGAATTTTTTAACTGGTCATCCAGATATTTTTTTGAGAGATATTCATCCAATGGTAATACGCATTTCGTTGCTGCCGCACAACCTACCCACGGATGATCGATTATGAGCAGATCATATTCTTTCGTTAATTTTTCAAGGGGATAATCTGCAAATTCCTGAAGGGTGCGTTTTTTCCAGTTTATTTCTATATCAGGATTCAATTCGGAAAAACGCTGTGCCGTCGCAAAAAGCGGTGTAATACCTCTGCTATGCCCCCATGTTATTCCATTTAAAACGATCTTACCCATCCTGACAATTTCATTAACTGATTTTCTCGACCAATAAGATATGCTCGCATATCATCACTAAGTCATTACGCATATTAAATACCTCCACTGATTCTGTAACCAGGCCATAACCCGGCTTTTTGTAGTCTTTCTTCTGTTTGATGGTAATTTTTACTGTAATGGTATCTCCAATAAAGACGGGTTTAAGAAAACGTAAGCGTTCAAATCCATAAGTCATTGCCACGGGATTAATTGCATTTGCCGTCATCCCCACAGCTATACTGAAAATGAGTGTGCCATGCGCCATGCGTTGTTTAAAGGGTTGCGTCTTACACCACTCCGCATCCATGTGATGCGGGAAAAAATCACCGGTTTGACCGGCATGGATAACGATATCCGTTTCCGTTATTGTGCGGCCCGTTGTTTGGCGGAGATCATTTAAATTATATTCTTCAAAATATACTTTTTTGAACATGCGGATTTAAGAATTGATTTAAGGTTTTAACAAAATGATCCCCCCCTTCTCTGTTTTAATCTCGACCGATGCAGATTTAACGGACTTAACTCCTTTATTGGTTCTTAAGGTGCCCCCCTTGCTCCATGGTAAAATAACCCTTAATAATCCTCCTGCTTCACTAACTATTTTTATCTCCTTTACTTTGCCGTTTTTCAACGACGCACTTACCAGGAATGCTCCAGCCGCCCGCAGATTATGGAATTCAGCATCTTTGTCCATCGGCCAATTCGGGAAGAATCGTATAGTGCCATCATAGCTTTGCATCAGACACTCATTGATAACAACAGGCAAACCAAAATTTTCAAACCAAATACCCATATGAGACATAAAATCAAAATCGGTCTGATCACCATATCGCCCGCCCGTTTGCATAACCATATCCGTTGCTGTACCATCTGGTAACAAGCTATATTTTACTTGTCTTTTGAACCTTTCAACATCCAGCATGCCAATTCGCGCCGCCTGTAAATTCATAAACACCAGATCATTCCCCCCCTCGTTTTGCCGGTTGTGAAACGTATTCTTCAATAATTCAAATGTTTCAGCATCGGAATGCAAACCATAATCTTCACCCGGAAATACAGTCGTCAAAGCATTCGGCACATTATAGACTATCTGATCGTGCTCACCGGGTACAGAAACCAGGACCTCACCATATTTCCTGGATTCGGCAGTAGGATAGTCAGGGAAATGCGCCAGAATATCCCTGACATCCGCGATAAGCCCTTTCTCGTTGTTTTCAATACCTAAAATAACTACCGCTTTACAAAAGGCATTAAAAATGAATTTTGTGAGCGTTAAATCTACAGAACAATCATAATTATACTTAAAGCCCGGCCGCAGTCCATATAGTTCGGGTGAAACCGTAGGGAAAATATGATATTTATCGTCCTTCCAGCGATTTCCGCTCCTCGCATCAGGGCGCTTCATATAAGCGACCAGGAACCTGACCGCTTCTTTTATGGGGCTATAAGCCCTGTTTTCAAGAAATTTTTTATCTCCGGAATAAAGATAATGCCACCACAAACCCTGCACAGCCCAGGGTGTTTCGCATATTTCCCAACCCCAGGTAGGAACCGGATAAGGATTCATAGTCATTTTCACGGGATAGGAAGAATGTGGAAAATAAGCGCCGGGTAACCCATAATATTCCTTTGCCCATTTCTCGCTTACATCCATCAATGAATCTATCAAATTAACATAAGGTAGATTTTTTTCTATATGGTTGCTGGAGAATGTGGCCCAAAAAGGTTGTTGAATATTATAATTCATGTGATAATCGCCATGCCATGCGGTCCCGATTTTATTATAACTCCAATTCGCGAAAAGACCCGGGCATGTTGCTCCATCTTTAGCCGCACAATTGAAAAAATAAAGATTGCGATACCATATCTGTTCAAGAAAATCGTCGCTTAACGCCACGCCCGATTTGTTCCAGTAGGCTTTCCATGTCACGATGTTCTTTTCCAATGAGCCTTCAAAATTCTGTGAGGAAGGGTTGACAGCGGGTAAAAACCGAATGGGCACTGAAGTATTCAATCCCTGCTGAAGAGATACACAGGCGATGAATCCGTTCCCTGGAAGGAATCCACATTCTAAAGAACCCATTTTTTCTTCATTTCCATCCCAGTTCAACCGTGATCTTTTATCAAGAGCAGAATTGGTTACTACCGCAAGGCGAAATGCTTTATCTTTTGGAAACCCTTTGCTTGTATCGTATTGATCCGGCTCCTGATAGGGCATAACCTGGCGAAAAGAAAGTATTCCTTTACTCAGATCTTCCTGTGTAGTAAACTTAGGAAATTCGGGGGGCGTTGAAGGATCCGGTATAATCTTTATGCGATTAAAGATATTGGTCTGCCTGTTTCCTTTGGAATCTACCAATTGCATCCAAAGCCGGTCATCCTGCATGTCGGCAAATATTTGTAAAATCACTTCTTTTCTGTCAGCAGTTAGTAATTTGACTTCACACAATCCTTTTGAAATATCAAGTTTATATCCAATCATCTCGGCATCACGACGATCAAATCCCAGCACTACTGACCCGCAGGGAAATGGCCGGGGATAAGGCTTTTGATAATTATCTGCCGCCATCCGGCTATATTCTGCATACCAGGGATCTTCTGTGAGCAACGCAAGCGTATCGGGTATCTTACTTATCTTATCAAACACAAAATTAAAAGAGTCTATTTCCTTTCGATGATTCTCTGCAAGGCGTATATCCCAAACATTGTTATGGCCAAAACGCAAAACAATTGCATCGGGCCTGGTTGTAACCACTACACCCATTCCTCCATTTCCCAATAATGCGCCCTGGAAAAAACCGGGTGCAGGGCCGTCAAAGATTAAGGAATGTTTTTTGGCTCTTTCATAAGATGAGAAGTTTTCGACAGACTGCGCGTCCGACCCAAAAGCCATAAATAAAAAAGTAAAAAAGAGCAGGGCGAAAATATTCTTCGTCATTATAATAAATTTAGACAACTCATCCTCAATTTTATTTGCACCATTAATTTATTAATATGACCAACAGGCAAAAGCCCGCCTTTAAGTTTAAGCAGATTGAAATAAATATTTTTGAGGCGCTCTATTTCCGTGCCTCTGAGAACAGGGAGGCTATGTGCTTCTGTTCCGTATCACCTTTTTTCGCATATTCTGCCATCCTATTCGTGAAACCAGTGTACATCATCAGGGCGGCTTGTGCGTAAAACCTAATGATGCCCATTTTTCGTTCCGGGGTGATGGTACGATAGTAACCAGTTCCCGGATCCAACGTTGTACGAACCTGGTAGGCCTCAAACGATTTAATTGCTGTGTTGATGAACACCTTGTCATCATCTGCTCCTGTTTCCTCAGTCAGAAGTTTCTTCATAGTCGAAAGAACAGCGAACGGTCTTTTCAATGAATCAGGTAATTCGGCAGAGATTTTCGCTTCTGTAGCTTTCTCAGTGACCAGTGTCGGAACAACCGGGTAAACCGGTGTTGTTGATTCCTTAGGCCAGCCTCCATCGGTTGTGATTTCAATTTTAGCTTCATCGGGAAGTTCATCGTACAGAAAAACGGCTTCGCCAGACGACGCTGTTTTCATAGCCTTACCATTGATGGTAACCGATTTTACATTTGGTCCGCCATTATTGCAGGAAAGATAAAGTTTCTTCTCACCAAAGCGTACCGGTTCCATCTGCGTATATTGAGTAATCGTCCCTGGCACGCGCGGCCGTAGAATAATACGATCTGATCTGTAGTCATAATCAAAAAGGCCCCGGATCGTCGCAGCCGGAATCGCAAAGTTATCAATCATTACCGCTACGCCTCCGACCTGGAAATTACCTGCATCGGACCAGGGGTTCTGGGTGTTCTCGCCGCGTTGTGACCAGGGGGCATCCATCCGAAAGTCTTTGGCCCATTTCATGGCTCGTATTGCAGAACGCCTTATATCCTCAAATTTGCCCAGGCGGTAGTACATCAAAATGGCCCGGCCCTCTTGTGTGCCCCAAACGCCGCCATTTACCCATTGGCCGAAGCCCCATATTCCTTCCAGTCCCCGACCGGACGCACTACCCCAGTTCATGTAGGTATCGTCCAGACCCGGCGCATTGGTCAGTAGAAAATCAAAGGGACGGATTTCCGGAAATGTGGCTATCTGGTTATAAATATTTCCCGCAGTTTTTTTATCAACAACACGTAATGCGACCGCATCTGCATTTGCAACGCCTTCCATATAGCCAAACTGTTTCTGCCCCAGAACGCCATGTTTGACACCGCCCGGTTCAATAGACTTGACAAAATAGCCAGCGGGTGTCAGCAATTTTGGAAGAGATTCCCTGGTAATCTTTTGTCTGTGTTTATACTCCGATAGCTTCGCTTTGTTACCGGTTAACTTGTAGAGTTCAACCATACGGTCAAGCGCTGCAAGATAAGTGACCGAAAGTCCTGCCAGATAACCCTTGCCAAAACTACCATCGGGCTGTCTCACACCTCCGTAGCTTGGAGCCAGAAGATTACACGCGGGACCAACAAGAAACAGATTATTTTTGGGGTCACGGGTCTTTTCAATCAGGTTGCATGCCCGTTCCATTTTAGGCAGATAATGGCCAATCATCTTTAGGTTGCGGCTGGTAAGCAGAATCTCTGATTCCATAACAACACCTGCAGCAGTAGCTTCATAAAACCAATCGTGTATCTTCACGTTACCATCGCCTTGCTTATAGGCAATTTGCCCGGGAGCAGCAGCATCGCCCAAACAGCCGTCAGGGCCGACCAATTGAGAGAGAAGATCCGGATTGTCGCCTCCCCACATTCCCCTGCGCTTGCCATCACCCTGATTATCCCAGAACAGATCCAACGACCGTTGCAAAATAGACGACCACGGCTTCTGAATGAATGGTGTCGAGGCGTATGAAAACCCATAGCTGTTTTGAATCCACCAGGCATTCCATCCCGCCCCTTCACTAAAAGTATCCCACTCAGGCTTATAGACCATCGTCAGGTTCGGCACCGTCGGGTTAGGATGGAAAAAGGCAAATGATTCATCTATCAGACGAAGAAAATTAACGTCACCTGAACCACTGCAGAATTTACCATTGTAGACATTCGATTTCTGTGAACCCTGTCCAAACGCTATTGAACTTATCGGAAAGAAAAGAATAAAAATTAACGTCTTAATCATAAAACTATCTTGATTTCACTGGTAAGATGTTTCTCCACACATTCCATTCTCTCATCTTTTTCATTCATCGCTTTCAGTGCTCCGGCAGGGCATGATCGCATTATCGGCTCGCCTGCCGGGCACTGAATCATGAAATCAAAGAACTATTTTGATCTCTAATATTTATTCAGGGAACTCAATAACCAGGGTTCTGTACTAAATTTTTATTTATATCAATTTCAGATTGCGGAAAGGGCCATAGATAATTCTTTGCGGGATCGAATACATATTGGGTGCCTGATCCAGGCAAAACCAGAGAATTTAAATACGTTTCAGCTAATTTCCAACGCCTGATATCGCTGTATCTACGCCCCTCCAGTCCAAATTCAACTCTCCTTTCATTCCAAATGCGTTTTCGCATGTCATCCTGCGTTAACCCCGCCGGAATTGGTGGCATGTTGATACCAGGCCTTGCACGAACCTGATTGATGGCATCGTAAACAGCAGTGGTAGCGCCGCTCACTTCATTTGTAGCTTCTGCAAAATTTAATAGGACTTCGGCATATCTGATCAGGATCCAATCCTGTTCACTTTTGGTGGAATAATCAACCGGCAGGGCTTCAACATTAGCTCCTTTAGTAGGTTCGTAACCTGTTATGGAATTGCCATTATAAGCGTATGGGACAACCTCACCTGAAGCTTTAACCGCCGGGTCGGCAAATGCTTTTAGGGTTAATAACATTCGGGGGTCGCGGTTCAATTTCCAATTGGCCGGATTATATAAAGGCGATTGAGTAATTGGCAGGCCATCGGTGCATTCAAATGCATCAACCAATTCCTGGCGTGGATTCCAGAGTCCCCACCACTCTACCTCAATATCCTGATCGATGGAATTGTCGGGATTGAGATACCTGGTTGAGAACATGATTTCCGGATTCTTGTCCTGACCCGCTGCTAAAAACAAGTTTTTGTAGTCGCCGGAAAGCTGAAATATTCCGTCTGTCATAACCTGTTGGGCTGCAGCTGCTGCGCCGGCCCAATCCTGTTTATACAACAATACTCTGGATTCAAGCGCTAACGCTGAACCCTTTACAGCATGCCCATCATAAGCCGTATTTGGGAGGTTTGCAATGGCAACCTGCAAATCAGCAAGTACCTGGGCAACAACTGAATCTTTGCTGCTTTGTTTAATTTCCGCATCCGCAACCGTAACTGTGGGTGCAGTATAAAGCGGCACTCCGCCATAAAAATCTGAAAGCGTAAAGTAGAACAATGCTCTTAAAAAGAGAACCTCTCCTTTATATTCAGTCTTCACAGCATCGGGTATAGATACATGATCGATATTTGCAAGAAAAGTATTACAGGTAGCGATACCGTTATAACAATCACTATAGACATTATAAAGAATACCTCCGGAGGTCGCAAACATCTGCCCCAGGGCGAATTCGCCTGTAGAACTGCTACCTAAACTTTGAGCCCCTTCACAGGCATCTCCTGCCATAATATCAAGACTCATGTTTCCACTGTAATTAAAAGTATTACAATTAAGCCGGGAGTAGCAACCAGCCAAAGCCATATCGGCATCATTCTGGGTTTTCCAGAACGTGGGACTGGAGATTTGGTCCAGCGGATTTTTGTCCAAAAAATCCTTTTGACAGCCCATAAAAAAGAAAGCAATAAATACAATTATTAAACTTTTAATATGGCTATATTTTATATACTTATTCATAGTCTTATAGTTTTTTTATTAAAGTTTTACCTTTAATCCAAGCGTGTAAGTAACTAGTTGCGGATACGATTCAAACCAGCCATTATTGGCTTTCTCAGGATCGGATCCCGGCCATTTCGTGATGGTGATCAGGTTGTCTCCCGAAACATAAACGCGCATGCTTTTAAACCCAATTTTTCGGGCGAGTCTACCGGGGATATCATACCCAATGGCCAGATTTTTCAACCGCACATAAGACGCATCGAGCAAAAAGTAAGTGCTGGTAGTACCTGTCACAGGCCCGTATCCAGAAATATACATTGCCGGATACTTATTGGTGGAACCTTCTCCTGTCCACTGATGCTTGACAAGATCCATTGGCGGAGGGGAACCTTGTATAAAGGGTGTTAATCCCCAGGTTAACCCCTGAGTACTGGCTTTTAATCCATAAACGCCCTGGATGAATGCACTGAGGTCGAAGTTTTTCCAGGTAAGATTGATGATGGTGCTATAATCAAACTTGGGAAAAGCACCGGGTACAACAACACGATCTTTAGCATCAATTACTCCATCTCCGTTCGCGTCTTTGAATTTCAGGTCACCTGGTTTCGGATTAAATGGATGCGTTGCTGATTTATCAATTTCAGCCTGGTTCTGAAAGATTCCGTCCCATTGGACCATGTAGAAAGAATTAAATGGAAGTCCCTCCTGAATGGTTGTTCGTCCATAAGAGGGCGCCAGTATTTTAAGAACCTCATTTTTATTATGAGACAAAATTACACTTACATTATATCCGAAGTCGCCCAGCCGGTTTGAAGTGCCAAGTACGACTTCAAAGCCTGTGTTTTTCATTGAACCATAGTTAACCGTCGGAGCGGATAATCCCAGGCTTGCGGGCACTGGAATATTGTAAAGAATGCCATCAGTCACTTTGTTATACCAATCGACGGTTGCTGTAAACAATCCATTTTTTACATTGATATCTGCGCCAATATCCGTAACGGCAGTCGTTTCCCATTGCAGCGACGGATCCACCATACCGGTCGTTAATGCCCCGGGATAGGCGCTGTTGAAAGGATATGAGGTAGTGGACAAAGTTGGCTGATAAGGATAGTTTCCTACGTTCTGGTTGCCCAGTTTTCCCCACGATCCCCTTATTTTCAGATTTTGAAGCCAGGTGGTGTTTTTCATGAATGGCTCTTGCGTAACATTCCAACCTGCTGATAATGAAGGAAAGAATCCCCAACGGTTCTGTGGGGAAATTCTGGAAGTTCCATCATAACGCCCGTTGATCTCAAACAGGTATTTATCCTTGAAGTTATAATTTGCACGACCAAAATATGACCTTATAGCCCATTGATTTGCCGTGCCGGAAGTAGTTTGTCCCAGGGAGGCTCCTGCGTCAAGTTCAGAGAGATTAGGCGTAGGGAAAGTAATTTTAGATCCGCCAAGACTACTGAAATTATTGGATTCCTGGTTGTAACCAATCAATACATTCAGATGGTGGACTTCTTTAAAACTCTTCTGAAAATCTAATGTTGAATAAAGGGTTGTCAACATGTTTTGTTGCCAGTTTTCCTGAACACCGAGGTTCTCCGGAGAATTGTTATGCGCAAAACTACTATCATCGAAAAAGTAGTTGTTAACGGCAACCTCATGCCTTTTGTTGGCATTAAAATCATAGGTAAGCGCCCCCTTGGTGTACCAGGTCAGATCCTTGAATATTTTTGCCTGTACATAAAATTGCGGAGCCACATTGTACGAATTAATTCTCTGTATTCCGCTCGCATTCTGCGCATCGGGATTTCTTACAGTCCATTCACCTATACTATTACTGTATCTTGCCACGTACCCGGTAGTGCCATCTGGCAGTTTCATGGTAGGCGTATAGTTTGGTCCAGCCCCATAGACATTGAGAATTTCATAGTCTACCGAATTGTCCCAGCTGCTTTGGTTTATATCCTTTTTTATAAATGGAATCTGACCTCCTATCGTGAGCCACTCTTTTACTTTCGTTTCAGCACTAAGACGGGCACTGTATTTTTTAAATCCATAATCGCTCACAATTCCAGGTTGGTTATAATAGCCAAGGGACAGATTAAAAGTTGATTTCTCGTTCCCTCCTTCGATATTTACAAATTGATTGTTCGCGGTAGCTGAATGGAATTCATGTTTAATCCAGTTGAAATTGGGGTAGTTAACCGGATCGTTTGGGTGACTTCTGAACGCATCGATAGTTCCCTGGGTAAAGTAGGGAGATTGTCCTGATCTGATTCGACCCTCATTCCAATATTGCATATAATCAGCAGAATTAGACAACAGATCGGGTAATCTGGTTGCACTTTGAACCTGAACACTGCTGTTATAGGATATAACAGGAGCTCCTGCTTTGCCCTTCTTCGTTGTAATAAGGATTACGCCGTTCGCAGCCTGGGCACCATAAATAGATCCGGAGGCTGCATCTTTCAGAACAGATATTGATTCCACGTCATCCGGATTCAGGTTAGTCATATCACCCTGAACGCCATCTATCATAACCAGAGGATTACTACCTGCACTACTAAAAGTACCAAGTCCGCGAATAAGTAAAGTGTTACTCTCATTTCCCGGTTTTCCTCCGGCTTGTGTAACCTCAAGACCGGGAACTTTTCCCTGCAGGAGACTCTGAACATTCGTACTGGGACGTTTAGTGAGCTCCCTGGCATCTACAGTCGATACCGAACCCGTAAGATCAATTTTTTTCTGCGTTCCATAACCTACAACCACAACTTCGTTCAGGGAACCAGATGCCGCTTCAAACTGGATTGGAAAATAGGTATTCCCCGCAATACTGACTTCCTGCGTTTTCATCCCCGCATAAGAAAATACCAACGTTTTCGCGGATCCGGATGTTTGAATTGAAAAGGAGCCATCAGTTCCTGTCAGCGTTGTTATAGTTGTCCCTTTTACCTGCACAGTAACACCAGATAAAGGATTATTTTCCACACCTTTTACAGTACCTGTTAATGTTTTTATTTGCGCTGATGCAAGAAGGGCAAGAAGGAAAACCGGAACAATTGTTAGAAGTAGTTTCTTTTGGATTCCCATAATCGTTAGTTTTAGAAGCTAAAGGTCATTGCTGCATGTTAAAATATTGTTATTAATGTTACCTAGTTTGTAAACTATTTTATCCGAGTTGCATACCCTGCCATGATCGTTTGGCACAATTATCTTCTTCAATTTTTCAGAAGAAGTTAAAAGATTTTAACTTATATTACGTTGGCTCATAAGCTCTCAACAGCTTTCGCGATCCTTATATTTGGCATTAACCACC
>JAUZOD010000084.1 GCA_030706635.1 Bacteroidota bacterium
GCGATCCCAATATTTAGAAACAGGTTTAAAACAATCGTTGACTGAAATGTCCTTCGAATATTGGTATTCCAATTGCTGCAACACAGGATCTACCAGTCTCTGCGCAAAAATATCACCCGGCAGGAGTAGCACCGGCAACCGGTTGATGGTAGCCGTGGCCGCGCCCGTAACCATATTGGTAGCCCCCGGCCCGATCGAGGTAGTGCAGGCAAATGCACCCATTCTGTTTTTCACCTTCGCATAGGCAATGGCGGAGTGAACCATGGCCTGCTCATTCCTTGCCTGATAATATTTGAAAGACGGATATTGATATAAGGCCTCCCCTATTCCGCCTACATTACCATGTCCGAATATGCCAAAACATCCCGCAAAAAATGGAGCTTCAATACCATCCCTGACTACATATTGTTTTTGTAGAAACTCAATCGTAGCCTGTGCGGTCGTTAATCTTTTGATTCTTTCTGCCATGATTTTGATATTATTTCAGTTAAACATTCAAACCTGTTTATCACCCGGGATCAGCCCGCCTCTCGATTCAACGAATTGCATCAATTCATCATAATAGGGCATGGCATTGGCACATCCTGATCGCTGCACAACCCATGCACCACTGGCGTTGCCCAATCTGCAGGCCTTAAAAATATCCCAGCCCTGCAAATAGCCAAAAATAAAGCCACTGGCAAAAGCATCCCCTGCACCCAGCACATTTAAAATTTCTACGGGAAAGCCAGGCACATCCTGCCGCTTGCCATCCCTGGAATAAATGGAAGCGCCTTTCGATCCCCGCTTTACGATCAATAATTCAGGACCTGATCTGATTATTTTTTGAATGGATTCTTCTACATCTCCCTTGATCTCCGGAGCAGAAATTTGCTGATGGCTGATATGAACCTGGTCGGCATTCTGCAGAGTAGCCGCGAGTATTTCTTCTTCCGTTCCAATGGCAATTTTCACTTTGGGGAGTATGGCCCTTACCATTAACCCGAATGAACGCAGGTCTTTCCACTGATCAGCCCTGAAATCAATATCTAAAACGACATCGACCCCGTTCTCAAATGCGTTTTCAACAGCATAAAACACGGCGCTGCGGCTGGGTTCAATATTCAGTGCTGTCGCCGAAATCTCAAGTACCCGGTACCGCTCAATTTTAGCAGCTATCGCATGATCGATCGTCACCTGGCTGTCTGCCGCGTTATCGCGGTAATAAACCAACGGAAACCTGTCCGGCGGCTCGATGCCCAAAACAACCGCGCTTGACCTCGCACCCGGTATGCGGGCTATCGTTTTGGTGCCGACGTTTTGGTTTTTCAGGAAATTGATAATGAAGTCCCCGACCTTGTCATCGCCAATGCCCGTTAATAAAGAAACTTTAGCACCAAGGCGACTGGCGCCCACAGCGATATTCAACGGCGATCCTCCAACAAACGCATCAAATCCCTTAATATCAATAAAATCTGCCCCAATATTCTGCGAATACAAATCAATGGAAGAACGGCCGAAGGTTAACAAATCAAATTCCTTTCCTTTCATAAAATAATTTAGTGATTATTCATTTCGGCCTTGACCATGGGAATGCGCGGATCAATTCCCTTCCACGAATTAAAAATCCACGCATGATCGGGATCGGGTGTGTTGGCCAAAGACTGGTCGCTTCCGGCCAGGAAATTTAAATAATAGCAATTGTAACCATGCGCGGCCACTACCGGATGATACCCTTTCGGTATTAATGCAACGTCATTTGTTCTTAATTGCATGAGTTCATTAAGTTCCCCGTCTGCCGTATACACCTGCTGGATCGCATATCCTTTGTCGCTGTCCAGCTTGTAAAAATAAAATTCCTCCAGGCAGGCTTCGATCACCGCGCCATTGGCATCCAGTTTTCTTATATCATGCTTATGTGCCGGAAATGAGCTCCAGTTGCCGGAGGGCGTGTACACTTCCACGGCAATAATATTACTGCACGCGAAACCGGGTTCCACGAGACTGTTTATCTGCCGGGTTGCGTTATCGCCGCCACGAATTTCAATAGCCGCTTCGTCCGGCGTTTTAAATCTGGCGGGAAAATCCCCGGTTGCCAGGCACCAGCCGGCGGCTATATCCAATACTTCACTTTCCGCTGTAATTGAAAATGAAGTATGCCTTGGCAAATAGAGTGTATGAGCAATACCCTTAAACACATCCTTTCTGCCATTGACGGTTTGCCAGCGGCCCTTGCTGGTTGTTGCCGTGTAGTTACCAGTGAGCAAAATAAATGCATATTCATTCTCCCCGGTATCGCCCGCCCAGACCTCGCCCTTACGCATAAGTCTCGCTTCCATATTGAGATGCGTCCAGCCCGCGTCTTCTGCGGTAATTTTCTGGTACACGCCGGAAGTGCGCAACGGATGTTTTATTAAATGACTTTCCTTCATCTTCCTTTATTTTTAATTGAACCGGATGGACGGCGATTTTCCTTTGCTTCCGAAAACCTCAAAACGTGCTATCATAAATTCTTTATACGCTTTCATATATTCCCTACCAGGTATAACCGGATCAAATAATTCCGGCTGCTCCACAAAAAACCGGCGATGGACTTTAGTCCACAAAAGCCGCAGATCGGTGGCGATATTTACTTTACATATTCCATACTGGATGGCTTTTTTCAATTCTTCATCCGTAACACCACTTGCATTTTCCATCAGCTTTCCGCCATAACGGTTTATCTCCAGAATATCCTCTTTACTAACCCCCGAACTTCCATGAAGTACCAAAGGATAACCGGGCAGTTGCTGCTGGATTTTTTCCAGCACGCTGAATTGCAATCCCCGGCCACCGCTGAACTTATAAGCCCCGTGGCTGGTTCCCACGGCAACGGCCAGGCTATCACAACCGCTTCTTTCCACAAATTCCTTAGCCAGCATGGGATCCGTGTATTTCGCATGTTCTTCTTCCACACTCAGATCATCTTCAACACCACTTAACACACCCAGCTCGGCTTCTACCACGATATTTCTTTTATGGGCTGCCTCTACCACCGCGCGGGTTCTTTTTATATTGGTTTCAAAATCATCGTGCGATGCGTCAATCATCACAGACGTGTATCCATTACCGATAGCATCGAATGCATGGGCTTCTATGCCGTGATCCAGATGAATCGCATACACTGCTTTCGGGTAAATGCCGGATGCCGCGGTGATCATAGCCATCAGCATTTCAGGCTGTGCATAATTTCTGGCCGCCGGCGTTAACTGAACAATGACCGGGGTCTCAGAATCCTGAGCCGCTGCAAACAAACCGTGCACCTGTTCCATGGTGAATACATTCACTGCAGCGATTGTGTATTTGCCGTAACAATGATCGAATAATATTTTAGGGGATACGGGTTTCATTTTAAATTAAATAGGTTGCTGTTTCCCCATCCATTGCTTTTTTCAGAATAAGGGCATAAAAATACACTATGACAGGCTAAAATCGGAAGATATGAGATAAAAAAGGCACAGTTCGAATTTCCATAGGTAAAGAAATTGAAGAACAAACCTTTGCGTTGAAAATCCCTATGCGAAAAGAAGCCGGTATTGTTTCGCCCGGCATTTCAGGCCTGGCCGGGTTATCCTGGCAAAATAGATATGATAGCCGGGAGATTTTTTGCAAAGGATTTTCTGGGAGACCGGAACAATTATGTTGTAAATGAGGCGGCCCTGAAAGTAATGCAGATGCGTCCGGATTCGGCGATCGGGCAATCGTTCAGTGTGAATGGCAGGAAAGGTGAAATTATCGGGGTAGTAAGAAATTTTAATTTCAAGTCTGTTCACCAGCCCATAGAACCCCTCGTTCTGAAATACAATGGATCCGGCGGAAATTTAGTGATACGGACAACCCCTGAGCGTATTAAAAATATTCTGGGACAGGTAAAAAAAATATTCAGGAATGTATATGCCGGCTATCCATTTTCCTATGGCTTTGTAGATGAGGACCTTTCGAGGCTTTATCTTTCTGAACAACAAATGGCAAAACTGTTTAATCTTTTCGCTCTTCTGTCCATTATTGTATCGGGACTGGGCCTGTTTGGCCTTGCAACCTATGCCGCCCAGAGAAGGACTAAGGAAATAGGGGTAAGAAAAGTGCTGGGCGCAAGCGCTATCAGCATTGTCTGTATGCTGTCAAAGGATTTCATGAAACCCGTGATTGTTGCCGGGGCTATCGCCTTTCCGGTGGCTGGCTGGCTCATGAATCAATGCCTTGGGGGATTTGCCTATCGGGTGAGCGTTGGCTGGCTGGCTTTCGCCGCAGCCGGCGTTTTTGCTTTACTTATTGCTTTTATTACGGTCAGCTTCCAGGCAATCAAAGCAGCTGTGACAAATCCGATACAGAGCCTGAGAACGGAATAGGGTAAAATCACACTATCATGCTAATCATTTTTGTTGTCTGCCTCCCCGGCAAGCTGGGTTTTTATTTCGGAAAGATCGCGCCGACGATCAGGGCTTTTAATTATATTACATCGGATGGCATCATGGATCCGTTTTCTATTTAACCCCATACAGGGTTACCATCCGGTCACCACCTTTAATTACAATGAAGAAAAAATGAAACGACTGATTTTTTCCATTCTCTGCCTGTCAGGCACAAAGATATCTTTCGCAGACATCAGATTACCGTCCGTCATCGGCAACAATATGGTTTTGCAGCAACAATCGTCCGCCAAACTCTGGGGCTGGTCGGCACCCGCGGAAAAAATATACATTACCACTTCCTGGAATAATAAAACGGATTCAGTCACCGCAACACGGGATGCCGATTGGCAAATGATTATTCAAACGCCTCCGGCCGGCGGTCCTTACTCGATAACTTTCAGGGGAAATAATCAGATTGTGCTGGATAACGTGCTGATCGGCGAAGTATGGGTATGCTCAGGGCAATCCAATATGGAAATGAACGAAGGATGGGGCCTGAAAGATGTAAAAGCAGAATTACCTTCCTGTTACAACAGAAATATCAGGTTCTTTTATATTCCTAAAACTACTTCCGACTATCCCCAGGATGATTGCAAAGGAGCCTGGGAAATTTGCGATTCCAACACGGTAAAGAATTTTAGTGCTGCGGGTTATTTTTTTGGCAAGAAGCTGAACAAGGATTTAAATGTTCCGGTTGGTCTGATCAATAGCAATTGGGGCGGCACAGCCGCCGAAGTCTGGACGCCGGCTGAAGTGGTTGACCAGAATGATAGTTTAAAAGCAGCTGCAGCTAAACTTACCCCTGCCCCATGGTGGCCTTATAAACCCGGGGTTGCTTTTAACGCCATGATTTCCCCGATCACCCATTATTCCATTGCAGGCGCCATCTGGTACCAGGGAGAGAGCAATACAGGCACGGCAAGCACCTATAGCAGTCTTTTCACTTCCATGATTGATGCATGGCGGAAGAAATGGGATAAGGAATTCCCTTTCTACTACGTACAGATTGCCCCGTTTCATTACGGCAATAAAAATATCGGGGCACTACTTCAGGAAGCCCAGACAAAAAGCATGCAGCATCAGAACGTAGGCATGGTGGTTATAACGGATTTAGTGGATGACACAAGCAACATTCATCCACAGGACAAACATGATGTAGGATATCGCCTGGCCAACTGGGCGCTGGCGGAAACCTATCATAAGGAAGGAATCGTTTATAAGAGTCCTGTATTTAAAGCGATGGACGTACAGAAGGGAAAAGCCATTATTTCCTTTGAGAATCCCGGAAGCGGTCTGCAATCCAAAGGCGGAACGATTACCGAATTGTATATAGCCGGATCAGACAAAATATTTTATCCGGCAAATGCAAAGATTATTCATGATCAATTGACCGTCTGGTCTAAATCTGTCCCCCGGCCTGTCGCCGTGAGATATGCATTTGGCAATACGGCCATTGGGAATCTGCTCAGCAAAGACGGATTGCCCGTCACGGCATTCAGGACGGATAGCTGGGATGTGGATACCACGGAAATCGCCAAAAAGTAAAAATGAGCATAATATCCCGCCGTGACTTCTTATCTCAGACTGCTTCCGCCGGATTAGGCATGGCTGCCGTTAGCGGGTTAAGCAGTTTTTATCCTGCCGCACCCGCTATGCGACTCGGTTTTGTTACTTATCAGTGGGGCAGGGACTGGGACCTGCCGACCCTGATTGCCAATTGCGAGAAAACCGGACTGCTGGCTGTCGAGCTTCGGACGCAGCATGCCCATAAGGTGGAAAGTAATCTTTCGGCTTCAGAGCGGAAGGAAGTGAAACAAAGATTTGCAGACAGCAGGGTCACCTGTCTCGGGTATGGTTCTAATTTCGAATACCACAGTCCCGATCCGGCCGAGTTAAGACGGAATATCGAACAGACAAAAGTATATATTCAGCTTTGTAAAGACATCGGTGCGACCGGTATAAAAATAAAACCAAACGATCTCCCTGCCGCGGTGCCCAGAGAAAAGACCATTGCCCAGATCGCGGCATCATTTAACGAAGTGGGAAAGTTCGCTCAGGATCTTGAACAACTGGTACGGGTGGAAGTACATGGCCATCTTACCCAGGAGATTCCCAATATAAAGGCAATATTTGAACAGGTGACCGAGCCGAACGTGAAAATGTGCTGGAACAGCAACCCGGAAGACCTGCTCCCTCCGGGATTGGAAAAGAATTTTAATTCCGTAAAAAAATGGTTTGGTGACACGGTACATGTACGCGAATTAAATGAAGGCGATTATCCTTATCAGCAACTGATGGATCTGTTTGTCGCCATGAAGTATAAAGGCTGGATCCTGCTGGAAGCAAGGACGGAGCCTGCGGACAGAATCAGCGCCATGAGGGAACAGCTGTCCGTATTCAACCAGCTGGTCTCCAATGCAAAAAAGAAATAGACAGCGGCAACCTGGTTCTGCCTTAATATTAGAAACGAATTGCTCATCATAAAACAGGTAATAACTATGGAACTTAACAACTCACGGAGAGACTTCATTAAAAAAACTGCATTGGCCGGTGCCGGGCTCACCATCGGGGGCATGGGTTTCAGTGCGAAATCCTATGCCGCCATACCAGGCGCAAATGATCGTATCACGGTGGCCGTTATCGGTATTCACGGTCAGGGACGAACGCATATCAACAGTTGGTGTGCACTTAAAACAAGCCGGAATGTGCGCCTGAAAACGCTTTGCGATGCCGATGAACAGTGGTTCGCTTCAAGGGCCAAAATAGTGACTGACAAAACGGGCGAGACACCCCTGACGGAATGGGACATGCGTAAAGTATTTGATGATAAGGAAATAGATGCGGTATCGATGGCCATTCCAAACCACTGGCATGCGCTGGGAACCGTCTGGGCCTGCCAGGCGGGAAAACACGTATATATAGAAAAGCCGGCTTCACACGATATCTGGGAAGGGCGCAAAATGATCGAAGCAGCCCGCAAATACAACCGGCGCGTTCAGGTGGGATTCCAGAACCGGTCCATCGCCAATGTGATGGAAGCCATGCAATTCCTCCATGATGGCGGAATAGGCGACGTGTTCATGGCCAGAGGGCTCTGCATAAAGCCACGTGATTCTTTCGGTATTTCCAAAGACAGTGCGCCACCGGCCACCCTTCATTACGATCGCTGGTTAGGGCCCGCCACCTATCGTCCTTATAACGAAAAGAAGGGACATTACAACTGGCACTGGTTCTGGGAAACCGGAAACGGCGATACCGGAAACCAGGGGCCGCACCAGTTTGATGTGGCGCGCTGGGGGCTTAATAAAAATGAACATCCGGTTTCTGTTTTCTCCACCGGAGGACTGTACGGTATCAATCCCAGCGAATGCGCACAGGAAACACCCAATACCCAGATCTCCACATTCAAATATGAAGACGGGAAAGTGCTTGAATTTGAAACAAGGGGAAGGTACTCCAACAGTGAATCAAGCCTGGACATCCGGATCGGAAATATATTTTACGGCACAGGTGGATACATGGAAGTGAATGGAAGTGACTGGAAGGCATTTCGGCAGCGGGAAAAGGAACCATTCGCCGGTTCGAAGAAAGAAACAGAAGAGAAAAAGATTATTGATCCGCTGACCCCGCCCGGCGACACAGAACATTACGCCAATTTCCTGGATGCCATACGGGCAGGGAATAATGAACCCCTGCATTGTGATATTAATACCGGATTTTACTCAACCACTCTTCCTTTACTGGCCAATATTTCTTACCGCCTTAATCGTGGATTGAAATTTATGGGAGGAGACATGAATCATGAGAAATTTGTCAATGATGAAGAGGCCGATACCATGCTGAAAAGAGTGTATCGTCCGCCCTATATTGTTCCGGATGAAGTATGATAATAAAATTATCATTTGCCGGCGATCCGTTTGAGTCAGGTTATACCGGCCTCAAGGCCCCGTAGTTCTGCCAGCCCCCTCAAACGTCCTATTGCGCTGTAACCGGGATAAGTTTCTTTATTTAAATCATCCAGCATCTGATGACCATGATCGGGTCGCATGGGGATGGATCTGTTTTCGCGTCTCATTAACATTTTGGCTTCTTTCATTACGGAATACATATCGACATCGCCGGATAAATGGTCCGCCTCATAAAAGTTGCCATCGGCATCCCGCGTGATATTTCTCAAATGCAGGAAATAAATCCGGCTGCCCAGGCGCTGCATCATTCCGGCTAAATCATTTTCTGCCCGGACTCCGAGGGATCCGGTACAAAAACACAATCCATTTGCCGGGGACGGAATGGCAGATAATATTTCCTTAAGGTCACTTTCAGTACTTACGATACGAGGCAGGCCCAATACCGGAAAAGGCGGATCGTCCGGATGAATGGCCAGCTTTAATCCAAGTTGTTCCGCTATCGGAATAACCTGCTCTAAAAAATAAAAAAGATGCCCCTTTAATTCTTTTGCGTCAATATGCCGGTATGTTTCGAGCGCGTTCAGTACCTGGGTCGCAGTAAATGCTTCTTTGCTTCCCGGCAAACCGAGCAGGGTGGACCGGTATAAATCCGTCTGTTCCTCAGCAGACATGTTTTTTAAATGCTGCGCAGCCCGGGCAATTTCCCCGGCGCCGTATTCCTTTTCCGCGTCCGGTCTTTTCAGCAAAAAAAGATCAAAGGCCACAAGCGCGATTTTCCGGAAATACAATCCAAGGCTTCCATCCGGCATCCGATAATGAATATCCGTGCGCAGCCAGTCCAGCACCGGCATAAAGTTATAGGTGATTACCTGCAACCCGGCAGCAGCGAGGTTTCTCAGGCTTTCCTGATAATTCTGAATATAGCGCTTACCGTTCCCCGTTTGCCGTTTGATATCTTCATGAACCGGAAGGCTCTCCACTACAGTCCATTCCATTCCGGCGGCCCGGATCAATCTTCTTCTTTCATCGATTTCTTCCGGCGGCCACACATTCCCTGGCGGTATATGATGCAACGCCGTTACGACCCCGCTGCAGCCGGCCTGGCGGATATCAGAGAGCCGCACCGGATCCCCGGGACCGAACCATCGCATGGTTTGTATGAGTTTCATCATTCACACTAAAATAGGAAAAATCTGAATGGATGTAACCGATTACATTTTATTTCCGACGATTATATTTAATTTACCTTTATTTACAATACGTAAGCGTTTGTATGGATAATGGAAACGAAGTGACCATGTACGACCTGGCCCGCAAGCTGAATATTTCAATTGCCACGGTCAGCCGGGGTCTGCAGGACGACCCGGTGGTGAGCAAAAAAACAAAGAAGAAAATAACAGAACTCGCGGAACAGTTGGGTTACCGGTCCAATAACTTTGCTCGGAACCTGCGCACCCGGCGAACACAGACCATCGGCGTGATCGTTCCCCGGCTGAAGAGTTATTTCATGTCGACCGTTATCGCCGGCATCGAATCCGTTGCCAACGATGCAGGATATAATCTGATTATCTCGCAATCCTCTGAATCAGCCGAAAAGGAAAAAGCAAGCGCCAAAATGATGTTCAATAACCGGGTAGATGGCTTACTGGTTTCCCTGGCTTATGATACGGACGACCTTTCCCACCTCGAAGCCTTTACCAAAAAGAATATTCCGGTCCTGTTCTTTGACCGTGTAATGGACCACAAGGATTTCACCAATATATTAATTGATAACAAGAAGGCGGCGTATGAGGCAACCCGTCACCTGATCAGTCAGGGCTGCAGGAAAATCGTTCATATTACCGCACCTCCCAAACAAAATGTTTATATTGACCGTTTGGAGGGATATAAAAAGGCACTCTCGGAACATCGGATGCGGTTTCTCGAAGACAACGTGATCATCGGCAATCTCAGTCAGGAGGCGGGAGCCGAAGCCGCGGAAGTGATCCTGAAAATGAAACCTCTGCCCGACGCTGTTTTTGCGGCGAACGACAATTGCGCCGTGGGATGCATGCTGAGTCTGAAGCAGGCCGGTATCCGGATCCCGGAACAGATTGCTTTCGTGGGATTTAATAATGACCCGGTATCTAAAGTAATTGAACCCAATCTGACGACCATCAATTATCCGGGTTATGAAATGGGCGAAGTGGCAGCCAGGAACCTGATTAACCACTTGAACGGAGTTTCGGAAATACACAGCGCCAATACCATTTTACTCCGGTCAGAATTTATTGAAAGGGAATCTTCCCGGAAACGCGGCAGGATTCATAATCACTAAAAAGAACCTCATATTAACTGCTGGAATGGAAAATAAAGAAAAACAACCACTCGCGCTGGTTACCGGTGGCGGATCGGGAATCGGCCTGGCGATCGCAAAGAAGTTTACAGAAAATGGAATCCGCACCATCATCCTCGGCCGCGATCCGGAAAAGTTAAAATCCGCAAAAAAAATGCTGGGCCCGCTGTGCGAAGAAATCCGCTTCGACCTTGACCGGCTTTCCACCCTGCCCGGGCTGGTCAAGGACCTTGCGGCCCGCTTCGGGCGGGTAACCATACTCGTGAATAACGCCGGCGTGAATCTGAAAAAAGAATTTACGGAAGTGACGGACGATGAATTTCAGCAGGTATTGCTGACCAACGTGGCTGCGGTGTTTGCCATTTCCCGGGAACTGGCTAAACAAATGCTGGAAAACGGGAACGGTTCCATTATCAATATAAGCTCCATGGCGTCCCAATATGGAATTCCAAAAGTGATCGCCTATTCCGCATCCAAATCAGCCATCGAAGGCATGACCCGTGCCATGGCCGTGGATCTCTCCCCGAGGGGAATCCGTGTAAACTGCATCGCGCCGGGATTTATAGAAACGGAAATGTCGTCCAAAGCCCTCAACGGCGATCAGGAGAGAATGCAGAAAGTTTTATCCCGCACGCCCATGGGTACGCTGGGCAGACCGGAAGATATTGCGGAAGCTGCATTTTTCTTTGCAACAGCGTCTTCCCGTTTTATCACTGGTGTGGTATTACCCGTGGATGGCGGTAATTCCATCGGTTTCTGATTCTCCAATTCAAATCCGGTTCGTATGATTGCAGGACACTCCGTCCCCGGCCACCGGAAACACAAATGTCAAATGCACGTATAATAGCAATACCCGAGTAATCTACCTAATTCGCGATAAGGCCATGGGGATCTATCACAAATTTTTTGGCGGCGCCTTTATCGAAGTCACGGTAACCACGCGGTGCTTCGCTTAGGGAGATTACTTCAACGTTCACAGCTTTCGCGATCTTAATTTTATCGAACAGGATGGCATTCATCAGCGCGCGGTGATATTTCATCACCGGGCACTGGCCGGTATAAAAAGAATGTGATTTAGCCCAGCCGAGACCAATGCGGATGCGCAGACTGCCTTCTTTGGCCGCATCATCTTTCGCGCCGGGATCGCCGGTTACATAGAGGCCGGGAATTCCAATGGCGCCGCCTGCGCGGGTAATGGCCATGGCCGTATTTAGTACCGTGGCCGGATGTTCGGTGTTTGACTCGGCGCCGTGGCCACGGGCCTCGAAGCCCACGCAATCTACGAAGCTATCCACTTCAGGTGTTCCTGCAATCGCCGCGATGGCATCGGGCAACGGTGTCTTTTCGCGCAGGTCGATGGTCTCGCAGCCAAAACTTCTGGCCTGTTGCAAACGTTCCGGTATCATATCCCCGACGATCACCAGTGCAGCACCCAGCAGATGGCAGGAAGCCGCGCAGGCCAGTCCGACCGGACCCGCTCCCGCAACATAGACAATGGAACCCGGTCCCACGCCTGCCGTCACGGCACCATGAAAACCCGTCGGGAAAATATCAGATAATAAGGTAAGGTCTTTTATTTTCGCCATGGCCTGATCCTTGTCCGGGAATTTCAGCAGGTTAAAATCCGCGTAAGGCACCATCACATATTCTGCCTGTCCCCCTACCCAGCCGCCCATGTCCACATACCCGTAAGCGGCGCCGGGTCTTGACGGGTTCACATTCAGGCAGATGCCTGTCTGTCCTGCCTTGCAGTTGCGGCAACGGCCGCAGGCAATATTAAACGGTACCGATACCAGGTCGCCAATTTTTATAAACTCTACATCGCTGCCGGCTTCGATCACGATGCCGGTTATCTCATGACCCAGCACCAGGCCGGAGGGCGCGGTGGTTCGTCCGCGCACCATATGCTGATCGCTGCCACAGATATTCGTTGACACGATTTTCAGGATCACCCCATGGTTGCACTTTCGGTTTCCCAGTTCCAGTTTGGGGTATTCAATTTCGTGAATCGCTACTTCTCCGGGTTTTATGTAAGCAACACCATGGTTCTGGCACATAACAGATCGTTTTAGATTGGATCGAAAAAGTACTATTATCTGAGCTATTGGCCAAATTATTACCGGAATTTCTCAGGAGTCATTGCAAAACGGCTTTTAAAATCCCCTTCTCTTATGATAAACTCCACGAAACGGGCAGGATAGCGTTATGTCCCCGGATGAACAACAGTGTTTTAAAATATGAAATATTTATCTGTGACGGACGCAACATATACAAAAGCGCCATGAATGTCCTGAGTATAAAAGATAGATTTTAGCACAAGGCTTAACAACGTAAGAATTCCTGTTCGACACTGTTGACAATATCTGATACCGGTAATAGAGAACAAATCCACTGATGATGAAGCACAAATCGACCCCTTTATAGCCCGATGGACTTATGCCCAAATGAAAAAGAATGACCATTACGGCGGCCAGGTATCTTAAGAGCTGAATGAAATGAAAAAGTTCATCTTTATCGCCCATCTCTGATTTGAATATTATATTTTATGTCGGCAGTATCCCGGAAAATAAATGGCCTCAGTCAGGGTAGAATCGTTTTCAAAATCCCTTTCGTCCAGATTTTCGCCAATTCCTTTGAACCCTCCGTGTTGGGATGCAGATAAAAAACGCCATCCTTACCCTGCTCCGGCTTTAACAACGTCCTATACCCTTTTTTGAAAATTCTGAACGCCGAGCGGTCACCGGCAAATACCTGATGGGGATGCGTTATTTTATATTCCTGAATAAGGCTGTCTATCTGCGGATAGTAACTTCCCAGTCTCTCCAATCCTTCCTGCAGATAGGTGGCGCCGTTATGGGTATTGGGGCTGTACCAGGTCGGATA
>JAUZOD010000085.1 GCA_030706635.1 Bacteroidota bacterium
CACGATTAAAGCCAGAGGGATTGATGACTCCGGAAATTTTACAGCAACCGCATCTTCAGCATCGATAATTTTTACTGTAGGCAGCGGTTCTACCCCGAATTGTCCGTGCACGGTATTTGGGTCAACCACACCACCGGTCACAGCCCAAAGGGATAATACCACCGGAATTGTGGTCGGTATGAAGTTCAGTTCTTCAGTTAATGGGTTTATTACCGGTATTCGTTTTTATAAGGCCACCGGCAATACCGGTACCCACCAGGGATTGTTATATAATAGATCAGGCACTTTATTAGCCCAGGCAACTTTTTCCGGAGAAACCAGCTCGGGCTGGCAGCAGGTCAGTTTTAGCACGCCGGTAGCCATCACGGCCGGCCAGATTTACGTTGCCTCCTGTTTAAGCAGCGCAGGCTTTTACAGTTCCACCAACAATTATTTCTCAGCGGCTACGGTGAATAATCCTTTGACAGCCCTGGCTGACGGAACAAATGGAAATAACGGGGTGTACATCTATTCAGCTACTCCGGCCTATCCGGTGGATTCATATCAAAAAGGAAATTATTGGGTAGACGCTGTATTTAACAACGTCGCTACGCTAGCCGCAAATGCGGGGTCTAACCAAACCATCACATTACCGGCCTCATCCGTTACACTCGACGGAAGCGGATCAACAGGTTCCATCAGCAGTTATTCATGGACAAAAATTTCCGGTCCCAATACGCCGGCCATTACAACGCCCGCAGCCGTTTCAACAACAGTCACCGGACTGATCCAGGGTGTTTATGTGTTCCAGTTGTCGGTGAATGGGGGCGCCAGCACTTCGCAGGTAACGGTTACCGTGAATCCGGCAGCCCCACCGGTTGCCAATGCAGGATCTAACCAGACCATCACGTTACCGGCTTCATCGGTTACGCTCGACGGCAGCGGATCAACGGGTTCCATCAGCAGTTATGCATGGACAAAAATCTCCGGTCCCAATACGCCAGTCATTACAACACCCGCGGCCGCTACAACAACCGTTACCGGATTGATCCAGGGCGTTTATACATTCCAGTTATCCGTGAATGGCGGTGTGAGCACGGCGCAGGTGAATGTAACGGTCGTTGCTGCCGTTATAACGGCTAATATTTTCACTACGCAGTCGCCCGTGGGGGTTTCGGAACTCGATGCACCTGTGGAACTCGGCGTGAAATTCAGAACCACTGTCAACGGATTTGTTACGGGCGTGCGGTTTTATAAGACCAGTGGATTTACCGGAACGCATATCGGGGAATTATATTCATCTTCCGGGACCCGTTTAGCCCAGGCTACATTTACCGGAGAGACCGCTACTGGCTGGCAGACGGTCAGTTTCAGTTCACCGGTTGCCATCACCGCCGGAACCACCTACGTGGCGGCCTACTACAACGCCAAAGGATACTATATTTCAACTTCAGCCGGTTTGGCAACTGCCGTGGTCAATGGAAACCTGACTGCCCTCGCTGACGGAACGGATGGTGTGAATGGGGTATATAATTATTCAGCCTCCACACCCGTATTCCCGACCTTATCCTACCATTCCAGCAATTACTGGGTGGATATTGTATTCAGCGGCAATGTGACGCCAACAGCGAATGCAGGAACCAGTCAGACCATCAGTTTACCGGCTTCATCGGTTACACTCGATGGCAGCGGATCAACGGGTTCCATAACCAGTTATGCATGGACGCAGGTTTCCGGACCAAATGCTGCTGCCATAACCACAGCTACTGCGGTAACAACAACAGTTACCGGATTGATTCAGGGAACTTATGTGTTCCAGCTATCCGTCAACGGGGGCAGCAGCACTTCGCAGGTAACCATCACCGTTAATCCTGCACCGCCACCAGTGGCCAATGCCGGTTCCAACCAGTCAATCACGTTACCCGCTTCATCGGTTACGCTGGATGGCAGCGGTTCAACCGGCACCATATCCGCTTACACGTGGACGCAGGTTTCCGGTCCGGGCACATCGCTTATTGCAAGCCCTGCCACCGCCTCAACGGCCGTTACCGGGCTGATCCAGGGCACGTATGTATTCCAACTTTCTTTAAACGGCGGCGTGAGCCTTTCGCAGGTAACCATCACCGTTAATGCAGTGGCGCCGCCTGTTGCCAATGCAGGGCCCAATCAGACCATCAGCTTACCGGCCTCATCAACAACGCTGAGTGCCGCCGGTTCCACCGGGGTCATCAGCAGTTATATCTGGACCTTTGTTTCGGGTCCCAATTCACCCGTGATCGCAACGCCCAATGCCGTATCCACAAGCGTTACCGGGCTGATCCAGGGCACCTATCTGTTTAATTTGTCACTGAACGACGGCGTGAGCGCTGCCCAGGTAACGGTTACGGTTTCAGCATTTACCACCGCAACCATATTCACCACACAAACACCCGTCACGCCTGTGGAAAACGATGGGCAGCCCATTGAGCTGGGGGTTAAATTCCGCTCGAATCTTGACGGCCAGATCATCGGTGTACGGTTTTATAAATCAACGGGCAATTCCGGCACACATACCGGGGAATTGTATTCCGCTAGCGGAACCCGTTTGGCCCAGGCTGTATTTACCGGAGAAACAGCTTCCGGATGGCAGCAGGTATTGTTCAGCACACCGGTAAACATTACCGCGGGTACTACCTATATCGCCGCTTATTTCAGCAGCGCAGGTTATTATAGCAGTTCGGCGAATTATTTTTTGACTGCACTGGTGAACAATCCGCTGACTGCATTAGCCAACGGAACAGATGGCGTGAATGGCGTATATGCTTATGCAGGCAGCCCAACGTTCCCATCGGACACTTACCAGGAAGAAAATTATTGGGTAGATGCGATCTTCAGTGGTGTTATTCCGACGCAGGATTTAATACCGCCGACGATCGCGGTGGCAAGTCCGCCCGCAGCCGCAACCAGCGTATTGACCAATGCCGGAATCAATGTATTCTTCAGCGAACCGCTGGATGCGTCATCGGTAACGGGCAATTCCGTATTTCTTCAAAACGGTTCATCAGCGGTATCAGCAACCGTAGCATACAATACAACGGACAACAGCGCGAGACTGACCCCTGCAACAGCGTTGACGGCCGGAACGACCTATACCATGACCGTGAAAGGAGGTACAGGTACGAATAAAATCCGGGATCTTGCCGGCAACGCCATGACCGGCGACAGTGTATGGACCTTCACGACCGCCCCGAATGCTGTTGCTTCAAACCCGGCCAATGGCCCAGGTGGTCCCATCTTACTTATCAGTTCCGCTGCAAATCCATTCAGCCGCTATCCCGTTGAAATACTCAGGGCGGAAGGATGGAATGCATTTAATGCGCTGGATGTTTCCGCCGTTACCGCTACGGAATTAAATAAATATGATGCAGTGATTTTGGGGGATATATCGCTGACGGCAGCGCAGGTAACGCTGCTGACAAACTGGGTAAATGCAGGCGGTACCCTGATCACGTTCAGCCCCGACCCGCAATTGTCCGGTCTCCTGGGAATAACAGCCACTGGAGGAACTCTGAGCGATCAATATCTTCTGGTGAATACTACCACCGGTCCCGGTGTTGGCATCGTTAATCAAACGATCCAGTTCCACGGTCCCGCAGACCTGTACACCGTGAACACGGGAACCAATGTGCTGGCCACGCTTTATTCCGACGTGTCCACGGCAACGCCGTATCCTGCAGTAACCAGCAGGAATGTGGGATCGCTCGGCGGACAGGCGATTGCATTTACTTACGATCTTGCAAGATCGGTTGTATATACCCGTCAGGGAAATACGGCATGGGTGGGAGAGAAAAGAGACGGACAAAATCCGCCCATCCGTTCCGATGATTTATTTTTTGGCAACGCAGCTTTTGACCCGCAACCCGATTATGTGAACCTGAACAAGGTGGCCATTCCGCAGGCAGATGAACAGCAACGCCTGCTCACGAACATCATCCTTTTGGGTAATTACGACCGTAAGCCGCTGCCCCGGTTCTGGTTCCTTCCAAAAGGTAAAAAAGCGGCCATAGTCATGACTGGCGATGACCATGGTAACGGTGGCACCATGGGCAGGATGAATCACTATATTTCCCTGAGCAGTTCAAATACAGCGAGTGCAGTAGCCAACTGGGATGCCATACGCAGCACGTCTTATATCTATTCCACAACACCTATTTCCAATGCAGAAATTGCCACACTCCAGAACCAGGGATTTGAAATCGGGATGCATCTGAATCCGGATTGCGGCATATGGACACCCGCGACCTTGGATAATTATTTCAATACCCAGCTGGCGGCTTTTAACGCACAGTACTATGTGGCCATACCCCAGGTCTCACACCGGATACACTGTTTATCCTGGAGCGACTGGGCATCCTTACCCAAGGCAGAAATACAAAGAGGCATGCGGTTGGATGTGAACTATTATTACTGGCCATCATCCTGGATCACCGGCAAGCCGGGTATGTTTACGGGATCGGGCATGCCTATGCGCTTTGCGGATCTGGACGGCAGTCTGATTGACTGTTACCAGGCGCCTTCCCAGATGACGGATGAGTCAGGACAGTTCTATCCCGCTGAAGTGGATGCCTTATTAAACAAAGCCACCGGTCCCGAAGGGTACTACGGTGTTTTTACAGCGAACATGCACACCGACCTGGTGATATCCAGCGGATCTGATGCGATCATCAACTCCGCGCTGGCGCTCCAGATACCGGTTGTATCCGGAAAGCAGATGCTGGAATGGCTGGATGCGAGAAACAATTCGACCTTTAGCAATTACAGCTGGAATAACAATCTGCTGGGCTTTACGGTGGCGCAGGATTCCAAAGCGCTTAACCTGAAAGGCATGCTGCCGGCCGCAGTTTCAGCAGGAAGTTTTATTTCCCTTACGCAGAATGGAATTGCGGTGAATACAACAACCGAAACCATCAAGGGGATATCCTATGTGTTTTTTGACGCAGCCAGCGGTAACTATATTGCGAATTATGGTGGTGCAGCCGTTCCGTCTGCGAAGACGGCCATTGGCGTTCAGGGCATGCCAACCGAAGATTCTGCAGAGATTAAATTTTCCTATTATCTTGGCCAGAACTACCCCAATCCTTTCTATCAGAATACCAGGATCAATTACAGTGTTCCTGCAAGTGCGCAGGTTGAACTGATACTGTATGATCTGCAGGGGAGGGCCGTTAGGATCATGGTGGATGAAGTGAAGCCGGCAGGCAGCTATGCGTATGATCTGAACACACTGAGCCTTGCCAAAGGCATCTATTTCTACCGGATGCGTTCAAAGGATTTCACCGCGGTAAAGAAGCTTATCGTTGAATGATCAGAAAAATTGAAATGTTTCAGAACCGGTCTGCCCGTTGGCGGGCAGGCCGTTCAGCGGCTGTAAGTAAATTAAAGTTATTGATCATTTAATAGTTAATAATCAATTAGTTATATACTATTTTCGACGGTCTGAAGACAAATAATTGCTCATTTATTTAACTTTTCAGATAATTGTTTTTATTTTGTGCCGACCGGTCATGTTCAACTCATGATTCCGGTGTAAGGTCATCCTTACCAACAACCCGAACAACACCTGAGTTTTACTATCCAGTTCCTCCGTTTACTATCCATTTCCTTCTTTATCCAGATCCTTCTCAAAATCGCTATTGTATTCTTTTCAATTAATAACTTTTACATTTTTTGTAATCTAGCCGTAGTATGTACCAGAAAACAAGCCCTTGTTCCAGAGGAGTCAGAAGTTATGTGTTGTCATTCGTTCTTGTGGTTTTTGCGTTTCACTCTTCGTTTGCACAGAACCCGATCGTTACTGAGAATGCACTTCCCGGCAATCCCAATTCAGAATGGGATTTAACATTTAGCAACAATGCTTTTGGAGATCCTTCGATAATGGGCTTTTCCACCGATATTAGTGTGAACAAGGGATCAACCATCCACTTTAAGATTAATGTCAGTACCGGAGCCGATATGGGTTTTGGTATAAAAATATACCGGCTGGGATATTATGGGGGTAATGGTGCACGTCTGGTTGCCGATCTCGGTACCGGTTTTACGGGTGTTACGCAAAATGCCTGTGCAGTTGATAACGTGACCGGTCTCACGGATTGCGGAAACTGGGTAGAAAATGCCAGTTGGGTCGTTCCTGCGGGAGCCGTTTCTGGTCTTTACATTGCAAAATTAACAAGATCTGCTGCCGGTGGCGGAGGTTCCAATCATATTGCCTTTATTGTACGGGACGACGCCAGTACATCGGCGCTACTTTTTAAAACCTCTGATGCGACCTGGCAGGCTTATAATGGGTATGGGGGAAATAGTTTATACGTGGGACCGGGCTTGGCAAACAATCATGGCGCTAAAGTAAGTTATAACCGCCCGTTCATTACACGAGATGGTACTGGAGGGGGAGGGGTAATGGAGGACTGGTTGTTTAATTCGGAATATCCGATGATCCGTTTCCTGGAAAGAAACGGTTATGACATGAGTTATATTACAGATGTAGATGTGGTTCGCAGCCCAGGCCTCCTGACTAATCACAAGGTTTTTATGTCTGTAGGCCATGATGAATATTGGTCAAAAGAAGAGCGTGATAATGTGGAGGCTGCCCGCGCAGCGGGAGAACACTTGGCTTTCTTCAGTGGTAATGAAGTGTACTGGAAAACAAGATGGGAAAACAGCATCGATGGCAACAATACGCCTTACCGGACGATGGTTTGTTATAAAGAGGGAACACTGCCGACGGTTGCGGAAAACGCCTGCGGTGGAAAATGCGATCCTATGGCCAATACCTGGACAGGCTTGTGGCGGGACGGTTGCGGCTATCCCGGTGTTGCGGATGCCTGCAAACCGGAAAACGCCCTGACTGGTGAGATCAGCTGGGATGGAACGGATGGCACGATCACCGTACCGTTTGCATATAAGAATTTTCGGTTCTGGAGGAATACGCCGAGCGTATCGAACTTAACTAGCGGTCAAACAGCAACCCTCGCGGCCGGCACCTTAGGTTACGAGTGGGACTGGGAGCAATATGCAAATAGCTATCCCAATGGCCGGAATACCTTATCCAGCACCTTGCTGGATGGGCGTACGCATAAATTATCTCTATATAAATCAACCAGCGGTGGTTGGGTATTTGGCGCCGGCACTGTACAATGGGCCTGGGGTCTGGATGCCAATCATGACCGCAATGTAACCCCGTGGAACCAGGTGAGTGTGGATATGCAGCAGGCGACAATCAATTTATTTGCGGATATGGGAGTATCGGCGGGAACCTTGCAAAGCGGACTGGTGCAAACCACGGCATCTACTGACGTAACTGCGCCAGTAAGTATAATAACTTCGCCGTCCAATGGCGCCATTTTTCCGCAAGGTGATACCGTAACGATTACGGGTACGGCCAGTGATGTAGGTGGACAGGTGGCAGGTGTTGAAATTTCTGTAGATGGTGGTTCAACCTGGCTGGTTGCAAACGGAACCACGAGCTGGACGTTTACCTGGGTTCCTGCGACACAGGGTAATTTTACTATAAAAAGCCGTGGTTATGATGATTCCGGAAATAAAGAAACACCGGGTGGAAGCGAAGGCTCTGCGAATACTGTAAATATTACTATTTCCGCTCTGGCATCGCATCCATATACCATATTTAATCCCGGTCAGTCACCTGATTTTACCAATATTAATACCGGTCTTTTGAATGATGGTCAGCCATTGACGTTAGGTGTTAAGTTCAAGGCCAATAATGACGGGTATATTTCAGCTATCCGGTTTTACAAGGCTAAAAATGAAGTTGCTCAATATACGGTAGGATTGTGGTCAACTGATGTAAATGATCCTCAGCCTTTACAAGGTACAGCAACGTTTTCGAGTACAGCGGATACCGGTTGGGTTGAAGTCCCTTTTGTGAACCCGGTCCAAATCAGCGCAAATAAAGTCTATATTGCCTCCTATTTTAGTCCGAACGGATGGTATTCAGATACAAACTCCGGCCTGGCGGATTCTATAGTGAACGGTCCGCTTACCGCTCTTGCGGACAATGACCCGGAAGGAGATGGGGTTAATGGGGTATATGATTACTCTACAGCTCTATTTTATCCGACTTCCTCTTATCAAGCGACTAATTACTGGGTTGATGTTAAATATATTCCCACCATCGGTAAGGACACAATACCGCCAGAGATTTCATCTACCTCTCCGGCAGCCAATGCAACGAATATTAATATTAATAGTTTTGTGACCGCAACTTTTAATAAAGAAATAGATTCCACTACAATATTGAACAGCACTTTCAAATTGGTCGATGCTTCTAACAATCCGGTCCCTGTTTCTATCAATGCACCAAAAAATACCAGGACCATCACTTTAGTCCCGAATTCACCCCTGGCTTATTCTACTACTTATACTGCAACGGTTGTCGGAGAACCTGTTGATCCGCATATCCAGGATACCTCAGGCAATTCTTTGAAGGCCAGTTATAGCTGGTCGTTCACCACGGCTCCGCCTCCCGCTGCTCCGCCAGATGCGGGTTCCGGAGGGCCGGTACTAATTATCAGTAGTATCTCGAATCCATTTAGTCGCTACCCTGCGGAGATTCTCCAGGCAGAAGGGTATAATGCCTTTGAGGCAAAGGACATTACTGAAGTGAATGCCGCGGTGCTGGACAGTTTTGATATTGTCATCCTTGGCCAGGTGCAACCTGCTGAATACCTTACCGTCCAGGCTATGCTGACAACCTGGGTCAATGCAGGAGGAACCTTAATCGCGCTCCGGCCGGATGCCACGAACACAAGCCTGATGAGTTTGTTTGGTGTAACCGCTACGGGAAGCAATTTGTCAGATGCATATTTGGCGGTTGATACCACGACCGGAAAACCGGGTGCCGGAATTGTTGGTCAAACTATTCAATATCATGGAATGGCTGACCTGTACACTTTATCCGGAGCAACCTCGCTGGCCAGCTTGTATTCTTCTGCTTCCACAAAAACCTCAAATCCTGCAGTTACCACCATGAACGTGGGAACGAATGGCGGGAAAGCGATTGCATTTGCTTATGATCTTGCCAAATCAGTCGTCTACACCAGACAGGGTAATCCGGCCTGGGCTGGTCAGGACAGGGATAACGAACCCGGGCCAATCCGTTCCGATAATTTATTTTTCCCGAACTGGATTGATTTTAATAAAGTAGCTATACCCCAGGCTGATGAACAACAGCATCTTTTATCGAACATAATGCTATTGAGTAACCTGCATCGAAAACCATTGCCTCATTTATGGTTCCTGCCAAGTGGATTCAAGGCGGCCGTGATCATGACCGGAGACGATCATGATATTGTGGGTCTCAATCCCGTAAATACGGGTACGCAAGGCCGGTTTGATGAATATATCCAAATGAGCGGGACCAACAATGATCCGCAGTCGGTAGCTGACTGGAAGGCCATCAGGGGAACATCCTATATTATCAACGACACCCCGGTTCCGGATGATTCGGTAGCTTACTATCAGAATCTCGGTTTTGAAATTGCCCTGCACCCGACTACAGGTTGTACAAATTTTACCGCTCCGTCGCTTTATAACACGCTCTCTACCTCGTTAAGTTTCCTGGAGACCCAATTACCCAGTTTGACGCCGCCCGTTACGAACAGAACCCACTGTATGCCCTGGAGCGATTGGGCAAGCCACCCGAAAATCGAAAGCACGCTCGGGATACGTTTTGATGTGAATTATTATTACTGGCCGGGAACATGGATACAAAACAGGCCGGGTATGTTCACCGGTTCCGGAATGCCCATGCGTTTTGCGGATCTGGACGGTTCCATCATTGATTGTTATCAGGGCCCTACTGTAATAACCGACGAATCCGGACAAGATATACCGCTGAACATCAACACGCTTTTGGATAATGCCACCGGAGCACCCGGTTATTATGGAGCATTTGTGGTGAATATGCATACGGACACGGCCATTCATTCCGGATCTGACGCCATCATTGCTGCAGCGCAGGCCAGGAATGTGCCGGTAATCTCTGCCAGGCAGATGCTTACCTGGCTGGATAGCCGTAATGCGACTGCGTTTAGCGGCCCCAGCGGTACGCCCAATTCTCCAATCACCTGGACTGCCAATGCTAATGGAGACAGTCTGTTAAGCTTTAATATTACGACCACGGCCCATAATCTTCAGGCCATGGTGCCTTTCAATTCAGCCAGCAGCACGCTTTCAAAAATAACAGAGAACGGCAGCACGAAACCGTTTACAGTACAAACGATCAAGGGAATAAGCTATGGTGTTTTCAGCGCCAGTGCGAGTAGTTACGTGGCCATTTATTCCAGTACACCACTGCCGGTTACCCTGATCAATTTCACCGCGACCAAGGAAAACAGCACCGATGCCCTGTTGAAATGGACAACCACTTTTGAACAAAACAACAAGGGATTCGAAGTACAGCGGAGCACCGATGCGACGAACTGGACCGTACTCGGATTCGTGAGCGGCATGGGCAACAGCCAGATCAGTACGAACTATCAATATGTTGATCATGACCTGGCCAGCGGTACTTATTATTACCGCCTGCGGCAGGTGGATTTCGATGAAAAATTCCAGTACTCACCGGTTGTCCAGCTTAATTTTGACGGCGGCTTATCGCTCGAGTTGCTGCCCAACCGTCCAAACCCGTTCAGCAACAGTACCGTGATCGGTATGGTGATTCCAAAAGCAGGCCGGGTGCAGCTTACCCTGTATGATCAGATGGGCAGACAGGTGCAGCAGATCATGGATGAAGTGAAGATGCCGGGTACCTACCAGGTAACGGTGAACAGAAATGCACTGGGTTCGGGGATCTATTATTATAAACTGAACGCACTGAATCAGACACTCGTCAGGAAGATGACCATTCTATAAGTTTATCAGCTGCAAATAAAAAGGCTGCCTTTTCCGGCAGTCTTTTTTATTTGTAGCTCTCTGTATGATCTGCTGAAAAATATTCAGCGATTTTGCTCACTGCTTCGCTGTTTTATAAATGCAAGACCCTTGGTTGCGATATCCCAGGGCTTTGAATATTCGCGCCACACATGAATGGCATTTGCAAAATCGGGATCATTCCGGGAGAAAGCTTCGATCGTGAGCCATCCGGTATAATCTATTTCCGCCAGCGCAGAAAATGTATCGCTCCATGGCACATGTCCGTCCCCGGGCGTACCGCGATCATTCTCACTGATATGCACATGCGCCAGCACAGGAGCTGCCGTGAGAATGGCATCCCGGGTTTTTTTCTCTTCAATATTGGCGTGGTGGGTATCATACATCGCTTTCACGTTGGGATGCGATACCATGCTGACCAGCCTGGTGAGCTGTTCGATGGTATTGCACAGATAACATTCAAAACGATTCACAGCCTCTAGTGCAAGGGTGATTCCCGCCTGGGCGGCATAGTTGCCCGCCGCGTATAACACTTCTGCGCTCCACACGTATTCCTGGTCCTGGGGCGCATGCTGCGCAAATACGCCATGGGCCGAATGAAATGGCCCGGCAATCAGCTTTGCCTGCATGGCATCGGCGCGGTCAATGGCCCACTTCATCCGGTCAAGGCTTTTGGCTCTTATTTCGGCGTCTGCACTAACGGGGTTTTCGTCTTTGCCCACTACGAAAACTGCTGTTGTCTCCAGCCCCAGACTGCGCGCATGATCGCCAAAACGCCGGTAAGCTTTTTCATCCGGCGAGCCGATCAGGCATTCCACGCCATCGTAACCGATTTTCTTTAACTGGTCCAATATGGGAAACAGTTCGTCAGACACTATGGCCGACCAAACCAGAATATTAAATCCTATTTTATTCATTTTTTAATTATTGAATGATGGTTGCGTTCCTATTATTTCGAGGGTGCGACTGTCCATCGTCCCATTGAAAAACTGGTCCAATACTTTCTGGAAAATAGGATTGGTGTCAGGAATTGATACAAATAAGGTCATGGAAGATTTTAATTTCAAATCATCCGGACTGCCGAATATGCCGCCGGCGTCGCTAGTTCCCAGATCCAAAAGGGCCTGGCAGATACCGATCAGTCCCGGTCCCAGGACCGGATGATTCAGAAACGCCTGCGCTTCCGGGACATTTCTTATCGCATAGTATTTCGATGTTTCACTAAATCCCAGGCCCTGAATCTGGGGAAAGACATACCACATCCAGTGCGAAACTTTCCGCCCCCGCTTTATTTCCGATAAGGCCGTAGCATAACCGGAATGCCAGGCATCAATAAATCTTTTCAGGCCCGATTCGGCGCTCATATGATTTTTGGCAAAGTAAGGTAAAAAGCAGTAAGAATGAGCTCAGACAAGAGGCGGAAACTTTCGATTACCCGAGGAAAAATCCATCAATTTCTTCCAGGGATTTCCCCTTGGTTTCTTTAACGTTGTTCCGGATAAATATAAAACCCGAAAAGCAGATTGCCGAGTATATATAAAAAGTGTTGTTGGTTCCGGTCGTTTTTTGCAGAATCGGGAAAGTAAATATGGTGATAAAATAGGCAAACCAAAGAAGCAGGAAGCTCGTAAGGATACACTCGGTTCTGAGAAAATGAGATTTACTTTAAGTAACCACACTCAGCACACTTCATGATTAAATCAAGGTTGGGTTTCCCAGGATGGCTCAATTATTCTATGGAGATATTTTTCTTTTTGATCATGACGCTCCTCGCCGTTGATACAACATTGGGTTACTTTTTTTTATGATATTATCCCTAAGCCCGACTATGGAAAGAATCAGGGTCTTTTGCTGCTGCTTGTTCTGGTCGCTTTTTTCGTCTTTATCTCCAGATTCTTAACAATATTAAAACTTTACAGGGCTGTAACTGTCTTAGCACTGGATACCGGCCTGCAGAGCAAGCTCGGCTCATCTTACAAAGGACTCTATAACGGCAACATCTCTTCGATTGCGGTGAACATCGGCATCCTCGTAGAAGTGGTTCAACATTAACCGTTCGGGATATGTGCTATTCTCCGGACATTTACTCACTTCGTCCAAAACATTGCAAAAAGGCAAAACTGCGCTTTATGTGTATAGTCAAAGCCTGATGAACCGCAGCTCTGACGGAAAAGTGTTGATGATAAAACATTTTTTCCTTCAGCTGCATACTAAAAAGACCGGGTTTGCGTTGCCTCCAATAG
>JAUZOD010000086.1 GCA_030706635.1 Bacteroidota bacterium
GGGATCTGCCAAGCAGGCCCTGATGGTGCGCTATTTTCTGTTGATGGAGTATGGTGGTAAGTGCGGAATGGAACCGGGTATGCGGGAGCTTTGGCTTTTCCATTGTTTGTCGCCTGACTGGGTTCAGCCGGGGAAAAAAGTTTCCATCATCAATGCAAGAACCGAATTTGGCCGGATCAGCGCGTCAATTAAATTTCGGAGCGGGGGAGCGGACCTCCTGCTGAAAAACCAGTTTCATACCAATCCGAAATGCTACCGGATCAGGATACCTTATTTCAAAAGGCTGGTTAGTTTTAGCAGCGATGCAAAAAAGCAAAAGCGGGAAGGGGATTGCCTGCTGCTCAGTCCGGATGCGCACCGCCTTAGTCTGGAATGGGCGGACAAGCCCGGAACCCAGACAGCAATTACCAACGACATCCTGAAGGATTACCGCTCGGCGGATCGTTTTGCCGGGATTAAAGACGGCAACCCCGTTATTGTATCCGGAAAGCCCTTCCTGACAGAAGAAGAGAAACTGAATGATCATAAAACCGAAACGCTCAGCTTTGACCTCGTTCGCAAAGCATTCGAGCATGAATACAGGTATTTGGAGGAAGAAAATGCAAAAAAAGGCGGCGTGCTAACGGAAGTGGTTCCGGCATCTATTCATCACCCCTGACATGGTTTGGCCAAATAAATTAAAATTTGGATATGCGACATTTAATACCTATATTTGGTAAAATTGTCGCTATGGCAAAAAAAGTAAAAACCGGTGCAGGAAGACCCGGTCTGAATACAGTAAAGGAAGGTGAGGCCGTTTATAACCTGATGGATCATGGGATCAGCCTGGCTTACTGGCTTGGCCTATCTGCTGTACATGCGAAAAAGATTGTTTCGGATTTTGATATCCTAAAACTGGGCGCCGGTGGGTTAACAAAAAATGCGATCAATAACCTCGCTTCCTTTATCGGCATCAGCCGGAAACACATTGCTGAAAATATTTTCGATATATCCGTTAAAACACTTGAACGAAAGGACAACAAAGCCCGGCTTGATAAAAAAACATCCTCCCATGCAGTTGAAATTGCAAGGGTCCTGCAGCATACCTACGATGTTTTCCGGGATGAGGAAAAGGTAAAACGGTGGCTGAACAGGGAAAACAGGGCGTTAAATACTGCGAAGCCCGTGGAGCTGTTTGATACACTGAGTGGTTTGAATATGGTCAACGATATTCTGGGGCGAATTGAAGAAGGTGTTTATTCCTAATTCCAGGATATGAGACTATTCAGGATCGTTCAGGATAGGAAAAGGGCAAAAGACCTTAGCGGCACAGGGGCTTTTCGCTGGGGCGGCCGATGGAACAGTAAAGGAACGTACATGCTGTACTGCAGTGAGAACAGCTCCCTGGCCCTGTTGGAAAAACTGGTCCATTTTGATCAGGGCGAAATGCCCCCCAGGTTATATGTTGTCGAATTGGAATTGTCTGATAAAGCGCCGCTCTATACCCTGCCGGAAAATCAGTATCACAAAGCCTGGATGAAACTTTCTCTGTTAGAAAATCAGACCCAGGGGGACCAGTGGATGCGTGAGGCTCAATACCCTGGTGTCCGGGTGCGGTCTGCCGTCAACATAGCGGAGTATAACTGTCTTCTCAACCCGCTCTATCCAGGATTTCATGGGCTGGTAAGCATAATTTCTGTGAAAGAGATTGTGGTGGACCAGCGATTGCTGTAATGAAAAACAGGCCAGACTGCCAGTAATGCTCATTCCGCATTAATATCCGATTTCAACGACAGACCTGAAAGTGTCCGCAGACTGAATATGCGACAGCATAAAATGGGCCGTATCGGCGCGTGATATTTTAAACCCGTTTTTTAAAAACCGGTTGACCGCCATTCGGTAGCGACCCGTAAGTTTTGAATCGGTCAGCCGCGGTGGCCGTACTATGGTCCAGTCCAGATCGGTTTCTTTAACCACTCTTTCCATCCGCCGCAGGTCAGTGTACATATTGGCCAGCAGTTTCTGAATGATGTATTTGGAAACCAGCCGGACGGGAAACGGAAGCAGGGGATTGGTCTCGACGGCGGATGCAGAAATAAAGAAAACCCGCTTTAGTCCCTCCCGTTTCATTTCATGCAGGATATGCAGTGCTCCCTGCGAATAGAGCATGGTCGGGTGGTCGTTGAAACCGCCACTCACGCCGATGGCGGAAATGATGGCATCATGGCCCGCGAAGAGGCCCGAAAGACCAGGAGGGGAAGTGACATCGGCCTTCACGATATTCAGATTGGGATGCGTTAAAGGAAGGTTGGCCGGATTGCGGACAAGCGCCGTGACCCGATGGCCTGCGGCGAGCGCCTGGTCTACAGTCTGGCGGCCAATGCCTCCGTTGGCTCCGATGATGAGCAGATTGAACATGATCAGTTGAATTTAAAAATGCTGAGAAAAATAATAATGGTGAAGATCAGAAGCTGGCTGATATGAAAGCGATACAGGTTTTTTCGCAGCTGGCTTATTCTGTTTGGATTAGTCAGGTCCGTTTCGGCCACCGTTTTTCTCAACCGGAGACCCAGACGACGGCCGACAAAGATTCCGTTGGCCACCAGGAGCAGGACGAAGGCAAACTTGATCCGGAACCAGAGCTGTTCTCCAAAAACACCATGGGTGATAAACATCATTCCGATGCCGGTGAAAATGAGCAACGCCGCACCGATGCCGATCATACGCGCGTAGGAGGCTGTTGCCTCGAGCAGACCGGAACCCTTTTCTTTTTGCTTTTCAAATAACCGCCAGAAACTCCGCAGGGTAATGAAGTCAACCAGGGTGGTGCCCGCCATCAGGATGAGTGCGATCAGATGCACTGATAACAAGGCGGGAAGTAAATAAGTAAGGCTCATAATATGGGTATTTAATAAACCAAATGGTTACAATTGCACGCTAAATTATACTAAATGGTTGTAATAATCAAGAATTGGAAGTATTTTTTATATTTTTAGTACTAAATGGTTGCATCTGATGAATAAAACTGCGGTACTGGTCGCCCGGTGGGCGGCCTTCGAGGAACAACACCCGGAGGGTTCCCTGGATGATTTCTTCCGATATAGCCTCGCCGAAAAGGTAAAACCCAAACCGGCTGCGGGATCGCCGGGAAAACTGATTCCCGATCTGAATGGCAGGCTGGTGATCCTGCTCCGGCGGATAGGGAAATTTCATATCGCTTATTCCAATATCGCGCTGGAGGGAACGGGTCTGGGCCAGATGGAAGAGTTTGGCATTCTGGTGACCATTTTTAATATGGGCAACCCGATCAAGTCGGAAGCGATCTACAATAATATCATGGAGCTCTCCAGTGGTTCGAATATGCTGATCCGGATGAAGAAAAGGGGGCTCGTGCGGGAATACGATGACAAAGAAGATAAAAGACAAACAAGACTGGAACTAACACCCAAAGGGAAAAAAGTGGTACTTCAGGCCAAAGACCGGGTGATGAAGATGGCCGGTATGATGGTGCATGGGCTCAGTGATGAGGATAAGGAATTATGTATTCAGCTGCTCTCACCGATAGACCGCCGGTTCAGCGGTTTGTTTCAGAAGCAGAAAAACAAGGACTTCGAAACCATCTATGAAGAAAATATGAGATAATACAAAATTATACCTTGCATGCCCCACGGAACCCCCTGGCGGCATAGTAAGATTCTGCACCGTTGTGATATACGAAGACGGTGCCATAGCGGTAGTCGGCAAAGAGGGCGCCCCCCAATTTTCTAATATCAGGAGGGGTTATTATCCAGCTCGATGTTTTGGCATCAACATGTTCGAGTTTCTGCAACTCCCGGTATTGTTCTTCTGTTAAAAGCTCAATGCCCATAGCAGCGGCCATGTCAATCGCGCTGCCTTCCGGTTTATTTTCTTTCCTTGACGCCAGCGCCGCAGCATCATAACAAAGACTTCTGCGGCTCTTGGGACTCTCCGCCGAGCAATCATAAAATAAATATTCGCCCGTCTTTTTATCATGACCGACAACGTCCGGTTCGCCGCCGGTTCTTTCCATTTCATTCAGCGACCAGAGCTTTTCCGCCTTCGCTTCCAGTCTCGACTGTACTTTAGCCCATTCAAGGCCTTTATGACGGGTGATATTTTTTTCAAAACGGATTTTAAATACGCTAAGTAGTTTTTCCCGTTGATCGGCTGACAATTCCTTTTTATTTCCCTTTTTCAAAATATACTTTTTTAGGTACCGGCGATGCGATGTCGCTTACAGCCAACATGCAAATTTATGTTTTTAGACGTTTTGCCCGATGAAAAGCCCCCCTTTACAGGGAGGCCCTTTAATTCCCGCCAGATAAGTTTACTTATCTCCGGGGATGGTAATCTGACTCACGCCACTCAGCACGGTTCCTGCTACGGCCAGATATCCCGCGATCGTGGTGATGATCGCAGGAAGCGCGACGGGTGAGGCGATGATGGCAGCGCTGATCGCTGCCAGGGCCAACCCGATGCTTCTCAGCTTTTGAAAGAACGTGGGCGTGGGTGAAACAACCCTTTCAAGTAGATTCATAAGGATCTGATTTTATGATTATGAATACATGCCCATGCCGGTTAAGTTCGCCAACAACCAGGCCCATCAGGGTTTTCAGCGCCGGCCTGGAATGGATTCCTTTTCCGGCACCGGTTAATAAAAGCACGGGAGCAATGCAGCCTTTCAGTTCGCGCAACGCCTCATTAGCAGGATGAATGAGAATGCATTCTCTCCCGGGTACATTCAGGATCTGCAAATGACGACCAAACTTCGGGCTCCATCTTTTTACCAGTTCATAATTCCCTTCGGGTATGCAGGAAACCCCCGCGCGGTTGTTCTTCCAGGGCAGTTCGATGGTATAAACCAGCAAATGGCCTTCGAAAAGAATCCTTCCGTTTGTTCCGTCGGGATGATATGTTCTGATAAGCTCCAGTTCCATTTTTAAATTTTTTAAAATAGCCCCCGTCTTACGGGACGGGGGCCGGTTTTCGACACGCTTTGCTTAATCCCCGCGGCAAACGGTTTCAAGCGTTCGCGTTCAGCGTGTCTGGTTTCTCACAGGCGGGTTTATCGTCCTATGGCAACACAAATATGCATTCCCGATTGAGCTTGCTTTCACAGCCGGATCACAGGCTGTGAAAGATTAATTTTTTTGAATCACATCGAAATTTCTGTAAGCGATTCAGCTTCAGCCGAATGGACGATGCAACACTTAAAATAATTTTTTACTGAAGAATGCCTCTTTTGGAATTGCAGCATATTGCTTCCATATGAAGAGGTCTTTTATTCTCAGGTTCGCCGGGAGTTCTTCGGGAACCCCGGCTGATTTCTATGGGATTTCCCGAAGAACTCCCGAAGGAATATGGCAGGGAAATGCTGGAAACGGTAAAGGAAGCCTTTTTGATGAGCATTTAAAAATGCTTCGACATCAAATAGAGACCTGAAAAAATATTTTTCACAGGCTGTGATCCGGCTGTGAAAGAATGCGTGCCGGTCGTTGCATATTTGTAATGTCAACGGTAGTTACCGACATCCATCCCGTAAAACGGTCCCGGGCAAGAAAATATATCCGTTTATCTGGTTGGTAAAGCAACGCCTGACTACTCGTTGACATCGAAACCCAATTATTGAAAACTAAAAAAACAAAACAATGGGAACTTTTGAAAAAGGGTATCTCGGGGGATTTAGCGGGAAAGTCGGCACAGCCGTCGGCAGTTCCTGGAAGGGTCTCAGCGTGCTGCGAAGCAGGCCACCCAGGAAAAGACGAGGCCAACCTTCTGATTTACAGCTGGAGCAGCAGGCGAAGTTTGCGCTGATGTCAAACTTTCTGCAACCGCTGACCGACTTACTCAATCAGACGTACAGTAAATCCGCTGGCGCTGAAATGTCGGGATTTAATAAAGCCTTTTCGGTGAACAGTGAAGCAATCGCCGGCGTTTATCCGGCAATTGCAGTTGACTATCCGAAAGTGCTGCTCAGCAAAGGCAGTCTGCCAAATGTAACGGCGCCCACGGCGGCTTCTACAGTGGCTGGCAAGCTTGCCTTCAGCTGGATTGATAACAGTGGAGCAGACAACAAGGCACTCATTTCAGACCTCGCTTTCGTAGCGGCGTATAATGAGGAATTGAAACACTGGGTCTTCGTCCAAAAAGCAGCGACGAGAAATGCCGGTACTTACACACTGGATCTGACTGCGTTCAGTGGCAAACCGGTACACAGCTATATCGGATTTATGTCAGCCGATCGTAAAAAAGTTGCCTCGAGCCTGTATACAGGCCAGGTGAACATTTTATGAGGATATAAGTTCTGAGAGGTAGTGTGAAAAGGGGTCGCCGCAAGGTGGCCCTTTTTTAACAATGCCGGGAGATGACGGCCCGGGAAATGGTTTACCAGAATCAGTTGAGCATATCATTTATTCTTTGGCGCAGTTTTTCTCTCATCGTATCTAAATAGATGGTATAACCTGCTTTACGTGTCACGATATCCTGAAACAATCTGGATGTATTGCCAGGATCAACCTCCAACACCTCTCCAAGGAAGTCAAAAATATCTTTCAGGCTCGCTTGCCCATCGTCTATTGAACCCATTTCCTTCAGGCCATATCCCAATTCGATTAAATCAATTTTTTTGCCGGTCCACCGGTGTTTCCTTTTTCCGGATTTTAGGGAGGGCACTTCTGCATTATTTTCCGCAATGCTGATTTTCAATTCATGTTCCATTTTTGTAAACGCGATCAGTGTTGCCAGTATCCCGCAATGCAAAGGGGGAGAAGAAGGATCGGTGATCTGTCTCAGCTGGTATTTTGTTTCCCTGTTGATCGGACTGTTTCTCAGAAAGTAGAGACTATCCAAATCCGTTTTACCATCCCGGCAGTAATCGCAGAACAGCTGGTTTTCTTTGCGGAACGATTCAGCCTGTGAATAGATCCGGTCAATAAACTTATACCTGCATTCAGAAGAACCCAGCGCACGGATGCGGTCCCATTCTATCCGGTCGGAATAATAAATATGCAAGGCGAGGGTTTCCGGTAACACATTTTTGAAATAATGAATTTCGTCTTCTGCAGAAGAGAACCGGTAAGGTTTTAATTTTTGCTTGATCTGTTCAATCGCCGTAACGATTAAATCCAGCCGCGTATCGGCCAGGGTACGGGGATCATAAGTTTTGTCGAGATCCTCCAGTCTGAGTAAAAGTTCCTCATGCAGATTTTCGGTGAAGTCTTTCATAAAAAAATATTTCAGGGTTAAAAAACGATTTCAGTTAAGTGATTTAACGCCGTGAAATAATTGAAAAATTCGGTCAAAAAAACATATTTATTATTGGGTGAAAATTGGGTGTTTTTCCCCGCTGAATCCTTGGCATATTTATTTTTTGCCGCTTGGGTGTTTTCGGGTTTTGAATCCTTAGCCAATAAGCTGGTTTTCCTAAGGGTTTTCACTTATCCCGGGTGCCTGAATAAATTTATTTTTAACCGGCTTGGGTGTTTTTCCGTTCTCAATCCTTAGCATATTTATTTTCCCGGAGATGCGCGGGTTAAAAAACGGTTTTCTATTTTTAGTCTTTCAATTATGCCAGGGAAAAAATTTTCGCAGAATATAATTGCGGCTTTCAATGCGGGCAGTTCCCCGGCAATTGCCCTGTTTTACGAGGCGTACCGCCCGGAGCTGAGGCTCCGGGTTAATAGAATACTGGGGCGGTTGACGGACGCCGAGGACCTGGTGAATGATATCGTCTGCAAGATGTTAAAGAAAAAGCCGCAGTTCGGGACGGTGCGGAATATGGAAAATTATCTCGGGCGCTTAACGGAGACCATGTGCCGGGATTATAAAAGGAGCCGGAGAACCCAGGTAATTAAAATGGACGAAGTGCAGGCACATTATCAGGAGATCCAGGACCGCGAGGCAAGGCTCGCTGAAATCAGCAGCACGGCCCAGGCGATTCATTGTCTCGCGATGGACATGCTGCCGCCGCAGTGCCTGGGGATCTTCATGCTGGCCTATATCCAGGATATGCGGCATAAAGAAATCGCGGAGCGCCTGGGCATATCGGAGAAAACCGTGGAGAATCAAATCCATATTGCGCTGAACAAACTCAGGCGGGAATATAAAAGAGACAGTGGAAGCATGGATTTTATCAAATTCTTACTTCCGGTCCTCTGGGCTCACCTGAACTCACTATAAAAAATGTTTATGAATGAATCGGGAAGAATAGGCATCTTATTATATCTCTACACGCGCGAAGAGCTGTCGCCAGCAGAGCAGGAGGAGCTGCGCGCCTGGCGGAGCCGTGATCCGGAAAACGAGAAATTGTTTTTTCAGATGACGGATCCGGTTTCTTTGCGGGCGCTGATGCAGGCCTATTATGCGGAACGTGACCGGGATTTTGAAAAGTTGAAGATGAGGGTGCCATCGCTTTCAGAAACCAGACTTTCCGGCTCCGTTGAGGAAACGGCAAAAATCTTTTCGGAGGCTCCTGTATTGGAAGAAGATGATGATCTGAATGCCTCCGGCGCTGACTATACCGCATCAGGCCTGTCTCCCGTGGAATACTGGAGCTCCATGATTTCCTGTCTCGACGATGCGGAGGAAACGGACCAGAGCGCCGGGACGGAAAAGGAAACGGTTTCCGGCGCCGGTAAAGTAAAATCTTTGCGGGTAAGGCGTAAGGGCCGGCGCCTCCGCATCTTCCTGCGCATGACCGGCATCGTGATATTGCTGATCGTGGGCAGTCTTTTCCTGCCGGGTTCCAAATACAAAAACTATAAGGCTGAGATGATCTCCTCTGATGGCGTCAGGATAGCCATCGATGATTTTCACCGGGGTTTTCTGGCTGGCAAGGCGGGGATAAAATTCGGTGAGACGGACAAAGGCGAGCCGATCTATATTGCGGCCAACAAACACAAAGCAAAGAAGGACGCATTCTATACGCTGATCACGCCGCCGGCCGGCATGTTTATACTACAGTTTCCGGAGGGAACCCGGATCTGGCTGAATGCGGCCAGCACCATTCAATATCCTGCGAATTTTGATCAGGATACCATCCGGATTGAAATGGAAGGAGAGGCATATTTTGAAATGTCCGGGGACAGTACGCATCATTTTTTGATCAGGCCGGCAACGGGCAACCCAGCGTCGCCGGGCTACGGCGGGCAAAGCGGGCATCGGTCAACGGTCAGCGTAAAGAACTCTGCTGCTCTAAACATCAACAGCTATCGGGGCAACCGGGAACAGCTTTTGACCCTTGTCCGCGGAGTCGCTGTGCTGAACCGGGATACAACTGAAAACAATCTTCATCTTTTAAGCGGGCAGGGGGCGGTGATCAGGAATGACAGCCTGGCGCTCATCCGGGATGTTGATACGACTGCCATCATCGCCTGGAAAAACGGTGAGATCTATTATAAAGATGCGGGCCTTCCGGTGATCATGCCGGCGATGGCGAAATGGTACGATGTGGATATTCAATATGCGGGCGGTTTCATTCCGGATAAAAAATTCAGTCTCCGCATGCCCCGCAGCGCAGCCCTTTCAGAGGTTTTGGACAGTCTGCAAAAACAGGGTCTTCATTTCACCAGGCAGGGTAAGATGATAACGATATGGAAATGAATTTCCGCGCCTTTGCCTTTACAGATAAAACAATGGAGCATGCGGCGCCGGTTAGCGAGACGCGACCGCTGTGGAATTTATAGCTGATAAAGTCATGCTGCACGTTCCAAATAACTATCGGAGAAATGAGTATTAAAGTAATAACAGCCGATAAATAGATACCCGGATGTTTCAGCCAGTTGCGTTTGACCCATAACGCATATAAAACCACTCCAACCCATAAGCATATTCCATGCACTTTGCTCATGATGCATAATCCCGACAATATCCCAAACAGACACCATTGCCAGGTGGATTTTGTATCATACACTGCGGCTTGTGAAATTCTTATAAGGACCAAAATGCCGGCAAGCCAAAACACCATCTGAGGGCTATCGGGAAGAATAAATGTTCCTGCAATGATACTGCCGTATAAGGAAGCTGTATACAAAAGAGCGGCAAACCAGCCTGTTTGCTGACTACTGACGGCCGTTCCTATTTTAAAAATCAGCCATGTGCAGATCGCGGACGAAATTATGGCGCCAAGACGTATAAACAGCTCCTGATGAAGCAGAAGATTGGCCGTGGTCAATCTGATCAACCAGGCAACCAGGGGAGGATGATCAAAATAGTTCCATTGAAGATGCAGCGAATAGGTCCAGTAATAAGCTTCCGCACTGCCCAATTCCAAAACGGATCCGACAATGAGTCTTATCAGTGTGGCAATGGCTATTAACAGCAGTGTTCTTCCCCGGTAATCTAAGACTCTTTTTAAGGCCACTGGTCAAGAATTTAAGACCCGGCTGCAAAACGGGAATCCGTGATGTTATCCGCTCCAATCTGCAACCGCGAATGGTATGCCACCTGAACAGGCTGACTGCACGTCAGGCGCATTCAATATACGATTACATTTTCTATCGGACACAAAAAAGGTATTTGTGCAGCGATGTTTTTGCGAGTACCGGGATACGGCCACCTGTGGATATTGATCCCAATGATAAAGTAGTTAAAATTAATGCGGATAGTGATCCTGGAGCTTATTTAAATGCTGGTGGGGGAAAAAGTTTGGTAGGCTACATGGATCCTGATCGGAAATATACGATAGGAAGTATTTATCATTATTATGGGGAAAAAGATTATTTTGATAGTTATCCAACAATAAACTGGTTTGGAATAACAATCTTCAACCCGAAGGATCCAAACCCCGAGCAATAGATGACCCGGCTGATGAGAATTACTCCTTATGCTTGTACGCCCCTGACGGCAAATTATGGGTAAACAGAGGGTTTGACTCATCAGACCCATACGCAAATCATGGTCGGGAAAATGAATTGGTAGTGAGATTTTTGCCCTGGGATCCTGAGACAATAGTTGATCGTAAAAATGGCACTAAGTTGGGACCATATAACAAAAAATGGGAATGCTTTCATCAATAGTAATTTTCCTAAATAAAAATATTGATGCATGAGAATGAATTTTTCAATAGTCATACCTTTGATTTTGCTCCTTTTAGGTTGCGCTGAACGGCCGGGGATTAAAGGGGTATTTACTCGCGATATTGCCGACTTGAAAGACGGGAAATCTGATATGCTTTGTAATATTACGTCCACGCGGGATTCCATAAGAATTGATACACTCGAAAATGGCTTTGATTCAATGCAAATCCGAATTTGGTTTGGATATGTTCGGACGGATACAATCCAGATTTTGGCCTTGAAAAATTCAAATCATGTTTGGAGTTCCAAATATTACGAGGTCTTAAGGCATATAAATAGGAGGCGGGATTCATTGTTGTATTACTCATTTTGGGAGAAGGCTTTGCCCGAGAGGCTGGATTTAGGAGCTATAGTAGATTCATTGGTTAAGATGAATATTTTAACTCTGCCAGATTGCAGAAAGGTCCCGAACTATGACTTTCCTTTTGATGGTGGTAGCAGCGTCGTTTTTGAAATTGCCACACCAAATATTTATCGGCTTTATTACTATCAGAACCCAGGCACTTTTAATAATAGTAAAGAAGCAGTGGATGTTAACCAGATTTTGAATTTGCTCGCAATGAATTTCAATATAAAGTATCTCCGTAAATTTTAATTGTTTTATTTGTAACGCAACGTAGTAGAATGAAGATGGTTCGCGCGATAGCCTTGTTTATCTTGACTGTACTAACTCTTGCAATGCTTTGGTTTGCCGTAGGATGCTCACCATCATTAGATAAGAAGGATTTGGTTGGCAATTGGATAAATCGGAGAAAGACGGATTCTATCAAAGCGACTTTTTTGGAAAGTAACAGGTTTATCCAAGATGATAACTATTCTGGTGACACAGCTACTTATTCACTGGAGACTATTGGAAAGGAGAGTTATTTACAAATTCGTCGTGAACAAAAAGATACAGCTAGATATTTCTTTAGAATATCAAAACCAAATGTTAATGAAATAAGACTATTATTATTTAAAACAGCTAAATATTCTTCAAGGTCAAAACAGTGGTCAGAGGAATTATATCCACATGCAGATACAATAGTTTACAAAAAAGGAGTAGTTGATTAAATTATTTTACATGCATTAATTTACTCGGCGGCATGACTGGGAAGATACTGGCCCGCTACCAGGGAAAAGGAATATTACCATTCTTCAGCTTTCCCATCTTTTCCGTCTCAGGCGCAAAAGAAACCGGCCGCAAAACCCGAAGCCGTATTTGTGGGAGTTTACTAGTTAGGATAAGTGAGAAAAGTAAAAATTAATTATGGCGAATATGATCTAAAATTGTAGGCGCGGTTATTTAAGACAATTATCGCCCGGATGGAAAACCGAAAAGAAAAAACACTATTTCAGGAAGATTACTGATCCCTGTTCTTTACTTTGCTCCTGAATTTGCTCCCCCATTGAAATCAGTTCGACCCGCATACTAATTAAACCTACATAATGCCAGTAGAAAGAGTGAAAAAGGCGGTAACCGGATCGATGCTAATGATAGCAGTACTTAATGTCTATTTTGTTGTTCATGTATTGAGCCAATGGCCAAAACCGACAGACTTACGGTTTCAAACACTATTCGAAACGAATATTTGTCACTACTGAGTTCGATGGATACGTCGGCGATCTCAAACATTGTTTCTTATAATACTAAATATAGGTCTCCCATCACGGAATTTGACTACAAAGATGATTACACAGTAATTACTTATAAAATCTCCGATTCAATAAATGAGTCGCTTCCAAAACTGATGGACCTAAAACGTAAGAATTCGGAGGATAAAGTAAATATAATGTATAGCTACGTGGGTGCAGATAGATTTACCCTTGACTACAGCAACGACACAACAAACAGAATAGACAAAATCATTTTGAATTTGTCTGGAGATTCTTTGCAAATTCGCGTATCGGGTGATACACTGGTAAATTATTATCTGAGATTCAAACAAATATCCTGGAGTAATGGTCCGGATCGAAAATTAGATGTTTATATTGAACCTCGTGGATTTTTATGCATTCCCGCTGATATTGCCTTCATTAAACGTCAAAACAAACTTTATTTTATTTTGGTTTCGATAAACGGAGA
>JAUZOD010000087.1 GCA_030706635.1 Bacteroidota bacterium
CAATGTTTTTGCGAGGGTCAGCGCATCGGCGAGTCCAGCCGTCAGCGAGATCAGGAACAGATTGCCGATCAGTTTCATACCGGCAGCCGTATTACTTGCTGCGCCGAAATTGATCAGCTTGCCGGTCATACTGGAAAGCTCGGGTTCCAGTTTTTTAATCAGCGCGGGATCGCCGGAAAGCAGCATGTATCCTGTACTTTCCAGGGCGTTCGGCGGCCCCATAAAAACCGGCGCATGCAGGTACGTATAACCTCTCTTTTTCCAGAGAGCGGTACGTTCTGCGGCGCCGTCGGAAGAGGTTGTGGTATGATCAATGATGATCACACCGGGCTGGAATCCGGACTTTGCTTTTTCCAAAACCTCATTCACGGAATCATCGTCCTTCAGGGTCATATGAATCCGGTCGGCTCCCTTCACGGCGTCTTCAACCCGGTCAAACGATTTTGCCCCGTAAGCTTCCAATGCTTTTGCTTTTGCAGGGGTCCTGTTCCAAACCTGTACCTGTTCTCCTTTTTTAATGAGGGCCCTGACAAAATTGGAACCCAGCAGACCCATTCCCAGAAATGCTTTCACGGTATTTTTTTTTTGCAAAGGTAGGATCTAGTCTTCAACCACGCGGAGCACGATCTTTCCCGCGACATGTCCATGCTCGCTGAGCTCCTCAGCGGCTGCGGCCTGTTCCAGCGGAAAAACTTTCGCAATAACAGGCCTGACTTTTCCCTGATCTATTAATGCGGCCATTTGTTCCAGGTCCGCAGGATAGGACTGCGCCATAAAACCTGCGATCACTATATTCCGGGCTTTTGCATCTTCATTCCCCTCCGGTTTTACCGTGGTGACCAGCCGGCCTCCATTTTTCAACACCTTAAATGAACGCTTCTGCGTTTCGCCGCCGATCGTATCCAACACCAGGTCCAAATCCTTTAAGCGATCTTCGAATTTTTCTTTTTTATAATCGATCACTTCATCAGCACCCAGATCCTTGACCAGGGAGATGTTTTTTTCTGAAGTGGTGCCAATAACGTACGCGCCCTTCCATTTGGCAAACTGTACGGCATAGGTTCCTACACCACCGGAAGCGGCGTGGATTAAAACTTTTTGCCCTGCCTGCAGCTTGCCGTGTTCAAATAATGCCTGCCAGGCGGTGAGCCCCGCAAGCGGCACTGCTGCTGCCTTGATATGATCGATGCTTTTTGGTTTTTTTGCAACCTGGCCGGCCTTTACAGTAACATATTCCGCGTAGGTTCCGTTGCGGGTGGGGTCAGGACGACTATATACTTCATCACCGGTCTTCAGGTTTTTTACCTCCTTTCCCGCTTCTTCCACCACGCCGGAGACGTCCCAACCCAGGGTCAGCGGTAAATTCCCGGGGAATTTTTCTTTGTGGCTTCCTTCCCGGATCTTCCAGTCTATGGGATTCACGCCGCTTGCATACACTTTGATCAGCACTTCATCCGGAGCCGGCTCCGGACGCGGGGCGTCTTCATATTTTAATTTTTCCGGTCCGCCATATTCGTGAATTCTTACCGCTTTCATATTAAACATCATTTAATACAGTGTCGCTTGCAGTAATCATGCCCGCGTAAAATACGGTTTTGACCCGTTTTGCCTGATTTTCCATATATAACTATTATTCTGCTTATTCATGAATATTAACCTGCGTGATTTTGGCGGTGCTGTTCCGGAATGCAGTAATACAAGGCTTTTCTCTCTAAATGCAATGAAATCAGGCTTCAAGGTATTGAACCCTTCACAAGATATATTTCAAAAAAAGGCGTTTTTTGATTAATTTTCACTAAAATTTAGCCCCAGGTACCGGATCCGCGGTTAAACCTATAGTTAGTGCCATGCGAAAATTAATCCTGTTCTTGTTGCTGTCGGTTTCCGCTGCAGTCTTTTTGGTGCAATCCTGTCGCAATGCTTCAGGTGCCTCACTGGAAAAGTCATCCGAAATCAGTTACAACTTTAAAGTCCGGCCCATTCTTTCGGATAAATGCTATGCCTGTCATGGCCCTGATGCCAATAAGCGAAAAGCGGGTCTTCGCCTGGACATAGAGGCAGAGGCCTACAAGGCGTTAAAGGATAACCCCAAGGCACATGCGCTGGTTCCCGGAGATCCCTTTCATTCAGAACTGTATCTGCGTATCTCTTCAAAAGATACGTCGGAGCTGATGCCGCCCCCCTCATCAAATTTGTCGCTGACCCCTGAGGAGATAGAAATACTCAAAAAATGGATTAGCCAGGGAGCCAGGTACGAAAAACACTGGGCTTTCACTCCTCCGGTACAAGCGCCTTTACCCAAGATCGAAGACAAGGGTTGGGCAAAGAACGAGATTGATTATTTCATATTAAATAAGCTGCAGCAGAAGGGATTAAAGCCCAATGAAGAAGCCGATAAGGAAAGGCTGCTGAAAAGAATTTCTTTTGATATCACCGGCCTGCCGCCCAGCATCGGGATGATGGATAGTTTCCAGCTTGACAATTCCCCGCATGCATATGAAAAAATGATTGACCGGTTATTGCAGAGTCCCGCGTATGGAGAAAAAATGGCCGTTCACTGGATGGATGTGGCCCGCTATGCGGATTCCCATGGTTATCAGGACGACAACTACAGGAGCCAGTGGCCCTGGCGGGATTGGGTTATTCATGCCTTTAACGAGAACATGCCCTACGACACCTTTGTGACCTGGCAGCTGGCCGGCGATCTGCTGCCCAATCCAACCAAGGAACAATTGCTGGCAACGGGGTTTAACCGTAATCATAAGATAACAGAAGAAGGTGGCGTAATTGATGAGGAATACCGGGTGGAATATGTAACGGACCGCACCAATACTTTTGGCCGGGCCTTTGTCGGGGTTACGCTCGAATGTGCACATTGCCATGACCACAAGTATGATCCGTTTTCGCAGAGGGAGTACTATCAGATGTTTGCTTTTTTCAACAATGTAAATGAAAAGGGACTTGAATCTACGGTGGGCGGTCCGGACACGTACGCCAAGAATCCGAAGATGCAAATCACCAATGACGATGTGAAGGGGGTTCTGAGTTTTATTAATAAGCCCGATACCAACAATCTGATTGTCTCTATCATGGGCGACAGCAGTAAGGTGCGGACCACCTATATACTTAAACGAGGAGTATATGATAATCACGGGGACTCGGTAGTGGCAGGAACTCCCAAGGCCATCCTGCCTTTTGGAGATTATCCAAAGAACAGACTGGGACTTGCGGAATGGCTTTTTGATAAACGCAATCCACTCGCGGCAAGGGTATATGTCAACCAGATCTGGCAGGAACTTTTTGGACGGGGTATTGTAAAAACGGCGAGCAATTTCGGCATGCAGGGGGAACTTCCCACGAATCCTGAGCTACTGGACTGGCTGGCGGTGGATTTCGTTAATCATGGTTGGGATATTAAATATCTGGTCAAGAAAATAATGATGTCCGCCACTTACCGGCAGTCGGCCGTTATTTCGCCGGAAAAATTAAAAGCGGATCCTGAGAATATCTATCTCGACAGGGGGCCGCGGTTCCGGTTGCCGGCAGAATTCATAAGGGATATGGTGTTGGCAAGCAGCGGCCTCCTCGTTAAAACGATTGGTGGGCCCAGTCTGAAAATTTATCAGCCTGCCGGCTTGTGGGAAGCTTCCACCTCCGGTCGGGGCACCCTGGCTACCTACAAACAGGATCACGGAGATAGTCTTTATCGCCGTGGCCTATACACGTTCATCAAACGAACGCTGCCGCCGCCCTCGATGATCCTCTTTGATGCCAGTAACCGGGATCAATGTGAAGTGAAAAGATCCAATACCAATACGCCCCTGCAGGCTCTCGTGATGATGAACGATCCAACGGTACTGGAAGCATCACGGGTGCTGGCGGTAAAGCTGGTTAAAGAACCCAGCAAGCCGGAAGATAAAATCATCAAAGCATTTCGCCTGATCGTATGCCGCAGACCAACCATTCAGGAACAGAAGATACTGGATGATTATTATACCGGACAGGTTCAGATCTTTTCGAATGAAAAACAGAATGCGCGGAAATTATTGTCAGTCGGGGAATTCCCGGTGAATGATAAAGTGAACAGGATTTCCGCTGCTGCCATGATGCAGGTGATAACGACGATTTATAATCTGGATGAAACGATTACTAAATCGTGAAGAATAGGTTGACCGTTGACAGTTGATGGTTGACCGATATCAGGTGCGGATCCGCATATTAATTCGGTCAACCGTCAACTGTCAACCGTCAACAAAAATATAGGGAGTTAAAAATCTCAAGCAAAAGCAAATGGAAAAAGAAATCATAGAAAGCCACCTCAACATCAACCGGCGGAAATTCCTGTCCAGGATGAGTCTTGGACTGGGAAGCGTGGCGTTGGGGTCTTTGTTGATCCCCAACCTCTTTAGCGGCGCTGCAGATGATGATGCGGCTGCTGCAATGCTGGGTGTTCCGCATTTCGCTCCCAAAGCAAAAAGGGTTATCTATCTTTTTCAGAATGGGGCACCCTCACAGTTGGAGTCTTTTGATTTTAAGCCCAAACTCAGAGAGATGGTTGGCATGGATCTGCCGGCATCCGTCCGCATGGGTCAGCGTTTAACGGGCATGTCAGCCGATCAGGCCCACTTCCCGCTCGTGGGTTCTTTTTATGATTTCAAGCAATATGGAAGAGGACAGGCATGGATAAGCGATCTTTTCCCGCATACCGCAAAAATTGCGGATGACATCTGCATCGTTAAATCCATGTTTACCGAAGCCATTAACCACGATCCGGCATTGACTTTCTTCCAGACCGGGGCGCAGCAGGGCAATCTGCCGAGTTTCGGATCCTGGATGAGCTATGGGCTGGGAAGTGAAAATAAAAACCTTCCTTCTTTCTGTGTGTTGCTTTCCCGCGGTAAGGGTAATGGTCAGGGCGTATATTCTAAATTGTGGAGCAATGGATTTCTGGATTCGGTTTATCAGGGGGTTCAGTTCAGCAGCGGTGATGATCCCGTATTGTATCTGAACGATCCGGCCGGTTTGGATAAGCAGGGCCGGCGCAAAATGCTGGACAAGCTCGCTGAAATGAATGACCTTTCTTACAAAGAATTCGGCGATCCGGAAATCAGCACCAAGATCAAGCAATATGAAATGGCCTACCGCATGCAGACCGCAGTGCCGGACATTACGGATGTTTCCAAAGAATCTGATGATATCGTGAAGATGTATGGTCCCGATTGTTTGTTGCCCGGAACTTATGCAGCCAATTGTTTACTCGCCCGCAAGCTGTCAGAAAACGGAGTCCGTTTTGTGCAGCTCTATCACCAGGGCTGGGATCAGCACGGTAACCTGCCAAAAGAAATGGCCGGCCAGGCAAAAGATGTTGATCAGGCATCTGCTGCGTTGGTCACCGATTTAAAACAAAGAGGATTGCTGGATGAAACGCTGGTGATTTGGGGTGGCGAATTCGGCCGCACCAATTACAGCCAGGGCAAACTCGTAAAAGATAATTATGGCCGTGACCATCACCCGCGCTGCTTCAGCATCTGGATGGCCGGCGGTGGCGTTCAGGGAGGCATTGTTCATGGCGAGACGGATGAATTCGGTTACAATATTATCCGTGATCCGGTTCACGTTCATGATTTCCATGCCACCTGTTTACATCTGTTAGGACTAAACCATGAAAAACTCACCTTTAGAAGCCAGGGCCGCAGATACCGTTTAACTGACACCGGAGGAAAGGTAGTGAACGGGATCATCGCCTGATTTTTGGCTTTTATTATTTCCATATGAAATTTGCGACTAAACGTATCGCCGAGAACCTTTTGTTTGCTGCCGATATATTCATCCTTTTTTTGGTTTTTTTTGAAAGCAGAATGGTCATCCCGGCCTGGCTTCAGTCCGTCGGCCGGATGCATACGATGTTCCTCCATTTTCCTATTGTCTTCATTCTGCTCGCCATGGGCATGGAGTTCTTCAGGTTCAGGCCTGATTTACAGAATCAAACCTTCTATCAGGATTTCATCAAGGCATTGTTGCTCACAGGCGCTCTGTCTGCTGCTATTACCGTGATCATGGGCTTGTTGCTGTCCAACGAGAGTGGTTATTCCGGGAGCACGGTGGCATGGCATAAATGGATGGGACTGGCGATCGTGTTTATTGCGTCTGCCATCTACTGGTACCGTAATTCAACCTGGTACAGGGCGCGTATAGCCAAAGTCAGTGCCGCGATAGCCATCATCTGTGTAGTGGTCGGTGGTCATCTCGGAGCTGGTATAACACACGGTGAAGATTATATCAGTACCCCGCTGATCGCTTCCCTGGGAACCGCAAAAGTACCGGTGGAGAAAGCGGTCATCTATACCGATGTGGTTCAACCGATATTCAGATCCAAGTGCATGAGTTGTCATAACAGCGGAAAAGCGAAGGGCGGACTGGTTCTGGATAATCCGGACGATATTCTGAAAGGCGGCAAAAACGGAAAGCCATTTGTGGCATTGCATGCGGACAGCAGTCTGATCATCCAGCGCATTAAGCTGCCGGAGGACGAGAAAAAACACATGCCCCTGACCGGAAAACCGCAGCTGACCGCCGATGAGATGAACATCATTTACCGCTGGATACAATCCGGAGCCGATTTTAAAAAGAAACTGATTGAGTTGCCGGTGACCGATTCCCTTCGGATTACGGCTTCGAAATATTTGGCGCCGCCTGAAGAAGAGAAGTATGATTTTGCTTCTGCGGATGAAAAGACGATAAAAGGACTCAGCAACAACTATCGCGTTGTGTATCCGTTAGCTGCTGAATCTCCCGCGCTGGTGGTGGATTTCTACAACAAGAAACAATTTACTTCGAAATCGCTGGAAGACCTGCTGGTGCTTAAAAAGCAAATTGTTGACCTGAACTTAAATAAGATGCCCGTCGTGGATGCAGATCTGAAGAACGTTGCCCAGATGGAGAATCTTCGCACGCTGGATCTGGCATTTACCAATATAACCGCCAATGGACTGGCACAGCTCACCATGCTTAAATATTTAAAGAGCCTGTCTCTCGCCGGGGATAAAATAGATAAATCAGCCATCGCATCCCTTGGTAAGATAAAAAGTTTGAAGGAAGTCTTTGTATGGGATACAGGTCTCACGGGGGACGAGATTGCCCAATGGCAGAAAGCAAACAACCAGGTGCAGTTTGTTGAAGGTTTCAAACAGACTGCGCCCATGCAGTTGAATCTTCCCATCATGGTGACTGCGAAATCGGTTTTTACGGATAGTATGCACATCAGCTTAAGGCATCCGATTCCGGGTGTGCAGATCCGTTATACTCTGGACGGCTCGGGACCAGACAGTTCTGCCTCACCGCTGTACAGTGATTTTGTTGCAGTGGATAAGGATGTTATGTTTAAAGCGCGCGCTTTTAAAGCAACCTGGCTGGGTAGCGATACCATTACGTATAATTTTTATAAAAGTGCTTACAGGCCCGACAGCATTGGCTATATCAGCCTGCCGGACGATTCTTATAAAGGGGATGGCCCAAACACCCTGTCGGACCATCTAATCGGTGATTTCAATACCGGAAGTGGAAGGTGGCAGGGCTTTCAAAAGGATATGAAGCTATTGCTGAAGTTTGAAAAGCTTGTAAAACTCAGTTCAGTCGGCTTGCATTTCATGAAAAATTCCGGATCGGATATTTTCCCTCCCGTTCAGGTCGAAATATGGGGTGGCAACGACCAGTCGCATTTAAGACTTTTGAAAACGGTAACGCCGAAACCTATGGTGAAAGGAGAGAATGCGTCCCTATGTCTCCAGGAGTGTAAATTTCCACCCACATCCGTGAGATTTATTAAAGTGATTGCAGTTAACAACAAGAAGTTGCCCAAGTGGAGTAATTCGCCGAACAAACCGGGATGGGTTTTTACGGATGAGATTATGCTGAACTAGGGATCTCCGATCAGCTTTCCGGTGGTCCTATTATTGCATAGAACAGTGAAAATTGAAAATGAATAAGATGGGCCGCCCGACACGTCTTCATCCCGCCGATATTATGAGAATTCAGTTTTTTCTATTAATATTGCTTCATCGTCCATGTTCTCTGAGATACCCAGTCTGCGGTTTCAAGTTGATTTCTTTCCAATTCCCTGACCGGTTTCCGGTTGTTTGATTAACCTTATCCTGATGCGGTTGGCTGTGTGCTATCAATAGTACCTTTATGATCGTTTTTTCTACCCTTGTCTTGATTCTCGTACTCACACATTCCGCTCTTGCCGGACCGGGTTTCATGGATTGCTGGCGGCGGATACTGGCAACGGCTGCAGGTTTCATGCTGATGACCGTTTTGCAGGCTCAGAATCCACCGACTACTATCTTTACAAATCAAACACCGGGCTCAGTCACAAGTAATGACGGAAAAGCCCTTGAGCTGGGCGTTAAATTCAGCAGCAGCACGCCAGGTTATATCACCGGGGTTCGCTTTTACAAAACATCGGGCAATATGGGAACGCATATCGGGGAACTATACTCTTCTTCAGGAATCCCGTTGGCGCAGGCCACATTTACCAATGAGTCCGGCACCGGCTGGCAAACGGCATCCTTCAGCACACCGGTCGCTATTAAAGCCAACACGACCTATATAGCGGCTTATTTCAGCAGCGACGGCAATTATACTTACACTTATGACTATTTCAGCAATCCGGTCTTCAACAGCCCGTTAACCGCGCTGGCTGCCGGAACCGATGGTCCCAATGGCGTTTATTGTTATTCTTCCGGTCCGGCTTTTCCATCCAGCGCTAACGGCAATAAACTGAATTACTGGGTTGATGTGCTGTTTTCCGACCAACTCTCATCGGCATTTGCCAATGCCGGAAGTAATCAAACGATCAGTTTGCCCACTTCCTCCGTAGCGCTGGATGGCAGCGGCTCAATAGGACCTATAACGGATTATACGTGGACGGAGATTTCCGGGCCCAATGCGGCCGCCATTGCGCAGCCGGCCACAGTATCCACGATGGTCACGGGAATGATTCAGGGGACTTATGTATTTCAACTTGCAGTAAACGGAACCAGCAGTGTTTCTCAGGTAACCGTCACGGTTCTTGCCGAAGGTTCGGTAACGAGCGTATTCGCAAATCCGGCGCCGGTCTCGGTCACGACTAACGACGGAATGTCTGTGGAGCTGGGCGTTAAGTTCAGAAGCAGCGTTTCGGGTTATGTTACCGGGGTTCGATTCTATAAAACATCCGGGAATACCGGAACGCATTTTGGGGAATTATATTCCTCTGCAGGAACCAGGCTGGCACAAGCTGTATTTACCAATGAAACCGGTACCGGCTGGCAAACCGTGTTCTTCGGCACACCGGTTGCCATTGCAGCCAACACCACGTATGTGGCGGCCTATTTCAGCCTTGCAGGCAATTATACTTATACGGCCGGTTATTTCACCGACCCTGTGGTCAATGGTCCGCTAACCGCATTGGCAGACGGAACCGATGGCCCCAATGGTGTATATGAATATACATCCAGTCCGGCTTTCCCCTCCAGCGCATCCGGCAATAAAATAAATTATTGGGTTGATCCGGTGTTTATGACGAACACGAAAACACAGTCTGGATCTGGCAACGATACATTAGCCTATTTTCTTCTGCAGAATTTCCCCAACCCCGTACCCAATCAAAATACCCGGATCAGCTATAAAATTCCGGTGAAAGCAGCGGTAGAACTGGTGCTCTTTGATTTGCAGGGCAGGCAGGTGAAAATGCTGGTAAATGAAAAGCAGGATGCCGGGATTCATTATTATGATCTGAATACGGCGACGCTTGGGAAGGGACTTTATTTCTACAGATTGCGTTCCGGAAATTTCTGGGATGTGAGAAAAATGATTGTGGACTAATTTTAGTCTCGCAAATTCCATTAAGTAAGCGTCGTGCGCGAAAAGGGGTAATCTTGAGCGGTCTCCCATGGCTGTCGCCGAACAGGATGGCGCGTGCAGATGCGGGAATATATAGCAGTACATGAATTCAAACGATAATTTTTATTAGTGAAATACCTGGTTTCCATATTGGCTGTTTTGTCCTGTTTCTTTTTTGTGTGCTGTGCAACCAAAAAAAAACTTCCGGAATATAATATACCGGCGCATTATGGAGAACAAGCCCGTGCAAATGCAATAGACTGGTTTGAGAAAGGAAAAATTCTGTATAAAATAAATTGTTCACATTGTCACGGAATCTATGATAAGGGAAAGGAGACGATCCCGAATTTTACAAAAACACAGATTGACAATTACAATGCCATGTACATCAAGGGCGATCCGAAAAATCATTCTGTCGCGGCAAAATTAAGCCAGGAACAATTATATTATATCCTCACTTTTTTAAGGCTTAGAAGAATAGAGAAATAGTAATTAATTGATTTCCATAGTAAGAAACTATTTCTTATTATAAAAATTAAATTTTTAATCCTAATTGAAATATTAGTATTTATTTTGTGGCGTCAGGCCGATTGCTCCCAGCATTTTTATCCGACCCCCATTCAAACTCCAGGTAATATAATATCCTTGTAAATCTATCCCGGCCCCTTTCAAACACTCAGGTAATATCCATGTAAACCTGTTTTCCGTTTGTGGTAATTTATTACTTGTAGTATAACTTATGAACCCTAAACCTTATTCCTCCGGAATAAAAAAGATTACTTTTTTGTTCCCACTGCTGCTATGCCTGTTCATTTCCTCTTTTGCCCAGAACGCCATTGTTACGGAGAATGCAAAAACAGGCAATCCGAATTCAGAATGGGATCTCACAACCAATTCCGATGGTTCGTTCGGAGATCATACTATACAGGGGTATTCAACAGACATCAGTGTAAATAAAGGAGCCACCATCAGTTTCAAAATTGATGTCAATTCGGGGACCAATAAACAATTCGGCATCAAAATATACCGCCTGGGCTATTATCAGGGTAATGGTGCGCGTCTCGTTGCCGATCTGGGCACAGCTTTTACCGGCGTTGCGCAGAATGCCTGCGGGTACGACAACACTTCCGGTCTCACCGATTGCGGAAATTGGACGATCAATGCGAGCTGGGCAGTTCCTTCAACGGCTGTTTCCGGAATCTACATTGCCAAACTCACCAGGTCTGCCGCGGGCGGCGGCGGTTCAAGTCATATTGCCTTTATTGTGCGCGACGATGCCAGCACATCGGCGCTTTTTTTCAAAACATCGGATGCCACCTGGCAGGCATACAATGGTTACGGAGGGAATAGTCTGTATGTAGGGCCGGGGCTGGCTAACAATCACGGTTCCAAAGTGAGTTATAACCGTCCCTTCATCACACGGGACGGCGGCGGAGGGGGAGGAGTTATGGAAGACTGGCTATTCAACTCTGAATACCCGATGATCCGTTTCCTGGAAAGAAACGGATACGATATAAGTTATACCACCGATGTGGATGTTGTGCGCAGCGGTAATCTTTTGCTCAATCACAAAGTGTTCATGTCCGTGGGCCACGATGAATACTGGTCAAAGGAAGAACGTAACAGTGTGGAAGCTGCACGTGCTGCCGGCAAACACCTGGCTTTTTTCAGCGGCAATGAAGTGTACTGGAAAACAAGATGGGAAAACAGTACTGACGGAACCAATACGCCAAACCGCACAATGGTTTGCTACAAAGAAGGGACGATGGCGACTCCGGCAGAAAATGCCTGCGGTGGAAAATGTGATCCGACGAGTGAATGGACCGGCTTGTGGCGGGACGGATGCAGTTTCCCGAACGGCAATGCGTGCAAGCCGGAAAATAGTTTGAGCGGCGAAATCAGCTGGGACGGCACCGCTGGTACGATAACCGTTCCGGCTGCCTATAAAGGTTTACGATTCTGGCGTAACACAACGGTGGCCAGCTTAGGAGCGGGTCAAACGGCCACGCTCGCTGCCGGAACACTGGGATACGAATGGGATTGGGAACAATTTGCAGCCAGCAACCCCCCCGGACGGATGACATTATCGAGCACCTCTCTGGATGGCCATGTTCACAAATTGTCATTGTATAAATCGGCTGGCGGTGGTCTGGTATTTGGAGCCGGCACGGTACAATGGGCCTGGGGCCTGGACGCCAACCATGACCGGAACGTGGCACCCTGGAATCAGACCAGTACGGCCATGCAACAGGCAACCATCAACCTGTTTGCAGACATGGGCGTTCAGCCCGCAACCCTGCAAACCGGATTAACGGCTGCCAGAACGTCAACCGATGTTACCGCACCCGTAACGGTCATCACATCACCCGCAAATAATTCTTCAACAAGTTCATTGTCACCTGTTACGATTACTGGAACAGCTACAGATGCAAATACTATTGCCGGCGTGGAGCTTTCTTTTGACGGGGGTGCCACCTGGTTTCCTGCAAGCGGAACATCCAGCTGGACGTACACCTGGACTCCTCCCGGTAACGGCGTGTACACGATTAAAGCCAGAGGGATTGATGACTCCGGAAATTTTACAGCAACCGCATCTTCAGCATCGATAATTTTTACTGTAGGCAGCGGTTCTACCCCGAATTGTCCGTGCACGGTATTTGGGTCAACCACACCACCGGTCAC
>JAUZOD010000088.1 GCA_030706635.1 Bacteroidota bacterium
ATCTTCTCCATGACCGCCAGTTCGCTGGGCAATAATTCCTTGTGCTGATCCAACAAAGCAATTGTGGATCGTTCCGTAAGGGAAAGCTTTTCGCCGCTGGCCGATTTATGCCGGAGTTTTTTAACCAACCGGCTTACGACCGTCCGGAGATCGGAAGCCAGTTGTTTGTTGTTTTGTTCGGAAACCATAAATAAAGGTAAACTGGTAAGTTTACCTTACAAATATAGACCATTCCACCGGTTAAGGAAAAGATAATTTGTCAAACCATACGCGCCGGGAATCATTCCAGCTACCATTGTAGTTAATGCATAACTCCTCTCCTTTCGGCACGTCGCGAACGGTGGTTATCCGGATGATGGCTTCGTCGAATTCCATTTCATAATCGCAGTTGGCCTGATAGTCGTGATTGTACAACGAGAGATAGCCCAGCGCAACACAGCATTGAAGCTGATTTTTACCCCAGAGAAAAATATAATCATGCAGCAGGGTTTGATCGAGCAGGATCCTGTCTTCCTTGCTCATCACAATAACCGGCGACACCTCGATCAGCGTCCCTTTGATCAGGGGTTCACTGGCAAATACGCCCCGGCCTTTGCGGGAGGTTGCAGCAATATACAGAGCAGGCAGAATCATAAATTGCGGTTATGTTTATGGATATGATATCAGGGAATCGCTTCCAGGCGCAATTTATCAAGGCTTCGCTGTAAATTTGACGCATGGCGGCCGAAATTGAAAATACTTCCCTGGAAGAGCAACTGCTGGATGTGATCCAATCTGAGGATACCCTGGCCCTTCACGCTTTTCTGGATAAGCAGAATATCAGCGATGTGGCGGAACTCATCAATCAGTTACCGGACCGTGAGAGTGAAATCCTGAGTAACCTCAGTATGCACCGGGCGGTGAGTACTTTCAAAATTTTGGATTTCCCCACCCAGAAACGAATCATTCAGGAATTGTCGCCCTGGAAAACGGCTGAATTGCTGAACGGGCTGCCCGCAGATGACCGGACCTCTTTCCTGGAGGACCTGCCCAGCGAAGTGGTGAAAGAGCTCATCAAAATGCTGGATCCCGAAGAAAGGAAGATTACCCTTGCCCTGCTGGGATATCCTGACAGCAGCGTGGGCAGGCTGATGACCCCGGATTACATCGCCGTTCAGAAAGACTGGACCATCCGCCAGGTGATCCGCCATATCCGCACCGTGGGCAAAGACAGTGAAACCATCGATGTGGTTTATGTAGTAGATGAAAAAGGGGTTTTTATAGATGATATCAAGATCCGGGAAATCATTCTGGCAGATCCCGATAAAATCATTGCGGATGTAATCGACAACCGCTTTATCTATCTGAATGTGACGGATGACCAGGAAAAAGCCAGCCAGGCTTTTAAGATGAATAACCGCATGGCCCTGCCCGTGCTCGACAATAATATGGTGCTGCTCGGCATCGTTACCATTGATGACGTATTGTGGGTTGCCACCGAAGAATTCACGGAGGATATTCAGAAAATCGGGGGATCTGAGGCCCTGGACCATCCTTACCTGGAAACTCCGTTTTTTCAACTAATTCAGAAACGGGTAGGCTGGCTCATTATCCTCTTCCTGAGTGAAATGCTTACCGCGACGGCAATGGCTTATTATAATGATGAACTGGCGAAAGTACTTATCCTCACCAACTTTTTACCCCTGATCATGTCCAGCGGGGGAAACAGCGGATCCCAGGCCTCCACCCTGATCATCCAGGCCATGGCCCTGGGTGAGGTAACCATCCGCGACTGGTGGCGGGTCATGCGAAGAGAAATCCTTTCCGGCCTGGTATTGGGCAGTATTTTGGGCATAATCGGGTTTATCCGGATTTTCGTATGGCACCTGCTGATGGTGCACGGTTTTTTTAAAGATATTTACAAGCCACATTGGGAGCTGATCGGGCTTACCGTGAGTTTTGCGCTCATTGGGGTTGTGCTGTGGGGAACTTTTGTCGGCAGTATGTTGCCGATCATCCTGAAAAGACTCGGAGCAGATCCGGCTGTTTCTTCCGCACCGTTTGTGGCGACCCTGGTGGATGTAACCGGTCTGGTCATTTACTTCAATGTGGCCCTTTATTTTATGAAAGGAATCTTATTGTAACCCGCGGCCCGGGAATAAGCAAACTGGAACAGAGTTTGCCTGTTATTCACTATTTTTAAACCCCTTGACTATGTGTGGAATTGTTGCCTATATCGGTCCCCGCGAAGCTTATCCGGTTATCCTCAAAGGCCTTAAACGACTGGAATACCGGGGCTACGACAGTGCGGGAGTTGCCCTCCTGGATCGGGAGCTCAAAGTTTACCGGAAACAGGGACGGGTAGCAGGACTGGAAGAAAGCGTGATCGGTAAAGACCTCCATGCGCATGCCGGCATCGGGCACACCCGGTGGGCGACCCATGGCGAACCCAGTGACCGGAATGCCCATCCGCATCTTTCTGCCAGTGGCCGGCTGGCTATGATCCACAACGGCATCATTGAAAATTATGCGCAGCTTAAGAATGAGCTGGTCAAAAAAGGATACCCTTTTAAAAGCGACACGGATACCGAGGTATTGCTCAACTTCATTGAATACATACAGGATAATAACCATTGCAGTCTGGAAGAAGCCCTGCGCATTGCGCTGAAAAGGGTCGTAGGCGCATACGTGATTGTATTGCTCGAAAAAGATCATCCGGACACGCTCATCGCTGCAAGAAAAGGCAGCCCCCTCGTGATCGGGATTGGAAAGGGGGAACATTTCCTGGCATCCGATGCTTCTCCCATCATTGAATACACCAAAGAAGTGGTCTATGTGAATGACTACGAACTGGCGATCATCAAATGTGACGAGCTCATCCTGAAAAACCTGGGCAATGAAAAGATCACACCGTATATCCAAAAACTTGATCTGGAACTCACGGCCATTGAAAAAGGAGGTTATGACCATTTCATGCTGAAAGAAATTTTTGAACAGCCGGATACTGTTTTTGATTGTCTCCGCGGGAGGTTGGATGTTGGCAAAGGAACGATCACGATGGCAGGAGTACAAAATCACCTCGACAAGCTTTCCCAGGCAAAAAGAATCATCATTGTGGCCTGCGGTACCAGCTGGCATGCCGGACTGATTGCCGAATACGTGCTGGAAGAATGTTGCCGCATACCGGTAGAGGTAGAATACGCTTCAGAATTCCGATACCGGAATCCCGTGATACATCCCGGTGATGTGATCATTGCCATTTCACAAAGCGGGGAGACGGCAGATACCATCGTGGCCATTGAAAATGCAAAGGAACAGGGCGCTTTTATTTTCGGCGTGGTGAATGTAGTTGGTTCATCGATATCCCGTATTTCGCATGCTGGCGCCTACACCCACGCAGGTCCGGAAATCGGAGTGGCCAGCACCAAAGCTTTCACGGCCCAATTAGTGGTTCTGTTGCTGATTGCCCTGAAGATTGCTTTCGAAAAAAGGTCTATCCCGGAGGACCGGTATATGAAACTGCTTGCCGAACTTCAGTCCATTCCGGAAAAAATAAAAGAGCTGCTGCGTTCCGCAGATCATATCCGAAATCTTGCGGAAAAATATAAGGATGCCCGGGATGCCCTCTATCTCGGAAGAGGCTATAGCTTCCCGGTGGCCCTGGAAGGAGCTCTCAAGCTGAAAGAGATCTCCTATATCCACGCAGAAGGATATCCGGCTGCAGAGATGAAGCATGGCCCCATTGCGCTGGTAGACGAAAACCTGCCGGTTCTTTTTGTAGCAACACGGGACGCCTATCACGAAAAAATAGTGAGCAATATCCAGGAAATAAAGGCCAGAAAGGGTAAGGTGGTCGCAGTAATTAGCGAGGGAGATGAAATCATTACCGGTCTCGCAGATGATATCATGATGGTTCCGGTCACCGACGAAATGACTGCTCCTTTATTGAGCGTTATTCCCCTTCAGCTTTTCGCATGCTATCTGGGTATGGCAAAGGGCCTGGATGTGGATAAACCCAGGAATCTGGCAAAAAGTGTGACCGTTGAATAAATACACAGATACCGAATAAACCAAAATGAACGAGATTAGCAAAACGCCATTACGTAAACTCGGATACAATTTCATCCCACCCGAATATCTTCCGCAGGGAAAAGATGAATATTACCTGCGCATGGAGCAAAATCATTCAGGCATTCAGTACCGGCATTTGAAAACAGACGAAGTGTCGTTATTAAATAAAAACGGAAATTCTTCAGATAACTGGGCCAACGTGATGGTTTCCGATATCTTCCTGCCCGAACTCGTTCACAACTGTTCTTTTTTTGGATTGGTTCGCATCGGCAGGTTGGAACCTTATTTCCTGGAATTTCACAATCTACGCAGACCCGTCGGCTTATACAACAGCACCATCATCAGTTGCGATATCGGAAACAACGTGGTAATCGATAATGTAAATTACCTCTCTCACTATCTCATCGGCAACGATGTGATGCTGGTCAACGTCAATGAACTCGCCACCACCGATCACGCAAAATTCGGAAATGGAATTCTCCGCGAAGGCGAACCGGAATCCATCCGGATCCAGCTGGAGATATGCAATGAAAATGGCGGAAGGAGCATTATTCCATTTGACGGAATGTTACCGGGAGACGCCTGGCTCTGGAGCCGTTTCCGCGATGACGAAAACCTGCAATCCAGTTTCCGGCAGTTCACGGAAAACGAATTTGACAAAAGACGCGGTTATTACGGAATGATCGGTGACCGCACCGTGATCAAAAATTGCAAAATCGTTAAAGATGTGAAAACCGGTACAGATGCCTATCTGAAGGGTGCAAATAAATTGAAGAATCTCACCATCAATTCTTCCGCAGAGGCGCCATCACAGATCGGCGAAGGCTGCGAACTGGTGAACGGGATCATCGGGCCCGGATGCCGGATATTTTACGGCGTAAAAGCGGTACGGTTCATTCTTGCTTCACATTCCCAATTAAAATATGGCGCAAGGCTGATCAATAGTTATCTGGGTAATAATGCCACCATCTCCTGCTGCGAAGTGCTGAATTCTTTGATCTTCCCGGCCCATGAACAGCATCACAACAATTCATTTCTATGTGCGTCCCTGCTGATGGGACAATCCAATATGGCTGCCGGCGCTACGGTAGGCTCAAATCACAATTCACGAAGTGCCGACGGCGAACTGATTGCCGGTCGCGGGTTTTGGCCCGGTCTCTGCGTAAGCGTAAAACACAATTCCCGTTTTGCTTCTTTCATTATTATTGCCAAAGGAGATTACCCCGCTGAACTCGACATACCTTTGCCTTTTTCGCTGCTGAGCAACGATGTGTCGAATGACGAGTTGATGGTCATGCCTGCCTATTGGTTCCTTCACAATATGTATGCGCTCGCCCGGAATGCCTGGAAATACGTGGACCGCGACAAGCGGATAGAAAAAATTCAATTGCTTGAATTCGATTATCTGGCGCCGGACAGCATACAGGAAGTTGCGAAGGCGTTGGAGATCCTTCAAAAATTAACTGCCCGCGCATGGATACTTCAGCAAGCTGAATCCGGATTTGCCAAAAGCCCCGATCTGTCAACCGACCCGCTGTCTGGCGGATCCACGCCTGTTCTTCCTTCGGATCCGGAATTGATTGTTTTGGGGAAAGCTCTGCTGGAAAAGAATGATCCGATGCTGGCTTCCCTGAACATCACGGCCGATGATTTTGAAAACAGTTCAAGGAAAGTGCGTATCAGCAAAGTCACCCTCGCCTATCCCGTCTATCGCGAAATCATACTGCACCATGCCGTAACCAGGCTGATGGAATATATTCAATCAGAGCATATCAACAACCTGCACGATCTTCAATTGTCGCTTCCCGAAAACGATATTCCCGAGAGCTGGATAAATGCCGGTGGTCAGCTTTTGAGGAAATCTTCCCTGAATCAACTCATTGCCGACATCCATTCAAAGCGCATTCGTAGCTGGCAGGACATACACCGGTTCTATCTTCAGCAAGCAGAAAACTATAACCGGGATAAATTATTTCACGCCCTGAATATTCTGCATGTTGTACATGGCGTGTCCATCAAGTTCATAGACCCGCCGGCTTTCAAAAGACTATTATTACAAAGTCTGGCTACGGCCGATTGGATTACGAAAGGCATACTCACTTCCAGAGAAAAAGATTATGATAATCCTTTTCGTCAAATGGTTTACGATGGCCAGGCCGAGATGGACGCTGTTATTGGAAAGGCGGATGAAAACAGCTTTATTAAAAGCCAGTTCCGGGATTTTGAACAATACAAAGCCGGCATTGAGACCCTGATCAGTCATTGGAAACTATAAACGCATAAACCGTAATCCACAAATTCTTCCCTTCTGATCAATTCCGTAAAACTGATAAATACCCGGCCTAATTTCGTTTAACTCAAGGATCTTTTCCGGTTCTCCTGCCGGAATAAACAGGCTTCCCTGTTTCACCTGCCGTCCGTCCATGGAAATGATGTGATACTCCAGTCTGGTCTCTTCAGATGCCCGGAAATGAAGCTCATCACTTCTGGATGAGAGAGCTGCGGGAACCCAGAATAGTTCCAAATCCGGGTTTCCGGAATACACTATGGAAACCGTTTTAGCCGGATACAGGTTACCCCGCTCATCTACCATGTTTAATTTATAATATTGTCTTCCGCGTTTCAATGGCTTCTCTTCTGACCATGTATACCGTATTTGGTTTTGTATGGCCTGTATTTGGACGATCCGGTGAAATTCGTTACCCGTTTCCTCCAGGAGATCAAAATGATCAGCTTTTACCGGCGACTCCAGCGACCAACTGAAAACTGCATGCCCGTTATTTTCCTTCCCCTCAAATTGAATTTGCGTTAAAGGCAAAGGGTTTTCCAGGTCAACCGTGCTCGCCAGTGTAAAAGCTTTTCCTGTAAAATCTTTTATGGCATTACTTATTACAGATCCATAGCCGATGTCTCCGGTGGTGCCGGAATGCCCCGCATCTAACCATTGACTGCCGGAATATGCCGAAACATCCAGGAACGCCGGGTCAGTTACGCCGCCGCTCTGCGGAGAAACAAAGGATAATTCCATATTTGCCTGCGGAGATCCGGAGTCATCCGCTTCCACTTTCCAATATTCCATTTTTGAAACATGTGCGATACCACTGCCCAGGCCCGCGCCTATCGAAACGGGATTCTCATCCATATATTCCACCGTAAAATTGCCCGTCGCCTGTTTCAGTTCCATCCACCGGAGATTTCCGTTTTTACCGACAGGAAACAGAAAATAAGGTTCGTTGCTCAACTCCTCTTTCCGCAGCGGGCCATCCACATAGGGACCATTGACCAGCGAACTGTCCACCAGGATATTGCAGGTTTCAGCCAGGCTGAGCATACTGCTGACGGAACTGATTATTCTGCCCTGTTGAAGGTCCAGCAGGTGTGGCAATAATAAAGGAAACAATAACTTACAACCCGACGGATTATTGACGCGAAAGACCAGTCCGTTAAGCAGGAAGCCTTCTGCCGCAATCAGCTGAAGCCTGTTCCCATTTAACTCGATGCCCGGATTTGCCGTACTGGTTGCCGTAATGATCGCTCCCGGAGATTGAATGAGGTCCCCTTTAATTCGAAGGAAGGTGCTGTTTCCGGTCCCGCTGGCCAGATTAAGCACGCCTCCTTCCTGAACATAATCGCCGTTCACCTGCATATTTCCGTTCGGTCCGCTCAAGTTGACACTCAAACTAACGTTGTTTTCTACACGCAAATCGCCCCCGACGCGGAGCGGGCTGTTTCCACTGGCGGTATAGTTAACGGGCAGGCCGTAGGTGCCGGCACTTAATACCAGCGTTCCATAAGTTCTGTTACTCAGCGATATCGTATACGAGGCCCTGGGGACGTCAAATTCAAATACGCCCTTTTCTGTGCCCGGTGATGATGATAAAATTTCCAGGATGCTGTTGGCATGGGAAGCTCGCGTATTATGGATGTATTCTCCACCATCATTGATCCGGATGGAATCGGAAATATGCAGGGCTTCTCCGCCGGCTATCCCGGAGGCATTCCGGAAAACAGCTCCTGCATTCAACAGGATTCCGTATCCCGGACCCGTGACGGTTAGCGCATCGGTTTCTTTATTGGTTGCCGGCAGTATCAGCTCAATGTTGTTTCCAGCGGCAGGCGTTATCGTTATCGTTCGTACAGTTACAGCCTGATCCGGAAGAATTACCTGGTAAGATCCGGGAAGATCAGCGTTGTCCAGCAACACATCATCTGTGGCATCAGGAAGACGAGCACTGCTCCAATTCAGCGGATTGGACCACAGGGCATTTCCCCCGGCGCCGGTCCAGCCCCGTACTTCCGGAAAACCTGTCAGGGGAATCATTAAGCCCAGAAACAAAATGAAAAAATTCCCTTTCCCCAAAATAAAAAATCTGAACTGCATGAATGCAAAATAGCCCGGTGGGGAAGGGAAGTCAATACAACGAAGTGGTGATTTTGCTGGTGATTTATGGTTGCCGGGGAAAAATCACTTGTCCTGCACGCATCTGAATCCGAGGTGTTCCATGCCGCTGTCTTCCGTACTTTTCATTCGCCGGGAAACACGATATCCGGTGCAATAACTTTCATTGCACAAAAAAGAGCCTCCCCGGATCACTCGTTTGCTGGCATACGGATCTTCGGGATCAAAACTTTTATCAGGCCCTTTAGGGTTATGCACAGCGTCCGGCTTATTGACTGTACTATAATAACCCGCATTGTAGTAATCAGAACACCACTCCCATACATTGCCGGCCATGTCGTACAGGCCATATCCGTTCGGTTGAAAAGATCCGACCGGAGAACTGTAATAATATTTATCCGTCAACAGGTTCTGGTCGGGAAAATGCCCTTCCCATACGTTTGCCCTGGGCTTACCTGATTCAACCGGCTCATCTCCCCATGGATAAATGCGATCCTTTAGTCCCCCGCGCGCCGCGAATTCCCATTCCGCTTCCGTTGGCAATCTTTTTCCCGCCCATTTGCAATAGGCTTCAGCATCCAGCCAGGAAATATGCACAACCGGATAATTTTCCTTGCCCCTGATATCACTCGAGGGACCTTGTGGATGCTTCCAGTTTGCACCCTTTTTCCATTCCCACCATTGGGTATAATCATGGAGATCCACGGGATGCCGGGGTGCCGAGAAGACAAGGGATGCAGGAACGAGTTCGCTTTCGTCCGGCTTTGCCGTTCCGGGAGGCAATTGTTTTTTAAGCTCATCCCAGTCTGGCTTTCGCTCCGCCAACGTTTTATACCCGGTGGCCTCAACAAACCGGGCAAACTGTCCATTCGTTAATTCCGTGGCATCCATCCAGAAACCGTTCACCGAAACCGTATGTTTTGGATATTCATCTTCGGATGCCTGCCGGTTATCCGCGCCCATGCGAAAAACCCCTCCGGGAATCCAGACCATTCCTGCATGTGCTGCATCGGGCTTTTGCATTTCAACATCCGGTATTTTAAGGATAGTATTCGACAACGCGGTTGTTTTGAACCGCGACGGAATATTCGATTCACAACAAATGGCTTTTTGTTTTTTTGGGGGAACAGGGTTGTCAGATGCAGTCCTTTCTTCCATCGCTTCCTGTTTTGTATTGAAAGCAATGAGCAAAACCGACAACAACAGGGCCGGCACAGAAAGCCAGTTTAAATCTTTTTTCATCAATTGATTGACGCAAATATAAATAAAAAGCCACTCTGATGGAGTGGCGGGAATTCTTCAGGCGAAGCATTTCTGTCGTAAACAGCCCTATTATTTAACAGCCTTTTTGGCGCCGTCCACCGCGTCGTTGATTTTATTTTTTGCCGTATCCGCCGCAGCCCTAATCGTGGAATCTACTTTTACAGCGGTGGAATCTATCGTCGTCTTTATCGAATCTGCAGCCTGGGAAATGGCAGAATCTGCTTTGGATGCGCCATCCCCGTTTCCATTACAAGCAGCCAGGGATGCTGTAATGGCCAGCATGATCATGAATTTTTTCATCCGTAGTCTATTTTAGTCTTGCTAAGATATAGGGTTTTACGCGACGGTCAAATTTTTTCAGGCAACTGACTTTTGCTGCCGCAAAGGATCATTTCTTCCTGAAGTAAATCCGGATAGGCACCCCTTCAAATGGAAAGCTTTTTCGTAACTGGTTCTCCAGATAATTCCGGTAAGGCTGTTTGATATCCTCGGGATAGTTGCTGAAAAACGCAAAAGAGGGGACGGGGGTTGGCAATTGCGAAACATATTTTATTTTAATGGAATTCCCCCTCACTACCGGCGCGTGATAAGCTTCTACGGCTTTCAGCATCACCTCGTTGAGTTTGGAGGTGGGGATTTTCCTTTGCCTGTTTTCATAAACTTCCAGTGCCGTTTCGATTACCTTGAAGATGCGTGTTTTTTCCTTGGCCGAAATAAAAAGAATGGGCAAATCCGTAAATGGAGCGAACCGTTCCCTGAGCTGTTTGCTATAATCCCGCGACGTGTTGGTTTCCTTGTCCATGACATCCCATTTGTTCACGGCAATCACGATGCCTTTGCCCTTCTTCACCGCGAGACTGAAAATATTCAGATCCTGGGCGGTTAATCCTTTTTCGGCGTCCAGCATCAGCAGGCAAACATCGGCTTCATCCATGGCTTTGATCGCCCGGATCACCGAATAGAATTCGAGATCTTCGTGCACCTTGGTCTTTCTTCGTATCCCGGCCGTATCGATCAGCATGAATTCCTTGTGGAATAAATTATAGTGCGTGTGGATGCTGTCCCGCGTGGTTCCGGCAATATCACTCACGATCGTGCGCTCACTGCCTACCAGGGCATTTAATAAAGACGATTTGCCTACGTTCGGCTGACCGATGATGGCAAACTTCGGAAGCAGCGAATTGGTCTCTGACTGATCCTGCCCGGGTATCAGCTCAGCGATGGCGTCAAGCAGCTCTCCGGTGCCGCTGCCCGTCATGGCAGAGATGAAAAAGATATTATCGAAACCCATGCTGTAAAACTCCGCAGCTTCCAGCAGACGATCGCTGTTGTCCACTTTATTCACCACCAGGAAAACCGGCTTCGTGGAACGACGCAGAACGTCTGCCATGGCCTCGTCCAGTGTGGTAATACCCGTGGCGGTATCTGTCATGAAAATAATGGCGTGCGCTTCTTCCACGGCAATCATGACCTGCTTTTTGATCTCCTGCTCAAATACGTCCTCACTTTCAGGCACAAAACCACCGGTATCAATCACGTTAAATGATTTTCCGTTCCAGTCTGAAATGCCATACTGCCTGTCCCGGGTGACCCCGCTCTGGTCGTCCACAATGGCCTTCCGCTGCTCGAGCAACCGGTTAAATAAAGTACTCTTCCCCACATTGGGCCTTCCCGTAATCGCTACTGTAAATCCGGACATCTGTTAAATAATATTTTTTTTCTAATAACCATACTCCCGGAGGTGCAGCTCATTGTCGCGCCATTTTGGCCTGACCTTCACAAACAATTCCAGGAATACTTTCCTGCCGATGAATGCTTCTATGTCTTTCCGTGCTTCCGTTCCCAGTTTCCGGATCATTTTGCCCCCTTCTCCCAACAGGATACCTTTCTGCGTTTCGCGTTGTACAATAATGTCTGCCTGAATCTTGGTCAGGCTTTCTTTCTCTTTATATTCCTGGATCAGCACGGTGCTGTGGTAAGGAATTTCATCTTCATACAAACTAAATATCTTTTCCCGGATCATTTCGGCAGCAAAAAACTTCACCGGACGGTCGGTCATCTCTTCCCCGTCAAAAAAGGCTTCTCCTTCGGGAAGCCAGTGAATGATCCGCTCCATCAGGTGGTCCGTGTTCCGTTGCTTAAGCGCAGAGATGCCCATGGCCTCTGTGCAATATTTTTTGTCCTGAAAAAACGTGAGGGCATCCCGGATCTTCCCCTCCGGAATACGGTCCGATTTATTGATCAGCACGAGGGCAGGCACTTTCAGTTTCAGGGAAGTAAACAGTTGATCGTTTTCCCCGGGATCATCGAGCCCGTCCATCATCAGCAAGGCAAGGTCTGCATCCACCACCGAATCCCTGACCGTTTCCATCATTTTTTCGTGAAGCCTGTACCGGGGCTCGATAATCCCCGGCGTGTCGGAGAAAATAACCTGATAGCCCTCCCCGCTTAATATACCCTTTATCCGATGCCGGGTGGTTTGCACTTTGTGGGATACAATGGCCAGCTTCTCGCCCATCAGGGCATTCAACAGGGTGCTCTTGCCCGCATTTGGCTTGCCGAAGATGTTTACAAATCCTGATTTCAT
>JAUZOD010000089.1 GCA_030706635.1 Bacteroidota bacterium
TCTGTAGAAGTCATCCAGTTCAAATCGCACCCGGCCATTGCTGTCGCTCATGTTCGTCCGGAACTGCGTTCTGGCAGAGGGAACGGAAAGATAGGCCTCCACCTGCCGCACCGGGGCGCCGGATTTGTTATCCAGCAGTTTTCCCTCCAGGATATGACCGTTTCCTTCGGGAGCATATTCGATCTTAACCGGTTGATTCTTTATGATCTCATCCCATTTAAATCTTCTCCATCCCCGGGTGAGCATGAGATTGTCCATGGCTTCCTCTTCATCACCCCCTTTACTGAAATAGGAGTCCGGCGACTCAATACCAGATCCGAGATCGGATGTTAAATACAGGTAATGGCTGATATCCGATCCATCCGTTTGCTGAAGGGAATCCACCCGGTAAACCGCCAGGGACATGTCTGCCGGAACCGGCCTGTCTTCCCGATCTGTTGATGAGAGATCCAGTTGAATTTCCTTCCGGGTGGAAAATTCAGACTGGCCCGCATTGGCTTCTATCTTCAATTCTTTCTCCGGATATTTAAAATACAGCCGTTCGCATACCGGCTTTCCGTCATGATTAAAAACCGTGAACTGGGAAATTCCGTCACCCAGCGCTTTGGTTTCTATCGCAAAAACCGCTTTCCCGTTCTCGAGTTCACTGCCCTCCAGTTTTTTCAGGGAACCGCGGGTATGAACAAGCAGGAATACCCTGCCCGATTCCTGGTTTCCGGAGACACGAACGGTCACGGTTAAGCGCTCATTGCTTTCCCGGGAGAGGCTCATCACATAACCCGCGGGGAAGGCAACCGGCAGCTCCCTGCTCAGCTGTCTGCCATCCGGAAACCGGAGTATGGCTTTGTACCGTCGGCCGCCGGATGGCGTAAATGAAAAATGTCCCAGGCCCAGATGAAGGGGATGAAATTTCAACAAGGTATCGCCCCGATCGTCCGTCAGAATCCCCTCGAACGACCGGCCCCGGCCGTTGACATCGGTGACCCGGAATCCCAGTTTACTTTCCAGATGCTCTACCAGGTTGCCCCCTTCGGGGAAAAACTGTATATCATAACGGTCTGGCACAGCCGCCATCGAATCGGTGACCGGCTTTTCCGGATTGAGAATGCGTATGGCCTTTTCAAAAAAATAGTCTGCGCTGAAATTCCTCATCCAGCGCGTATAGGCTCTGAACCGGTAGTCACCGGATAAGATACCGGCAGGAATGACAAATGAACCGTTGGCTTCTCCGGGCTTGAGGGATATTTTTTCCTGTAGAACAGGCTTATTGGTCTTATCCAGCAGTTCCACGTAGACCAGTTTGCTTATGCTGAGCGGGCGATGAAAAGAAGCATCCACATCATAGACCCTGAACCAGAGAATTTCCCCAGGCAGGTAGAAATTTTTATCTGTGTGCACATAAATCTTCTCGTGAACATAACTGCTCCTGTAATTACTGAATACATTCCGTATGACGGCCCCGACCTCTCCGGTTTGGGAATGAGCACAGAGGCCCATCAGGAACATGCATAGAAAAAACAACATGACCGGCTTACCCTGATTTGCCAATATTTTTCTCCTGTACTTTTTCATTCCCGAAACTTCAATAGTCTTAAGATGATTGTCTTTTACGGCCAGAAATCGGGTTTTGTTGTTACCCCGCCCATGGTCCGGCAATCCATGCAGCCGAGGCCGGCACCTGAATAGTGTGTTACCGTACCTCCCTGCACGATCTGGTCAACAACCAGATGGTATCCGTTGCCGAAATAAACAGCAATCGAATCCGGATTATTTAAAATCGTATCCAGCTTCTGGCAGTCTGAATAAGGATTGAATATCGGCACGAAAGGCAACTGACCCCTGCTGATAAAAATCCTTTTTTCCGTTTCGCTGGTACAGCCTATAAAACCGATAACCGGTTCAGCGGCATCGGCGGTATTATGAATATTACCTGTTATTTCTGATGGCTGTGCGTCAAATATGGAACCCAGCTCCTCCGTATTTTTTTGCACTTTCTCTTCCCACTCATACCAATCCTGCGTCAGCGCGTGCTGTTTCACCAGGATGCTGTATTTGTTGATGAGTTTATCGGAAGTTGAATAGGAAACAAATGTCACCGGAGCAGAATAGATCACATTGGTGGTTAATTTTGCTGATGAAGCAATCACAATATTGGTTGACTGATCAGAGGACCAGCAGGTGTACACTTCAAAAGGATCTGGCCTGAGCACCAACTGTCCATAATCCTGATAGATAAACGGAGATGGAAAAGCAGCTGTATAAATCCAGGTTTCATCAAACTTCCATTGGTAGTACCGGGGATCCGTCGGACTGCCGTGCGTGCTCACGTAAATATTCACGCCGTCACCGCCTGCCTTCCAGCTCACGCTGTCGATTTCCCGGGTAACCACAGGTGCCGACAGATCGGAAAGATATTCCGTGCCCAGGCTGGTTTTAATCCGGAGCCTGTATTTATGGCTCAGATCCACAGGAACCTGGTCGATGGAATAATGACCACCGGCTGATTCCGTCAGGGGATAGCTGCTTCCATTATCGGATTCAACATTCACCTGCGCACTCAATTCCGGGATCACATAAGGCGAATCCAGTCCAGTAGCCCTGGACAAAGTAATGTCCGTTGACCCGCTGCCAACGTTGATAAACCCTTCCACCACCAGGTATCCGGAAGCCGGTATGTGAACGGGCGCGTTGTAGCGATCCTTGCAGGCTCCCAGCACCAGCAGCAACAACAGCCAATGGATTATTTTCATCCGCTAATTTGTTTTTCCATGTTAAAACCTGATGTTATAGTTTACATAAGGAATGGCACTTCCAAATATAGAAAGCTTGTACCCGTTCACTGCGCCATTCTCGGAAACATAATAAACCGAATATGGATTTCTTCTTCCCGTAACATTATACACACCGATCGTCCAGGAGTTGTGCGTGAGCTGATGCACTTTGTGATTGCCTTCAATATTCATAGACAGATCAGTACGGAAATAATCCGGAATGCGATAGGCGTTCCGGTTGGCATACAGCGTCCTGAACGCATTGTCATAATAGAAAAGCCCGATGGGCAGGGTAATGGGCCGGCCAGTGCTGTACGTGGCATTCATGGATACGCTGAACCGGTGATTGACCCGGTAGTTCACAATGGTCGTAGCCGAATGCGGCTGATCGTAATTGGCCGGATAGTACCTGCCCCCGTTGATTATTTCTCCCGCTGTGGGATCATCTGCCTGCAGAAAAGTGCGGGAATAGGTATAACTGATCCATCCATTCAGTTTGCCCGAATTTTTTTTGATCAGCAGCTCCACGCCATAGGCTTTGCCCCGGGTATTGATCACATCCGTTTCCACATGGTGATTCATCACCAGTAAAGCGCCGCTTTTATAATCCAGGTAATGCTGAATTTCTTTATAATACACTTCAATGGAAGTCTCAATGGTATTGGCTTTGAAATTCTTATACAGTCCCAGGGAAACCTGGCCCCCTGCCTGGGGCCTGATGTTCGGGTCGCTTAATTTCCAGATATCGGTTGGCGCAATGGCCGTGGTATTCGATAACACATGAATATACTGACGCTGGGTATTGAATCCTGCCTTGATGGAAAAGCTGTCGGAGATTTCATATTTTACGGAAACGCGGTATTCAGGACCGGAATAGTTTTTTATAAAATCTCCTTTGCCGTAAGACTGGGCTGAAACAATATTGTCCACTGTTTTGGGTAAGCCTGGCGCGTACTGGTTAACAGATTGCGGTCCAAGGTAGTTGAACAGGGAATAACGCAGACCTGCTTCAACGGAAAACCGGGAACTTAAGGTATAACGGTCACTCAGATACAATGCGCTTTCCTCTGCGTGTTCTGCAGCCACTACATCCGGTGTAACCAGGGATGATTTGCCGATGGGCTGATAACTTCCTGGGTCCAGCTTGTAATTAATGGTATTCAGTCCGAATTCCAGCGCATGCGATGCGCTGAGGATATAACTAAAATGGGCTTTCAAATATTTCTGGTTTATGTCGAACATCAGCCTGTACGCATTCACCGGGTTTGCCTCACTGGAGATATTGTATTGATAGCGGTCATAACCCGAGGTGAATACCCCGTAAAACTTATCGTTGAAAATATGCTTCCATTTGAGTGAAAGGTTCAGATTGTTATAACCATACGTGGTATCGCTGTTCAGGTTAAAATGATCGCCGCTGGTATAACCCGTCAGGTATAGACTGTTTTTCCTGTTGAACTGGTGCGTTACGTTCAGGTTCAGGTCATAGAAAGAAGCCTTGCTGTTCTTATATTGAGCCGGCAATAAGTTGAGCAGCCAGTTGGCATAGGTAGTTCGTCCGCCCAGAATAAACGATGACTTATCTTTTATCAATGGTCCTTCCACATCCAGCCGGGTGGTGAGCAGGCCGATCCCCGCAGATCCGGTAATATTTTTTTTATTTCCCTCGCGGCTGCTGATATCCAGCACGGAAGATAAACGGCCGCCATATCTTGCCGGAATGCTGCTCTTATATAACTGAACATCTTTAACCACTTCGGGGTTGAAGGCGGAAAAAAGACCGAAAAAATGAGAAGGGTTGAAAATGGTGGCCTCATTAAACAGGATCAGGTTCTGATCAGCCGCCCCGCCGCGTACATTTAAACCGGTGCTGGCTTCGCCCACAGATTTCACACCAGGAAGCGTAAGGACCACGCGCAACAGGTCCGCTTCCCCAAATACAACCGGTACCTGCTTGATGGTTTTAATATCAATTTTCTGAACACCCATCTGCATGCCCTTTACGTTGCTTAATTTCTGGGCGGAGATGATCACGTTTTTGAGCATCATCACCTGTCCCTGCATATCGATATTCAATTTACCATCGCCCGCCAGCAACACCTGCCGCCGGGTATCTTTCATGCCAATGCTTTGTATGTTCAATACATGTCTGCCTTTGGGCAATGAAATGGCATAATATCCATACTGGTCAGAAGACACGCCAATCCTCGGGTGGTCAATATAAACAGATGCGCCGGCCACGGGTTCGCCGGTTTTAGCATCCCGCACAAATCCAGCGATCACAGCAGCTGGGAGCGCATTATTTTTTGTATTATCTCCTATGGCATATAATTTATTTTCCAGAGTTGCTTTCTGAATGCCTTTATTATGACCCTCTCCGTTATCGGCCTCCGCATAGGACATTTCAAATTGTTTTCGCATGCCGGTATCCGGGAGGTTTGCGTTGAGATTGGTTTGAACGATGGCTTTGCTGGTAAGAAATACCTGCATATGCCGGTCAATGGCAAAATGGAAATCGGTATTGGAAAACGCACGTTCCATCACCGTGCTTAAGGGGGCTTTTTCCACATACATATTGACCCTGAAGCTGTCGAACTGCGAAATATCATAATAAAAATAGTAGCCGGTCTGGCTTTCCAGTTCCTGTGTAAACTGTTCGATGGTCAGGTCATGAAAATTACCGGTGATCAGATTCTGCGGATTCTTTTGAGCTGAGACCTCAAAGGATAAACCAACCAGAAAAAAGAACAGAACATAAGACAAAATGCCAGGTTTCATATTACTTCTTTAGTTGATCGTATTCAGCAGCCACTTGCAAGAGTATTTCATCCTTATGTTTCCGGTATTTAAATTTGCTCTTTCTGATCACCCGCTGGATCTCCTTTTTATGATCATCGAGTACGTCCAGCAATTCCCGTTTCGAATTCACCTTGTGATACCCGCAGACGGTTCTTATAAAATAGTCGGTGGTTTCCTGGATCGTTCTCAGGATGCCTTCTGTAATAGTGGGATCTTCAAGAATATTTTTATATAATTTCTTCAGCACGGTGGTTGGCCCCGGATACAGGACCTCGTAAAAACCGGTCTTTAACGGACCCCTGTTCAGGCTGTCGGCCACAAACCGTATAAAATGATGGCTGGCTATGGTAAAGGCCGCAATGCGTTCGCTGACTAATTCCAAATCAAAATCCAGATCCTTCGTGATCAGTTTCTGACTGAGATCATCGAATAAAAGGGGAATACCGGGATAGGTAATGTCGTCATAAATAACTGAACCATCCCGGAAAAAAAGGGAATCGAGATAGGGCGACCCCTCTACGAAGTTGAAAGGATATCCGGTGTATTGTTTTCCGTTGTAGAGGCGGGATTGATCTTTTTCCAGGTTATGATAAACAGCCAGGGTATTGTCCAGGGCTTTACCGTATAAGATGCTGTCCTCATGATCCTGCTGGGCGGAAGCTGGCAACGGAGAGAAAAACAGTGTGAGCACGGCTACCGGGACCAGACCAGCTTTCATCATAAATCAATCAGTTGACGGGAAGATATATTCTTTTCCCGGAACCACCCACCCGTTCATCAATTCTGAATAGAGGCCATGGCCCTTAATATATTGGAGGCCCAGGAATAGACATTATGCCCCATGATCATCCGCCGCATTTGTTTCATTTTCTGTCCCTGCAGGGGCTTGGGCATTTCCAGTGCCTCCTTGATGGCATCAGCGGTCTGCTCCACATCGTAAGGATTGATGATGAGCGCGCCGTGAAGTTCCTGGGAAGCGCCGGCAAAACGGCTGAGTATGAGCACGCCGTCGTTCTCCTGACGAGCAGCAATAAACTCCTTCGCAACCAGGTTCATACCATCGTGCAGGGAGGTGACCATACAAAAATCGGCACTCCTGTAATAAGGAATAATTTCTTCATGGCTGTGGTGCCTTTTCAGGAACAGGATCGGCTGCCAGTTTTTGGCCTTGAATTTCCAGTTGATGCGATTCACTTCATTTTCCACAGCACTTGTGATATCGGCATAGCTTTTTAAAAGGGAACGGCTGGGCGCGCCAATCTGAATAAAAGTGAATTTCCCCCGGTATTCCGCATATTTTTCCAGGAACCGTTCGATGGCGAGGAATTTTTCTATCAGGCCCTTGGTATAGTCTATCCGGTCTACCCCAATGCCAACGTATTGCGCATGCAGTCCATGCTGCTTCAAAAGCTCTGTGGGTTCTTCCTGTTGACCCGTGCCATTTTCGTAATCCTTTAAGGTGAAGGAAATGCTGATCGGAAAAGGTTTTACGAGCGTAAAATGATTCCCGATCTTAACAGAAAAATTTTCCCATATCACGCGGGACTCCAGTGAATTATTAACCGTTTCCAGGAAATTATTGCAATGATACTGCGTATGAAACCCGATCAGGTCTCCGCCGAGCATCCCTCTTAGTAATTCTTTCTGCCATGGACAGATGCCAAAGGATTCCGGATTTGGCCAGGGGATATGCCAGAAGATGGCCACTTTGGCATCGGGCCGTTTATCCTTGATCAGCTTGGGCAGCAGCGCAAAATGATAATCCTGCACCAGGATAAAGGGTTCTTCCTGGTTCTTTATTTCCTCCAGCACGGCCTTCGCATAAATCTCATTTACTTCCTGGTAATAATCCCAATCTTCTTTTCTGAATATCGGTCTTGTATGGGCGATATGACAGAGGGGCCACAATCCTTCGTTTGAAAAACCGTAATAATAGTGATTCTCCTGTTCCTTGGAAAGCCAGATCCTCCGGAGCGTATATTTGTTTTCATAGGGAGGTACCTGCACCTTGTCGTGCTCATCAACCGTTTCTCTATCTGCATCACCACTTCCGGAAGCAATCCATAAACCACCGCAGGCTTTTAAAATGGGTTCCATTGCGGTGACCATTCCGCTGGCGGGGACAATACATTTTATTTCTTTTCCGGCATGAACATGCATATAGGGTTCCCGGTTAGACACGACCACCATGATTTTATCTTCCAGCAATTGTTTCATTTCCTCATTCAGCCGTTCGTGCGTCCAGACCGCCTCTCCCGAGGTACGCAGTTGCGCTTCTTCCTGCGCAATGGCTTTGGCTTCCTGCATAGCCTGGGCAATACCGGAAATTTCCTTGTAGAGCGGTTCCAGGAAATTGAGCATCGGCCGTTTTTTAAACTGGTCGGCATTTCCGAAACGCACGGCCTTTATCCATTCCACCACGCGGTTTAATGGCGAGAGGATGCCCCACTTCACCACCAGCAGGGTAACGACGGAAATAACCAGCGCCTGAAGAAACCAGCGAATGAAATTCCGGAGCCAGATGCTTTTGACGATATTGGTTATATAGTCCGCGTCTGCATAAAAAATAACGGCGCTCTCCGGCAGATCATGTTGTTTGATCAAACGGATATATTCATAAACCTTTTTACCATGGATGCTCAGCAGATTGCCCATGGACGAATCTGCCGATATAGCCTGAGCAATATAATCGGTCGAATATTTCAAAAACGGTTCGGATGAACTGGTGAGCGGAACCAGGCTATCGTTATTATAGTAAACAGCGAGCCCGCTAAAACGATACTGAGTGATCAGACTATCCGTAATATGCCTGAAATGCAGACTATCTGTTTTCGGCTTACGGAAAAAATGGGCTTTATAAAAAGCCTCCGCCACCTGGATGGTCTTGGATTCCAGCTCATTGTTTAACTGCTGACGCTCCGAGGCGATTTGAAAAGCAGTGAAGCCAAAAGCAACCAGCCCTACCGCAGCAATAATGGAAATAATCAGGGCCAGGTTTATTTTCATAGCAATTCGTTTAATAATAAAATCACATCCTGCACATTGTCCAGCCTGTATTTTGCCAAAGTATCGCCCACCCCTACCTTAATGGTAAAAGCATCGTCTTTGTTCGCCAATACTTCAAACATATCCTCATCGGTTTTATCGTCGCCCATGGCTAAAATAAAATCATACCTGCGCTTTTCCAGTAAATATTGCGTTCCCTTCCCTTTATCAATCCCCTGTTTTTTAACTTCGACCACTTTATTGCCATCGGTAATTTTTAGTCCCATCGTCCTGGCTTTTTCCGACAAAGCCCCGATCAGCTCCCTCGAAATGGAAATACCTGTTTGCAGTTCTGCATTCCGGTAATGCCAGGCCAGTGAAAATCTTTTTTCTTCGGTAAAAGAACCCGGGCAACGAGTTGAAAAACGATCCAGGACCGGAATGATATTCCGTTTCCAGTCGCCCTTGTCCCTGATCAATTCCTTCCAATCACCATTTTCCCGGCTCATCGCCCCATGCTCTGCTACGATGTCTATCGGCAGCGTTCCGATAAATCCGTCTATTTCGGAATAGGCCCTGCCGGTAATAATTACCAGGCTGGTATCCGGTAAATCATTCAATTTAAGAAGAAAGCTTAAAAGTTTCTCAGAAGGGATTGCGTCCTGTGGCGCCTTCTGATAGTCAACCAGTGTTCCATCATAGTCCAGTAATATCAGTTTGCTTTTTGCCTTTTTAAACTTTTCCGCCAAAAGATCTTTCATTCCGTATGCCGTGGTATTTAAATTGGTTTCTCCGTTACCGTCAGAGACGCGCTACCGGTAAATTTACTTGTTTTAAAATTCCGGGCCTGAGGCCGGCCGGCCAAATTCAATTAATTTTAGTATTCAACTGAATAAAAAATGACACCAGGCTACATCAGTGGCAAATGGATTAAATACCTGGCTGCACTGTTTGTGTTATTCTCTTGTCTTATCCTTTCGCGCGCCCAGGATCATGCTCCCGCGTTCAGGGTAGTTGCTTTTTACACGGAAAGAGATGACCAGGCGCATATCAGTTTTGTACATGAAGCGAACCGGTGGTTTCCTGAAATGGCGGGCAAATATCATTTCACTTACGATTCCACAAACAGCTGGAATGACCTGAACCCGGATTTCCTCTCGCATTACCAGGTAGTGATTTTTCTGGATACCCGCCCCGATTCCGCGGCCCGGCGGGAGGCATTTAAAAATTATATGGATCACGGAGGAGCCTGGATGGGGTTTCATTTTTCCGGATTTGCCCTCACCCCTTCCGACTTCCCGCAAAACTGGAACTGGTATCACAATGAATTCCTGGGGTCCGGATCTTATCTGAGCAATACCTGGCGGCCTGTGCCCGCCATTTTACGGGTGGAAGACCGGCATCATCCCGCAACACGGAATCTGCCCGAAACATTTACTTCTTCCGCATCAGAATGGTACCGGTGGACCAATGATCTCAGAACCAATCCGGACATAGATATCCTGTTATCGATAGATTCAAGCAGTTTTCCGCTTGGAACCGGGCCCAAACCTTCTGAAATCTGGCACAGCGGTTATTATCCTGTTGTCTGGGCAAACAAAAAATATAAGATGATCTATTTCAATATGGGGCATAACGATATTGACTACGAACATAAAGCCAACAAAGAACTATCATTTACATTCAACAACAGAATCCAGGATCAGCTGATTTTAAATTCCCTGCTGTGGCTGGGATCAGGCAAATAAAGACCGTTGCAAAAATCCTGCCCTCATGTTTTCCTTCATTTCTTAAAAGTTTTAAATAATTTTACCATCTGTTACGTGTGTGTGAACCAATACGAGGCTTATGGAAATCTATAATCCCTTTTCAGATCCTTCCCGGTATGCCGGTTTGCAACAGGAGATTGCCGCCGGAAACGAAACTGCGTTTAAGCAGCTGTATGGATATTTTTACAAACGGTTATTTCATTTTGCCCTCTCCATGGTAAAAATAAAAGAGGCTGCAGAAGAAATCATCGAGGATGTCTATATCAGGATCTGGCAGCAAAGAGAAAACATTACGGCCATCCAGAATCTGAAAGTTTACCTGTATACCGCCGTAAAAAACACTTCCCTGAATTATCTTTCCAAAAAGGCGAAAGAAAACATCACGGAGCCCTTTGATCATATCCATATTGAGTTCAGCGAACCGGTGAACCCCGAACAGCTGATGATCACCGCGGAGATGTTCAATAAAATACAGCATGCTGTGGAAGCCTTGCCGCCCCGGTGCAAGATGATCTTTAAGCTGATCCGGGAAGATGGCCTCAAATATAAAGAGGTATCCCAGATCCTGAACATTTCCGTGAACACCATTGACGCCCAGATGGCCATTGCCGTTTCCCGGATAGCAACCGCCCTGGCAGCGGATTTTGGCCCGATGACCCGCAAACATCCGCTGGCCGGATAAATTAATTTTTATTTCCTTTAGTAGATAAACGGCATTTCGTTGTCTTTGATAGATAACTGCTGCCATTATGGATGAAGACCGCTTATGGTTTTTGCTCGCCCGCAATCTTTCCGGAGAAGCTTCCCCAACCGAAGCGGAGGAATTGCGGCTCCTCCTGAGGCAAAATCCGGATAAGCAATACCTCACAGACATCATCAACACCTATTTTAACGCCCGTGCTTCCGAAACGGAAAATGCCGGCATCGATTTTAACCAGCGTCTTCAGCGAATTATTTTAGCGGGTGTTCCCAAATCCATTTCTCCCGTTGCTCCGTCAGAATATAGCCTTCCGGAGAATAGCCTGGAAAATAAAAGACGGGGCTTCAGCATCAGGCAATTCCTTCCGTATGCCGCAGCCGTTATGGGCATCGGCTTTACCGTCTGGCTGGTTTATCGTTCGTCCAACCCTGTGGCTCACCCCGAAAACCCGATGGTCCAAACCAGCGAGGTTATGGCCAAACCCGGCGCACGCACCAAGCTCGTTTTACCGGATGGCACGCAGGTCTGGCTGAATTCAGGAAGCAAATTGCATTATAACAATGATTTCAATACGCGCCTCCGCGAAGTAAATCTGGAAGGGGAAGCTTTTTTTGACGTGGTAAAGGACGCTGCCCATCCATTCATCGTGCACACGTCCACGATCAACGTGAAAGTTCTGGGAACCGCTTTCAATGTAAAATCTTATCCCCGGGACGAGGTGATTGAAACCACATTACTGAGGGGCCTGATCGAGATCACCCGGAAAGATGATCCCTCCACACCGAAGGTGATCCTCAAGCCCAACGAAAAACTCATCATCAATAAAACGCGTGATCCGGTTCATCTCACAGCGCAGGCCAGTCCCCATGCGGATCAGCTAAAAGAAGGGATGTCGAACATCTCTGTAATTCCCATTCCGCAGAATATTCCCGACAGTGATAAAGCAGAAACCTCCTGGATGTACAATAAGCTGGTTTTCGACGGGGATTCTTTTGAAGAA
>JAUZOD010000009.1 GCA_030706635.1 Bacteroidota bacterium
ATTTAATAATTTTCCCATGACTGAAAATCTTAGTGTATTAAGTAAACGGAGTATCACCATTAAGATACAGAATTAACAGTATAACCAGAATATAATCATAATATAATAGGTATAAAACAAGAGTTTAACTATCAATTTTAAGGGTTTATCTCCTGTTATATTCCAGTTATACTCCTGTTATACTCCTGTTATGCTGACTCACATATGGCTAATGACCGGGTTTTAAAGGCCGTACTTTGGCCTCATGGATCGCCGTAAATTCCCGATAAAAGAGGGAAACCGGACCCCGGTAAAGTACGCCCACGACTGGAGTTTCCCGACCGGCACTTTCACCGGTTAGCAACCCCCATGAGCCTTCAGATTTTTTGCTTCAAACAGTTGGGTCATAAAATTTGATCCAAGCCATTTAGCATTTCCAAAATGTGGTTCTCAGGGTCATTCTATTCATCTTTCCTTGTCTGCACTTTTACTAACATTTCCAGATTTGATCTGTGGTAACTGGTATATAGCTCCCCCATGATCAGTTAAAATCACTACTAATATTATTGGAAAAATGGCCTGTTTTCAAAATTCAAATGATCCTTTAATTAGCCTAATTCAGTTAGTATTTAATATGAATATAAATTAATGATTATCAATCTATAATCACTCATTATATCAATTATTATTAAATATAGTACACAATATATACCGATGGATATTTCATATTTATCCCATAAATTTGGAATATCCATTCATCGATATGCTATTGTCTGAAATACAATATTTTCCGCCCATTACATTCTTTAAAAGTTCGTATGGGCAAACGCATATCTATTTAAGTCAATATGAAATCTACCGGAAAACGAGTTTCCGCAACCGTTGTCTCATAGCCGGCGCCAACGGAATCATCTCCTTATCCGTTCCGCTTCAGCATGGAAGGAATCAACAGGCACCGATGCATGCCGTGAAAATTGCATGGTCGGAACCCTGGCAATCGCAGCATTGGAAGTCCATCCGGTCTGCCTACAACAGGTCTCCTTTTTTTGATCATTACTGCGATGACCTGGATTTGCTTTTCAGCAGAAAGCCGGAAAGGCTGATGGACTGGAACCTGGGATGCCTGAAATGGGTAATGGATAAATTGGGCTGGGCAATTCCGGTAAGGCTCACGGATTCGCCGGAGCAGGAATCAGCTCCCGGTTTATGGGAAGATCACCGGAACGAGGTGCTACCAAAAAACCATGGGCTTTTTGTTCCTCTGAAATACCGGCAGGTTTTTGAAGAAAGAACAGGCTTTCTTCCCAATCTTTCTATTCTGGATCTGTTATTTAACCGGGGCAAAGAAGCCGGCATATTATTGGGAAGCTGATGATTTTGCATCGTCCAGGTCTGCGGCGATCAATTCCGCGATGTCCATTACTTTTACCTGCTCTTCTTTTTCCTCGTGTTTTACGCCATCGGTGAGCATGGTATTGCAGAAAGGGCAGGCCGATGCGATAATGCCGGCGCCGGTGCTCACGGCTTCCCGGGTTCTTTCAAAATTCACGCGGGTGGTTCCTTTTTCTTCTTCCTTAAAAAACTGAGCGCCGCCGGCGCCACAGCAGAGACCCTTGCTCCGGCATCGTTTCATTTCGACGAGTTCCGCATCGAGCGCTTCCAGAATCTTCCTTGGCGCTTCATATATCTGGTTGGCGCGACCGAGATAACAGCTGTCGTGATAGACAATCTTTTTCCCCCTGAAGCCGCCATCTTCCCGGAGCCGGATTCTTCCCTCATCCAATAACTGCTGGAGAAATACGGCATGATGGATCACTTCGTACTGGCCGCCGAGTTCGGGATATTCGTTTTTTAAAATATTAAAACAGTGTGGACAAGCCGTGACGATTTTGTGTATGTGATAATTATTTAATACCTGGATATTCTGATAGGCCATCATCTGGAAAAGAAATTCATTTCCCGCACGGCGGGCCGGATCGCCGGTGCAGCTTTCTTCCCGGCCCAAAATAGCATAACGGATACCAATATGCTCCAGGATGCGGATAAATGCCCGCGTGATTTTCTGGGCACGCTGATCAAAACTACCCGAGCAGCCAACCCAGAACAGGATCTCCGGTTCTTCTCCCTTTGCGGAAAGCTCAGCCATGAGCGGTACGACCATAGAGGAATATTTATACATAAATCTAACTTAATTTTCCCTTGCGCCGTTAAAGAACGAATTGGTAATTTTGATCCTTAATAGTCATTATGCCGTCCGATGATCAAATGCTCCTGATCCGAAACTATGACCTATGGTGTAATCTCAGTGATGAGGATTATAAGGATCTGAATATTGAACACCATTTTATCGAGGTTCCGAAAGGGGAATACATCTATTTTGAGGCTTACAATCACAACAAGATCTATTTCGTAAAAGAGGGCTACATACGGATCGGATACATCGATGCAGCGGGAAATGAAAAAGTGAAAGAGATCATTCAAAAGGGTGAACTGTTTGGCCAGTTTACACTGGAAAAAAACAACCTCCATGGAGAATTTGCCCAGGCGTATAAGCACGACGTTAGTATTTGCGCCTTTCGCATTGAGGATTTTGAAAAACTGCTGAAAAAGCGGCCCGATCTTGCTCTGCGCTACAGCAAGCAGGTGGGCGCCAAACTCCGGACCATTGAAAACCGGTTACTGAACCTGCTGAACAAAGATGTCAAAACGCGGTTGACCCACTTTTTCTGGCAACTGGTAGAGCAGAAACTGGGAGAAAACCAGCCTGAGGGATTCTGTATTCCCAACTATCTGAAACACGAGGATATTGCCAACCTGATCGGATCGAGCCGGCAGACCATCACCACCATGATCAATGAACTGGAAACCGATGGCATCCTTTCCTTTAACCGGCAGCAGATCTGCTTTCTCAATGTTAAAAAATTACAAAAGCTTGTATCTGTCAATTAACTGACAATAGCCCGCAGAAAGGAAATCTAATTTTGGTAAAATTTATTTTTATGAAGAATGGATTTCTTTCCGTTTTGATCCTCTTTGCAGCGCTCACGGCATCTTCACAAACAGATGCCTTCCGTGTCAGGGAGTTTAACCTGAAAGGCGGTCTCGCCATTAAGGGATATGACCCGGTTGCCTATTTTGCCATGGACCAGGCCGTGAAAGGGACGAAAGACATATCGTTTCCTTATCATGGCATTACTTATTATTTCTCTTCTTCCGCCAACCGGGATGCTTTCCGGGCTGACCCTTCAAAATACGAACCCCAGTACGGTGGCTGGTGCGCCTATGCCATGGGGCATGATGGATCAAAAGTGGAAATTGATCCCGAAACATTCAAGATTGTAAACGGGAAACTTTTTTTATTCTACAACAGGTTTTTTACCAATACCCTGAAATTCTGGAATGCGGATGAAAAAAACCTGCACGGGCGCGCTGACGCAAACTGGCAAAAATTGATTCACGGCTGATTAATCTTTAAACTGCTTTGAAATGAACTACCGGAATATTTTCCTTTGGATACTGCGGTTGGTCCCCGCCGTTATACTCTTACAAACCCTGTATTTCAAATTTACCGGCCATCCGCAATCGGTTAAATTATTCACCATGATTGGTATGGAACCTTATGGCCGGATCGGCTCCGGGGTCGTGGAGCTGATTGCCGCTGTGTTGATCCTTATACCCCGGTTTACCGGTTATGGGGCAATCCTTGGGTTGGTCATGATGACGGGCGCCTTATTTTTCCATCTTACTAAAATCGGAATATACTTTGACGGGGACCCTGTTCTTTTTATATACGCGCTGATTACCTTTATCTGTTGCGCCGCCCTTATTTTTGTGCACCGGAGCAGGCTGCAAACAGCTTTTATGGTGACCGGTAAAAAAAGATGATCAGATTGCTAACCCAAAAAACAAGGATGAAAGTATCGTTGTGGTTGTTCTGCTTTGTACTGATCAGCAGGATCAGTTTTGCCCAATACCACCCGGTGGAAACGGGGTCGTCTGTGCAGTTCGTAATAAAGAATTTCGGATTTAATGTCGGGGGTTCATTCAGCGGCATCCAGGGAGAGATTCGTTTCAATCCCGATAGCCTTTCTGTCGCCCGGTTTGAGGTGAGCGTAAACGCAGCCTCCATCAACACGGACAATAATTTGCGGGACGGGCATCTGAGGGAAGATGCTTACCTGGACGTAAAGAACCATCCGCGCATTCGTTTCGTATCTGAAAGTATCCGGGCTGTCAAAAAAAAGGGTGAGTACGAGATGTCTGGCAGATTAACGATCAAGAGTAAGACAAAACTGATCAGTTTTCCGTTTACGGCCACTCCTTCGGGTAAAGGATATCTTTTTGCGGGAAGTTTTAAAATTGACCGCAGGGATTTTGAAGTAGGTGGCTCAAGCACCATCTCAGATAACCTGACGGTGAACCTGAAAGTGCTGGCGAACTAGGGATACTCATACAAAACATCTTTTATGCAGCTCCAAAAAGCAGTTCGTACTGTTTTAACGCAGTTGAGCGATTCCCTCGATCAGCTTTCCCAGGATCAATATACAAGATCCTGCAGGAGCCTGTCTGGCAACAGCATCGGCCGGCATGTGCGGCATATCATTGAAATGTTTCAATGTCTGGATGAGGGATATGAGCAAGGCGTGGTCGATTATGATAAGAGAAAGCGGGACGAGCAGCTGGAAAATCACAAAGTGATTGCCCAGCGTTTGTTGCAGGATATCGTTCTCCGGCTCAACAGAATGAACAAACCACTTTTTCTGCACATTTATTATGATGAATTGCTTTCGGATCCTCAAATCATCGAGTCAAATTATTTTCGTGAAATTACTTATAACCTGGAACACAGCATTCATCACATGGCGCTGCTCCGGATTGGTATGCTTGAAATGGGGGGAATTTCCCTGCCGGACGGCTATGGTGTTGCATTTTCAACGATAAAGCATAACCGAAAATGTGCACCGTAACCTTTATTCCCCGGGGGGAAGATGTTTTCCTCTCGGCCAGCCGCGATGAACATCGGGAGAGACCGAATGCTCTGCCCCCGGAGATTCACGAAGTAAATGGGCGGAAAATATTATTTCCCATGGATCCCCTGTCTGGCGGTACCTGGATGGCTATAAATGAAAATGGAAATGCTGTCGTGTTACTGAACGGAGCTCTGGAAAAACATATTCCCCAACCGCCATACCGTAAAAGCAGGGGGCTGATTGTATTGGATCTGCTGTCTGCTTTATCTCCTTCGTCATGGTTTGACGGCGCAGATCTGCAGCGGATAGAACCTTTTACAACGGTTATCGCTGAATCCGGGAACCTGTTTATCTGCCGGTGGAACGGCAGCACTAAATCACGTGCAACCCATCATCAAAACCTTCCGGGTATCTGGTCATCTGTTACCCTGTATGACGCGGCTACGGTTGAAAAGAGACAGCGTTGGTTTGCTGCCTGGTTAAACCGTAATCCGGATCCCGGACCGGAAGATATTATGCGCTTTCATCGCGAGGCGGGAGAAGGGGATCCGCACACCAACCTCCTGATGAACCGGAATAATCAGGTGTTCACGCAGAGCATCAGCACCGTTTGCATTTCCCGAAACCGGGCCCGGTTTCAGTATTTCGATCTCCGGCGTATGGCCGGTACGGAATGCGTTCTTCCCCTTGCAAAATCAATTTCCGTAACATCATGAACGGAGACACTCGCCTGAGAAGCCGGATTTGCCTGATCCGCCTGCTTCACTGGGAATACTGGAGTTTTCACCTCATCTATCTGCCGATTTATCCCATCTGGCTTTTTCTTTGCCTGAGAGCCCGGTCCCTGTTTTTTTTTGCGGCTTCAAATCCGGGCATCAGAAACGGCGGATTCCTGAGCGAGTCCAAGCAGGAAATTTATGATCTCATTCCGCAGGGGCTTCAACCAAAAACGCTTTTCTTTAAATCCGGGGAAGATCCGCAGACGGTTATGGACAGGCTCCGTGCCGGATTGTTTCATTTCCCGCTCATCGGTAAACCCAATATCGGAGGCAGGGGAAGGGGCGTTCGGAAACTCCTGACAGAAGAGGAGGTTAAATTGTATGCGGCGAAATCGGGAATGGATTTTCACATCCAGGAGTTCGTTTCCCATGAACAGGAGCTGGGCATTTTTTATTACCGTTTTCCCGATCAGCAGCAGGGCAGGATTTCGGGTATTGTGGGCAAAGAATTTCTGACCGTCACCGGGGATGGCCAAAGCAGTGTACGCGAGCTGCTGATGCTTAATCCCAGAGGCATTCTCCAATTACCGGCGCTGGATAAAAATTCACGCGGGCTTTTAATGAAGGTACCGGCCAAGAAGGAAGTCCTTACCGTTGTTCCTTACGGGAACCATGCGCGCGGAGCCAAATTCCTGGACGATTCGGACCGGCTGACCCAGGAGCTCTCTCAAACGATAGATTCCCTGTGCGCGCGAATTCCTGACTTTTACTATGGCAGGCTTGATATCCGTTACCGGAACCGGACGCTTTTAGATGCAGGCAGGGATTTTGTCATCCTGGAAGTGAACGGAGCTGGAAGCGAGCCTACCCATATCTATGATCCGCGACATAGTTTGTTTTTTGCCTGGAAAGAGATTGTGAGGCACTGGATCATTTTATTTAAAATAAGCCGGACCAATCACCGCCGGGGTTATCCTTATCTTTCTTTTTCCGAAGGGTTACGCATGTTGCGGGAAGACCGGCTTTACTCAAAACAACTGGAGCTCATGAAAAATATAGAGTAGCTTATCCCTGAATAACATCAGGATCTGCGGTTACCGGATATTCATATGTACTTAGTTTATATTTTTTTTCTTGGATTCATGCTGAGTTTTCTGGGTCAGCTTCCGCTGGGTACCATGAGTATTACGGCCACCCAGATTTCGGTTCAGGAGAATTTCTCCAATGCCTGGAAATACGCATTGGGCGTGGCGCTCGTTGAAATGATTTACGTGTGGCTGGTTCTGTCTGGATTGCTCTGGATCATGAAGCACAGATTATTCTTCACTGTAGTGAATTGGCTGACCGTCGTTTTTTTTCTCGGTCTGGGTACCTGGAGTTTTATTGCAGCACAGAAACAGGATGCGGATAAAAAAGCACTGCTCCTCAATAACGGTCTCAACCGTTTTTTTCTGGGTATAGGCATGAGTGCCCTGAATCCTGCCCAGATTCCGTTCTGGTTTATCTGGTCGGGTTACTTCATCGATGCAGGATGGCTTTCCACAGATTTTGCTTCGTTTAATTTTTTCACGGTCGGCTGCGGCCTGGGAACGCTCCTGGGGCTTGCACTCTATATGTACGGAGGGAATTTCCTGGTCACCAAAATGAAAACCAGCAACAGAACCCTGAATAAGATTATGGGGGTTATATTCATACTGGCCGCTTGCGCGCAGTTATACCGGCTCCTGAAGACCTAGGTGTTTTTCCATGCGTCGCGATCATCCGGATTGAATTTCCAGGGAGCGAAGTTATTTTCCACGTTGCTGAACATCGTGTTCCATTCCTGAGGCGCTTTACTTTCTTCCATGACCAGGAAACGGCGCATTTCAAAAATGATTTCCAGTGGACTGATGCTCACCGGGCATTCTTCCACGCAGGCATTGCAGCTGGTGCAGGCGCGCAGTTCTTCTTCGCTGATATAGTCATTCAAAAGACGTTTGCCGTCATCTTTGAATTCCCCGTTCTGTCGAACGTTCCTGCCCACTTCTTCCACCCGGTCCCGCGTGTCCATCATAATTTTCCGGGGAGACAATTTCTTCCCGGTTATATTGGCCGGGCAGGCTGCCGTACAGCGGCCGCATTCCGTGCAGGAGTAGGCATCCAGCAGGTTTCTCCAGCTCAGGTCAAAAACATCTCCGGCTCCGAATTTTGCTGCCGGCGCGGATTCTGCGGGAGCCTGGTCCGGCCGCATGGCATACAATACTTCCTGCTGCACGGATTTCATGTTCCTGATCTTTCCCTGAGGTTGTAACCTGGCATAATAAGCATTGGGAAAGGCCAGCAGGATATGCAGGTGTTTGGACCAGGGGAGATAATTAAGAAAGGCAAAAATGCCGGCGATGTGCAACCACCAGCAGCTTCGCTCTATGCCTGCCAGTTGCTTATCCGAAAAGCCATTGAGCAGGGGATGAAGCCAGTGGGAAAAAGCAAAATTTCCAGTCAGGTGATGGGCATATTCAGCATAACTTCTTTCCTGCAAAAGGGTGTCTGATGCGTTAAATGTCAGGAACAGGCCCATCAGCACGATTTCGGTGATGAGGATATAATTCGCATCAGAGCGCGGCCATCCATCCAGATCGTGACTGAGAAACCGACCGAGCTTTAATATATTCCTTCTGCACAGAAAAATTACGCAGGCAATCAATACGGTGAGCGCCAGAAACTCAAACCCGTTGATCAGGATTTTATATGCAGCGCCCAGGGGCTGGGAAAACAAGCGATGCGTACCCAATATGCCGTCCAGCGAAATTTCCAGAACTTCCAGGTTGATGATGATGAACCCGGCATAAATGAACAGATGCAGGAGGGCAACCAGCGGATTCCGAAACATCTTTTTCTGGCCAAGAGCCAGCAGGAGCAGGTTTTTCCACCTGCGTGCGGGTTGGTCAGTATAGTCCTCATCCCTTCCCAGTAATATGTTTTTGCGGATTCTGCGGGCTTTGACAGAAAATAAAATGATGGCAGACGCAGCCAGCAATATAAAAACGATCTGTTGAAGCATCACCGGATATTTGTTACCCTAAGATAGAGAGGATTTGCAGGATTTATGATTTTCTTTACCTTGGGTCATGGATAAGAATTATATACTGTCGCCGGAAACAGCCGCCCGGAAGCTTAAAAGAATGGCTTATGAAATCCTGGAAAATAATTTTGCGGAAAAGGAAATTATTCTGGCCGGAATCCGCGTAAACGGAACGGTGATTGCCCGGAATATTCAGTCTATTTTGAAAGAGATCTCCACATTGTCCACTGAACTGCTGACTGTAAGCCTGGATAAAATTAAACCCGAGACGGTGATTCTGGATAAGCAGATTCCGTTGGGGAACAAAGTGGTCGTGCTCATTGACGATGTGTCCAACAGCGGCAAAACCCTCCTGTATGCATTAAAGCCTTTTCTGGATGAGCATCCGAAAAAAATCCAGACCCTGGTGCTGGTAGAGCGCAGCCACAATACTTTTCCTGTTAAACCCGACTATGTTGGCTTATCCGTGGCCACCACACTTCAGGAGCATATTTTCGTGGATGTGGAAGGGGACCGGATAAAAGGAGCCTGGCTGGAATAGTCCGAAAATAGAGTCTTTCTTATTGGCCAATGCCTGCTGTTTTCATTACCTTTGTGCCCTTGTAAATGCAAGGATTTTACAGGGATTTAAAATAATTATGGAAGAACAGATTAAACCGGAAGAAACACAGGACAATAACCGTATTGTGCCGATAAATATTGACGAGCAGATGAAGACGGCCTACATAGATTACTCTATGTCGGTTATTGTAAGCCGGGCTTTGCCGGACGTGCGGGACGGACTCAAACCGGTTCACCGCCGTATCCTTTACGGGATGAAAGAACTGGGCAACAACAGCAACAAACCGTATAAGAAAGCCGCTCGTATTGTGGGCGAGGTGATGGGTAAATACCATCCTCACGGCGATGCTGCCATTTATCATACGATGGTCCGGATGGCCCAGGAATGGAGCATCCGGTACGTGTTGGTGGACCGCCAGGGAAATTTTGGCAGCCAGGATGGAGACGGGCCTGCCGCGATGCGGTACACAGAAGCCAGGCTTCACCGGCTTGCCGAGAGTATGCTGGAAGATATTGAAAAAGAGACGGTGGATTTCCAGCCGAATTTTGATGATTCCCTGACGGAACCGGTGGTTCTTCCTTCCCGCATTCCACAGCTCCTGATCAATGGCGCCAGCGGGATAGCGGTCGGCATGGCGACTAATATACTGCCCCACAATCTGTCTGAGGTCATTGATGGCTGTGTTGCCTATATCGACAAACGCGATATCACCGTAGATGAAATTATGCAGTATGTTAAGGGCCCTGATTTCCCTACCGGGGGCGTGATATATGGCATGGAAGGCGTAAAACTGGCTATGCATACCGGACGCGGACGCGCCGTGCTTCGCGGAAAATTGCATGTGGATACCAAACCGAGCGGAAGGGAACAGGTGGTGATCACCGAAGTGCCTTATCAGGTAAACCGGGATGGGTTGTGTGACCGGATCGGGCAATTGGTAAATGAAAAGATCATTGACGGGATCACGCATGTAAACAACGAATCGAACGAAAAGGAAGGGACCCGGATCGTGATTGATCTGCGCCGGGATGCGGTGGCGAATGTGGTGATCAATCAGCTATTTAAACATACCGAGCTGCAGACTTCCTATGGGATCAATAATGTAGCGCTTGTCAAGGGCAGACCGAGAACCTTAACGGTGCGGGAGATGATTACGGAGTTCGTGGAATTCCGTCATGAAGTGGTCATCCGCAGAACACAGTTTGAATTGCGCGAGGCTGAGAAACGGGCGCATATCCTTCAGGGTTACCTGATTGCACTGGATCACCTGGATGAGGTCATTAGCCTCATCAGGTCATCAGCCACGCCTGACCTGGCGAAAGAAAACCTGATCAATGCCGGTTGGGGACTGAGTGAGATCCAGGCGAAGGCCATCCTCGAGCTGCGTTTACAGCGTTTAACGGGCATGGAGCGGGACAAGATCCGGAACGAATTTGACGAATTGATGAAGCAGATTGCGTATCTCCAGGACTTATTGCAGGATGAAGCCAAGCGGTTTGCCCTAATCCGGAAAGAACTGCTCGAGATCAGGGAAAAATTCGGTGATGAAAGAAAAACGGAGATCACGTATCTGGACGATGAAATGCAGATTAAGGACCTCATCAAGGAAGAAGACGTGGTGATCACCATATCGCATCATGGCTATATCAAACGTACTTCGGCTACTGAATACCGTCAGCAGCGCCGTGGAGGAAGGGGCGCGAGCGGCGGAAAGACCCGGCTGGAAGATTATATTGTACATTTATTTGTTGCCTCCACACACCATACCCTGCTTTTCTTTACCGAAAAGGGAAGGTGCTACTGGCTGAATGTTTACCAGATTCCGGAAGGGGATAAAGTAAGTAAGGGAAGAGCTGTTCAGAACCTGATCCAGATTCCGGCAGACGACAAGATCAAGGCGATCATTGATGTAAAGGATATTAAGGACAATGAATTCCTGAACAGCCATTTCATAGTACTTTGTACCAAGCAGGGGGTTATTAAAAAAACCATGCTGGAAGATTTCAGCCGTCCGCGCCAAAACGGAGTAAATGCCATAACGATCCTGGAGAACGATCACCTGCTTGATGCGCGCCTGACCGACGGCAATTGTGAGATCATGATGGCTGTGAAATCCGGTCGCGCCATTCGCTTTCCGGAAGGGAAAGTTCGTCCCACAGGCCGCGGCGCCATTGGCGTGGCTGGCATAGAAGTGGATGATAATTCAGACGAAGTGATTGGCATGATATGTGTCAATAAAGACGATAAATCCAGGACAGTACTGGTTGTTAGCGAAAATGGTTATGGAAAACGCACGCCCATTGAAGAATACCGCGTAACAAACCGGGGAGGCAAAGGAGTAAAAACGATTCACGTTACGGAAAAAACCGGGAAACTGGTCGGGGTCCTGGATGTTACCGAAAAAGAAGACCTGATGATCACCTGCAAATCAGGGATTACCATCCGGATGCCGGTGAACGGAATCAGCGAACTCGGACGGGCAACGCAAGGGGTCAAACTCATCCGGCTGGACGACGGAGATGGTATAGCCGCAATTACCCAGCTCGATGAAGAAAGCAATGTGGAAGAAATTCCTGATATTGCAAATCCATTATTGTCCGACGCTCCGCCCCCCGAAAACACTCCCGAATAATTGTCATCTGAAAACTTCAAATAAAATCTCATGAAACGGATCTTTTTAAGTGTCGCGCTGGCAGGCCTTTTTTCGGGATTGTTTGCCCAGTCAATAGACAAGGCAAAAGAATATCTGAAAGCAAACAAGCTGCCCGAAGCCAAAGCGGAAATAGACAAGGTACTCACCATTGAAAAGAATCAGAAAAATGCGGAAGCCTGGTATACGAAAGTAAAAGTGTACAATGCCATTGCCGTGAATGATCAGCTGAAGGCAACGGTTCCGGATGCTTTTATCCAGTCTTTTGAAGCGCTTAAGAAATACACGGAACTGGATGATAAAAAACTGATATTGCTCACGCTCGATCAGTACAAGCCGATTAATGAAATCTATCAGGGTCTTTTCCAGGCAGGCGCTGCGGCTTACAACGATAAAAAATATCCCGAAGCTTTTGACGATTTCACCAGCGCGATCACGGCGATCAAATTCATGAATCAAAAAGGCTGGATCAAACAGAATATGGATACCACGTCCACTCTGTATGCTGGTATTTCAGCCGAAAAAGCCGGTAAAAGAGATGACGCTGCCCTGTATTATAAGCAAATCGCAGACTCCGGCATTACAAAGATCAGTGGAAACGACATGTCGGAAATCTATAAATGGCTGGCCGATTACTATAACAGAAAAGGGGATAGAGCCAATACCGATAAATATGTGGCCATAGGAAAAGCTAAATATCCGAATGAGCTTTTCTACGATGAGATGGTGTTGGATAATCTGCGAAAGAGTGGTTCCAAGGATTCCCTGTTTGCCAGATATGAGGAGATCAACAAGGAACATCCTGACAGCGCCATTTATTTCTTTAACTATGGCCTGGAGCTCTATCAATATGCCTCCGATACCACCAAGGCTGCCTTGTCTAATGCGGATGAACTGGTAAAAAAGGCGCAGGAAAAACTGACCAGGAGTTTGCAGTTAAATCCGAACTATCCTCAGGCTTCGCTGGTATTGGGTCAAATCTCTTATAATGAGGGCATCGCCCTGCAGCAGCAGGCAAAAGCCATTAAAGGCACCAAGCCGGAAGATCTGAAAAAACGTGCTGATATCAGGGCTGAAGCGATGAAAAAATTTGATGAAGCCGTTCCTTATTTTGAAAAGATTGATCAATTGCTGGGCAAGGAAGGTGTATTGAAGCGTGCAGACAAAACCTCCCTGAGGGATGCCTACGATCTGCTGGTGACCATTTATGAACAGAAAAGGGATAAGGATAAGGCGGCCGCATGGACAGACAAATACAATAATGTAGAAAAGATTCACTGATTTCTATCAGTACGAAAATCCGCGCATCCATTGGACATCATGGGGTGGGCGGATTTTTTATTTCTTATGGAAGTGCAAAATGAAAGTTTGAATTTAAAGACCATTGCTTTTTGACCATGGAATATCCGGGTTCAATTCCTATTCCAATGATTTTGGTGACCGGAACAACATAGCGTATCGCGGCGCGCATTTCCAGATAGGAAACATTTACGAGTTCAGGCTGGGCAATCAGATAAAAACGATTGGCTATTTTATATTGCCCTTTTATGTAAAAGGAGATGACCATGCCTTTTGAATAAGCTGTTGATTTGCCCGTTCTTTCTTCCGTATTCGACCAAAGGATTTCGGTTCCCAGGAAATAACTGAATTTACCGGCGTCTTTCTTCCATTTGCCGGCCTCAATGCCAACCCCCATCACCGGGCCCGTTTGCAGGGTATGATATACCGTCAGGGCCGCGAAAGCAGGTATAGAACAGGAATTGCATTTTTCCTGTGCGCTGATGCTGATTAAAAAGGAAAAGTAAATGATAAACAGCAAACCAAAATATTTGCCGTAGCTGTTCGGGGGGCGGAATGATGATGTCCACATGGAAACGGATGGGTTTATTTAAATGATGAATGAATACCGATACGAATCGAGTGGTAATTTCGAGGAGCGGATCTTTGTATTTAAATAAGAAACTGGATGGGGGAGAACGCGGGTATCAGAGGATGATGGGCGTGGAGATAAAAATAGTCAGCGGATCTGGCTTTTAAAAGCAATTGAGCGTTTTTTTTCGCCAGTGACAATAATGGGAAAGTGTACTAAATTGGGAATTCATCCGTTTTACGCTTAGCCCCCTGGACTGGTGAATTCATTTAATTAAAACAAAAGGAGCTTCCTTGCCGCAAACCCAGCATGAGACCCCGCGTACGGGACTGAAATATCAACCCCAATTGTCCGGACTCCGGTTTTGTGCCGTGTTGTTTGTGGTTATTTATCATTTTTCCAACGTGCTTACCAACCTGAAGTATGTTTACGATCTGGGCGTTTTTATTGTTTTCTTTTTTGTTCTGAGCAGCTATCTCATCACGCGCATTTTACTGAACGCGAAGAGAAAGGCAATCCAGAATGGTTTCGGCAGGTGGAAGGTGGCCATTGCCTTTCTTACCAGGAGAACACTGCGTATCTTTCCCGCCTATTATTTTTACCTGCTGCTGTTGCTCTTGTTGCCTCTCCAGGGTCAGGAGGTTAGGCACCATCTGGCCATGTATTTTTTTTATTTGTCCAATGTATTGCTGCATATCACGAAGACCTGGGGACCCTTTACAGTCCATTTATGGACCCTGGCTGTAGAAGAGCAGTTCTATCTGGTATGGCCCTGGATCATTCTCTTTATCCCCAATAAATACCTGACTAAGGTTTTTACGGCTATGGTAATTGCAGGTGTCCTTTTCCGGGTTATATCCATTAGCAACATGACAGAGCAGAATATGCAAATATTCCCGATGCTTGTACTTGCACCTGCCTGCATGGATTGCTTTGCCGCGGGGGCTATTCTGGCTTACTACCACAATCAGGGATATACGAATAATAAATGGTTGAAATGGCTGTTGATCGGTATTATTCCGATTTGGCTTTTTCTGATCTTTTCCCATCATCGAAGGATATTTCTGGGGATGGACAGGGTATTTGTGTCGCTCTTTGCCGTTACGATTATTGATACAGCCAACCGGGGATATACGGGCATTACTAAAAAATTCCTGGAGAACAGCGTGGTGCAATATCTTTCCAAGATCAGTTACAGCATTTATTTATACCACCTGATTGTAACTGTTTTTTTCTGGAAGATTTTCGAAGTGGCCCAGCATTATTTCAGTGGATACGACCTCTCGTTCATCGGCCGCGTGGCTGATTCTCCGTATGGAGGTTTCTTTATCTATATGGCGCTCGCCATTGGCTGCGCAAGCATTTCTTGGTATTGCCTGGAACAGCCCATCAATAATTTAAAGAGACTGGTAGCCTATGTAATGCCGGGGAAGAAAAAAACGGAGTAAGAAAAACGGATTATCTGAAAAGATTCAGCGGTCTGTACAGGAATTTCTTCTCTTTTTCCATTTTGTATCCAATCAGTATTTTAAACCGGATCTTCAGATAATAGAACAAAGTGGTGTAGCCAAAATGAATTTTCAGCGCGCGCTTCGCCTGGGCAGCGGCAATATCCGGGCGGAAATATTCATGATATATTTTATCGGACGTATATGAGAAGTAATGAGCGAAATGTTTTCTGGCGAGCCGGTACATCCTTTTTTTTTCGGCCTTTGGGAAATAGTCCTGGATGATGTCGATGACCGTCAGCGCATCGGTCATGCTTTGCCCGGAAAGAAAATAACGACTGGTGATGTTATTTTCATGAACCCGGTATAGAGCCAGTTTTTTTGGCGTATGCGCAACGGGATAATGCGCCGCGATCCTGACCCACATTTCCCAGTCCTCTCCGTAATGAACGGCAAAAAACCCTCCCAGCTTTTCGTAAACGGACCGCCTGACCACCATGGCCGGGGGTTGAACATGCTGGGCATGTCCGATTTCCAAAAGCCAGTTCTTCAATATGCCTGGCTCAGTGAGGAATTCGTTACTATGGTACAATTCTGTGTTCTGTTCATTGATATAGGTATAGCCGCTGAAGACGGCACCTGCTTCCGGAAACCGGGAAAAGACGTGCTGGATTTCGGCATAGAAGCCCGGCCTCACCAGATCGTCTCCATGCAGCATATGTATATACTCACCGGTTGACCTGTTAAGACAGGTCTCAAAATTACGGAGGCTGCCTACGTTTTCAGTCTGGCGGTAATAGGATACCCTGCCTTTGCCTATATAGTCAACCAGGGCTTCCACATTGGTATCTGTGCTGCAATCATCCACCACTTCAATTTGCATGATTTCGGGTCCGGGGTCCTGTTGTAGAATAGAACGAAGCGCCTCAATCAGGTAAGCACTGCAGTTAAAACAGGGAAGCATAACAGACCATAAAGGCCGGTTCACCTGTTGCGGTACGGGGTTAATTTGTGGCGGGGTTTTAGGAATCCGATCAATCATGGCGCAATCTTATACGGTTTCAAGGGGTAGAGATAAGGGTAAATACTTACATGGTACTAAGTTAAAAAAGAAATATCAGGGAATCATATCAACCCTAGTTCATTTCGGTGAATGCAGGCAAATAATCTCTTCTGCCAACTTCGTGTTTCTGTGCTATTTACTCAGAATCAGGGCGTGGCCTGTATAATAGGATGGCATACGGTGAATATCTTTAAACTGTCCTTTTCGATAAAGAGGCTTCTTTCTTCGATGAACGGAATCGAAGATCCGCAGATCCGGTCACGCGCCGGATAGTGCAGACAACGTCACCGGGAAATCGGGTCTTACAATGCCCGGCCATTTTCCATACCACGAGCCATTTTCTCTATAATCTTCCACATCAAACGACAAACAGGATTCGAGATAAAACAAGCGGATGGTAGCATTTCTGATAAAGACAATCGAAATATAATAAGATCCGTCATTTAAAAAATTACCGGGTATAAGACACTCTCCCCGGAGCAGCCCTTTTTGAAATGTTTTTCTGCCGGAGGTAAGATCAAAAATAAATTCGCCGGTAAAATTGAACAGGTGGATTCCGGCCATCAGATCGCCCGGTTCTTCCACATCATACCAGAATTCAAATTTTATCCTTAAAGGCGTCCTGATATCAATGAAGGGATGTTCCTGAATGTATTCGGGAACAAGCTCCACTTTTTGAACGCGGATATATTCATTTCCGGGCATTGCAGGTTTCAGGGAGTAATCATTTCCCAGGAACTGCTCTTCCCCGCTTTTTAAATATTGTGAAATCACCTGTTCAGGATCTCCGGATGCTACAATTTGCCCTTTTTCGAGCAGCAGGGCGCGGTTACATAAATTCCGCAGGGCATGCATATTATGACTTACGAAAAGAATGGTCTTGCCTTCCTGACCCGACACGGATTTCATTTTTCCGAGACATTTTTTCTGAAATTCGGAATCGCCGACGGCCAGCACTTCGTCGATGATCAGGATCTCCGGATCGAGGTTTGCTGCAACGGCAAATGCCAGGCGAACATACATGCCGCTGGAATATCTTTTCACCGGGGTATCCAAAAACCGCTCTACTCCGGAGAAGTCCACGATCTCGTCAAATTTCCGGTCAATCTCTTTCTTCTTCATACCCATGATATGACCATTGAGATAGATATTCTCTCTTCCTGTAAGTTCGCTGTGAAATCCGGTTCCCACTTCAAGCAGACTGGCAATACGGCCGTTACCACGAACCCTGCCGCCGGTGGGTAATGTAATCCGGGATATGATTTTAAGCAAGGTGGATTTTCCCGAACCATTCTTTCCGATTAAGCCAAGCACATCACCCTTATTCACCTCAAAATGAATATTTCTTAGCGCCCAAATATGATTTTTATGCTGGGTAACTGCAGGGGTCTGCTGTCGCCATTTGCCGGACCACCAGTTTTTTATATCTTCTTTAAGTGTGCCTGAGCTCAATACACCCAACCGGTAGTATTTAGAAACGTCTTCGGCCCTGATCATCAGATTATTCATAACATCAGATTACATCCATGATTTGTTTTTCCTTGCGGCTGAAGAGCACGGTGCCCAGCAGCAGCACCATTATGGAACTGATGAGGCTGATCCCTAAATAAAAAAAGGGAATTGGCCGGTGACTAAAAAATGCAGATCTGAAAGATTCAATCACCGGGGTAAGCGGGTTGAGCCAAAATATCAGTTTATATTTTTCCGGAATAAGCGATGCCGGATACACGACCGGCGCAGCAAACATGAATAACCGGAGCAGGAATTGCATCATATTTTCGAGATCGCGATATTTTGCCGTATAAACGCTGACGATGAGACCGCAGCCCAGAGCAAACGCAGCGGTTATAAAAATGAATACCGGGATCAGCAGCATATAGGCATTCGGATGTATGTCTTTACCGCCAATCGCAAAGATCACATAAACGGCGATGAATAAGAGAAGCTGAATGGATATTCTGAAGGAGTGAAAAAGAACGTAACTCAGCGGCACAATCAGCCTCGGAAAATATACTTTGTTGAAGATATAGGCATTCTGCACGAAAGTAAACATGGTGGACGTGAGGCCGTCGGAAAAAAAAGTCCAGATGATGCTTCCGGGGAGATAAAAAAGCATGGGCGGTATGTGATCCGTTGAAATTTTGGCAACCCGGCTGAAGATAATAAAGTAAACGAAAGTGGTAAGCAGGGGTTGGAGGAAAACCCACAATGGACCCAGGATGGTTTGCTGATAACTGGCTATCAGGTCCCTCCGTACAAATTGAACGATCAGATCCTTATATTGGTAGATTTCTTTCAGGTTGAACCTGAACCATCCCTGGTTTGCATTTATCTCCCATTGCCAGCCGGCATTTTTGTCCATGTAAACGAAAATATTATCCGTTACCGGAAAAGTAAAGCATTTTCGTCTAATTATAAAAAGGTTCGTCTGCGAACGTATATAAACAAAAGAGCGATCCTTTTGAACAGAATCGCTCTTTTTATTTCCGGATACAGATGTTTAATTTCTAAATTCCTCTGATGAAGAATTTTCCAGTGTTCCGATTTGCGTTAGCAAAGCTTCAGAATCGAATGGTTTGGCGAAAAAGAAATCGGCGCCTGCTTTATAGGATTTGTTTTCCGCGTCGGGTAGTCCGGACATGATGTAAACCGGAATATTTTTTAAATAACTGCTTTTTAATTCCCTGCAGATATCGAGGCCGTTCCCATGATCCAGTTTTATATCCAACAAAATAAGATCGGGCTGGAGCAAGCCGGCCGTTTTCATTATTTCATCGGCATCTGAGAGAGGACAGATCTTGCAATTGTAGGCCTGCAGCAAAAACCGAAGGCCATGGAGCAAATCCAGGTCATCCTCAACAATCATTATTTTTAGCATTTGGTTGGTATGTTTTATTGTTTAATGCTTATTTGGTGCCAAAAAACTTACTGTTTATAATAATGTATTCTCAATGTTTCCTGGGTAACTATTTCCCCATGATCAGGACGCTGACCCCAGGTTCTGCCTTTTCCAGTTTTTGGAAAAAGCCTATTCATCAAGGAATTCATCCAGTTTTTCGTCTGTGATGTCATCCGGATCGCGGGACCCGGGATCCTCCGTTTCCTGAAATGCATTGGAGGAACCCAGGTGTTGTTCGCCATCCTTTGTCCCTTCCGGGGGATTGAAAAGTGTTTTGTCTGTTTTTTTTGCTGAATCTGTATCGGGTTTTTTGGGGGAAGTCATACCTGTTAAAATGGTTTCATTTATTCATTTGTATCACACCTGCGTCGGTAGGTTGCCCGTCCACGACCGTAACTCCTTCTTTAAATGAATTCCGATAGGGGGGCCTCCCTTCGATCATCAGGGTGTAATTTCCAGGCTTTACATTTTCAATCATAAAATTGCCTTCTAATACCGGAGCACTCAGAGTATCTTTCGGGGATATTATCCAGGCCCTGATTCCCGCATCAGAGGGCGTAACCGAACCTTTAACAGGACTGTTCCAGAAAATTTGGAATCCAAAACACATGATGATTCCCGCGAAGATCATGGCTAAAAAGCCGGGTGTATGAAAAATGCGCATATTTCGGACTGTTGATTAATAGAATGTTGCAATTCTTGTTCCCTTATTTCTGGTCGTAATTTTGAGTGCATAAGAAAATGGACACAAAAAAAATCCTCATTGCAGGTGCAGGAATCTCCGGGCTTATCGCGGCGCGTTTGCTGCTTCGTGCCGGGTTGAATGTGGGTATTATCGAGGCACGGGATAGAACCGGCGGACGGATTTTCAGTATTTACCGGCATGGGGTTACCGTGGAAGCGGGACCGGAATTTATTCATGGCCGGCTTGGGGAAACCATGTCTCTGCTGGAGGAATACCATATTCCGTATATTAAGACCGCGGGAAAGATGTATTATGCCAGGGCTGGAAAGTTTACCACAAATACAGGAAATGCAAATCATTGGAATGACCTGATCGATAAAATGAAGCAGGTTAAATCCGATATTCCATTCAATAGATTTCTTTCCGAGAATTTTGATGCCGAGGTGTACAGGGAATTGCGGGAATCAGCTAAACGGTATGCTGCCGGGTTTGACCTGGCGGATGTAAACACGGTGAGTACCTGTTCTCTTATCAGGGAGTGGGAGCAGGAGGATTCCGAACAATACCGTATACCGGAAGGATACGGAAAGCTCACGGAAAGGTTAACCGCCGAGTTTCTTTCTTCGGGAGGAGAAATTTTTTTAAATCAGGCCATCCGCCATATACAATGGGCCAGGAATTCCGTTTGTATAACAACAACAACATCCCGTAAATTCACTGCAACAAAACTATTGATTGCCCTGCCTGCCGGTGTGTTGTCTCTGGAGGAGAGGGCAGGTAATGCCGTTCAATTCGCTCCGAAGATTACCGCAAAAAGAAAGGCGCTCAAAGAAATCGGATTCGGCGCTGTAATCAAGATAATCCTTTACTGGAATACGCCATTTTGGAAAGAATTTGTGTCTGACCTGCAATTCATTTTCTCTGATAAAGAAATTCCAACCTGGTGGACCCACAACCCCGAAGATACCCGGGTATTGGTGGGATGGATTGGCGGACCACCTGCGGATGATTTGTCTGGTTTATCCGAACAGGAGATGCTGCAAATAGCCCTCAGAAATCTGTCTTCCCTTTTTGGGATCACAGTGTCTGAATTGAATGAGAAATTACTTGATTCTGAAATTTTCAACTGGCGAAAAGACAATTTTACCCATGGTGCCTATAGTTTTGAGCTGGCGGGATGCGGGCAGGCAAAATCTATTTTGAAAACCTCGGTTGAGCAAACGCTCTATTTTGCCGGCGAAGCCTGTTACGACGGTCCTCATGGCGGAACCGTGGAAGCAGCTATAGTCAGCGGAATGGAAACGGCCCGGGAAATAATGGACCATGTAAATAATGGAAAAAGTTAAGGCGGGATAAGTCGTATTGTTCCTAATATGTGGATAATAATCCGGAGAATCCATTTTGTTCTCCAGTAAATTCACAGCTTAACCTGAAAATTTTATGCACACCCTGGAGGGCTCACGCATTTCCGAAAAGGGATTTGTCAGCACAATCCACGTACTCAGTAATGGTGAGATTATTTACACAGTACAGGATTTCATGAAAATTGAAAGCCGTTTTTCCTGGGTGGATAAAAAATTTCTGGTTGGCAAAATACTTGAACTTCAGAAGAAGACCGACGATAGAAAGACGTCTTATATCGTACTGTATGAAGAGGGTAACCAAATCCGCGAATTTGTCAATGTGGATCAGGGATTTAAGCCCCTGCCTTATTGCTGATCTTTTCCCTTGTCTTCCGCACGCGCTCCCTTATCAAATCCACTCCGGGTCCCGGCTGCACAAATCCTGTTCCCATGCGCGGGCGGGTTGGTATGATATTTTAACAGCTACCCTAAAGTTTGAGCATGAAAAACATTTTTTTGTTGTTCATTGCCTGGGTTGGCTTTGGAATAGTTTCCTGTAATCAGCGCTTCTCTTTTAATTTGCATTTATGTATATCGTATGCCCAACACTACAAGAAAATAATCTCAAAAGGTCGGATTTAATCTTTTCAGCAGTTGAACGCAGGCCCTGACATTGTGATATGGACATTTCCACAATCCGATTTTATCCTGATTTTCCATCAGCTCATGTCGTGCATTGACCCCCCAGAACCATTCTCCGTTCTCCTGATCGATGATATATCTTTTAATGAACTGCCAGTTGAACAGCATGGCGTTCCGGTACTTCATGTTGCCCGAAAGTTGCCAGGCATTGCAGAGTCCGATCAGGGCTTCAGCCTGCGGCCACCAGTGTTTTTCCTTCAGCAACTGATTGGCTTCTGCATCCCATTCATACCAGAGGCCTCCATCTTCATCGAGCCCTTCCATAGCGGCCTCCGTAATGCGGATGGCATTGGATTTGGTGAGATCCATCCAGAATTCATCTCCTGCGGTCGTCGCGCAGGAGTGCAACAGCCACCCGGCTTCAATATCATGGCCGTAGGAAATCGGTCCTGGTTTCCGTGTCCACTGCTCATCAAAGAAAAGATGCAGGTGAAAACTGTTTTTGTCCAGGATCTTTTCCTGGAAAAGGGCCAGTAGTTCCTTTATGCGGAGAAGAAGGATCGGATCCGGCCATATTTCATACAGGTTGGCATACGCTTCCAGAATATGTAAATGCGTATTCATGGTCTTCACCGCATTATCATCTTTAGCACTCAGTCTTTTATCTTCCAAAAAGGACCAATCCCGTGCGAATGCATCAATATATCCCTTGTTGAACATATCGAGGCCATACCGTTCAATGAGCCGGTACCATTCAATGGCCAATGCCAGAGCCTGTTCGCTGACTGTGGCCCGGTAATATTCACTCATTCCATATATGCCAAAAGACTGGGCATATATTTGTTTGTGGGTATCCAGTGGTTTTCCGTCAGCATCCACGGTCCAGTACAGGCCGCCATCCAGAAGATCATTGAAATGAATGCAGATATAATCAAATGCTCTTGTTGCTATGGCCAGATGGTCAGGATCGCCGGTGATTTTATAAGCAGCAGAGAAGGTCCATAGAATCCTCGAATGGAGAACCGAACCTTTTGGCGCATCCGGAATATATCTTCCCTGCTGATCCATTTTTCCAACAAAGCCGCCCTTTTCTTCGTCCCGGGAGAACCGTTTCCAAAAATCAAGGATATGATCGAATTCTTCCCTGAGTTCCCGGTAAAATACTTCCACATCCGTTGGAATGGCTTGATGGGCGTCCTGTTCCTTCATGATAAAGAATGCAATTAAACTTGTTCAGCCGGGGTTTCTGTCTGCAGCAGGGAGCGGTTTCTGTCAATCAGTCTTCTCACCTGTTGAACCGAGTGAAAAGAATTCAGACCGTCGGGTTCTGTGTTCACTGCGTAATCCAGCAGCCTTTCTATTGAGGTAACGGCGACATGCATACGGGTATCGGAGGAAGCATAATATATGAACACAGTTCCATCTTCATCCCTGATCCATCCATTGCAAAATACCACGTTGGATACGTCTCCGGTTCTTTCTTCTCCTTCCGGCGCCAGGAAATAGCCACCCGGTTTATAGATCACTTTTGTCAGATCTTTCAGATCCGTCATAAAAAGGTATAGAACGTACCGCAGGCCGGCCGCAGTGGTTCTAACACCGTGAGCGAGGTGAAGCCACCCGAGGGAAGTCTTGATGGGCGTTGGTCCCAGTCCGTTTTTTAATTCATAAACGGTATGATAGACTTTTTTATCAATGATCAATTCTTCCCGGATCTCGGCATGTTCGATAGAAGGGGAAAGCCCAAAACCAATGCCCCCGCCTTTGCCCGCTCTAATAAAACCATCCTGAGGGCGGGTGTAAAAAGCGTACTCTCCGTTAACAAATTCGGGATGAAGCACTACATTTCGTTGTTGCAGGGAAGTCGTGACCAGATTGGGCAACCTTTCCCAGCTCAACAGATCCCGTGTACGTATAATGCCGCACTGGGCAATGGCATCGGATTGATCTCCTTCCGGAGCGTTTGCATTTCGTTTTTCCGTGCAGAATATTCCGTAGATCCAGCCGTCTTCATGAGTCGTTAGCCGGGCGTCATAAAAATTTGTTTCTTCGGAATCGAGAACCGGAACGATGACCGGCTTATCCCAAAACGTAAACTGATCCGTGCCGTTCGGGCTTTCCGCCATGGCAAAAAAGGACTTCCGGTCAATCCCCTCAACCCGGGTCATCAGCACATATTTGTCATTCCATTTGATAGCACCGGCGTTCATAACAGAATTGATTCCGAAACGTTCCATCAAAAACGGATTTGTGTTTTCGTTCAGATCGTATCGCCAGGCGAGTGGAATGTGGTCTTTTGTGAGCACCGGGAACTGGTATCTTTCAAATACGCCACTTCTGTTCAATTCAGCGACCCTATTCTTCCGGCAAATGGTTTCCAGGTGATATTTTTTTAATTTGTTGAATCTTTCAGCAAATGCTGCCTTCATGATCTTAATTTTAAGCCTGCCTTCCGGTCACTTAACTCCTTATAAATCAGAATAATCGGTTCTGTGCATCAAGATGCTGTCAATATGCGAAACGGAAATGGGGTTTTCGTAATTCGGATCAGCAGAAAGTTTTTTCCATTCCGGATCATCCCTGAAGGCCTTCCAGAGCTCATCATGGGCCCCGGCGTTTTTAAAAACGATCATATACATGAGATTAGGTAAATGACTTCCCGATAATACTTCTGCATAGAAAACAGCATTAAAGCCCAGACGACTGAAGATGCCCGTTTCTCCTCCCTGATTAAACATGCTTACTTTTTTGAAATGAAGATGTTCGGTCGGATTCTCATAGCTTCTCAGTTCATACACCGTTTCGGAATTCACGTCCATGGCAGGGGGTGTGAGTTTTGTGTGTTTCGGAAATGCATCGAGTAAAGTGGATTCCATCCGGACAAAGGGAATCATGCTGGTATCGGCGTCAGTAAATGGCCTGGCAGCCTCTGCATATTGTTTGTCCTGCTGCAGGACGAGTTTTGTTTTCCTCCAATTCTCCAGCGATGGGTAGGTTACCAGGACAAATATTTTTTTGAGTGAAGCGGTATCATTGGCGATGGGCTTGAATACGCCAATATGCTTAATCCCGAGACGGTGGAGGGCAGGCAGATAAGCATTTTTTAAATACTGGTCAGTCGCCTCTATCTGACGATCAGATTTCAGCAGGTAGGTCTGTATTTCATAAATGTCTTTTTGTGCGATGGCTGAAAGGCAAATGATATTCGTCAAAAGAAAAGCAAGTGGTTTGGAAATGAACTTTAGCATGATAATTTGTTTCAGATTATGATTTTTGGCCAAGCCGAATGCCGGCGGCCATAAATTAAATATCGTTTATATTTAAAGACGGGTAAGTGGGATTTTTCATTTCCCAATTTTCAACGGGATTCCTGACCCGCTGAAGCCCGGCATGGCTGCGTATCGTTCGAAGTTTGCTCAAATCTATTCTCATTCTTATCTTTATTTAAATACTATATTAGCATATCGTTGTATTATTTTAGGAAGTGGCTTCCAGTTCTTTGCATTAATTTAGCGAAATAATCTATGTTTACTGCTGTATTGCAATTCCAAAAGTTTTCCGGGGGATGATACTTTTTTGTATCAAATAGTATTGAAATGTTTAGATAAAGCGGCTGGTTTACCTCCGGCCAGGACATAAAATGACGGCAAATGAAAAAAAATCTTCTGCGGGAAATTACGCCCCTGACGCAAAGTGATTGTTTTACCCTCTTCTCCCGCGTCAAGACAGCTTTTGATTTTCCGCTTCATTATCACGAGGAGTTTGAATTGAATTTTATCCAGCATGCCAAGGATGCGAGGCGGATTGTGGGGGATCATATGGAGGACATTAATGATCTGGAACTGGTGTTGGTCGGCCCGAATCTGCAACATGCCTGGTTCACCCATCATTGCAAATCGCCGGAGATCCGGGAGATCACCATTCAGTTTCACAAAGATCTTTTTGATGAACGGCTGCTTCGGCGAAACCAGCTCAGCTTTATCAAAAGCATGTTTGAGAAGTCTTCCCGGGGCATTCTTTTCTCAAGGGAAACCATACAGTCGCTCGCTCCCCGGATCATTGGTCTGAATCAGAAGCAGGGTTTTGATTCCGTGCTGGAACTGATGTCCATCCTGCATGACCTGTCCATCTCGAGAAACATGCGCATTCTTTCCGACCTTTCTTTTACACCCGAGCATTTTACTTATAACAGCCGCCGGGTGGAGCGGATTTTTGAACACATGAACAATAATTTCGACAAGAATATCACGCTGGGCGAAGTATCCAAACTGGCCAACATGTCCAACGTTTCTTTCAGCCGTTTTTTCAGACAGCGAACGGGAAATACTTTTATTGACAGCTTGACGGAAATCCGGTTGGGTCACGCAACCCGCATGCTGATTGAATCTACTAATTCTGTTGCCGAGGTGGCTTATCATTGCGGGTTTAATAATATCTCCAATTTCAACCGCATTTTTAAAAAGAAAAAAGGCTGTACACCCCGGGAGTTCCGTGATAATTTCTCCGGAACGCGGATTTTTATATAAAAAAATCAGGTCTCTCTCTGTCGAAAAAGACCTGGGAACGGGGTTTAATGATTAATGGGTGGCGGCTTATCATGGCTGGCCGGCAGTATTGGAAGAGGTGGACCTTCCCAGAATTTTGGCAACGGCCGCAGTTTTTGAATGAACGTGCAGCTTTGAATAGATGTTACAGATATGGGTTCGGATGGTACTGATGCTGATACAATATTTCTCCGCTATTTTCTTGTAGCTGAGTCCGTCGACCAGTGAATACAGAATTTCGTTTTCACGAACTGTAAGACGGAAAGCATCTGTCGGATCAGGACTTTCTGATTGAAAAGACTGAATCACTTTTCTGGCAATGCTGGGCGTCATGGGCGCACCGCCGTAGTAAAGATCCTGAATAGCCTGGACAATCTCTTCCGGTGGGGTTTTTTTCAGGAGATAACCCGATGCACCGGTTTTGATGGCATCGAAAATCCTTTCTTCGTCGTCGAAAACCGTGAACATCATGATTTGTATTTTGGGAAAATTGGTCTTCAGTGTTCTCACTCCCTCGATACCCGAAATATGGGGAAGACCAATATCCATCAACACAATATCCGGCAGGGCGTGACCGATATCGCTGACCACATTCATCAAATTATCCAGCGCCGCAACGCATTTGATGCCTTCGGTTTTATCAAACAGGTTTATCAGGCTGTTACGAAGTGATGGGTTGTCTTCTACGATAGCCACTTTGATCATGATACAAAATTCATTTTTTTTAATGAATACGGGTATCGGATATTAATCTGAATTAAGAAAATGGCACGGTCAGCGTCAGGACGGTTCCGGTTTGGGGGTCTGAGCGGAGTTCAAGGCTGGCGTTCATCTGTTGCGCCCGCTTTCGCATTCCATAGATCCCGTTTCCCCGATACTGAGCCAAAGCGTCGAATCCCCTGCCGTTATCCCGCACTTCCATGGTCAGATGCCGATCATCAAACCAGATGTTTATGCCGGCCATACTTGCGTGGGCGTATTTAACCAGATTATTGATAGCCTCTTTAAGGATCAGGTAAATATGCTGGCGGTATTCCATAGGGATCCTGGCCAGGCTGATTTGCGACTGAATTTGGATTTCATAGTCTATATTCTGTGCTTCAAATAAGCTGGTTGCAAAATGTTTTACCCGCGTCATCAGGTTTTCCAGCGTATCGTTCCGGGGGTTGATGCTCCATACGATATCGTCCATCCGCTCCATCAGCAGCATGGAATGGGCATTGATCTCGGCGATCGTGTGGAGGGACAATTCCGAATCCTTTTCCTTTATGGCCAGGCCGCTGAGAATGGAAATGGAACTGAGCGTGGATCCGATATCATCATGCAGATCCTGGGCAATTTTATTCCGGATGTGCTGAAGCCTTGTCTGAAGCAATTCATTTGCCTTGAGTTGTTCAATGAGTTCCTGCTGGCCCCGGATCTTTTCTTTTTCGGATGCCTGGCTTTTGTAGCTGAGGCCGGCTGTGAAACAGCATATCTCCAGAATAATACCCATCTGCGGATAGATCATGATGTTTGTCACCCCGGTATCCAGGTGCAGGTTGTCACTCATAAAAGTGAAAATGGTTCCGATGATGCTGCCCAGGCCGACAAAAAAACTTCCGGTCAGGATATAATTGACCAGTGCCTTTCTTCTGCGGAACATATAAACGATGAAGGAGGCCGAAATAATAAAAGTGGCAATGAGTACGAAAGTGGAGATCAGCGCCTGCATTCGCTGGTTAAAACTGATGACGATGAAGAGAAAATCAAAAAGAGAATAGCACAGTAAAAAATATTCCAGCTTTACGATCCATCTGTTGAGTCGAGGGTATTGGGAAGGCATTTCCAGAAAACTCCTTACAAACCGGTAGTAGAAGAAATACGGAAGAATGAGAAAGGTTTTTGACAAATAGATGCGCAGGACCGGATACTTCGTAAACAGCAGATGGATTCCGAAAAGTGGTTCATATTTACTGAGGAAATAAAGCGCCAGCAACAGCAGGTAAGAAAAATAATATAAGTATTCATTTCGGCGGATCAGCAGCCATTGAAACAGTACATAAAATAACTGACACAAAAGGAATCCCTGAAACAGGGCCTGAAAGAAAATAAAACGCGTGTCCGAATCATAATCCGCCATCACATAAGCATTCAGCTGATTTTTGTCCAGCAATTCAATATCCCTGAAATAATATTCTACGCTGTGTTGCACAATACTTAAATACAGGGTTCCTTTCTGCCGGGGCAGGAGCCTGAACGGAATGGTTCCTGAAACTTCGTTTGCCAAGGCATCGTCCGGGTGATACCGGCGAAGACGGCCACCCTGCAGGTGAAGCGCGGGATGTTTTTCAGATAGAAAATAAAGATCGGTATAGTCTGAATACCCGGAATACAGGTTGACATCCAGCGTGCTGTCCGAGGCGTTGCTCAAATTGAATTTTATCCAGTATCGAAAGGAACCGGAAGGGTGATCCATCAAATGCAGAAAGTTGTTTTCCGCAACGGAAAAGGAATCTTTTTGTATCTGGCTGAAAGTTTCAGAACCGGTGCTGTCTGCCAAGAAATGCGGACTACTGAAGGATAGTTCCCGGCCGAACCCGTAACTGACCAGCACGGTGTCCTTTTCCGTCCGCTTCTGCGCGAAAAGGAATGCCGGCATGATCAGCAGGCTAAAAATAAATCGCAAAGAAAACAAGAAAATATTTTCTTAAATGTATATAGAAATGGTAAATAAACCATCTTTGCGTTTCATCCACATCAGGATCATATGGGTTATGCTTTTAGCGAGAACAGATATGATAAAATGGAATACCGCCGCTGCGGGCGAAGCGGTCTGAAACTGCCTGCCGTTTCCCTTGGACTCTGGCATAATTTCGGAGATATTGACCGGCAGGAGAATGCACGGGATATATTGCGACTGGCATTTGACAAAGGCATTACGCATTTTGATCTGGCAAATAATTACGGGCCTCCTCCGGGATCTGCGGAAGAGAATTTTGGCAAAATCTTTAAACAGGATTTTAAAGATTATCGCGATGAGCTGATCATTTCAACCAAGGCCGGGTGGGGAATGTGGCCCGGACCTTATGGCGATCTTGGTTCCAGGAAATACCTGATTGCCAGCCTGGATCAAAGCCTGAAACGTATGGGGCTGGAATACGTTGACATTTTTTATCATCACCGGCCCGATCCCGATACGCCACTCGAAGAAAGCATGCGGGCATTGCAGCAGATCGTTCGTCAGGGGAAAGCATTGTATGTAGGCATATCGAGTTACCATCCGGACGAAACCGCAAAGGCGGTTAAGATCCTTCGTGATCTGGGTACGCCATGTCTTATTCATCAACCTAAGTATTCCATGTTTGAAAGGTGGATCGAAGACGGTTTACTGGATGTCTTAAAAAAAGAGGGTGTGGGTTGCATCTGTTTTTCGCCACTTGCGCAGGGCATGCTGACCGATAAATATCTTAACGGAATTCCGGAAGGGTCCAGAGCCAGAAGTCACCGGGGAAACGGAGCCTTGGAAGAATCAGCCGTCACACCCGAAAAGATCGGCAAACTGCGTAAGCTGAACAAAATAGCCGGACAACGCGGCCAGAATCTGGCGCAAATGGCATTATCATGGGTTTTAAGGGATCCTGCAGTTACTTCTGTTCTAATCGGCGTGAGCAAACCTGCACAACTAACGGATTCCATACGCTGCCTGGAGAATTATACTTTTAGCGATGAAGAAATCAGTGCGATTGATTCGATATTACGGTAATTTGTTTGATGGTTAATGGTTGATAGTTGATGGTTGATGGACTTCAATTCGGGACCCGCGCCTGGGAGCCATTAACCATCAACTATCAACCGTCAACAATTAATGCGGAGATTTTGAAATTTAGTCCCTAAAAGATTTCTCCCAGATTCACAAAAAATCCTCTGGAACCCTGTCTGCCCAAGCCATAGTCAATGGAGATATTGGTGCGTGAATATTTGTTGAGTTTAACGCGGAGTCCCAACCCGCCGGCAGGTGCAACTGATCCAAACCGGAACGTTCCGATTTCCGAGAAGCTCTCCAGGTTGCCAAACAATACCATGCCAAGCAGTCCGTTTTTTGTGAGACGAATGCGGTATTCAGTTTCTGCGTCCAGCATATTATTACTTCTGAAGCGTCCCTGAATATAACCCCGCCCTGTATTGTAGGATTTATCCCAGGCTGTGCTCGGCAGCATAAGATAGGGGGCCCTGCCGCCCAGGGTAAACCAGTTATAGCTCCACAGGGCCAGAATATTATTCGAATTTGCCGGAAACCGGAAATATCCCCGCCATTCCATGTGCATGGTGGTCCAGCTGGCATCGGAGCCCAGGAATTTCGATCGCGGACTTACCAGAATATTGGTAAATGTTCCGGAATAGGCGTTGATGGGATTATCACGGGTGTCTCTGAGCAAATGAAACATGAGACCTGAAGATATCGTGTGATCCCGGTACCCATATTTTTCAAAATCCGTTACCGGATTTGGATGCGGATGAACTTCTTTTACTTTCCAGAAATAATCGAAGGCATAACCACCACCCGCATATATCTGGGGGGCCAGTTGAAACAGGACGGATTCATGGAATTTAAAGTATTGAAAATCGAGCAGGTTCTGATCTGAAGGACTTGAATGCATACCCAGACCATAAGTGAATGAAGGATATTTCAGGAAGCGCCAGTCCGAGATCAGCACGGCCTTGTTATGACTGAGGTAAATGACCGTCTGAAAGGGGAAAATAACCTGGTTTTTTTGCGTGTATGAAAGGCTCGCGATAACTGTGGAAGGTAAAAGGCTATCTTTTTTCCTTCTTTTATACACTACCATATTGGCGCTTACCACCGTTGCAAATCCGGTTTGCAAAGTATATCCTACTGCAGGCAATACGCCAATCCGGATGTGCTGATACCGGGATACAGTATCCGCGCTTTTGTTTTTTTTACCAACGACTTGCTGTATGATATCGGGGAGATCTTTCCCGTCCGCTGTATTATCCTCGCTCCCGGATGATTGCGCAATCAAAAAAAAAGGTAAAAGCAATTGCAGGGCAATCGTCAGTGGTCTTCGAAACATAAGTTGGGCTAGAGATTAGTCACAAGTTCCAAGATAATCATTTCGTATTAATCCAAGCCGGCCTTAACAAGGGCACAACCGGGAGAGCAAATCCTAAATTGGATCCGCCTATCTGCCGGGATATTTTGAATACAGGAAATTCAGTGCTTCCCAGTCCGGTAGTTTTTTGGCGACAGGATCTTCGCTCAAAAACATCGCCACCGGATCACTTTCTGAAAACGCCGGCCAAACGGGCAGTCCCGAAGCGTTTGGATTTCCGGTTTTTACGAAATTGGTCCAGTAGTCGCTCATTATTTTCTCAAGATTCCGGTCAACTGGTTCCCAGGGCCTTCGGATGCTATCCAGGTTGTGAAAGGCATATCCTATTTCCGCCGAATGATAAGCGCCGAATCTTTTCATCTCTCCGGTTGCGGGTGGTTTGCGAGTGAATTGATAAAGGAAAGTCTGGCTGCTGCTGTTTTCATTTTGTTTGAGTGCCCAGGCATACTGCGGAATGCCAATCGTTTTGTCTACACTCCATGCAATCTGGGAAGCCTGTGATTCCGTGTCGGTGACGGAAGGAAAATATTTATCAAAGAGCGCTGAGTCAGCTCCGAACGCTTTTTTCTCACGTGCAAATTCTTCTCTTTTTTGGATGCCCATTAAGAATCCTTCATCCGCATTCCATCCGGTTAAAAAAGGCAAATGGGTCTGCTTCCCCTGGCTGTAAATTTCCGAAACGGATCCGGGCAGCACGTACCCATCTGCTGTGGGTGTATAAAAGCCCGATGTTTTCTGAAGTGTTTCTGCGGGGAGTTCCCGCATCTCCTGTATATTTTTTGTCTTTAGTCTTTTGGCCAGTGCCAGTCCCTGTTGTTCCGCTGCTTTTTTATCTTTCATATTGATCAGCGGATTTTGCAAGACCAGTGATCCGCTTTCAGCAATAGCACCCTGAAACAATCCTTTTGCCAACGGAGAAGCCAACAGGCAATTGACGCTGATGGAGCCGGCCGACTGCCCGGCGATGGTTACGCGGTCAGGATCTCCACCAAAAGCATGAATATTTTTTTGCACCCATTTCAAAGCGGCAATCTGATCCAGCAGCGCGTAATTCCCCGAGGAATGATGCGGGTCTTCAGCAGACAATTCAGGATGAGAAAGGAATCCAAAAACACCTAAACGGTAGTTGAAAGAAACAAAAATAATTCCCTTCTCTGCCAGTGCTTCCCCGGAATATCCCGCGGTGGCTGCGCCCCCGGTTATAAAGCCACCCCCATAAATCCAGACCATTACAGGTCGTTTTTCGTTTGAGGACTTAGCGGCTGTCCATACATTGAGGTAAAGACAATCCTCGCTCAGGGGTTCCTGGGGAACGACATACTCTGGTCCGATCATTAAAAAGGAAATGGGCTTGGGTTGCATTGGACTAGGCCCGAATTTATCGCAGATTCTGACCCCTTTCCATTTTGCTGCTGGCCTGGGCGCTCTCCAGCGAAGCGGACCTACGGGCGGTGCGGCAAACGGTATGCCTTTGTAAACGGTTACCTGCGTCTGTTCGTGATATATGCCCGAAATCAAACCGGATTCAATTCCGACAGGATGTCGAGATGGTTGACCGGGGTGCGTGTCCGGTAAGTAAAATGACATTAACCCGCCGGCCGTTATTAAAAAAACAAACGCCTTTTTTTTCATTTTCTGAATTTTTGGATGATGTGTTATAATCCAATCGTTCCGGCCGGGCATACCGGAGCCCGGTAACCAACAATTTATGCAAACTTCCAAAAAATACGCTATCTTTGTTGTTCTGTATGTTATGACTCTTACTGCGTTTTCTTTTGAGTGTTTTATTTCTCTCCAGAGTTTTCCCGTGATAGTGTAACGTAAGGCAGGTAAAGTACCCTGATTCAGCGGTAGCCTTACCACATTTTTTACCTTAATATTATTCAAATTGTTATTCTCAGAACTAGGCCTTATTGAGCCCTTGCTCAAAGCCGTAGCCCAGGAAGGCTATAAAATTCCAACGCCAATCCAGGAACAGGCGATTCCCGTCGTTTTAGCCGGCAGAGATCTGCTCGGTTGTGCCCAGACGGGCACCGGTAAAACAGCTGGTTTTGTACTGCCCTTACTGCAGCGCATCCACAAGCAGAAGGAAGCAGCTTCCGTTAAGGGGCATGGGATTAAGACCCTTATCTTAACCCCAACCCGCGAACTGGCCACACAGATTCATGAATCCATCGGGACTTATGGAAAATTCCTGAACCTGAAGTCTGTCGTTATTTTTGGCGGTGTGCCCCAGTCCAGGCAAGTGCAGGAGTTGCGCAGGGGATGTGACTTTGTCGTTGCAACACCCGGACGTTTAATGGATCTGCTTAATCAGGGCGTTCTGTCCTTAAACGGCATCGAATACTTTGTATTGGATGAAGCAGACAGGATGTTAGATATGGGTTTCGTGGTTGAAGTGAAGCGCATTATTGCGAAGCTGCCTAAAAACAGGCAAACCTTATTCTTTTCTGCCACCATGCCTCCTGCTATTCTTTCCCTGGTTCAGATACTGCTGACGAATCCGGTAGAGATCACCGTTACCCCGGAAGCGACCACCACAGAGCTTGTAGATCAGTCTCTCTATTATGTGCAGAAAGCGGAAAAAAGATCCCTGCTGCACCATCTGCTGAAAAACGGCAGGCGTGAAAGCGTGCTGGTATTTACCCGTACCAAACATGGCGCCGACCGGGTAGCCAGAGATTTAAACCGTTCCGGCTTTCAGGCAACCGCATTGCACGGCGACAAAACCCAGCAGGTAAGGGAACGGTCCCTGCAGGGATTTAAAGATGGTAAATTGCAGATCCTTGTTGCAACCGATATCGCAGCCCGTGGTATTGATATTGACGAGCTGGGACTGGTTGTTAATTTCGATCTTCCGAATGTGCCCGAAACCTATGTGCACCGGATCGGCAGAACAGGCAGGGCAGGTGCATCCGGCAAAGCCATTTCTTTCTGTGATTACGAAGAAAAAATTTATCTGAAGGATATTCAAAAGCTGATCGGTCAAACGGTACCCGTAGTAACGGATCATCCTTTTCATGTTAAACTCATGGAGCCGTTATCCACTGCTGTTGCAGCGGCTTCTTCCGGGCGTACGGCTGGTGGCGGAAGGCGGTATGGAAGAAAATTTTCTCAACGATAAGGACTTGACTTATGGCAACAGCCTCTCTGCGGGTTATATTGACCGGCGCCACCGGTATGGTGGGAGAAGCTGTTTTGCATGAATGCCTGCTTTCTCCGGAAGTAGAGACGATATTGCTGATATCCAGGAAATCCTGCGCCTTGCAGCATCCGAAACTCCGGGAGATCCTGCAGCAGGATTTTATGAATCTTTTGCCCATCGAATCCCAACTGAAAGGGTATAACGCCTGCTTTTTTTGCCTTGGCGTTTCCTCGGTCGGCATGGATAAAGCGTTGTACGAAAAGTTAACCTACAATCTGACCATGGGATTTGCTGCCGCGCTGGTGGCGCAAAATCCGGAAATGGTATTTTGTTATATTTCCGGTCGTGGAACGGACAGTACGGAAAAAGGAAAAATGCATTGGGCCCGGGTGAAAGGCAAAACAGAAAATGATTTGCAAAAATTGCCGTTCAAGGCAGTGTATAATTTCCGGCCGGGCATTATGAAGCCAACGAAAGGATTAAAAAATACTTTGGCATTTTATAAATGGGCAGGCTGGTTACTTCCCATTATCAGCGCTGTTGCCCCGCATTATGTGATCAGCCTTGCCGATCTGGGGCAGGCTATGATTCACGCTGCTGCCCGCGGGTATGAAAAGAGCATATTGGAAATCCGGGACATCGAGGCGCTCTCGGCAAGTGCCTGAATTACTAAATGCATCGCATTATTCCAAATTGTTGTTTAACACAGCAGCCATTAGTTTTGCAGGCATGATCGCATTTGCTCCCCTTATTGCTGAAAAATTAAAAATTCGGACCCAACAGGCAGAAACTGTATTGACACTACTTGCTGAAGGCGCTACCATTCCCTTTATTGCCCGTTACCGGAAAGACAGAACAGGGGCACTGGATGAAGTTCAAATCCAGCAGATTCAGGATGAATCAAAAATATTGAAGGCGTTTACCGAAAGGAGAACGGCGATCGAAAAGTCGATCAATGAGCAGGAGAAAATGACCGCTTCGCTGCAGGAAAAACTGGATCATGCGCTAACCCTCGTTGAACTGGAAGATATTTATCTTCCGTATAAACCCAAACGGAAAACAAAAGCACAGGCTGCCCGGGAAAAAGGATTGGAGCCGCTGGCTCTCCTGATACTGGAGCAAAAATCATTGGATCTGCAGGCTACGGCGGAAACCTTCATCAGGGATGAAATAAAAACAACAGATGAGGCACTGCAGGGCGCAAGGGATATCATTGCTGAAATGGTGAATGAACATGAAACCGTGCGTGCCCGCCTGCGTAAACTTTTTGAAGAAACAGCAAATCTTGAAAGCAAGCTGCTGTCAGGAAAAGAAACGGAAGCGGTAAAGTTCAAGGACTATTTTGATTATTCAGAAAAGATTTCCAAGGTCCCTTCACACCGGATTCTGGCTGTACTGAGGGGGTTTATGGAGGGATTTCTCCGCATGGATATTTCCCCCAGGGAAGAAGAGGCACTTGAGCTGACTGCTGAAGTATTTATTAAAAGTTCCGGAACTCCTGCAGATGAAATAAAAAAAGCCATCAAAGACAGTTACCGACGTTTGTTACAGCCCGGGCTGGAAAGTGAATTCAGGATGGCTTTAAAAACAAAGGCCGACGAAGATGCCATCATGGTCTTTGCGGAGAACCTGCGACAGTTATTATTGAGCTCACCGCTGGGATCAAAACGGATCCTTGCCATTGATCCGGGTTACAGAACGGGTTGTAAAGTGGTGTGCCTCGACGAACAGGGCAACCTCACCCAAACGGATTTAATTTTCGTGCATGAACCGAACCGGATACAGGAAGCGGAAAATAAAATACGGAACCTGGTGACCCGCTGTAATATTGAAGCATTTGCCATAGGGGATGGAACGGCAGGCCGCGAGACGGAACAGTTCATCAAAAAACTAGACCTGGGAATCCCTGTTTTTTTGGTGAACGAAGATGGCGCATCCGTCTATTCCGCATCGGAAACGGCACGGGAAGAATTTCCTGACCATGATATCACCATCCGGGGAGCCGTTAGTATCGGAAGAAGACTGATGGATCCGCTGGCAGAATTGGTAAAAATCGACCCGAAGAGCATCGGGGTCGGCCAGTATCAGCACGACGTAAACCAATACCGTTTAAAAGAGAAACTCGATCAGACGGTGATCAGTTGCGTAAATGCCGTGGGCGTAAATCTGAACACTGCGGGAAAACAACTGCTGGGTTATGTAAGCGGAATAGGAGAGGGCCTGGCCGAGCATATTATCAAATACAGAACGGAGATCGGAAAGTTTACCAACAGGAAACAATTATTGAAAGTCACCCGCCTGGGTGAGAAAGCCTATGAACAGTGCGCGGGTTTTATGCGGATCCCGCAGGGCGACAATCCGCTGGATGCAAGTTCCGTGCATCCGGAAGCCTACCCGGTTGTGGAAAAAATGGCAAAGGATTCCGGCGTGGATGTGCACGCCCTGATCGGAAATGAAGAGCTGATAAAAAAAATCAATCCGAAGCAGTATATATCTGAAACATCCGGCGAGCATAGTATTAAAGATATATTGAACGAGTTGAGAAAGCCGGGCCTGGATCCGAGAACTGGTCTCGAGGTTTTTGAGTTTGCCGCCATATTCAAAATAGAAGATGTTCAGCCTGGCATGATCATTCCGGGTGTTGTGACGAACATCACGCGGTTCGGGGCATTTGTGGATATCGGCGTTAAACAGGATGGCCTGGTTCATGTGAGTGAGATTGCACACCGGTATATTACCGATCCGAATGAAGTACTGAAGCTAAATGACAAAGTTCAGGTAAAAGTAACAGAGGTGGATCTGCATAGAAAACGAATCGCACTTTCCATCAAGCAGGCAACGGAACAGCCCGCTAAAAAACGAATTAATGCTGCAAATCCGGGTCAAAAAAAGACGGCTCCCGACAATGTTTCCATGGAGGACGCCCTGAGTGCGCTCAAAATGAAATTTAAATCCTCCGGTCGTTCGGATCGGTAACCGGGTATCGGTTGACCGGGTCTTTACAAATTATTTTGTAAATTTTACAATAGCCAGGACGCCCCCGAGAATTGCAATAAGTTGTGCAATACCGGTCCAAAACATGGCTTTATAGGTATCCGCCCTGGATTGTTCAATTTTGAGTTCAAGATTATGAATATCATTTCCGATTTTGAATTCAAGATTATGGATATCGTCTTCCAGTTTGAGTTCGAGATTATGGATATCACCTCCAAGCTTGAATTCAAGATTATGGATATCGTCTTCCAGTTTGAGTTCCAGATTATGAATATCACCTCCAAGCTTGAGTTCAAGATTATGGATATTGTCTCCCAGTTTGAGTTCCAGATTACGAATATCAGATCCGAGATTGAATTCAAGTTGATGAGCATCCTCTTTGGTTGCCAGCAATTGCTTTTGGCTTTCTGCTTCAGATCCTGCTACTTCCGCTACAGCAAGTACAAAATCAGCTGCTTTGTCGTCAGACAGGCTCAACTCCTTTCTGAAGAGATCATACAGCCTGATTTGATTAATGCTCATGTCCACAAAAATAAATTTTAATCTAACCTAGTGCTTTGTCTTATATGCTAAAGGGTTAAAAAACGGTATTTTGGTCGTTATTGAAGTATGCGGAAATCCAGACGCAATTGATTGAAATACTTTTGGATAATCTATCCATAGCCTGTTAGTCAGTTTATTGTCCGGAGCCATGGGAAAACCCTGTATTTCCGCAACCTTTTTATCGTAAATTACGTAGTACTAACCAGCAGGGCTCAACTTCTATTCTTCCTTTGGAAATCAACTGTTCTCCCATGTAGCCTTAACAACATTGTCTGATGAAATGCAGATTGAGTGTTTTGCTGCTGTTTATTTGCTGCCGGTCTTTTTCCCAGACGCAAGCCTGTCCGGTAAATATCGATTTTGCCAGCGGCGATCTCACTCATTGGTATGCATATACCGGGAATAACGGGGCAGGCAATGGTCCCACTGCCATTATTCAAAAGTATGACTCCAATAACAGCGCGCCGTCGGGAACAAGAGGTGCGAAAACCTTACCGGAATTTAACCTGGGTTCTGTTCCGGGTATTCAGGTGATCACAACCAGGTCGAATGACCCCTTTGGCGGTTTTCCGACCATTCCCACGATCAACGGCTATAGTTATAACTATTCCATACTGCTGGGCTCCACGTCGATAACACGGGGAAATGGCATGAACGGTACAGGCGGCGGCGGATATGTCCGCGGCGTCAGTTACAGCATCAGCGTGCCGCCAGGACCCGCTACGGAGCCCTATACCATGACTTATGCATACGCCATGGTTCTGGAGAACGGAACCCATATATCCAGCCAGCAACCGGTTATTTCAGCCACGCTGAAGACGCCTGACAGTGTGATCAACTGCGCTTCGCCCAGTTATCTTCTGCCTACGTTTAACAACGTAACGGAGGGAGGGAGGGGAGCGACATTGGACAGCGCTGCGGCAAAGCGCAATGGGTTCAGCGTGAGTAACCAGCCTACCCCAAATGCCAGTTTTGATCCGAATGGCGGTACGGGCGGAAACCTGCGGGACGTCTGGACAAAAGGCTGGACCGAAGTCACTTTTGATCTCTCTGCCTACCGGGGACGAAAGGTGAGCCTTACCATTGAAGCAGACAACTGCGTGCCCGGCGGCCATTTTGCCTATGCTTATATAGCTATCCGGAATAGTTGTGCAGGGCTGATGATCAGCGGGGATTCTCTGGTCTGCTACAATACGGCTGTAACGTATTCAGTGCCTGCGCTGGCGGGCGCTACATATAATTGGATCGTACCCGGTACCTGGACCCTTCTTTCTGCCGATACAAGCAATATCATTCAGGTTAAATCAACTGCGACCGGTGGCGCCGTTAGTGTAAGGGAGCAAAATAGTTGCGCCAATTTAACCGACACGATCCAGGTAAAAACGCTTCCATCACCGGTTGCCGGTAACCTGGAGGGATCCACCGCGGTTTGTGCCGGTGAAAACAGCAGCACGCTCAATCTGTTTAACTACTCCGGCGTTATCGGTAACTGGTTGTCTTCAACGGATAGCATTGACTGGTCTCCGATACCCGATATTACATCTGTGTATATCGCAGAAAATCTCAATACGACCACCTTGTACAAAGTGGTGGTTGGAAAAGGCACGGTATGCCCGCCGGATACCAGCATAGCGGCGAAGATAGCGGTGGATCAAAAAACGGTGGGCGGACAGATTGATCCTCCGGAGGCGACACTCTGTTCCGGGCAAACTGCAGGAGAAATCCTGAATCTTACCGGAAATACGGGCTCCGTGCAGAACTGGCAATATTCTGCCGATGGAATAACCTGGCTTGATCTTAATCCTGTCAATGCCAGCCTTACCAACACGGTAAAAGGCATAACGGAGTCAACACAATACCGGACGATTGATAAGAATGGTGTTTGTCCGCCGGATACCAGCGCACCCGCCAGTATTGCTTTTAATCCGGTTGCTTTCCCGCAGGCATCAACGACCCCGGCAGATACTACAATTTGTTTTGGGACTCCCGCATCACTGGAGGCGAGTATTGATATAGGAACCAGTTATACCTGGATTCCCGCCATAACCGCCAGTGGGAATATCAGCAGTACGCCATTCCGTTTTGTCAACCAGGTGACGCCGGCCGCCACGTCAGAATATGTTTTGCGGGTGCTGAATAATGGTTGCCCGAATCCTTTGCTGGATACTTTTGATGTTGAAGTGCTGGCTAAAGTAGTTGTAGATGCGGGTAGGGATACATCGGTTGTTGTTGGCGAACCCCTGCAACTTCAGGCTTATTCCAGCGATGCCGGTCCGGATTTGTTTTCCTGGCTTCCGGCAACCGAACTCAGTGATCCTTCCATTGCCAATCCGGTAGCCATATACAGTTTTGGTGATAACCTGATAAAATATACGGTGAAGGCGACCAACGCAGCCGGATGCTCCGGGCAAGGTTCTATTACAGTGAAAATCTTCAAAACAAAGCCGGATATTTTTGTGCCCAATGCCTTTACGCCGGGTCTCGCCGTCAATGCAGTATTCCGGCCAATACCGGTGGGCATCTCTTCTTTACAATATTTCAGGGTTTATAACCGGCTGGGCCAGCTGGTTTATAACACAACTGCCATCGGCAACGGATGGGACGGCTCTTTGAATGGGGTGCCGCAGGCCAGTGGCGGTTATGTGTGGATGGTTAAAGGAACGGACTATACTGGCAGCCCGGTAATTAAAAACGGAACGATGGTCCTGATCAGATAGTCATTGCGCTTTATCTGATATTTCCTTTTTTCTTTTCCGTGTTCGTGGATGATCCTGATTTTATTCTTCCAGTTTCTTTTAATTGATTTTGCAGGAGCCATTCAATCTGGCCATTCACGCTCCGGAATTCATCCGAAGCCCATTTCTCGAGCGCTTTATACACCGCTTCGTCTGTCCGGAGAACAAATGTTTTTTTACCGGTCATGCCTTCCCCTTATTGGCCTTAACCGAGCCGACATATTTCCCAAAAAATATGAGCGTTCTGGCTGGTTTAATCGTGCTGAATGATCTTGCGGGCAATTTCATTCAATGTGCCGGCATGATCCGTGACATAGGTAAGGCCGGCCTGGTAGAGATTGCTGATGTTTTCGGGCGTAGCAATATCCATTTCGGAACAGGCTTCCTTTAGCCCCGGTTCCAGGCGATAATAGTCGCCTTGGTCGGCGGCATCCAGGGAAAGAAAAATCTGACGCAGCTGGTAGTCCACCGTTTCCGAATTGCCCGACATCAGGATATCGATTACCGGTTCCAGCCAGCCGATTTCTCCGGCATAACGCATGTGCTGGTAGTGGTAAGGTTTTTTTACGGAACCGGTGCCAATCGTTACGATCAGCATTTCTCTGGCGGAAGGGGCATCGGGTTTTCCGGATTCACGAAGAACGGTGGAAAATGGCGTTTTCCGGGCTTCCGCAAAGGCGCAGAGAGTTGGGTTATTGGCAAACACCCCACCATCAATCAAAGACCAGATCTGTCCTGAAAGGGATGTGATGTGCGCGGGTTCAAAATACGTGGGCGCTGCAGCGGTGGCCCGGGCTACGTCCCGCACTTTAAAATTATAGATCGGATCTTCTCCGGCATCGCTGCTGGTAAAAAAGACCGCCTTGCGATCAGTCATCTCGTAGGCGGGAATCAGGCTTGGCTTAATCAGGTCCGAGAGATTGGTTTCGCCACAATATTCTCTTAGCAGTTTTTCCAGGGTAGTGCTGTGAAATTTGGAATGAAATACGCCTCCTCCGCTGGAAATTTTTTCCAGCAGGGTACGCTTAAAAATAGATTCTCCCTGATTCAGGTAAAGGTTCAGTGCATCTTTTGCTGCGTATTTTGCTTTTCCGTTTTCATCTGGCATCAGATAAAGGCAGCTGAGTATCCCGCCCGTGCTGGTTCCTGCAATCATGTCGAAATAGTCCCCGATTTTCCGCGGGCCTTTCGGATCTATCTTATTGATCGCTGTCTCAAGGTAAGAGATAATGGTTCCGGGAAGAATACCGCGAATTCCTCCGCCATCTATGGAAAGTATTCTGATTTTTTTCATGGAATTGACGGTTATTGATCAAAGGTAAATATTTGGGAAGTGCTGAATGTGCTTTAAACAGCCGTTGTGTTTTCGCATGGCCTGATGCAGGAATGTTTTGCGGCGCTTAACTTTGCGACTCTGAACTTTATTTTTATAATTTTAATGGATTGGTATGGATATTTCAATAAAGGGGAAACATGCTGTCGTCTGTGGCAGCACGCAGGGCATTGGATTTGCAGCAGCCAGGGTACTCGCGGCGCTTGGCGCCCATTGCATATTGATAGCCAGGAACGAGGCTGCTCTGGCGTCTGCCGTTGCTGAGCTTCCGACGGAAGATGGGCAGCAGCACCGTTATGCAACAGCGGATTTTTTGGATCCCCGGCGGGTTCGTGAAGCGATTGCGGGCATCGTGCGAGAAGTTAACGTAGAGATCCTGGTAAATAATACCGGGGGACCAAAGGCCGGGCCCGTGCTGGATGCTGCTCCGGAAGTTTTTGAAGAAGCATTTCGTCAGCACCTGGTCTGTAATCAGATACTGGTGCAGCATGTTGTTCCCGGAATGAAATCGGCGGGTTATGGAAGAATCATCAACATCATTTCCACTTCCGTGAAGACGCCGCTGCAGAATTTAGGCGTTTCCAATACGATCCGTCTGGCCGTGGCGTCCTGGGCAAAAAGCTTATCTAATGAGGTTGGGCAATTTAATATTACCGTCAACAATGTGCTTCCTGGATTAACGGAAACGGCAAGGCTCAAAGGCCTGATTCAGCATACAGCTGCTTCCGAGATCAGGTCGGAAGCTGAGATCCGGAATCAAATGATCGGAAGTATTCCGATGAAACGCTTTGGCAATCCGGCCGAAATTGCCCAGGTGATCGGATTTCTGGCTTCGCCGGCTGCGTCTTACGTTAACGGAACAAATATCGCGGTGGACGGAGGAAGGACGCCGGCATTTTAATAAACCTTCATCGAAAGCGAATGAATCCGGCGGGCAGGAAAATAGATAAAGCATGAACCTGTATTTTATCAGCGGTCTGGGTGCAGACCGAAGGGTGTTTCAAAAACTGATTATCCCCAGATCATTTGTCGTCCATCACATCGACTGGATCCCGGTGGTTCAGGATGAAACCCTTTCCCAATACTGTGAAAAACTCGCCGTTCAGATCAACCAGGCGCAACCTTTTATACTGATCGGCTTATCGTTTGGCGGCATCATTGCCATAGAACTTTCCAAACAGATAAAACCATTGCAGACCATTCTTATTTCCAGTATCAGCAGTCCGGAGGAAGTGGGCAGGGTTTATATCGTTTTGGGAAAATTAAGAATACAGCGGATCATCCCCATTCGTTTTTTACTTATGCCATCGGCGATCCTGTTCCGGTTATTCGGAGCGCATACTAAAGAAGAAAAAATGCTGATGAAGCAAATTCTCGCCGATACCGATCCGGATTTCTTCCGGTGGTCGCTGAAACGGATGTTTTCATGGAAAAATGAATGGAAACCCGAGCGCCTGGTGCATATTCATGGAACCAGCGATAAAATCCTTCCGTACAATGAAAAGATGCAGGCCATTAGGGTGGAGGGTGGAGAGCATCTTATGGTGTACAGCAAATTTGAACAGATCAGCGGATTATTGCAGGAGCATTTATTGGTCGGGTAATTAAAACTCAAAGGTTTTAACAGCGGGATCCCGGAGGATGCTGTTGACAAATGCCAGATGGTTTTTCTCTGATCCTCTCACGATCCATTCTCCGGTCATCAGGTTGTTTGATTTTGTTTCCCTTCCTCTTTTGAATTTCAGGTGGTGTTTTTTAAGCTGTTCCTCATAAACATGAAGAGTTTCTTCCTGATAATCGCAAACAATTTTATAATCCCGGGTCTGGCTGATCCGGTCGATCCATCCTTCCAGCCGGCTGAAGACCATCAGCATGACCAGGATTAAGGCGCAAGCCAACATGGAGACCGATTCATAGCCGGCGCCGATGCCCATACCCAGGGCGGCCGTTGCCCAGATCATTGCGGCCGTGGTGATTCCATTTACGCCAAAATCGCCTTTAAAAATAACCCCCGCACCAACAAAGCCGATCCCTGTTGCAATATTGGAAGCGATGCGGTCGGGGTTTCCGTTCGCTCCGATCAGTTGGGAGAAAATAGTAAACAGGGTTGAACCCAGGCAGATCAGCGTCAGGGTCCGGAAACCGGCCGACTTGCTCCTGTATTCTCTTTCCGCCCCAATGAGTCCACCGACCACCAGCGATAATAGCAGTTTTTCAATAATCTGATCCGGCAGGGGCATAAATGGTTTATATCAGTATGAAAGTTCGTGATTGCCAATGAACTTTCCAAGCTGATAAAAAAAAGCTGTGCATTCCGGTTTAATTGGTTTATTGCTGCTTGTCCAGTTTTTCCACTACCCTCAGGTTCCCGTTTGCATTTCCTCTTACGGTCACCCAGTCGCTCTGCCCTTCCAGCTTTACATAGTAAAAGGTTTTGGACCCGGAACTGGTCTCCGTTATGCCGTAGACGGTTTTATCCCCGAATTTTTTGTGCAGCTGCCAGGAAAGACGAAGGGGCAGGAGGCAGGGATTCTGATAATACCGGATGGCGCTTAAGAAATTGCCGTCCAGGTCATATTCAATCTGTGAGCGGATGGCGTTCTCCATAAAATAAACAACATAGCCATTGTCCTTTTCTTTCCAGTCTACTTTTTCCGCCAGTGGAAAAGCATCGTGGAATGCCCTGATGACTTTTTCGTTGACTTCCTTTGGACTGCCGTGGGCAAAAGCGGCGGTTTGCAGTACCAGCACAAAGAGGCAGGCCAGCTTTGCAAGTTTTGTTTTCATACATGATCGTTTTGATGTGGAGAAATGGGATACCGGAATAAATATATACTGGTATGGGGGAGGAAGTCAAGCAGATCTATATCAGCGGCGGCGCAGGTTTTGCGGGAAATGGAAATTCATAACCGGGTTAGGACGAACCATGTTTTTTATACCTACGATCCGTGGAATTTGCCGCTGAATGCGATTGGCTTTTCTTTAACATCCGATTTTTAAAAGGAAGGATGAGGATCAGCGGTAAATATCCGGGTGCGGTACATGTTATTTTGAGCTGCGTCTGACGACCGGGCCGGGGTGATGGTATGCTTTATTCTGCCAATGCAAACACGATCCGTTAGCGACTGCTTAATGCGAAGCCAATTTTTTTTATATTTAAACATCAATATAACATCATATTATGGTTTCAAGTATTCAAAAAGAAAAAGCCGAGCTGTTCTTGAAATTTCATGAAGACAAAGAAATTCTTGTTCTGTTAAACACGTGGGATATCGGAAGTTCTAAATTGGCGGCAGCATGTGGCTATAAAGCAATAGCAACAACGAGTATGGGAATAGCGGCTTCCCTGGGATATCCCGACTGCCAGATAATACAACTGGCAGAAATGACAGGAATTGTTACAGGAATTGTAAATGCGGTACGTGTTCCGGTAACTGTGGATTTTGAAGCCGGTTACGGGAATAACTTAAATGAAGTAATTGATGCGGTTAAAAAGATAATTGCAACAGGAATAGTAGGAATAAACATCGAAGACAGTATTGATTTAAATCCGGTATTGATTGACGAAATGCAATTTTGTGAAAGGATATCGGCTATTCGCGCATTATCAGACTCACTGGGTTTTCATTTGGTCATTAATGCCAGAACAGATTCATTTTATGTTTCTTCAGGTTCACCTCGGGAAAAGTTATCCCAATCAATCAGGCGGGGCAATAAGTACCGGGAAGCCGGTGCCGACTGCATATTTGTGCAGCCTGTTTGGGAGAAAGAAACAATATCAACATTAGTTAAGGAAATTAATGCACCGGTTAATATTCTTTCAAATCCTGCAATCGCAGCGGGATTGACTCCGTCCGTAGCTGAATTGCAGGACCTGGGGGTCGCGCGTTTAAGTTTGGGTTCAAGTGTGATGAAAGCTACTTTAGCTTTGATCAAAAAGGTGGCTGATGAGCTCCGTGATAAAGGAACCTGCGATTTGTTACTTAGTACTTTAACGCCGCTTCCCGATGCTGCTATGGCATATAAAATGGCAATCGGCCTGACTGATTAAGCCTGAAAATCTGACAGCGTTGAGGTGGCAATAAGCCGGCTCTTATATTCGCTTTGATGTCGCTTTGAATTCGCTCATCTACCACTTTGATTCCCCACTGTCATTTTGGCTATTTGCTTTGCCGGAGCCCGGTTTTCGGGCTTATTTTCCCGGCTTCCGATTTATCGAACAATCCTTGCGTTCGGGCAAAGAGGAATCGGAAATTGCCGGGGCCGTATACTCGCTCCACGAAAAATATTTCAAAAAATTTGAATAACCCCAAATCGGATACTGTATCCGGTACACAATGCGGAAGGCCCCGCAGAACCTGAGATCCTATAACAAAACAGGCATTCCGGCTTAAGATGCATAGTTGCATCCCGGAATAACTTTAGTAATATTTATTTGACCATGAAATAACCTTGTCAACATCTGATTAATCTTCTACCAAAAACTGTTTCCCTTGCAGCTGGAAAAATTACGGCCCGGTTTACAACAAACACAACAAGTGCATTTGTTGAATGAATTGCCTTCAGGGCTCATATTTCCCTATGTTATCATGACCATCGTTTTGCTCGCCCTGGGGTTCATGATCCGGTATTCAAAACTCCCGGATGTAAAGGAGCAGGAAGAGGACGACACAGCAGGTACGGAAATCCGTAGAAAAAGCATATTCCGGTTTCCCTGCCTGATCCTGGGACTGGTGATTTCGCTCGCCGCTATTTTCATTTCTGGTAAAACATCCGTTTGGTTTAGTGCCTTACCGGGTCTGAGCAATGGCTTATTATGGCCCTCCATCTGGGCGCTTGCGCTGGATGGCCTGGGAAAATTCACCAAACAGGGGTCAGCCCTGCTCATCATGGGAGTGGTGGGCGGAGCGACAACGTCGCTGCTCTACGGATATTTAAGTGACTATTATAACCCGCAGCGGGCTTATTGGGTCCTGATACCCTGTTATTTCTTTATCTTATTTTTTTCAGTGAAAGGATATAAAATCGGGAAATTAAATCTTTAGCAAATGTATGAACCCGAATAAATTCTCTTCAAACTTACCGGAAAATATTTTCGGAATATCACATTGGATGTGGCCTCGAAATACTGATTTCAAACAGCTTGCCCTGACAAAAGGCTACCTCCGGGTAGCCTTTTATAATAATTGAACATCAAGTGCCCGGAACAGGAATCGAACCTGCACATCCTTGCGAATACCAGATTTTGAGTCTGACGCGTCTACCAATTCCGCCATCCGGGCAAACGGGAAAACATGGAAGCGGGGGCAAATGTAACGGATTCAGCATAAATATAAAGCAGATTACTCTTCCAGTTTTTAAATTAACTTGCCCGGACAAACAATGCTCTTGATGACCCGTATTGGCTTAATCCGGGAGACAAAAGTTCCGGCGGATAACCGCGTTGCTTTAATTCCTTCCCAATGTAAATGGCTTCAGAAAAATTTTCCTTCACTGAAGATCGTTGTCCAGCCGTCTGATGCGCGTTGTTTTACCGATAAGGAATTCGGCACGGCCGGAGTGGAGGTAACGGAAGACCTGAGCACATGCGATTTCCTGCTGGGTATTAAAGAAGTGGCTATTGACCAGCTGATTCCGGAAAAGAAATATCTTTTTTTTTCGCATACTCGGAAAATGCAACCCTACAATCGACCACTTTTTCGCGCGATCCTGGAAAAAAAAATCACGCTCATTGATTACGAATGCATGGAGCATGAGGATGGGCAACGTATTCTGGGTTTTGGTTTCTTCGCGGGCGTTGTGGGCGCGCACAACGGGATTATGGCCTATGGAAACCGCACGGGAAAATACTCGCTGCCGCGTGTGTACCAGCAGCCGAATTTCCGTCAGCTGATCCATTCTTATTTCGGCCTGCGCCTGCCCAATATCAAAGTGCTCATCACGGGTTCCGGCAGGGTGGCTCATGGTCTGCTCGAGATCATGAACCTCATGGGCATCATCGAGATTGAACCGGACGAATATCTCGCCCGCGATTTTTCTTATCCCGTTTTTACGCAACTGAAGGGGAATGCATTGTATTATCACAAGATCAGGGGAACTTATCAGCGGGAAGATTTCCACCTGAATCCGGATCAGTATGATTGTAATTTCAAACCGTTCACCAGAACTACCGACATTCTGCTCAATGGCATTTTCTGGGAGCCCAGGATGCCACGTTTAATGGAATGGGAGGATCTGGAGTCGCCGGATTTTCGCATTCAAACCATCGCCGATATCACCGACGATAAAGAGGGCTCTATCCCTTTTAACCTTGGGGATGCGCTGATGGAAGATCCAGTTTACGGGGTTGATAAAATATCCGGGAAGCGCACCGCTCCTTATCTTCCGGGATCGGTGGATATTATGGCCGTCGGAAATCTCCCCAACGAACTTCCCCGCGATGCCTCGCGGTATTTCGGAGAACAGCTCATTAAATATGTTCTGGAAGACCTTTTTAAAAAGGATTCGCCCACTATTGAAAGAGCTACGATGGTGGATCAGGGGAAGATTACCCGGGCTTTTGAATATCTTACGGAGTACGGGGCGTAATGGACGCGGCATTTAACTATCTTTCTCTGTAGGCAAATCGCATCCTAACGTAAATAATAGTCTTTCATCAGATCCAGTAATTCAGGCGTTTCTTTTCCCTGTTCATCGCGGATGGTCAGTTCCTGTTCAACGGTCAGACCAGATTCCTTTCCTGAAAATAATAAAATGGAGCGGAAGGGTGCATGGGCTGGGGTTTGCCTGATGAGCATTTTCTCCTGGAGAAAATAACCTTTGCCTGCGGCGAGCTTTTCAGCATAAGCTGAACGCGGGAGGGGAACCAGCATACCGAATGCGCCGTGAGTATTTAGCGTACGGGATATGATGGTCACCAATGCTTCCAGATTCAGTGTTTCAGCGTGTTTGGCTTTATTTTTTCCGGAAGAGGGGGAGAGCAGATCGTCTTCAAAAAATGGGGGATTGCTGATGATGAAATCATATCCATGAAGAAAGGTATAATGACGAACATCCTGGTGGATCAAGTGGATACGGTCGGACCAGGGGCTGGCGGCAAAATTTTCAGCAGCCTGCCCGGCTGCTTCCTGATCCAGTTCTATTGCATCAATTACAGCGTGATGCTGCTGAGCCAGCATAAGACTAAGCAGGCCCGTGCCTGCACCGATGTCCAGAATGTTTTGACACGTCCTTAGCCTGCTGGCCATCCAGGCGCCCAGTATGCAGGAGTCGGTACATACTTTCATTGCGCACCGGTCCTGATGGATGGTGAATTGTCTGAACTTGAACCAGGTATTCGGCATGAGTATCTTTTTCACCAGGAAGCCCTGGCGCTGACCGTGACCGTTAGCGGAGAAAATTGCTGCTCCAGGAATTTATAATATCCGGTGATGGCGATCATCGCCGCATTGTCTGTGCAGTATTCCATTTTGGGAATGAAGGTCCGCCAGCCCCGGTTACCGCCCGTTTCCCGGAATGCCTCTCGCAATCCCTTGTTCGCCGCCACTCCGCCTGCGAGGCAGATCTCTTTGATGCCGGTTTCTTCAGCCGCCTTTTGTAATTTATTCAGTAAAATGGAAATGATGCGCAGCTGGATCGAAGCGCATATGTCCGGTAGATTTTTTTCTATGAATTCCGGATCTCTTCCCTGTTGTTCCTGAAGGAAATAGAGGATGGCTGTTTTCAGTCCGCTGAAACTAAAATTCAATCCGGGGATACTGGGTTCCGGAAATTTAAACCGCAACGGGTTCCCGGATGCTGCGTACCGGTCGATCAACGGCCCGCCAGGGTAGGGAAGCCCCAGCATTTTTGCCGATTTGTCAAAGGCCTCGCCGGCCGCGTCGTCCATGGTTTCGCCGATGACTTTTAAGTTGCCGGGTGAATGGCAGATCACGATCTGGGTATGGCCGCCGCTGACGGTTAAACATAAAAAGGGAAACTCCGGCAGCTCATCCTGATCCGTGGATCCCCTGATCAGGTTGGCCAGCACATGGGCCTGCATGTGATGCACGGCAATAATGGGTATGTTTAAGGACAGGGCCAAAGATTTGGCGAACTGCGAACCCACGAGCAGGGAGCCGATCAATCCGGGCGCCTGTGTAAAAGCCACGGCATTCAAAGCAGAAAGATCGCATCCGGACAGGATCAAAGCCTGATCAACCACAGGAACAATATGCTGGATATGGGCGCGGCTGGCCAATTCGGGAACAACGCCGCCATAACGGCTATGGATAGCCTGCGATGCAACGATATTGGAAAGAATATGACCGTCGCGGCAAACTGATGCTGCCGTTTCATCACAGGAGGATTCAATGGCCAGGAGTGTAATGGACAAAGCGGGAAATTTAAATTAAGGCAAAGATACCGGAGGCGGGGGAAAGAAGGAACTGATCAGGTGGTGGACCGTATCGCGACCACCGGATCCATTTTGGCAGCGGTCACGGCCGGAATAATACCGGCCACAATGCCGACAAACAGGCAAATGCCAACGGCCATGCCGATGATTTCGACCGGGATAAACACCTTGAAGCTGAGAAAAGAAGAGACGATCACGGCGAGAATAAAAACGCCGATAAGACCAATCATTCCGCCGATGATGCACAGAAAGGAAGACTCCAGCAGGAATTCGGAAACTATGGTCCTTCTCTTTGCGCCCAGGGCTTTTTTCAGACCGATCTGGCCGGTCCTTTCCCTGACGGTGACAAACATAATATTAGCTACGCCAAACATGCCAACGATGAGGGAGAGGGCAGCAATAGCCCATCCGCCTTTATTGATATTGGAGAAAATTTTATCCATTTCGCGGCTGAAGGATTCGATGTCGTTCAGGGCATAGTCATCTTCCTGTCCCGGTGATAATTTATGGATGGAGCGCATGGCTCCGGTGAGCTCTTCTTTCAAAGCCGGGATACTGATGTTTTCTTTTCCTTCCACGATGATTTTGGGGTTGGCGTCTTCGTCCCGGGTCAACTGTCTTAAAAATTTGTATGGCATGATCACGCAATCGTCATAACCCCACATGTCCATCATGCTTTGTCCCTGCTTTTCAATAACGCCAATAATAACCGCGGGTTTTCCACTCTTCAGCCTTACGGTTTTGCCGATGGCCAGTTCAGGTTTGGAAAACAATTTTTCAGCGATATTATATCCCACAACGAGAGAATTCGTGCCCCGGTCAAAATCTGTTTGCTGCAGGTACCTTCCTTCCCCGATGCCGAAATGTTCTATTTTGGCAAAATCCTCTCCCGCGCCGTAATAGTTGATCCCGGAAAGAATATCATTTTCAAATTCCACCACGGAATTGTCCTGGGTCAGAAAAGTAGCATTCTGTATGATGGACACCCTGTCTTTTAACTGGGCAACTTCCTCATATTTGGGGGAAGGTCTTTTTACAAAGCGCCACCAGGGATAGTCGTTGCTGTTCATGTATTCCCACTTATCAATAAATACGGTATTGCTTCCCAAAGCCTTGATATCATTCTGCACGGCCGTCTTCATTCCGTTGATGGTGGCCAATACACTGATAATACAAAAAATACCAAAAGTGATTCCTAAAAGGGAAAGGAAAGTCCGCAATTTATTGGAACGGAATTCTGTTATGGCCATTTTCAGGCTGGTCAGAACAATATTGAGGGAACGTGCCAGATACTTGTATTAGGCATTAAATATCGTACAATTTCCGGGAATCGCCCTGCCGTTCATCCGGATTGCCGGAGAACGATTGTTAAAAAACCCTTACCCGCCACTGCCGGCTGAAGGTGCTTCCGGGAGCGGCTTTTTCTATCCCCTCTTTGTTTTCGAGACGCTGGTTGCTGCTTACACTGTCGGCAATACCACACCAGGGTTCAATACAAATGAAATTGGCATCCTTAAAAGACCAAATGCCCAAAAAGGGAAACTCGCCCATCTGGAAATTAATGCCATGACTTGTTTTGGCTGAAAGCACGGAGATTTCCGAAGAGGCCGGGTATTTAAAAACCAGGGCATCCCGATAAAAAAGAGGCTTCAGCAGGTTTAGTCTGTCCGTATCATTTAATAAGGGAATGGGTTGGGGCTCTATTAATCCATCCGGGGAAATAGGCCACCTGGAAAGATTTTCCTTTTCTTCAAAGCGCAGGTAATAGTCCGAGAATACGGTATCTGCCGTCAGGGGCAGGCGGAATGCCGGATGGCCTCCGACAGAAAATAATAATACGGCCGATCCAGTATTCTTTACCAGGTACTCCGTGCTGAGCTCATCGCCATCGAGCGAATAACGGATCCTGAATTCGAAATCGAAAGGATATTGCTTTTTGGTTTCGGCATTGCTGCGGAGCAGGAAAACAAGCTCGCCAGGAGATTGTTTTTCCACCACAAAATCTCTTTCCCTGGCAAACCCATGGCGATTCATTTTGTATTCCTTTCCCTGATAGGTATAGGTATTCCCCTTTAAAGTGCCTACGATGGGAAACAATACGGGTGAATGTTTCGCCCAGTATGCCGGATCAGCATTCCAGAGATAATCCAGTTGATGAATCTTATGAAATAGCCGCTGGAGCTCAGCTCCCGTGGCCGATAGTTCGACTTTCAGAAAATCATTTTCTAAGGAATACATGGGGTAATTTGAAGATTTGAAAATGTGGCAATGTGAAAATGAAACTAAATTAACACAATTGAAAAGGATTTGTTAAGACATCTATCCGGAAACATATTATATCTTGCAATCATGATAAAGATCCCTCTTTCTATTTTTGCCGGTTTATCCATTTTGGGTATTTTTTCGTGTACCAAACCAGTGGCGCCGGAATATCTTGGTTTCAGGGATTTGAAGTTTGAGAAATTCAGCATGGATGAATCCATCCTGCACACCGATCTGGCTTTCTACAATTCCAATCCGTTCAGTATGCAGTTGAACAGGGCAGACATCGATGTCTATCTCAACGATGACCTGGCCAACCATTATGTTATGGATTCAACCATATACATTCCTAAAAAAGACAGTTTTTCCATTCCCCTGAATCTCCGGTTAAATCCGCGTTTACTGCTCGGCAGTGCCATAAAAATGCTGATGAACAATAACCAGGTCAAGGTCCGCCTCGAAGGGAATGTGAAAGTGAAAAGAAGCGGTGTTGGTTTTACCGTTCCAATCCACTATGAGGAACTGCAGAAGCTTGATATTAATTTCTGAGTTATAGTTAAGTTGACGGTTGACGGTTGACGGACTTCATGTGGAAATTCGCAACTGGGATCGGTCAACTGTCAATTGTCAACTGTCAACTGTCAACTGTCAACCCTTCAACACCAGTTCAATCGCTGCAATCTTCTCCTCCGTGTCTGATTTTTTCTTTTTCTCGAGATCAATTACTTCCGGTTTGGCATGTTGCATGAATTTTTCGTTGCTTAGCTTTTTATTCAGGGACTCAAGGAACCCGCGGTAGTGAATGAGTTCTTTTTCCAATTCCTGCTTCTGATATGTCTTGTCTGGCTGCAATCCGGTTTCGAAACCGATTTGAGAACCCCTGAATGGAATCCAGTGGATGCCGTTGTCGTTTTCCCCGCTCTTTGTGCCAAAACCGACAGCTTCTGCGTTGAGCTGTTTCCGGATGATGGCATAGACGCTGTTATTGCTGAAGATTTCTTCCGCTAACACAACCCGGGTTATCGGTTCGCTGTTTTTCATCTGCTGTTGCTGCCTGAACTCCCGGCCAACGGTAAGGAACAACCGGAGATCATCGCCAGCCCGCAAGACCTGCGGGTCGGGTTCTCTGACCGGCCCAAATTGTTTAATGCAGAGATCGTCTCCGGCAGCCCGTTCTTTCAATAAATGGTAGATCTCTTCTGTAACAAAGGGCATAAAGGGATGCAGCCATTGAAGGAGTTCTTCAAAAAAAGAAACGGTTTTCTGGTATACCTCTGGCAGCATAGCCTGTTCATATCCCGGCTTCACCCATTCGAGGAACCAGCTGCAGAAATCGTCCCATATCAGGGAATAAAGATTTTTTAAAGCTTCACTGATTTTAAATTCTGCAATTAGTTTCTGAATATCATTTTTGGCCTGCTCCAGGCGGTTTTCAAACCATTGAACGGCAAAATGGCCTGTTGAGTCTATTGCTGCTGAGCCGGGTTTTTCCGGGCCTGTTTCAGAAACCGCCTGCCTGGCCGCCCACATATTCACCAGTTTGAGGGCGTTCCACAGTTTATTGTTGAAATTCCTTCCCTGCTCGGGTCCTGCTTCATCGAAGAGCAGGTCATTACCTGCCGGGGAGGAAATCATGATGCCGAACCGGACGGCATCGGCGCCATATTTTTCAATGAGTTTTAAAAGGTCGGGAGAATTGCCCAGACTCTTGCTCATTTTCCTTCCCTGTTTATCTCTCACCATGCCCGTGAAATAAACATCAGAAAACGGCTTTTCATTTTTGAATTCCATGCCAGCCATGATCATGCGGGCCACCCAGAAAAATATTATATCCTGGCCCGTGACCAACACGGCGCCGGGGTAATAATATTTGAAATCTGCGTTGTCTGGGTCTGTTATGCCGTGGAAAACTTCCATAGGCCATAACCACGAAGAGAACCAGGTATCCAGCACGTCTTCATCCTGCGTTAATTTTTCGCCCGCTTTCAGGGGCCCGAATTCCTGTTGATAAGTGGCTATGGCGGCCTGTTCATTTTCGGCAACAACGAAATTCTTTTTGCCGTCATACCAGGTCGGGATCCTTTGTCCCCACCAGAGTTGCCTTGAGATACACCAGTCCTTTACATTTTCCAGCCAGTATTTGTAGGTCGCCAAAAATTTATCTCCCGGATGAATACGGATGTTCCCGGAAATCACCTGTTCCAGCGCAGGAGCCGCGAGCGGTTTCATTTTTACAAACCACTGGGTGGAAATGCGGGGCTCCACTACGGCATGAGATCTCTGGGAATATCCCAGTCGGGTGGCATAAGTTTCTTCTTTCACAAGCAATCCTTCTTCCCGGAGCATTTCAACTATTCTTTTTCTGGCCTCAAACCGGTCCATGCCCACCAGTATTTCGGCAGCCGGGGATAAGCTACCGTCTTCGTTCAGGGTTTCTATTACTGGTAAACCGTGCTTCAATCCCAGATTATAGTCGTTGATATCGTGTGCAGGCGTAACCTTTAATGCGCCGGTTCCGAAGCTGATGTCAATATAATCATCAAAGATCACGGGTACGGAGCGGTTTACCAGCGGCACGATCACCTGTTTCCCTTTCAGGTGCCGGTATCGTGGATCTTCCGGGTTCACGCATACTCCGGTATCTCCCATGATGGTTTCGGGACGCTGGGTGGCAATGGTTATAAAGTCGCTGGTGCCGGCAATGGGATACTTAACGTAATAAAGTATCCCCTCCACATCCCGGTATTCCACTTCTTCGTCGCTGAGTGCCGTTCGCGCAGATGGATCCCAATGGATCATGCGGGCGCCGCGATAGATCAGGTTTTTCCGGTACAGATCCACAAACACGCGTATGACCGCCCGGTAATAGTGGTCATCCATGGTAAAGCTGGTGCGGTTCCAGTCAACACTGCATCCAAGTTTGGCGATCTGGTCGTATATGATGCTGCCATAAGTGTCTTTCCACTCAAAGGCGTATTTCAGAAAGGCTTCCCGGGAAAGGCTGTTCTTATCAATGCCTTTTTCTTTGAGCATGGCCACCACGCGGGCTTCGGTGGCAATGGACGCATGGTCGCTTCCCGGAACCCAACAGGCATTCAGTCCGCTCATCCTTGCCCGGCGTACCAGGATGTCCTGAACCGTTTCGTTGAGGGTGTGACCCATGTGCAGCACGCCGGTCACATTGGGCGGCGGAATCACCACCGTGTATGGTTTCCGGTGATCCGGAAAACTGTTAAAATAATGATTCGCATTCCAGTGTGCCGACCATTTATTTTCTACGGAGGCGGGATCATAGTGTTTATTCAATTCCATCCGGGTGCATCTTTTAAAGGAATGCAAAGTTAATCAATCGCTTATATGGATGGAAAGCAGGCAGGGGCAAATAAAAAAGTTTCCTGTTAAAAGGAAACTTTTGTCTTAGGAGAGGGAATACCAAGATTCCTCCCGTATCCTGGGAATAGAGGTTCTGAACTTAAGCTCAGCAGGTAAGCTTGATGTTATGCAAACCAGTACAAATAAGAAAGCAGCATAACCAGGGCGAGAAAACCAAAGGCAAATAAAGCTGTCTTTGCATTTTCTCCCAAATGAAATGAATGTGTTGTCCTCTTCATAAATGAAAAATTTAGAATGAAACCATGTTAATTAAAAACATTTGTTTCAAAGGGACTCAAAATCAACTAGGGTAGGTTTCTCTTACGATCTGGGGGGGATGCCTTAAAAATAATGACCATGGCAGGCGAACCATGATCTCCAAACAAATATAAACTGATTTTCTGAGCAGTGCTAGTGTTTAGCCATAAAATTTGCAATATTTTCCCCAAATTTCCCCAAAAAGGAAAACTCCGGCTTGAGGCCGGAGTTGACGTACCAGGTGTTTGCCCAGGATCAGGTTAAGGTAAAGACGTAGGCAAATAACATGATGGAGCAGAAATACAGGACCGCGATGATCGCGGCCAATGTCGTTTCCTCCCCAACATGAAAGGCTTGCATGTTTTTCATGGAGATGAATTTAAAGGTGAAATACTAAGCATACGGACGGATTTCAGGGCGCTTTCAACGGGTACGAATGGAATAATATCAAAAAAACCGTAAATGAAATGGAAACGGAAGCGTGATTATCCTAACTTTATTAGCAAATAAGGCTCAGGACACCCGGTTATGTATGCAATAGTAGATATCGAAACAACGGGTAGTTATGCTGCTAATAACGGCATCACTGAATTGGCTATTGTGCTTTACGATGGAAATAAGATCTTGGACCGTTTTGAAAGCCTGGTCAATCCTCAAATGCCTATCCCGCGCTACATTCAGGTACTCACGGGCATTCTGCCGGAGATGCTGGAATCTGCTCCGCTGTTCAGCGAAATGGCTGACCGGGTTTATACCTTATTAAAAGATGCTGTTTTCGTGGCACACAATGTGAATTTTGACTATTCTTTCATCAAATTCCATCTGGAGTCCTGCGGTTATTCGTTGAACAGTAAAAAGCTTTGCACTGTCCGGCTGAGCCGTAAACTGTTCCCGGGGCTTGCCGGTTACAGTCTCGGCAAGTTATGCCGCGAGTTGAGTATTCCCCTCGAGAACCGCCACCGGGCCGGAGGGGATGCCGACGCCACGGTAAGGCTTTTTGAAAAAATTCTGCTCAGGGACTCGCAGGGTCATGTGCAGCAAATGCTGAATACGAGAAGCCGGGAACAGTACCTGCCTCCCAATTTACCTTCGGATCAGATTGCGGGAATCCCGTACACATCGGGGGTTTATTATTTCCACGATCAAAAAGGGAAAGTGATCTATGTGGGGAAGGCCAGGAATCTCCGTAGCCGCGTCTGCAGTCATTTTTCGAATAATCACACCGGCCTGCGCAAACAGGAATTTCTGCGGAATATTTTTTCTGTTTCCTGGCAGGAATGTGGTACGGAATTGATGGCCTTTCTGTTTGAATGCATTGAAATCAAACGGCTCTGGCCTAAATACAATAGCAGCCTGAAACGGTTTGAACAGGCCTATGGCCTATATACCTATGAGGATCACAACGGTTTTCTGCGGCTTATTATGGAAAAGAAAAAAAAGCATCTGCAGAGTTATTATAGTTTTAACAGCGTTTTTGAAGGGAGGCAAATAATCAGCCGGCTGGTTCGCCAATGCGGACTTTGTCCAAAACTTTGCTTCATACAAAAAGGGGATGATGCCTGTGAGGGGATCCGGGAGCATTATTGTTCAGGAGCCTGCAGGGGAGAGGAAACAGCATCAGCATATAATGACCGTGTTCGGGAGGCTTTGGCTTCCCTGCAGCAGGTTCTTCCGTCTTTTTTCGTGAAAGATAAAGGTCGACACGCCGCCGAAGAGAGCTATATACTTATAGAAAACGGACGTTTCTATGGAATGGGTTACCTGGACAAAGAATTGCAAATAGGAAATCTGGACTTGCTGAAAGAACATCTCACCGTTTATCCGGAAAATGATTATATGCGGGGACTGGTGTATCAGTATGCAGAAAAATGGCCTTCAAAGAAATTGACAATGGACAATTGACAATGGACAATGAGGACAAATTGTCACCTGTCAATTGTCCATTGTCAATTGATCAACATATTCCAGGAATTCAACCCTGGGAATCATTCTCGCGCCAAGGCTTTCGAGATGCGCGGTGTATACCTGGCAGTCAATTATCCGAACGCCTTCGGATTGCAGTTGCTGCACGTATTTGATAAAAGCGAATTTACTGGCATTACTCCGCTTGCTGAACATGCTTTCCCCAAAGAACATATTTCCCAGGCGGATACCGTAAAGTCCACCCACCAGTTCCCCATTTTGCCAGGCTTCAGCGCTGTGCGCATAACCATGACGGTGCAGATTGATATAGGCATTCTGCATGTCTTCCGTTATCCAGGTTCCCTCCTGGTCGTGTCTGGATATGCTTTTGCATTCGCCGATGACGGCCCGGAAATTCCGGTTAACAGAAAACTCCAGATCTCCTTTTTTCAAAATCTGTTTCATGCTATTGCTCACCTTCAGTTCCTGCGGAAATAATACGAACCGGGGATCGGGACACCACCAGAGGATATATTTATTTTCATACCAGGGGAAAATTCCGTTCCGGTAGGCGAGGAGCAGCCTTTCCATAGACAGATCGCCGCCAATGGCCAGCAGCCCATCCTCATCGGCCAGGTTAACCGGCGGAAATACCAGATCCCGATCCAGGATATAAAGCGACATATTCGGATATAAAATGAATGTAAAATGGGCTTCGAATCCGGGTGAGATTCACGAAGCTGAAAGAACTTCGATCGTAGCGCCGATACCCCGGTCGGTAATGGCATCACACATGGGCTTCAGTTCTTCATAACTTCCCCGCTTAACCCCATATTTTCCCTGAGTATGTATGATCATCGCGCATTGTTCCGCCTGTTCTGTGCTATGCTTGCAAACTTCCATCAGGGTTTGAATTACCCAGTCGAAGCTATTTACCTCGTCATTCCAGACAATCAAACTGTATGGCTCTTCAGCATCGGTTAACAGCTCGATGTCTGATATACTCTCTTCCCGTGTGCCGGGATTGTTTAACTGCGTTGCCATGGTATAAAATTAGAACATTGCACCTTTTTATGCAAAGTGACAGGCTCAAATGTGCAAGAAATATGTTAACAATTTTTTTGCCCCACCATTTTGTTGCCAATTATACCCATAATATGGGAAAACCGGCCGGCTATCAGGCTTAAAACAGGTGGCTTGGCGTTTGAATAGGTAGGATATCGGATCATTAAAACAATATATTTATGAAGTCGCTAATTTTTGCTTTATGCCTCACTACCGGTCTTTTTGCGGTGCAGGCCTGTAATAACAGTACGTCATCTGACAGCCATGAGGATTCTGTTGACAGTGCAAAGGCAGTCAATAAAACAGTACAACCCGTTCAGAAAGATGCATCTGATTTTGCCGTTGCGGCAGCCAATGGTGGCATGATGGAAGTAGAGTTGGGTAAGCTTGCGCAGGAGAAGGCCGTTAGCCAGCGCGTGAAGGATTTTGGCTCCATGATGGTGAAGGACCATTCTGCCGCCAACGACCAGTTGAAAACGGTCGCTTCCACGCTGAATATCACGCTGCCTGATTCAGTAAGCGATGATGCCCGCAAAGAAATCGATAAGCTGAAAATGAAAAAAGGAAAGGATTTTGACAAAGCCTATGTGAATATGATGCTCGATGATCATAAGAAGGATATTGCGGACTTCAGGAAATGTGCGGACAACTGTTCCGATTCCAGCATCAAGGCATTTGCCTCCAACACATTGCCCACACTGGAAAAACATTTGGATTCCGTGCAGGCGATCGCCGGAAAGAAATAAGAGAATTGGAAAAGGAAGTATTAAAATTTGTGAGGCGGTAACTGAGAGTAGGTCCTGGAGATGAAAATCTTCAGGACCATTTTCATTGAAAAACCTTCTTCTTAGCTTTGCCAAAATAAATTACTCATGGCAAGCGGACGGATGACCCTCAGACTCAAGGCGAACAACGATACGGGATTTGGAACAAACCCGGATAATTATGGCGGGCGTTTTGTAAACCGGGACGGGAGCTTCAATGTACGTAAGGAAGGAATCCCTTTTTTGAGAAGATTCAGCCTGTATCATTCTATGCTGAATATGCCGGTTCTGAAATTTTTCGCCTCTCTGTTTGCTTTTTATCTGGTGATTAACTTTCTTTTTGCGTGGATCTATTTTTTCATTGGAATGAGTCAGTTCCAGGGAATAACGGCTTCCACATTTATGGGTATTTTTAAAGAGATGTTCTTTTTCAGCACGGAAACGTTTACGACGGTGGGATACGGAAGAGTGAATCCTGTGGGGGATGCCGCCAACTCAGTGGCAGCGGCCGAATCCATGTTGGGATTTCTGTCCTTTGCCGTGGCAACGGGTCTTTTGTACGGGCGTTTTTCAAAACCCAGAGCATTTCTCATCTTCAGCAAACAGGCGCTGATGAGTCCGTATCGCGAAGGTCAGGCACTGATGTTCCGGTTTGTCGCTTATAAGGATAATCACACCCTGACCAACCTGGACATAAAGGTGAATATTGCCATGCAGCTGGAGGAAAACGGGAGAAAGGTTTATAAATTTTATGACCTTGATCTGGAAAGAAATCATGTGGAAACCCTGCCCATGAACTGGACCGTGGTTCACCCGGTAAATGAAGAAAGTCCGCTGCATCTGTACACGGCAGAGGATATGAAGCGGGCGGATGTGGAACTGTATGTTTCTGTCAGGGGGTTTGATGATGTTTATTCTAATGTGGTTCAACAGCGAACCTCCTACACATTTGATGAGATCCTGTTTGACCGGAAATTTGTGCAGATGTACCGTGAAAGCGCAGATGGAAGAACCACCATCCTGGAGCTGCACCGGCTAGACGAACATCGGGAAGCCAGGCAGGAAATTAAAAAATAGAAAATGGGTTGGATTGTTGTCGATCATATCAATGAAGCCGGATGATGAATAAATGCTTCTTTTATTTTTTATTTTTTATCTTTTATCTTCCTGTCGCACATGCCCAGACGCCCCGGCTCGACCATGATACCAGTTATTATCGTACCTACCGCGATCGCGTTACAGCCCGCGCATATCTTTCCCGGAAATATACCGCGCTGAGATTTGATCCGCCGGGATCGGTCCCTGATTTTGATTATCATCCCAACACCAGCCTCAATCTCGGCATCGGGGCTACATATCATGCATTTACCCTGAATATAGGATTTGGCGTCAACCGGTTTAATCCGGAAGAAATCAGAGGCAAAACACGGTATCTGGATCTGCAGGGCCACTTCTATGCCCGTAAATGGAATATAGACCTGCTGGGTGAGTTTTACAGAGGGTATTACTTAACGCCCAAAGGGCTGGCAGCTCCGGCGGGTGAAGATTATTATAAACGAAATGACCTCAAGCTGGATCTCATCGGCGTTGCTTTTTACCGGAGTCTGAACGACAGGCGTTTTTCTTATCAGGCGGGGTTACTTCAAAATGAATGGCAGAAGCAGTCTGCGGGATCCATTTTGGTGGGCGGAGAAATATATTATGGATCTATTCACGCAGACAGTGCGCTGGTGCCGGGCAAACTGGATACGAGTTATCGTAAACTGAATATTGATAAGCTGCATTTTTTCGAGATCGGTCCGGGAATCGGTTATGCGTATACGTTGGTTGTAAAACAACATTTCTTTTTGCTGGCCTCGGTAACGATCAACCTGGCTGTCAGGTTATCCGCCGAAATATCCCATTCAACCGGAAAACTGGAAGATCAGATTGATTTCACACCGAATCACATCGTTCACGTTGGATTGGGTTATAATACAGAAAACTGGTGTTTAAGTACGCTTTGGGTCAACACCCGGATAAACGCAGCGGGGATAACATCAAATTATCAATATGGCGTGGCCACGGGTAATTACCGGCTTATTTTTGCCAAACGCCTGAGGATAAACCGCAAGGTGCGTAAAATACTGGAACCCATTCCAACCCTTATTGGGAAATGACTCTGCTCTCCGGCGCCAGTTCCTCGTAAGCACTCACCGGTTCGCAGGTGCAAATAAGATTTCTGTCGCCATAAGTATTATTGACCCGTCCGACGGAAGGCCAGAATTTATTTGTTCTGATGTATGATAAAGGAAAGGCTGCTTTCTCCCGGCCATAAGCATGCTGCCAGCTATCGGCGCAAATCGTCAATTGGGTATGCGGCGCATTCTTAAGCGGGTTATCTGTTTTGTCGAGTACACCCCCGGATACATCCATGATCTCCTGATGAATGGCAATCATGGCATCGCAAAAACGGTCGAGCTCAGATTTATCCTCACTTTCCGTAGGTTCGATCATGATGGTGCCGGGTACCGGAAAACTCAGGGTGGGTGCGTGGAATCCGTAATCCATCAGCCGCTTGGCCACATCCTCAGCTTCAATACCAGCCTGCGTTTTGAATGGGCGAAGGTCAACAATGAATTCATGCGCGCAGGTGTTGTTGTGGCCGGAAAAAAGAATGGGGTAATAGGCTTCCAGCCGGGACCTCATGTAGTTTGCATTCAGAATGGCATAACGGGTAGCTTCTGTAATACCGGCTGATCCCAGCATCTTAATATACGCGTAACTAATCAGCAGAATGCTTGCCGATCCAAAAGGAGCTGAACTCACGGCGCCGGACACAGCTTTATGGGAATTTGTCCAGTGACCCGGCAGGTGATCCCTGAGCTTTTCATTCACGCAGATCGGTCCCATGCCCGGGCCGCCTCCGCCATGCGGTATGGCAAAGGTTTTATGCAGGTTAAGATGACAAACATCGGCCCCGATAAAACCCGGGCTGGTAAGGCCTACCTGTGCATTCATGTTGGCGCCATCCATATAAACAAGTCCGCCGTTTTCATGGATCAGCTCACAGATCTCTTTAATTCCTTCTTCAAAAACACCGTGCGTGGAAGGATAGGTAACCATCAATCCCGCCAGCTCGTTTTTATATTGTTCTGCTTTTACTTTCAGATCTGAAAAATCAATATGCCCTTCCGCGTCACTTTTTACAACAACTACTTTCATTCCGGCCATCACAGCGCTTGCCGGATTGGTGCCATGCGCCGAAATGGGAATCAGCATCACCTGGCGATGGGATTCTTTTCGTGAAGCATGATACGACCGGATGGCCAGCAGGCCGGCATACTCGCCCTGGGCGCCGCTGTTCGGCTGCAGGGAAGTGGCTGCGAACCCGGTGATAATGCTCAGCCATTCTTCCAGCTCCCGGATGATCTGCTGATACCCTTTGCACTGATCGGCCGGAGCAAAAGGATGGATGCGGCTGAACTCGGGCCAGCTCACCGGAATGAGTTCACTGGCTGCATTCAGTTTCATGGTGCATGAACCGAGGGGAATCATGGAGCTGTTGAGCGAAAGATCTTTATTCTCCAGGCTCTTCAGATAGCGCATCATCTCTGTTTCACTGTGGTGCGAATTAAAAACGGGATGCGAGAGAAAGTTTGTGCTTCGGTTAAGGGTAAGCGGTATATTTTCCGGAGGGATTTCGTAGTCAAAAATGGTGGCCACCTCATCGGTGTCCCGGGATCGGGCAAATACGCTGAGTATATCCAGCACATCGCGCTGGGTGGTGGTCTCATCCAGGGCAATGGTTACCGTACCGCTTTCGGTATAAAAGAGATTGATTTGCCTGGATTCGGCTATTTCCCGGAGTTTCCGGGTATCACCGGCATGCACCTGAACAGTATCAAAAAAGTGTTCGTGCAGACTTTCAATGCCCAAATTGGCCAGTCCGTTCGATAATCCCTGGGTCAGAATGCTGATCCGGGTGGCGATGTCTTTCAATCCGTCGGGGCCGTGATATACGGCGTACATCGCTGCCATATTGGCCAGGAGTGCCTGAGCTGTACAGATATTTGAAGTGGCTTTTTCACGCTTGATATGCTGCTCCCGGGTTTGAAGGGCCATCCTGAGCGCCCGGTTTCCCTGAACATCTACACTCACTCCGATAATCCTTCCCGGTATTGCGCGCTTAAAGTCCTCCGCTGCCGCAAAAAAAGCGGCATGCGGTCCGCCAAATCCCATCGGAACACCGAACCGCTGGGCATTTCCGATGGCCACGTCGGCGCCAAGTTCTCCCGGCGGAACGAGCAGGGTGAGTGCCAGCAGGTCGGTCGCCATGACTACGAAAGCGCCCGCTTCATGCACTTTTCTGATAAAGGCACGATGATCATTGATGCGGCCATTACTATCCGGGTATTGTACAATCGCTCCGAAATAGCTGGAATCCAGACTGGCCTGATTATAATCGCCTGTGATGAGTTCGATGCCCAGGGGTTCGGCACGGGTGACCAGAATGCTCCGGGTTTGTTTAAAAATGGCCTGATCCACAAAGAATTTAGGAACAGCGATATGCTGGTGATCCTTATTCTTCAGATTGAAGAACATGATCATGGCTTCAGCTGCAGCCGTGCCTTCATCCAGCAAGGAAGCATTGGCTAAAGGAAGACCGGTAAGATCGCTCACGACGGTTTGGAAATTCAATAAACTCTCCAGACGGCCCTGGGAGATTTCGGCCTGATAGGGGGTGTACTGCGTGTACCATCCCGGATTTTCGAAAACATTCCGCAGGATCACACTGGGTGTAATCGTATCGTAATAGCCCTGACCTATATAACTCTTAAAAACACGGTTTTTAGACGCGACTCCCTTCAGTAAATGGAGATATTCAAATTCACTAACGGCCGGCGTTACCTGCAGTGGTTCGGGATTCCTTATGCTATTGGGAATCGTTTTATCAATCAGTTCATTCAGCGATTTTACCCCGATGGTTTGCAGCATCTGCCGGGTTTCCGTTTCATTGGAGCCAATATGCCGGTGCGCGAACTCATTCACCTGCTTTTCAAATAAATTCATATTTCGAATGATGATTAATCAAAAAAGATGCGCAAAGTTACTATGAAAACATCACTTTTACGGAGTTTGGAAACTGTCTCCGGTGAGCGGGGAAAGTTCTTCTGATTTTTGCAGCTGGCGGCTGGTCTGGCGGCTTCCGTCATGGCTCCAACCCGGAGGTCCGAACAAATAGTACCATTTTTCGCGCCAGGATATATCGCTGCGGGTCATATCGTTCCGGATTTCACGCCATTCGTGAAAAACCAGGTTTACAGGAGAAGATGTGTCGAGTGGTTTGGTAAGTCCGTATTTTTTTTCCTGGTATTGTTCATCAGGCAATTCCGGCTGGAAAGTGCCGAACAACTGATCCCATACAATCAGGAACATGCCCATGTTCTTATCCAGGTATTTCGGATTGGAAGCATGATGAACCCGGTGATGGGAGGGGGTCACCAGCACAAATTCCAGCCATCCCATCTTTTTAATTATTTCGGTATGCACGAAAATGCCCCAGATCTGCGTGGCGGAATAGATAAATACGATATCGAGGGGCTGGAATCCGAACCAGGCCAGGGGCATGAAATAGATGAACCGGTAAAGCGGTTGAAAAACAGAAGAACGGAACCCCACGGTAAAATTCATCAGCTCGGACGAATGGTGGGTGACGTGCACTGCCCAAAAAAGACGCACCTCATGATCAAAGCGGTGCAGCCAGTAGTATAAAAAATCTTCTGCCAGCACGAGCATCACCCAATAGCTGATCCCCGCTTTCCAGGAAACCAGTTTGTGATCGTATATAAGGAGCAGGATGGCTACATAAATGGCCCGGAAGGAGAGATCTATCAGGGCATTCAACAGCATCAGATAAACATTGCTTACCGTATCTTTCCAGCCGTACGCTTTGCGATGCCTGAGGTGACTTAACAAAAGTTCCAGACCGATAATAATAATATACAACGGGGTACTGATGAGGATAAGAAGTTGCTCTCGGAAGGAACCGGCCATGGGCGAAATTAACTAACTTGTTTAAAATGAATAACGCAATAACAATAACGTTACAAAACTGGGAGAAGGTATCCCGGGAACATCAAAAAAAATATAAAAATTTCCTGGCCAGGGCGAATAAAAATAAAGTGTTAAAAGCGCTTCCTGATTTGCACGAACAGGCTTTTCAACAGATTGACTGCCTGAAATGCGCGAATTGTTGTAAAAGATACTCTCCACGGTTCAAAACGCCCGATATCAAACGAATAGCCAGGCTGCTGGGCATGAAAGAGGGCTCATTCATCGAAAAATACCTTCGTGTCGATGAAGAAGGGGATTATGTGCTGCAAACCGTTCCCTGTGCTTTCTTAGGCGAGGATAACCGCTGTTCCATCTACGAAAACAGACCATCAGATTGCAGGCGTTTTCCATACACAGACGAAGATGTGATTCTGAAAAGACCCGTACTCACGCAAAAAAACAGCGCGTTCTGTCCCATCGTGGTTTCTGTATTGGAAGGTCTTCTGGAGACCGTTAAATAATCCCTTCTATCAGTTCTTCATACGCAGCCTGCAATCCGTGCTCTATGCCGTCCCCCTGCCAGTCGCTGACACCCGGGATGGCGGTAGCTTTCAGGATTTCCTCCCTTGTTTTACCTGCTTTGATCTGTTTGCCAACAAAATCGAGGAGACGGGAAAGATAATCCTGCATGGCTTTCAGGTCATCTTTGTAACCGGTGACCTTATCCGGATCGAATGCATGACCAAAAATGAAAAGCGTGTCTTTATCAAAAACCTGCTGCAACTTGTCCAGTACAACGATCCAGTTTTTCACGGATGCTCCTGCGGCCCGGTCCACAAATGCCCATCGCCGGTTAAACACCAGATCGCCCACATGCGCGATGTTGGCATGCGGAAAATGAATGATGCTGTCTCCGTTGGTATGGGCCGGCCCGTAATAATGGGTTTTTATATTCTCTTTTAATTTTCTATACTCCCAGCTGTCTCCGTAAGTGAGATCAGGATAGAGCTGCTGGTCTTCCTTGTTTTGTTCTTTTGCCACGCGTTGCTGATTGATCAGCGAATTGCTGTGGGCAGCGACGTGGGTTACGATTCCTTTGAATGAGATGTTTCCTGAAGTATGGTCTCCGTGATGGTGGGTGTTGATCAGAATCTCGAATGGTTTTCCCGGATCCTTTTGAAGGGCATCAATCAGGTGTTTGGACTGTTCCGGAAATTCGGCATCCACGATGGCTATGTTTTTTCGCGACAGATAATAACCGATGGTCCCGCCTTTCTCGGTAAATATGCCCACATCATTGCGCAGCATTCTCATTTTATAGGGATTGTCCTGCATGAATTTCATCAACCAGTCCTTACGTAGAAGGGGGATGGCACCCAGGCCGAGACTGGAATTCTTAACAAAAGATCGCCGGTTCATTTGCCAGTGTTTCCGTTAAGTTAGCCTGGTATTGCCGATTTTCCATAAAGAAAACGGAATTCCTCAGTATTCCATTTTTCTCAGCGAAGGCGCTTTGAACCAGGTGCTGACCACCACCAGCAGGGTCATGCAACCACCAAAGACCACCGAGGGAATCACGCCGAGCAGCCTCGCCATGATACCACTTTCGAACTGGCCGAGTTCATTGCTGGAATTGATGAACATGGAGTTTACACTCATCACGCGTCCGCGCATATTATCGGGTGTTTTCAATTGCATGATGGTTCCCCGGGTGACCACGCTGATCCCGTCCAGTATGCCGCTGATCATCAGAACGCCAAACGACAGCCAGAAGATCCTGGAGATGCCGAAAATGATGATACAGATGCCGAAGCCGGCGACGGCCAGCAATAATGTTTTGCCCTGTTTGCGTTTGAGCGGAAAAAGGGTAAGCAGGATCACAACGCATATCGAACCCATATCGGAAGCGCCGTTGAGAAATCCGAATCCCCTGACCCCTACTTTTAAAATATCCCTTGCATATACGGGTACCATGGCAACGGCTCCGCCGAATAATACGGCAAAGAGATCGAGTGAAATGGCGCCCAGCAATTCTTTGGTCCTGAATACAAATACCAATCCCTCTTTAACACTGTCCCAGGTTTTTTTCTCTCCGCGTTCATTCAGCGGTGGTTTAGGTTTCAGGGTAATCAATACCGCAAAGGCAGAGAATACAAGAACGGCGACCACAGCAAGTGTTCCGGTGTTCCCGAGTCCTGCAATCAGGAAACCACCGAGGGCATGCCCGCTAACCGAAGCCGATAAGTAAGCGCCCTGATTCCAGGTGGTGGCGTTCTGCAATGATTTTTTCGGAACCACCTGGGCCAGTACCACATTGAAGACCGGACCGGTAAAAGATCTTACTACTCCGGTGCAAAAGATGATGAGGTAGATCAGCAGGGCGATGGCGTGGGGGTGAAAATATTGAGTGCCGAAATGGCTGGAAAGTGTGAGCAGCAGCAGGGCTGCAATTCCATACAGTGATACGCCAAGCAAAAGCATATTACGTTTTTCGCTGAGATCAATCACATGTCCGGCATAGAGTGCAAAGGAAACTGCGGGAATAAACTCTGAGAGCCCTACGATCCCGATGGCGATGGGGGCATTGGTAAGATTATAAATCCACCATCCCACGAGGGTGCTCATCATCCGCAACCCCATGATAAATAAAAAACGACCGATGACCAGATTTCTGAATTCTGTGATCCTGATTGCTTCCAGAGGAGAGGATGGCAGCGAATCATTTTCCATTGGTTGCAAAAATATTATAACCCCGTTCAGGGCAAAGTGAAATAATGCTGTCCCGGTTCATACTCTTTTTCCAGGGCATCCAGGATGGTCTGGAAATGTTTTTCATTTCCCAGAAAGTCGGCATTCGAGGCGTCTATGAACAGGGTTTTGATGTTATGCTGCCGGATATAGCTGGTATAGGTTTCCTGGAGACGGAAAAGATAATCATCCGGAATGGATTGTTCATAAAAGCGGTTCCGCTTGCGGATATTTTTTTGCAGCTGGCTCACCGGCGCGTGCAAATAAATCAGCAGGTCCGGCTGAACCAGTTGCTGATAAATGATGTCAAATAATTTTTGATACAAATGAAATTCTTCATCGGGAAGATTCACTTTGGCAAAGAGCAGACATTTGCTGAACACATAGTCGGAAATGGTTACCCGCTGGAAAAGATCCTTGGTATGAACCAGTTCCTTTAGCTGTTTGTACCGCTCCGCCATGAAAAATAGCTCGAGCGGAAAAGCATATTGTTTGGGGTTCTCATAAAATTTGGGAAGGAAGGGATTTTCGGCAAATGCTTCAAGTATCAGGCGTGAATTGAAATGACGGGCAAGCAGATGAGCCAGTGTCGTTTTTCCCGCCCCGATATTTCCCTCTACAGCAATAAAGTGATAGTTCATGCAATTGTAAATATCCGGAATCCATGGCGGTTATCGCTGACTGTTCATATTTTTTTTACCGCGAGGGTATCCGTACATTCCCGCAACAACTGCTGTATTGTTTTCCCCAATCCGGGATGGATAAAACCCGGTGCAATTTCAGCCAGTGGTTGCAGTACGAACCGGCGTTCCGCCATGCGCGGATGGGGAATGCTGAGCTCGGGATCGGCCACAATCTCCCGATTGTAAAAAAGGATGTCAATATCAATTATTCGGGGTGCATTTTTCACCGTTCTTTTTCTGCCCATCTTTTCTTCAATGGAAAGAATGCTCGTCAGCAGGGCGTGCGGCGCCAGCCGGGTATCTATCAGGAGGGCCTGATTCAGAAAGTCCGCCTGATCTGTTTTGCCCCATGCGGCCGTGCTATACAGGGAGGAAACTTGTTCAATCGCACCGCAAATAAGTTCTATATTTGCGCGTGCCTGCTGCATATGAAGAAACCGGTCACCCTCATTACCGCCGATCAGCAGATAAGTTTTATTCATGGATAATTTGTTTTGTCCGGCCCAAAGGTCTTTAATTTTGAATCATATAAACAGGAAAGCGCATGCGGAGCTTTTTTAAGATATTTTTTGCGAGTTTACTCGCACTGATTGCCTTTGTTCTGATCATTTTCTTTTTTACTCTCGGCTATATCGGAAGCGTTGCCAGCGCCCAGCATGATGATGTGGGCAGCAATGGGGTCCTGGTGCTGGATCTGAGCCAGGCATTCGGAGAGAAAGGGATTGAAGATCCTTTGGCTAATTTCAGTGACACCCGCTACAATACGCCGGGAGTTTATGACGTACTCCGCCTCATCCGCTATGCAAAATCTGACAGCTCCATCCGGGGAATTTTCATCAAGGCGGGCTCCAATGCAAATGGTTTTGGAACTACCGAAGAGATCCGGGATGCGCTGATTGACTTTAAACAATCCCGTAAATTCATTTATGCTTATGGTGATGTGATTCCGCTTAAAGCGTATTATGGGGCAAACGTAGCTGACCGGATCTACTGCAATCCCAAGGGTGGGCTGGAATGGCGGGGATTAACCAGCGTAATGGGTTTTGTTAAAGGGAGTCTGGATAAACTGGAAATTCAACCGGAGATATTTTATGCCGGCAAATTTAAAAGTGCTACGGAGCCCTTGCGTGCAATCAAAATGACCGATGCCAACCGCGTTCAGGTAACGGAACTGCTCGGCGGCATTTTTAACCATATCCTGGATCAGACGGCTGCCGTACGGAACCAGGATACGGCCGTCCTGCGCCGGTGTGTGGATCAGCAACTGATCCGGCATGCATCGGATGCCATTGAGTACAAGCTGCTTGACGGGGCAAAGTACAACGATGAAGTGTTGCAGGAAATCGTTCCGAAGGTAAAAGTCCGGACCATCTCCGACATCAACTTTGTGCCGCTGGGGAAATATCTCGAAGCGGTTAAAATGAAGATGAAAGCCAATGGACGGGACCGGATCGCCCTGATTTATGCAGAGGGGAATATTGTGTCGGGTAAAAATGATCAGCGGGAGATTGGAGAGGTGGCGTACCGGGACATGATACGTAAAGCGAGGCTGGATAAAGATATCCGGGCCATCGTGCTGCGCATCAATTCCGGGGGAGGCTCGGCGCTCGTTAGCGAAAATCTCTGGAGGGAATTGAGCCTTGCCAAAGCGGCAAAGCCGGTGGTAATCAGTTTTGGGGATGTGGCCGCTTCGGGAGGATATTATTTATCCTGCAATGCAGACCGCATTTTTGCCGATCCCATGACCATCACGGGTTCGATCGGTGTTTTCAGCATCATCTTCAACACCCAATCGTTTTTCAAAAATAAACTGGGGGTGACTTTTGATGCCGTTCAAACAGCAAAACAGCCTGATGCCATTAGCATGGTTCAGCCATTGACAGATCTGCAAAAAAGGTATATGCAGAATGATGTGGACAGCATCTATTATGATTTCAAATCCCGTGTTGCCGACGGAAGAAAAAAAGATATCAATTATATTGACAGTATTGCACAGGGCAGGGTATGGGGTGGCAGCGAAGCGCTGAAGCTTGGACTGGTGGATGAGATTGGCGGCATTCAGGCAGCGGTCAATTATGCGGCGAAGCTTGCTAAAACGAGTGATTACAGACTAAGGGAATACCCCGAGCCCAAGAATTTCCTGGAGTTACTGCTCAACAATTACAAAGAGACCATAAAAATGAAATCCATCAGGGAGGATCTGGGAATGGAGGGTTTGAAATGGTATAAGACCATGTCTTCCCTTCAATCCATGGCGGGTGTTCCCCAAATGAAATTGCCATTTGAACTGAATATTCCATAATGACTTATTGCATAAAACTGAATTCCCTTCATGAACCGTTCTTATAGTCAGTTCCGGGCCATGGCCGCCATTACCCGGGCGAGCCTCCAGGCTATTGTGCGCAGCCCTTCGGCAGTTATTTTCAGTCTGGGTTTTCCCATGGTATTTATTCTGGTTTTTGGTTTTATCGGCGGAAGCAGTGTGTCGGTTCCCATCGCTTTAAAAAACCCGCAGGATACCTCCAACTATGTGATCGCTGCCCTGTTGCGATCGAAGGTGGTTAAGTTGCAGATGGAAAAAGATACAGCGGCTTCCATAGCTGACCTCGAAAAAGGAAATATCGCTGCCATTGTATCGCTCGATTCCTCCCGTTCCGCCGCGGGATTCACTCAATATAAAATAAAGACCCAGAGTTCTTCTGCGGCTTCAGATAAATATCCGATCCTGAAAATGGCCCTGGCGCAAACCATTCAGATCATTGAAGAAAAAAGGATACCGGATCAGTTGAAGATGATCAGTGTACAGGAATTGCCGGAGATCGAAGGCCGGCAATATAAGATGATCGATTTTATCCTGCCGGGCATGCTGGGATTTTCCCTGCTGGGTTCAGCTGTTTTCGGCGTTGCGTTTGTGTTTTTTAATTTACGGCAGACGCTTGTGCTCAAACGGTTTTTTGCCACACCCATCAACCGAAGGAATATTGTATTCGGTGAGGCCCTGAGCCGGATCATTTTTCAACTGATGACCTCGGTCGTGATCATTGTGGTTGGTCATTATCTTTTTGATTTCACGCTGATTCATGGCCTGGTCACCTTTCTGGATTTGATGGTGCTGAGTTTTATAGGCCTGGTTGTTTTTATGGGTTTCGGATTTGTGATCAGCAGCATTGCTAAAAATGAAAGTTCCATTCCCCCTTTTGCCAATATGTTCACCCTTCCTTCATTCTTACTGGGGGGTACTTTTTTTCCTACGGATGTTTTTCCGAAATGGCTGCAGTGGTTTTGTGAGATCCTGCCCCTCAAACAACTGAACGATGCATTCCGCAATGTGGCGTTCCAGGGAGCAACCCTGATCGATTGCTGGAAACAGGTCGGCATATTGCTGATCTGGGGCGTCGCGATCTATGTAGTGACCATCAAGACCTTTAAATGGGAATAAATTTAAAATCACCTAAGCGTTCATTTTGAAACTAGTCATTGGCAGCGTGATCGCCCTTTTTGGGATTGTTTTTTTTCTGTTTGCATTATTCCCTTCAGATATGTCCGTCAGCCGGGTTGTCCGGATCAATGCCCCGCGCGATTCGGTATTAGGAGTGCTGTCGGATCTGAGAACCTGGTCAAAATGGAACACGCTGATCGGGGGAGGCCGGTTAGAGCAGCGGGATAAAGTTTTTTCCTTACAGGCCGACTCAAACCGTCTGGAAACAGAAAATCTGACGGTGCTTCGGTTTAAAACAACAACCGATTCCGTCCTTACCCGATGGCAGTCAGCTTCCGGAAGATCTTTTACAGGGCGGTATATCGTTACGGAATCCGGCGGACAGGTGATCCTGGAGTGGAGTCTGGAATTTCATCTTCGGTGGTACCCATGGGAGAAGCTCGCCAGCATGTTTTATGACAAACAGTTGGGACCGCTGATGGAACAGTCGCTCCTGAATCTCCGGAAGGAGCTGGAGCCTGTATGATGTTGGGTTTTCTAAGCTATCTTTACCAGGGATCAATTATTCATTCTCCAATAAAAATTCGCTGTCATGAAAAAGATGTTTCTTTTATCATTTATTGCATTTATCGGCCTGAGCGCATACAGCCAGGAAAAGGTAGTTAGTCCGCACGAAACGGCCACCGGCAAAAATATTTCCGTCCGTTATGGCCGCCCTTATAAAAAAGGCCGGGTTATTTTCGGTGGACTGGTACCCTACGGAAAGGTCTACCGCTGTGGCGCCGATTCAGCAACTACGGTAACTTTTGAAAAAGATGCCAGCTTTGGTGGAAAATCGGTAAAAGCCGGTACCTACACTTTATTTGTGATTCCGAATAAAGAAAGCTGGACAATCATTCTGAACAGCCAGCTCGGACAATGGGGTGCCTATAGTTATGATAAGAATAAGGATAAGGATGTACTCCATGTAGATGTGCCGGTCAAAAAAACGGATAAGCTGATCGAGCAACTGACCATCAGTTTGCCTGCGCACGCTATGATCATTGAATGGGACCAGACCAAACTGATTATCCCTGTTCATTTTTCCTGATCAGGCGAGGGAGGGATAAGAGGAACTGATGGATTTTTTCCAGTTGTACCGGGCTGATACAGTAAGGGGGCATGATATAAACGGTATTGCCCAGCGGACGCAGGTAGATACCCTGTTTAATCGCTTCCTGACGGATATAGCTGCCAACCAGGTTAACGTATTCGTGCCGGTTGCTCTTCAGTTCAAAAGCAAGCACAGTGCCGATGGTTCTTGGATTCATGATCAGGTCCGGATCAATCTTTATAAGGGTTTCTTTTAGAAAATTCGCATTTCTTTTTGTGATGACCTGTATTTGTTCAATACAGGTCCTTTTTTGTAAAAGATCCAGGCTGGCAAGCCCGGCGGCGCAGGCAATCGGATTGGCTGTATAAGAATGGCCGTGAAAAAAAGTCTTTTTGCGGTCATCACTCAGAAAAGCATCAAAAATATCCCCGGTGCAGGCCGTGGCGCCGAGGGCCATGGTACCTCCGGTGATGCCTTTGCTCAGGCAAATAATGTCGGCAGTATGCGTAAGCGAGGCACTGGCAAAAAAGGTCCCCGTTCTGCCAAAGCCGGTCAGCACTTCGTCTGCAATACAAAGGATTTGATTTTCTTTTGCCGTTTTGAGCAGAGCATCCAGTCCGGCCGCTTCGTATATTCTCATGCCGCCTGCTGCCTGAAGTAAAGGTTCATAGATGAAACAGGCTATTTCATCTGCGCGGGATCTGATAAAAGCATTTAACTGGTCTTTATTTTCGCCATCTGGCGTATCGATGAATAATACGTCAAATAAAAAATCCTGGAATGCATCTGTGAACAGTCCGCGGCCGCTCACACTCATTGACCCGAAGGTATCGCCGTGATAGGCATGCCGGAAAGCCAGTATTTTATTCCTTTTAGGTTGCTCTTTGTTTCTCCAATATTGAATGGCCATTTTGAGGGCTACTTCCACGGCGGTGGATCCGTTATCGGAATAAAACATCTTTTTAAAGTCCCCCGGCAGAATCTTCAGCAGCCGTTCGGCAAGCTGGACGGCAGGTTCATGTGTAAAGCCCGTAAAGATCACGTGTTCGAGCGCCAGAGCCTGCTGGTAAATTTTGTCGGCGATATAGGGATGGGCATGTCCGTGAATATTTACCCACCAGCTGCTGATGGCATCAATATAAGCGTTGCCCGCATCATCATACAGTAAGGCGGCTTCCCCGCGCACAATGGGGATCGGCGGTTCAGATTGCTGATGCTGTGTGTAGGGATGCCAGATCACCTGTTGATCCCGTTCGCTGAGTGAAGAAGGGTTCATTGTTTGAAAAATGTGTAAATGGGTAAATGTGAAAATGTGCTGATTTTCAGCCTGGTTTCAAAAAGACCAGGTTCCTCCGTATTCCCTGATATTTCGCCCGTTTCAATGGGGAGTCTGAAAATATTTTTTTAAATCCTTCCTCCGTGATTCCTTCCCAGTCCTTTGTATTAAACTGTAGAATTTCGGGAATGGCGGAGAATGCGGGTTCTGTGGCCGGTTTTGAAAAGTGATTCCAGGGACAAACATCCTGACAGGTGTCACAACCGAACATCCAGTTGTCGAACTTCCCTTTCATTTTCTCAGGAATCAGCAACTCCTTCAGTTCAATGGTAAAATAAGAGATGCACTGGCTGCCGTCTACTACCTTGTTATCGTGAATGGCCTGGGTAGGGCAGGCGTCAATGCAACGGGTGCAGGTCCCGCAAAAATCCTGTGTATGGGGGGCGTCATATTCCAGCTCGAAGTCAACAATCAGTGTGGCGATAAAAAAATAGGAGCCCTGTTTTTTATGAATGAGATTGCCGTTCTTCCCGACCCATCCTAATCCGCTGCGAACAGCCCACGATCTTTCCAGCACCGGAGCGCTGTCTACAAATCCCCGGCCCTGGAAATCCCCGATTTTTTCTTTCATCTGAAGGATGATGGCATTCAGTTTTGGTCTGATCACCTCGTGATAATCTTTGCTGTAAGCATACTTGGATACTTTAGGCGATCCCTCCGGCTGCCGGGCGGCGGGATAATAATTTATCAGCAGGCTGATCACCGACCGGGCGCCCGGCAAAAGCTTATAGGGGTTAACCCTTAGATCAAAATGCTTTTCCATGTAATGCATGGACCCATGCATACCCTGGTGAAGCCACGCTTCGAGTTTGCGTGCATCCTCGTCAAGCGGCACCGCTGCTGCAATCCCGCAATGATCAAAGCCGGCCGAAGATGCCAGTGACCGGATGAATTGAGTGGTTTCGGATAAATTCATGACTCAGCGAAGACGGTTAAGGCAGTTCTTCATTATAATTTTTCTGTTTTTAATTCGTTAACTTAACATTAAACCCCTTAGAACTTTATGAGCTGCTCCTGTCGGCTAAATTGGTTGACCGAATGCCTATCTCTGCAAAGGTACTTCTATGTACAGGAAATGCGGAATATTAAGTACCGCAAAAAAAGAACAGCAGACTCTGTCCATTTCGTCCGTTTGTCAGGACGGTTTAACCAGAAATCTTAATCATGAAGAAATTCCTTCTTGCAAGCTTATGCTTTTGGACGGTGATGAATTCAAGGGCCCAATCGTTTGCTGCATCACAAATTCCGGATTCGCTGAAAACGAACGCCGACGTGGTGATCAGACTGGAAGAAAAGGTCTTTGAAATAAAATCTCCGGGCCATGCGGTTATCCGCGAGCGCCACGTTTATACCATTCTCAGCGAAAAGGCGGATGATTATGCCACATATAAAACAACGTATGATAAATTCATTTCCATTAATTATGTAAATGCCGTTTTATACGATGCCAGCGGGCGGGAGTTAAAGCGCTTCAAAAAAAAGGATATGCAGGACCACCCGATAGAGGGCGAAGGATCATTTGTCAGTGACGATCGCTATAAGATCGGAAGTTTTTACTGTCATACCTATCCGTACACGGTCGATTTTGAGGAAGAGGATGAAAAAAACGGATTTATGCATATCGACGATTGGTTTCCGCAGCCATCCATTCAGGGTTCGGTCGAATATAGCAAATACACTGTTATTGCCCCTTCGGATTACGGGGTAAGATTTAAGATGCTGAATTCAAAAATAACTCCTGCTATTACGGAGAAAAGCAATAAAAAAACATACACCTGGGAAATTCGGAACCTTCCTGCCATTGAGGAAATCCCTTTTTCGCCGGAGCTCATTTGCTATGCACCCTATCTGATGGTAGGACCAACGGACATCGATGTAGAAGGGTATAAGGGCAATATGTCGTCCTGGAACGATTTCGCCAGGTTTTATGGCAGCCTGCAGAAGGGAAGGGATATGCTTCCGGAGGAAATCAGGCAAAAAGTGCATGCGCTTACGGATGCGGTGAATCTTCCGCAGGAAAAAGTAGCTGTTCTTTATGATTATCTGCAGAAGAACACCCATTACGTCGGGATTCAATTGGGTATCGGCGGTTGGCAGACGTTTGACGCTGCCTACGTTGCACACAATAAATATGGGGACTGCAAGGCGCTTTCCAATTTCATGGTAGCCCTGCTTAAAGAGGCGGGCATAAAAGGATATCCGGTAATTATCCGGGGCGGCAGAGACCACCGGGATTTTGAAAAAGATTTCACCAACGACCCGTTCAATCACATCATTTGCTGTGTTCCGTTAAACAAAGACACGCTCTGGCTCGAATGTACATCGCAATACCTGCCTGCGGGGTATCTCAGTGATTTCACTTCAAACCGGTATGGATTGATGGTGGAGGACAACGGTGGTGAACTTGTGCATACGCCGGTCTATTCGCTGGCCGACAATACCCAATTTCGCAGCCTGTCTGCCCGGCTGGATGCAGAAGGCACACTTAGTGTGGTAAGCAACACCAGCTATAAGGCGGCTTGCCAGGACCCGATAAATTCTTTCATCAATTTCAGATCCAAAGAGGATCAGTTGCGTGTGCTCAAAAGCAAATTTGATCTGCCGACTTATGATGTGACGGCATTTGATTACCAGCAGGATTACAGTAAGCGACTGCCGGTAATTCAGGAATCCATGAAACTCACGGTAACCAATTACGCCCAGGTGAGCGGGAAAAGGATATTTATCAACCCGGATATCCTGTCCCGATCCTCCACAAAATTGCTTGAAGATAAAAACAGGCAATATGACGTGGAGTTCGATGATGAATATATTCATGTGGATTCCGTGCAGATCCTTATTCCCGAAGGATATCAAACAGAATCCAAACCCGCGGATATTGCCCTGCAAAATAAGTTTGGCAGGTATTCAACCCATACCGAAGTTGGCGCCGACAGAATTGTGTATTACAGAAAATTGGAACAATACAGCGGCCGCTTCCCGGGAAAGGAATATGGGGATGTGGTGAAATTCTATAACCAGATTTATAATGCTGACCATTCCCGGATTGTTCTGGTCAGGAAAAACTAATACTTAGCCGGATGCATTCCGCTTTATATCCATTGTCCCTTAACCATAACCACCATGAAAAGTAAAAAATTGATCCTTCTGGGTGTTTTTGCCGCCCTTTTTCAGCAGGCGCTCTTTGCGCAGGAAAAGTTGGATATTCAGTTCGGCAAGGTTGCTGCTTCAGACTTTGATCTTTCCAGTCAAAAGTTTGATTCAGGATCCAATGCCGTAATCATTGCGGATATCGGGAAAACATCCTTCGAGGGGAACCGGAAATCGGGCATGACCATGATATTTACCCGGTTTATGCGAGTTAAGATCCTCAACAAAAATGGATTTGACATCGCGGACAACCGGATTCTGCTGTATCATAACGGAAAAGGAGATGAAGAAAAAATAACCGAACTGAAAGGCTCCACCTTTAACCTGGAAAATGGCAGGGTGAGCGAAGCTAAACTGGATGAAAAGTCTGTGTTTACCGAGCGCTACGATAAACACCGCGACATCACAAAATTTACGCTGCCCGATTTGCGGCAGGGCTCCGTTTATGATATCACGTATACCATAAAATCAGATTTCTTTTTTAACCTGAGGCCCTGGAGTTTCCAGGGAGATTATCCCAGACTCTGGAGTGAATATGAGACCACGATTCCTCCTGTATTTCATTATGCGACGCTGATGCAGGGTGATGATCATTTTGATCTGAAAACGAGCAAAGACGTTTATCAGCATTTTACCATTATCGTCAATAATGGAACTGAGGCAGATGATTTCTATGAATTGTCCGGAGATTCCCGTCAACAACGCTGGGTGAAGAAAAACGTTCCGGCGTTAAAAGAAGAGCCGTATACCTCTTCAGTGGATAATTACAGGGCAAAGCTGTCTTTTCAGCTCCATTATTTACAGTGGACACAGGAATCGGAAAGACATGACTATCTCACTGACTGGTTTAAGGCGTCTGAGAAATTGATGAATGATGAAGATTTTGGTATGAAGCTGAATCATGATAACGCCTGGATGTCCAGCGATGTAAAGATCAATACAGACGATTGTAAATCTGATGAAGAAAAAATAAAGAAAATATATGCTTTTGTGCGGGATAATTTTTCCTGTACCAGTCATGAGGGCCTGTATGCACAGTCATCCCTGAAAGATGTTTATAAAAAGAAGGCAGGGAGCGTTGCGGAAATTAATTTATTATTGACGGCCATGCTCCGGCAGGCACATATTACCGCCGACCCGGTCATTCTAAGCACCCGCAGCAACGGAGTTGCCAACCAATCTTATCCTTTGATGGAGGAGTTTAATTATGTTATCTGTGAGGCATATTCCGGGGACAAGAAATATACCCTGGACGCCAGCGAGCCGTTGAATGGATTCGGACACCTGGTCTCTGATTGCTACAATGGCGAGGCGAGAATCGTTAATCAGGAGAAGCCATATATCGTTAATCTTTCACCTGATTCACTACGGGAGTCAAAAACGAGCCAGGTGTTTATTGTGAACGACGAAAAAGGATTTCCTGTGGGAAGTTTTGAGACGACCCTGGGGAATGAAGAGTCCTATGCGCTGAGGGAAGAGATAAAAAGAACGACACAAAAGGATTATTTTAAAAAATTACAGGCCCGGTACGGGGCCGACGCGAGTATCGAAAATACGGGAATTGATTCGCTTTCCCATTTGGAAGATCCTGTATCTGTTCATTACGATTTTGATCTGAAGAACCTGCTTTCCGGAGATGTTGTGTATTTTAATCCCATGATGGATGAGATATATAAGAACAACCCCTTTAAGTCATCGGAAAGGCATTACCCGGTGGAAATGCCCTACAAAATGGATGAGCTTTATGTTTTGAGTATGGATATTCCCAAGGGATATATCGTGGACGAAATCCCGAAATCAGCCAAGGTCTCCTTAAATGAATCGGACGGGATTTTTGAATACCTGATCCAGAAAAATGAAACCAATATTCAGATGCGTGTACATCTGAAATTGAACAAAGCTTATTTCCCGGTGGCAGACTATCCTACACTCCGCGATTTTTTTGCCTATGTGGTAAAAAAAGAAAATGAGCAAATCGTTTTCAAGAAAATTCCTTAGCCTATTTACTTTTCTCTTTTTCCACAGCAACGTGCATCCGGTGAAAGAACCGGTGGATAGCGGGGGCGAGAATGATCCCGATATTGGTTATAAAAATGACTCCGCTGAAAAGGGCATAAAAGGAAGAAAACCATTTTCCGCCGGTAGTTTTGATTTCTACTACCGGCCCCATGCCACTCAGGATCATGGAAGCATTGTGCAGCGAATCAAGCCAGGGAATATCTGCCGTATAATGATACCCCAGAATGCCCAATATCAAACAGAAGAATAAAATACCTATTCCCGTTAACAGGCTTTTCCTTATGCGCCGGCGAAACTCACTTATTGGGGCCAGGGTCTGGAATTTAGTTTCAAACATATTGGATGGATTGTTCCCAAATGTAAGAAGTTTGATCAGCAGTCATAATCGGGCCTGAAATAATAATTATCTTCTTATCTTACGGCCCTCATTTTTTTGTCTGTGAAATATTTTTTGGGATACGATATCGGATCATCTTCCGTAAAAGTGGCGCTGCTGGAAGCGGAAAGCGGAAAACCACTGGCCGCCGCATTTTCCCCGGCATCGGAAATGGATATACAGGCACCGCGACCCGGGTTTGCGGAACAGGATCCGGAATTATGGTGGCAGGAGCTGATCAGGGCGACCCGTGAACTGCGCAAAAAACACCCGTTCTCCAAAGACGATATAGGTGCTATCGGGATCTCCTATCAGATGCACGGCCTGGTTTGCGTTGACAAGGATCTTCGGCCGTTGAGACCGGCGATTATCTGGTGCGACAGCCGGGCGGTCACTTACGGAAACCAGGCTTTTGAGCAACTCGGACACAGTTACTGCCTGGAGCATTTTCTCAATTCCCCCGGGAATTTCACGGCCTCCAAATTGAAATGGGTAAAAGAAAACGAACCGGAAATTTATAAGAAAATATACCGTATTCTTTTACCGGGAGATTTTATTGCCCTGAAACTTACCGGCGAAGCGGTAACCACGGTTTCCGGTTTGTCCGAAGGTATTTTTTGGGATTACAAAGAAAACAATATCGCTAAATCCCTGCTGGATTTTTATGGGATCGACACCGGACTGCTGGCTCCCACGGTTCCAACTTTTGGCGAGCAGGGTGAATTAAATACGGCAGCGGGGGAATTACTGGATATTGCGGCAGGCACTCCGGTCTGCTACCGGGCAGGTGATCAACCCAATAATGCGTTTTCCCTGCATGTGCTTGAACCCGGAGAAATAGCTGCAACTGCAGGTACTTCTGGAGTCGTTTACGGCGTCACTGACAGGGCATCCTATGATCCCCTGTCCCGGGTGAATCCCTTTGTGCATGTTAACCATCTTCCCGGATCGCCCCGGTATGGAATCCTGATGTGTCTGAACGGCACGGGAATACTGAACAGCTGGTTAAAAAAGAATTTTTTTGGAAAGGAATCCTACGCAGACATGAATGCAGCCGCGGAGCTGGCCGCTCCGGGAGCCGATGGGATCTATTGTTATCCCTTTGGTAACGGGGCGGAACGCATTCTGGAAAATAAAAACCCCGGCGCCGAGATCAGGGGAATCGACTTCAACCGCCATAGCAGGAACCATGTTGCCCGCGCGGCGCAGGAAGGCATTGTATTTTCGCTGATTTATGGAACGGAGATCATGCAGCCCATGGGATTACAGCTCAGCCGTGTGAGGGCTGGCTTTGCCAATATGTTTCTGAGTAACCTGTTTGCCCGCAGCTTTGCCAATCTCAGTGGCTGTACGGTGGAACTTTATAATACTGACGGAGCCCTGGGTGCGGCCAGGGGGGCAGGCTTTGGCGTGAAATATTATCCGGGCTACAAGGACTGCTTTAAAGGGATGGAGATCGTGCAGCGGGTGGATCCGCAGGTAAAAGAAAGCGAACGCATCCGGGAGGTTTACCAACAATGGAAAGAAGGATTAATTAAATTAATAAAATAAAGACCGATCATGAATATCATCAAAGGCAGCCGGGAATTTTTCCCCGGCATCGGGCAAATCAAATTTGAAGGACGCGAATCGGATAATCCGCTTGCGTTTAAATGGTATGACGAGAATAAAATGATTGCCGGTAAAAAACTAAAAGACCACGTGAAATTTGCTGTTGCTTACTGGCACAGCTTCTGTAATACCGGTGGAGACCCTTTCGGTCCGGGTACCAAGCAGTTCCCCTGGAATCAGGCCGGAGATGCTGTTCAGGCTGCGAAGGATAAGATGGATGCAGCTTTTGAATTCATCAGCAAACTGGGGGCACCCTATTATTGTTTTCATGATATTGATCTGGTAGACGAAGGCCCGTCTGCCGCCGACTATGAAAAGCGATTGCAGACCCTGGTGGAATATGCAAAAGAAAAGCAGGCGGCAAGCGGTGTGAAATTACTTTGGGGAACGGCCAATGTTTTTTCCAATCCAAGATATATGAATGGTGCGGCAACCAACCCCGATTTTCACGCACTCGCCTATGCCGGCCTGCAGGTGAAAAATGCACTGGATGCCACCATCGCGCTCGGCGGCGAGAACTATGTTTTCTGGGGAGGGAGAGAAGGATATATGTCGCTGCTGAATACCAATATGAAAAGAGAAGTGGAACACCTGGGCCGCTTTCTCAGAACAGCGCGCGATTACGCACGTAAGCAGGGTTTTAAGGGAACCTTTTTTATAGAACCAAAACCCTGCGAACCGACCAAGCATCAATATGATTATGATTGTGCTACGGTAATTGGTTTTCTCCGGCAATACGGGCTGGACAGGGATTTTAAGATTAATATTGAAGTGAATCATGCAACGCTGGCAGGTCATACTTTCCAACACGAACTGCAGGTTGCGGCGGATGCCGGTATGCTCGGGAGTATTGATGCCAACCGCGGAGACTATCAAAATGGCTGGGACACCGACCAGTTTCCGATGCAACTGAACGAATTGATTGAATCCATGCTGATCATCCTGGAAGCCGGCGGTTTAGCCGGAGGCGGCGTTAACTTCGACGCCAAAACCCGGAGAACCTCCACAGATCCGGAAGACCTCTTCCTCGCGCATATCGGCGGGATGGATACGATTGCCCGGGCCGTGATCATCGCAGATCAGATTCTGCAGAAATCACCCTATAAAAAATTCAGAAGAGACAGATATGCATCCTTCGATTCCGGAAAAGGAAAGGATTTTGAAGAAGGGAAGCTAACGCTTGAAGACCTGCGTAATTTTGCTGCCGGAAATGGTGAACCCAAACAGATCAGCGGAAAGCAGGAATGGCTGGAAAATATCGTCAATCAGTATATCTGATCATTTGCAGGGTTCTCCAAAAGAAGCATCCAGGTTTTCCTTGAACTGCGCATAAAGCCCGGGTTTAGGTTCGCTCACGGCGCCCTTGGGCACGATGATGCCGGCGTAGTTGCGGCAGCGGTCAATAAAAGGCCACAAGCCGCTGCCATTTAGGCTGGTTATCTCCCTGCCGTCAGCGCTGACCCAGCACCCGAGTCCGGTTTTGTACCCGGTCGCTTCTTTAGGAACAAACTTCACCGGAAGGGAGGGGAACTGGAGCGTTTCCATTTCCTGAATTGCTTTCTCGCTTAACACCTGTTTCCCTTCAAAACTTCCTTTGTTTAGCAGCATGCCCAGGAAACTGATAAAATCATTGGGCGTGGTCACCGCGCCATCGGAGGCATTGATGGCACCCCCGTTCTCGTTGGTGAAACTGGTTCCCCGCATTTTGCAGGGCCTGAGTATCTTTTCCTGTACAATTCGATCGAAAGATTTTTTAGTGACCACTTCCAGAACCCTTGCGGCGATGTCCGGACCGATCTGACTGAAATAAATTTCTGTTCCGGGATTGGTTTGAATTTCACGCTTAGAAGCAAAAGCGTCCACCTCCGTTTCCAGATCGGGGTACTTGCTTTTTTGAAGGAGTTTGAGCGCGCCCGGCGGATCTGCCTGAATACCTGTTGTAAAGGTCAGACAATTCCGCAGGGTGATATAGGATTTCATATACTTCGCAAAAATGGGAATATACTTGCTCACCTTATCGTCAAGTGAAATTTTCCCTGCATCCACATAAGCCATCACTGCTGCGGCGGTAAGCCATTGGCTGGCAATACCCGCCGGAGCCTGGGTTCTTCCGTTGAAATCACCAATCTCTTTTTCAAGCTCTTTCCGGTAAACGATTTTACCATTTTTATAAGCCAGGGCGACCAGGTTGTTTCCCAGCGCTTTTTGGTTCGCCAGAAGAAAGGCATCCGTTGAGGGAGATGTGGAAGGCAGGGTTTTGGATGATTGGGAACTGGCGGTCAGACACAATAACAGCATAAGGCCGGTTATACTGCGCTGAAGGCATACGGCTTTTAGTTTATATGACAGAGTTTCAGGGAATTGGGATTGGTTTGAGATTTGAAACATAGTTTCTGATTTTTTAAAAGAACGCAATATGAATTTAAACAACTTTACCATAAAAGCTGGCGAAGTGATTCAACAGGCTCAGCAACTTGCCTTTAACGGGCAGAATCCCGCTATTGAGACGGAACACATCATGAAGGCGTTGCTTGAGCAACAGGATTCGCCGGTGGACTACCTGCTAAAGAAAAACAATGTAACCCTGAACCTGCTGGAGTCAAAACTAAACGACCTCATCGGAAACCTGCCTAAAGTTTCGGGCACCGACCCTGCACAGTCACTCAGCCGCGAGGCCAACAACGTGGTTCTGCGGGCAGGTGCTATATTGAAATCGTTCGATGATGAATTCATTACGCCAGAGCACCTGGTGCTGGCGATTCTTCAGGGAAACGATGCTACGGCCAAATTACTGAAGAACGCCGGGCTCACGGAAAAGGGGCTTATCAGCTCAATTAAGGATCTGCGTAAGGGATCAACGGTGTCTTCCAATACGCAGGAGACCCAGTTTAACGCGTTGAACAAATATGCTAAAAATCTGAATGAACTGGCCAGGCTGGGAAAGCTTGACCCGGTGATCGGTCGCGACGAAGAAATCCGCAGGACCCTGCATATTCTTTCCCGCCGCAGTAAAAATAATCCGATCCTGGTTGGAGAACCGGGGGTAGGGAAGACGGCTATTGCGGAAGGGCTTGCTCACCGGATTATTAATGGTGACGTGCCGGAAAACCTGAAATCAAAAATTATTTACGCACTGGATATGGGTTTGCTCATTGCAGGCGCCAAGTATAAAGGAGAGTTTGAAGAAAGACTCAAAAGTGTAATTAAGGAAGTGGCTGGAAGTAATGGCGAGATTATTCTGTTTATTGACGAGATCCATACACTGGTGGGTGCGGGCGGTGGTGAAGGCGCTATGGATGCGGCCAATATCCTGAAACCGGCTCTGGCGCGCGGTGAACTGCGGGCGATCGGCGCAACCACTTTAAATGAATACCAGAAGTTTTTTGAAAAGGATAAGGCCCTGGAACGCCGCTTTCAGAAAGTGATGATCAATGAGCCGAATGAAGAGGATGCGATATCCATTCTGCGGGGCCTGAAAGACCGGTATGAGACCTACCATCATGTGAGAATTAAAGATGAGGCAATCATCGCCGCCGTAGAATTGTCAAACCGGTACATAACGGATCGGTTTTTACCGGACAAAGCCATTGATCTGATAGACGAAAGTGCTGCGAAATTGAGACTGGAAATGAATTCGATGCCCGAGGAACTCGACCAACTGGAGCGCCAGATACGCCAGCTGGAGATTGAGCGGGAGGCTATTAAGCGCGAAGACGACGAAGAAAAGCTGCGGCAGCTGAGTTCTGAAATCGGAAATCTCAGTGTCAGCAGGGATACCCTGATGTCCAAATGGAAACAGGAAAAAGAACTGGTGGAGAAAGTTCAGAATGCCAAGGCGCAGATTGAATCCCTGAAACTGGCTGCTGAAAAAGCAGAGCGGGAGGGGGATTACGGCAAAGTGGCTGAGATCCGGTATGGGAAAATAAAAGAACAGGAACAAATCATTATTGATTATACAGCCCAACTCAACGACAGTTCCGATAAAAGGTTATTGAAGGAAGACGTGGACGCAGAAGATATTGCCCAGTCAGTTGCCAAGGCAACGGGTATTCCCCTTGCAAAAATGATGCAGGGGGAGAAAGAAAAACTGCTGAACCTGGAAGCTGAACTGCATCGCCGGGTGGTGGGCCAGGACGAAGCCATCATGGCCGTAGCTGATGCCATCCGCCGGAGCCGTGCCGGTCTCCAGGATCCCAAAAGACCTATCGGGTCATTTATTTTCCTGGGTACTACGGGTGTCGGAAAAACAGAGCTGGCCAAGGCGCTTGCAGACTATTTATTTGACGATGAGGGCATGATGACCCGGATAGATATGAGTGAATACCAGGAAAAGCATACCGTGAGCCGACTGATCGGTGCCCCTCCGGGCTATGTGGGCTACGATGAAGGCGGGCAGCTGACCGAAGCGGTCCGGCGTAAGCCATACAGCGTGGTTCTCCTGGATGAAATTGAAAAGGCGCACCCCGATGTGTTTAATATATTGCTTCAGGTACTGGATGACGGAAGACTGACGGACAACAAAGGCAGGGTGGTAAACTTTAAGAATACCATCATCATCATGACCAGCAATCTGGGCAGCCAGATCATCCAGTCGGCCTTTGAGGACGTTACGGAGGAGAATAAGGAAGAAGTGGTAGAGAAAACAAAGATAGAGGTTATAAACCTGCTGAGGCAAACCATCCGCCCGGAATTTCTGAACAGGATTGACGAAGTGATTATGTTTCAGCCCCTGCTGAAAAACGAAATTCGGGGAATTATAAGGATACAGCTGGATCAGCTCTCCCGGATGCTGGCAAAGAACGGAATTGACCTGCGGTTTAGCGATTATGCGATAGACTATCTGGCCGAGAACGGATTTGACCCCCAGTTTGGCGCCCGGCCGCTGAAAAGGCTTATTCAGAAGGAGATTGTTAATCCACTGAGCAAAAGGATCTTATCCGGTAATATAGACCGGGTACACCCTGTTCTGGTGGACGTATTTGACGGTCTTGTTGTTTTCCGAAACGAGCATGAGGAACATGAAAAATCGGCCCTGACATCTTAATAAGTTGTTAACTAATTTATTATCATTCGCAGAGACCGTAAAATAAGTAAGAATTTCGGAGGAAAATACCTATTTTTAGCCGCCTCCTGCCAATCCGTCTGGTTAAGAGGCTTTTTTTTCAACTTTTGAGATCGAAAGCTGTTATACTAAAGAGAAAATAACAAGATAAAAGATAAATAAAAGGAATATAAATCATGGCTTTTAAGAAAGAAATCATAGAGATCATTGAACCCAGAGACGTATTTGTTGGGCCCAAGACTGCGCCGGTAACCCTGGTTGAGTTTGGGGAATATGAAAACGAAGACTGCGCCAAGGCGCACGAAGTGGTAAAGAAGATCATGGAAGAATATGAAGGAAAGGTGAGATTCAATTTCCGTCATTTTCCACTGACCAAAATTCACCAGCGCAGCCTGAAAGCCGGTGAAGCATCGGTGGCAGCCGCCCAGGAAGGCAAGTTCTGGGAAATGCATAATATATTATTTCATAACAGGCATAACCTGGGTACCACCAGTTTGAAGCTTCACTCCAGGGAAGCAGGTATTTCCAACAAGAAATTCCTGGATCATCTGGTGAACGCTACTTATGGCTGGCAGGTTCAGGGCGATCTCCGTGAAGGGATCCAAAAAGGGGTCACCACGGTGCCGGCCTTTTTCATCAATGGCGAGTTTTTTAATGGCAAGCCTACGTTTGATAACCTGAGTAAGGGTATTGAAGCAGCGTTAAAAAAAGCCAGGAAGAAAGAAAAGGCCGTTGTGGCGAGATAAGCTTTCGAGTCTGGATATATCCGCATTGAACTTATAGAGAGCGCCGGAGGCGCTCTTTTTTGTTTAATAGATTCCTTCCAACCTATACGTTCAGCGGACCGGATTGCATGTATTCCGAATCAAAAAGCGTTCTTGTAATTTTCACAATTAATTCCTAATTTGTACTGATCCTGGAAATCAGGTTTTTTTATAGACCAATATTGAATGAAAAGTTCCGGTATCTCCAATGCCTTTCATGAAAAACAAAAATTTTTCACCATTGGCAATTCGCTGGAGCGGCTGAAGAAAAAATGGCCGCGATTTTCTCAAAAGGTCAGGAACAGCAACATCCCCTCGAAAGTGGGGTATCTCTCTCAAAAGTCTTATCATTTCCTCGAAGAAATCAAGTCCCTGGGTTTTACCAAAACCATGGATGAACTCGAAAAAGGGAAACTGAGCATCTTTAATCAGCTTAATTTTTTTCAGTTTCTCACAGGCATAATTGTTCCGCTGATCTGTTTTTTTGGAAGTGTCAGATTTCCGCTGAGTTCGTTTTTCATGGCCAGCCTTCCGGCGTGGGTGAGCCTGCTGGTACTTTATCTGAATTTCTATTACCGGTACGAAGCCGGTATGATCACTTATTTTGTATTGTATCCCCTGGTAACCTCTATCGTTTATATGAGTGGGCTGAATCTGGGGGTGGAATTATTTTTTATCCTGAATGGCATCCTGGCCGTTTTTTTCCTTCCCCTGATCAGCCAGATGCTTTTTTCCGTTGGCCTGACGATGATCAGCTATTTTGTACTGGTGGTCTTAACTAATCGGTACGATTATCAACTGCATTCCGCAAATCAGTTTCTGTATTTTTTTAATCAGGTCACGGCGATACTGTTTATCTTCTATGCCCTGTTTCTGATAAAGAAAGAAAACAACCTCTATCAGGTTGGCATACTGGCCACCAATAAAGCATTGCAGGAGACGAATGAAAAGATTGAACGGCAGAAAACAGAAATTGAGGAAAAGGCTGCAGAACTCGGGGAGCTGAATTCCCTGAAGAATAAGCTTTTCTCGGTGATTTCTCATGATATGAAAACACCGATGTATGCCTTGCGAAATCTTTTTGGAAGCATGCAGCAATCGGATATGAGCGGAGAAGAGATCAAAGCCATTATTCCGGATGTGGTGACTGACCTCAACTATACCACCGGCCTCATGGAAAACCTGCTGCATTGGGTTAAGAGCCAGATGAATTCTGCTCATGTTTCCCCCCAGCTATTGAATATCGGGTTCATCATCGAAGAGGCCGTGAATGTGCAGAAATTACAGGCATCTTCCAAGAAAATCTCCATCCGTTGTGAAATTCCCAAACACAGCATGGTTTATGCCGACAAGGATGCCGTAACCCTGGTTTTAAGAAACCTGATCTCCAATGCGATAAAGTTTACCCCGGCCAGCGGAAAGATCAGCGTCCGCTTAAAAACGGAAGGTGGTTTTTCCAAAATCTCTATTCTGGATAATGGGATCGGCATGGACACCGAAACCATCGGCCGCATTCATCAGAACAACTATTACAGTACCCATGGCACCGCAAAAGAAAGCGGAACCGGTCTTGGGCTGATGCTCTGCAAAGAGTTCCTGGCCAGAAACGGCGCCTCCCTGACAATCGAAAGCGAACCGGGAAAAGGCAGTACTTTTTCTTTTTTGCTTCCTGTATCAATCGATTGATGGTTGACTGTCAGCTTTCAGCCCAAAAGGGAAACGCCTCCCCCGTGATTCTGTAGTACGGAATAGTACAATCTTTTGTAAAAGCTACGATATGAATAGGGTATAAGGTTCTATTTGATCAGGCCTTATATTGGACTTTCTTTGTATTGTGATTCAAGCATGTGATACGAAGCAAAAATTAAAAGTGTTGATTGTAGATGATTCATCTCTGATCATATCCCGTTTGCGGCGTTTACTGGCGAATGCTGAAAATGTCTCCCGATTTTCTGACGCGCATGACTTTGAAGAAGGCAAATTCCTTTTTGATCAGGAGAATCCGGATGTCGTTTTGCTGGATATCAATCTTCCTGCCAAAAGCGGCCTGGATCTGCTGATCTATATCCGCCAGACGCATAAAGAAACAAAAATTATCATGTTGACCAATGAGGCCGCGAGTTATTACCGGAAGCTGAGTTTAAGTTTGGGCGCTGATTATTTTGTTGACAAAGCCTATGAGTTTGAAAAATTGCCTGATATATTATTTAACCTATGAAACGAGCAATCATTGTTAACCCTATGCAGAACAACCAACCTCCGAAACCGCTACCCTGAATCGTTGCTAACCTGTTAAACACCTAATCCAATCCCGATGAAAACGAAAGGCCATTGACAATTCTCTGATCCCTGTGAAAACAACCGAAACCAGGTTCCAAACCGTCCCAAACCCGTAATCCAAAATCCAATCTCTGAAAAATCAATGGCCAATCTTATTGGTCCCGGCGCTGTGCCGGGACCTTTTTTTATTTGGCCCGCTCGTATTGCGGCGGCCATGCGGTTTCAACCTGGAGTTCTTTTGCGGCTGTTAAAGGGAAGTTGGGATTCCGCAGGGATTCCCGCGCGATGAGGATCAGGTCAGCCTTTCCGGAGCTGATGATCTCCTCAGCCTGAACGGCTTTTGTAATCAACCCCACAGCACCTGTGAGTATCCCGGTCTCTTTCCGGATCCTTTCTGCAAAAGTTGTTTGATATCCCGGTGCCAGCGGAATTTTTACATTCGGAACCAGTCCTCCCGAGGATGTGTCTATCAGATCAACACCGATATTTTTCAATACGGAAGCCAGTATTACCGATTCGTCAATATTCCATCCGCCTTCGGCCCAGTCTGTGGCCGAGATGCGCACGAACAAAGGCAGATTTTCCGGCCAGACTCTCCGGATGGCTTTAACAATCTCTACGAGTAAACGCGTCCTGTTTTCAAAACTTCCCCCATAGTCATCGGTTCTTTGATTACTCAGGGGAGAAAGAAATTCGTGTATCAGATAGCCATGGGCCGCATGAATTTCCAAAACCTGAAAGCCGGCATGCAGGGCCCTCCGGGTAGCTGAGCAGAAATCGTCTATAACCTGAAGTAGTTCCGAGGCTGATAAAGCCGCTGGCGCAGGGTCGGTAACGCGGAAAGGAATGGGCGAGGGCGCTTTGCAAATCCAGCCACCCTCTTTTAAAGAAATGGATTTTCCGCCTTTCCAGGGAGCGGTGCTGCTGGCCTTGCGTCCTGCGTGGGCAAGTTGTATTCCGGCGACGCTGCCCCGGGCTTGCAGAAAACGGGTAATTCGCTTTAAAGGATCTACCTGGGCATCTTTCCAGAGACCCATATCATCCAGCGTAATTCGTCCTTCAGCATTCACTGCAGTGGCCTCCTGCATAACCAGGGCGGCGCCACCCGTTGCGCGGCATCCTAAATGAACAAGGTGCCAGTCGTTCGCAAAGCCATCTTCTGAAGAATACTGGCACATCGGAGAAATGGCAATCCGGTTTTTCAATACCAGGCTTCTGATGGGTAAAGGGTCAAATAACATAAGGGAGATTTTTAGATTGATTTCAGCTTATCTGATTTCCCTGTAGTCGTAATTCTACAGGGTAAAGGAGATTTTTACAGTTCAAATAGGGGTTTTGTTCTATATAGGGTCGCATTATTCCGTGTTATCTTGCAATCAATTCTAGCAACATAACCCAAAGCAATGGAAAAAATTCGAATCCTGATCGCTGAAGACCACAAACTTATCCGGGAAACCTGGACTTTTATTTTGAACAGTGACAGCCGTTTTTCCGTCGTTGCTGCCTGCAGCGATTCTGCTGAAGCTGTTGAGCTGGCCGAAGTGAAAAAGCCCGATGTGATCCTGATGGATATCAATATGATGCCCCTGAATGGTTTTGAGGCAACAGCAAAATTTGCCATCGTTTCGCCAGACTCCAAAGTGATCGGCTTGTCTTTTTATTCTGAAATGTTGTTTGTAAAGAAAATGTTTGCTGCAGGAGCAAAAGGATATGTGACCAAAAACTCCGGTCGGGAGGAAATGTACGCGGCCATTTTAGCGGTGCATAACAATCAGCTTTTTGTTTGCGATGAAATCAAAAGTCAGGGTTTTGATATGAACGTTCAACCCGAGGAGACCGATCCTGCTTATGTGGAATCGCTCACCAATAAAGAGATACAAATCTCTCATTGTATCCGCGCGGGACTTCGTTCCAAAGAGATTGCCGACAAAATGAATATCTCCATAAAAACGGTGGAAGTACATCGTCACAATATTCTGAGAAAACTCCATGTAAAAAATTCCGTCTCCCTGGTGAATGTCATGAATTCAAAGAACGGCTACGTGAGATATAGTTTATAGCCGCCGGTTCTTCTAAGAGGTTACACTTATCCCTTTTTACAGCTCAGCCCATTTCCCTTTCGAAAGGTTTGTTATGCGAAAAAAACGGACTAAATTGTACATGATCTCTGATACAATTGAGTTTGTTTTTTTTTACTGCTTTATTATAATTGCAAATATAGCACAACCGCATGCGGCAAGCCCCGGTCAATAGTTATTATCCAGAAGAAGGTGAGTTCGGTGAACCCTACCCGGCTGAATTCTCTTTAAGCGCGCTGATTGATGGAATGAAGGACTATGCAATTGTCATGTTCGATTCCAAAGGCATCGTGGTGAGCTGGAACCTGAGCGCAGAGCTTATGTCTGGCTATGCAGCTGCTGAGATCCTGGGCCAGCGCAACGAAATATTTTATTCAGCCGAGGATCGGCAAAAAGGCCTGCCGGCTCAGAATCTGAAAATGGTCATGGAGCAAGGACATTACGAATGCAGCTCCTGGCGTGTGCGTAAGGATGGGTCGCGGTTCCTCGCTAATATTGTTTTCAGCACCCTGCTCGACAGTAAGAAACAAATCGTCGGCTATTCCACAATTACCCGGGATATCACTGAACAGAAAAAGGCTCAGGATAAAACGGCGTATGTGGGAAAGCTGATGGAAGACATCAGCGATGCTGTTATTTCAATGACCAGCGATTTTAAATTAAAGAGCTGGAACAAGGCCTCTGAAAGATTGTACGGGTATAAAAGTATGGAAGTGCTGGGCCGGCCGATTGAGGAAGTTCTGTCTCTCCGGCTTACGCCTGAATTGCGGGCTGCATTCCGTAAGGAATTAAATGAAAATGGATACTGGAGAGGAGAGGTGATACATGTTCATCAGGATCGTACCGAAATGACGATTCTGGTATCCGTGAGTCAAACACTGGGCGATATGGAAGAGCCTGGGGGATACGTGATGGTTTGTAAAGATATTTCAGAAAGAAAAAAGCTGGAGGATGAACTTAGAGATTTCAATGAATCCCTGGAAGTAGAGGCGAAAGAAGGTGTGCGGCTGATTATGGAGTCAGAAAGGAAATACAAAATGCTGTTTGAGAGCAATCCCATGCCGATGTGGATGCTGTCTCTTGAAACTTTTCGCACCATTGATGTAAATATTGCAGCCCTCAGACATTATGGTTATACACGGGAAGAATTCCTTTCACTGGATTCCCGAAAAATGCGGCCTTCAGAGGAGGAGCCTCGGTTTTTGGAAGACATGCGGATGCGCATGCAGGGGGTTACCAACCGGGGGCACTGGCTGCACAGGAAAAAAGGGGGAGAACTTGTGCACACGGAAATAAGTGTATATGATTTTGAATCGGAAGGCAAACCGACCCGGCTTGTTCTTGCCAATGATATTACGGAACAGATCCGAACAGAAGAAAAGCTGAAGAAATCTTATGAAGAAATCCGGGAACTGGCTTCCCACCTGCAGGATGTCCGGGAGGAGGAACGCGCCTCGATTGCCAGGGAAATTCACGATGAACTCGGGCAGCAACTAACGGGGTTAAAGATGGACTTTTCATGGCTTTCCCGCAAATTGGCTCAGGACGATGAAATTGCCAGAGAAAAAATGGCCAGTTCACTGGCCTTACTGGACGATGCCATCAAAACGATCCGGCGCATATCCACAGAATTACGTCCGGGTATCCTGGATGATCTTGGACTGGTCCCGGCCATAGAATGGCAGGCGGAGGAGTTTCAAAAAAGGTTTTCCATTCGGACGCATTTCACAACCGATGTAAGTCACATCAATTTCCCGGCGGGTATTTCCATTGGTCTTTTCAGAATTTGTCAGGAGTCCTTGACCAATATAGCCCGGCATGCCGGGGCATCCAAAGTTCTGATTACGCTGAATATGGAAGGGGAGACGGTATTCCTCAACATAACGGACAATGGTAAAGGCTTTCAGCAGGAGCAGCACGGAGACCGGAAAACACTCGGCTTATTTGGCATGAAAGAACGGGCGTTGATGATGGGCGGCAAATTTGAAATTGAAAGCGGACGCGGAGGCACTTCCGTATTGGTGAGCATTCCGTTCAATATTATTGGCTGATGTATAAAATATAATCATGTACCGATTTTTGATAGCTGATGATCATACGGTGGTCCGGAAAGGACTGAAACAAATTCTGGTGGAGGCATTTCCCTCAGCGCTTGTAGAGGAAGTAACTGATGCAGAGGGGATGTTGAAAATGGTTTTTACCCAACAATGGGATGTTGTCATTTCTGATATTTCCATGCCAGGCCGAAGTGGCCTGGAAGTTTTACAGCAGGTTAAATTGCATTATCCGAAATTACCGGTATTGATTTTAAGCGTTCATTCGGAAGACCTTTATGCCTTGCGGGTGCTGAAGTCCGGTGCGGCGGGATATCTCAATAAGGATTCGGCTCCCGAACAACTGGTCGCGGCCGTTAACCGGGTGATGCAGGGTAAAAAATATATTACGCCCACCATAGCGGAAAAACTGGCGAACTCCCTGGATCACGATATGGATAAATTATCCCATGAGTACCTGTCGGACCGGGAATTTGAAGTATTGAAGCTGATAGCAGGGGGTAAGACTGTATCAGATATTGCTTCCAGGCTATCGCTGAGCGTTACCACCATCAGCACCTACCGATCCCGGATTATGGTTAAAATGAATCTGAAAACAAATGCGGAACTCACCCTATATGCCATCGAAAACAAACTCATCTAACCGTTTGTAGAACTTATACTACAATACCCCGAGCAAATTGCTACAGGAATCTAATTAGATCGACGATTTTAACCTCCGCCAGTTCACTGTAAATTGAGCCGCTTAATTCTTACACATTGATATCCAAGAAAGTTCTTCTGGTTGATGATTCACCGCTCATTGTAGAGCGGTTGATGTCCATGCTCCAGGAACTGAAGATCCATTCTTTGTTCTGTTGCGGAACTGTGTTTGAAGCAAAACAATTCCTTACCCACCTGGTTCCCGATATACTGGTGCTGGATATCAATCTCTCCGATGGGTCTGGAATAGATCTGTTGGAGATGGCCAAGACGAAGAGCCCGGAGACCCTGGTGATCATGCTCACCAATCAATCGGGTTCTTACTACAGGAAATTATGTAAAACCCTTGGAGCTGATCATTTTCTGGATAAGTCCACTGATTTTGAGATGGTCCCCGCTATTATCAGTAAGATCTGAAAATTGACGGAGGAGCCATCAGTTGTCCGTTCCCAACTTCAATTTGAGAAAACTCCTGCCTATGCATCCAATCAAATCAGACGGCATCATGGCTTCTTCCGAATACAATGCGGCAGCCATATCACCCGCGAGGCCATGTAAAAAAACGGCCAGCTTTGCCGCCTCCTGAGGCCGGTAAGATTGAGCCAGCATGGCTGTAACCATTCCTGTTAGCACATCGCCGCTTCCACCTTTGGCCATACCGGCATTTCCGCTGGTATTGAAAAAGACATTCCCGTCAGGGCAAAATATCCCGGTGTAATGTCCTTTTAAAACCACTATAATCTGGTATCTCATGGCATTCGCGCGAGCAAGTTTAAGTCGTTGGGCATCTTCTGCAGAAGGCCCGAACAGCCGGTCAAATTCCTTCGGATGAGGCGTTAAAATTGAATTCTTCGGAATTTTTTCCAGCAGCTTTTTGTCTGTGCTGATGATATTCAGGGCATCGGCATCCAGCACCATGGGAGAGGAGGAGGCCTTCAATAATTTTTTGAGCATATCCTGCGTCGGTTCACTGCTGCCAATACCTGGTCCGGCACCGATCGCCTTATAGGATTTAAGGCCTGGCGGCAGGCGGGTAAGCATGCTGCGGGAACCGCTGTCGATGCTAACCATAGCTTCCGGAAGGACCGTCTGCATGATAGCATAACCGCAGGCAGGCAGGTGGGTGGTCAGCAGGCCGGCACCGCTGGTCAAACAGGCACGTGCGGCCATCACTGCCGCCCCGATTTTACCGTAGCTGCCGGCGAGGAGCAGTGCATGTCCGAAAGTTCCTTTATTGGAAAAAGGATCCCTGGATTTGTAAATGGAGCGGGCCACCGCCAGGTCTACCGTAGTATAGGGCTCAGCAAAACCTTTTACGAAAGAGGCAATATCTTTCATGTTTATGAAGATAGGAAGAAGCCAGCATTCCGGTGTGTTTGACGTTTATCGCTTTTCACCTCCGCGCCCTTCGGGATCATTCTCTCCCTCATCGGGGGTTTCATGTTCCTGCTGGTAATTTCCGAAAGTGTCGCAGAGTTTTTTGGAGGAATAAACCCTTTTGTTGTCATTATTGCAAAGGGCGATAATGGTTGCATCTTCTTCCATCATGCGGATAAAGACGGTCCGGTTTCCATGCCACCAGCCATTGTGATAGATCAGTTTTTTCCCATTGGGGTAAACGATCATTCTCCAGCCCAGGCCATAATTGCGGCGTCCGGGTTTTTCGAGACTGTATGGGGTATAAGCACTGTCCAGGGTTGACTGTTTAAATAATATCTTTCCCCGAAGCGCCGCATCCCATTTCAGCATGTCTTCCGGTGTGCTGTAGATGTTTTTATCGCCATAGACCACATCCAGGTATTCCAGCGGATAGGGTCTTCCGTTTTGTTTATACGAACGGGTGGCCCGGGAAGTATCCTGAAGTGCAAATACATAACTATCGTGCATCTGCAATGGCTCAAAAAAAGTTTTGGTAATGAATTCAGCGTACGGTTCACCCGAAGCTTTCTCGATGATCAGGGCCAGAAAAGCATAATTGGTGTTTGAATATTCAAAATGACGGCCAGGAGGCGCATGCTGAACCTGCGCCTTGTGCTGAATGATATATTGTAATAAATCGGCATTGGTCAGAAATTTTCTTTTGTCCCAGCCGGAATTGTCCATAAAATGAACATAATTCATCAGACCGCTTCGCTGGCTAAGCAAATTTTTAATGGTTATTCCCGGAGGAAACCCGGTGAGGTATTTAGAGATATCATCATGAATATCCAGTTTCCCGTCTTCCCATAGCTTTAAGACGGCCATGGCCGTAAAGGTTTTTGAAACAGAGGCCAGGTGAAAAGCCGTGTGGGCATTTATGGAATCTTTCCGGTACCGGACATTTTTAAAACCGCTGTATCGTTCATACACCACCTCTCCGTCCCGGGCAACAAGCAAACCTCCGTTGAATCCGTGAAGGAACAGGGAATCATAGAAATGCCGTGATGCATCGTAAAAATGGTGGTATTCACTGGTTGGTAATTCTTTCGGAACGGGGTGTTTGGCAGCCAGCAGCATCGTATCCTGAAGTTTGAACCCCGCTTTCGGAGCGGCGGCCTGGCCGCAGCATACCAGAAAAGAGGCCGTCATCAGGTAAAAGAAAATGGTTTTCAACAGGTATACATTTAAAGGTTTGGTGGGTGCAAAAATAAAATATTATCGTATTTAGTCCCTTGAAAACGAGTTTTGTTTTTCCGTTTCCGATTTAAATGGGAATTTTGCACCTCGTTTCAGGGAAATAACGCAAAAACAGGTATTCAGATTATGACCGACAAAAAAATTACCAGCTACCCTAAAGAAAAAATAAAGATTTTATTCCTGGAAAACATCAGCGATGCAGCGGTGAAGCACTTCTCCGGCGCTGGTTACAGCTCTGTTAAAAAGCTTACCAGGGCGCTAACGGAAGAAGAATTGATTCGTGAGATCCAGGATGTTCATTTGCTGGGCATCCGGTCCAAGACCCGGATTACCGCACGGGTTTTGGAAGCGGCCCATAAATTACAGGCGATCGGATGTTTCTGCATCGGGGTAAACCAGGTGGACTTAAAAAACGCCACTAAACATGGAGTAGCCGTGTTCAATGCTCCATATTCCAATACACGCTCGGTGGCTGAACTGGTGATCGGCGCGTCTATCCTGCTGATCCGGAGGATACCGGATAAAAGCAAGGCCGCCCACCAGGGGATCTGGCTGAAGGAGTCCAAAGGGAGTTACGAGCTGAGGGGGAAGACCATGGGCATTATCGGTTATGGCAATATCGGAACACAGGTTAGCGTGCTGGCAGAATCTCTGGGCATGAAAGTGATTTTTTATGATATTGTCACTAAACTCCCGCTGGGAAATGCCGAAGCCAGGAAAACGATGAAAGAACTGGTGTCCCAATCCGATATCATCACCCTGCACGTTCCCGATACAGAACAAACCCGCATGCTCATCAACAAAACGGTGATCAAACAGATGAAAAAGGGGGCCATACTGCTCAATTACGCGCGGGGGGAAGTAGTTGACCTGGATGCGCTGGCTAAGGCGATCGAAGAGGGAAATATATCCGGCGCTGCCGTTGACGTCTTTCCATTGGAACCGGAAAAGAATGGTGATCATTTTAGTTCGCCGCTTCAGAATATGCCCAATGTTCTGCTTACTCCGCATATTGGCGGCTCCACGGAAGAGGCCCAGGAGAATATCGGGGAAGATGTGAGCAATAAGCTGTACCAGTACCTGGAAATGGGAGTTACCACTGGTTCGCATACCATTCCGGAGCTCAGTTTACCCCAGCATCCCGATTCACACCGGATCCTGCATATCCACAACAATGTGCCAGGCGTATTGTCGGAGATCAATACCCGTTTATCGAAGCACCACATTAATATTCTGACGCAATACCTGAAAACGAATGACAATATCGGATATGTGGTGCTGGATGTGGATAAGAAGTTGTCGGCCGAAGCCATCCGTTTATTAAAAGATGTAAAAAACACTATCAAGACCAGGCTACTTTATTGATTTTTTAATGATGCCAGCCATTTCTCCGTAGGCGAAACCGACGTAGCGGAAGGTTTCCCCCAACCTCACCCCGATGGTTTTATTTAATACCGCGCACATGATGCTGAAGGAGAGAATGGCGGCAGCCACGGTGCCATAAGCCGCACCCATCCAGCCTGTAAGCCGGAGGCCGATATACATGCAGCCATAGTTGAGACACATGCTGAGCAGGTTGACCCAAAAGTTGATCCTTGGCTTTCCAATAGCGTCCATGGTTGCCCCGAACTGGTAAGAGAATGGACGCAGGAAACTGAATAATATAACGGTTTGCAAAATGGGAACCGCCGCCAGATATTTGCTGCCGGCAAGTAATTTGATAAAAAGATGCGGCATACAGAATATGAGAAGACTGGCCGGCGCCAGAATACTGATGATGCTTCCAACCATTCTTTCAAAATAATATTTTACTTTTTCTTCCCCGCTGATGGCCATGGCTTCCACATTCTTCGGAAATAATACATCCGCTACCGCCAGCGAAGGCACATCCATCATGTTGTTTATTCTAGCCACCACATTATAGTAGGCCACTACATCTGCCGAGATCAGGCCTGCGGTGATAAACTGGTCGGCAGACCGGCCAAATGCCGAAAACACGTTTGTACCGAAGATGTATTTTCCAAAATGGAACATGCGCAGCATGGTTTTTCTTTCCACGTCGAATTTTCGGTAGAAATAGGGCCTGGCAAAATAGAGTAATATGCCGGTGCCGGAGGCCAGGGCCAGGATCTGCAGCCTGACCAGGTTTATCAGGGTGAGGGCGGATTTATGAAAGATCAGGAGCAGAACGATGGAAATAAGGAAAACGCCTTGTCTCAAAAAATAGCCATAGAATATAGGGCGAAATTGGAAATGCGCCTGTAACAGTACTTCGAAGTGGTTAAAGGGAACCAATAAGATGATCAGGAGAATGCCCAGCTGAATAAGGGGATAGAGCTCGGGGGTGTTCAGCCATTTTGTAATCAGGTGGCCGCCGAAAACTACAAAGCCGATGGCCATTGTGGAAAAGAGGATATTGATGATGAGGGAGGCGGACTGTATTTTATTCCTGTCGCTTACATATTCCGGTTCGCTGAGAAACTTAATGGTCGGATTACGGAGCAGGCCCTGTTTAATGGTTTCGATCAATGCCAGGATACTTAGAAACAGAGCCCATACACCCATTTCTTTTGTTGTCGGGAATACCTTTTTCGCCAGGATAATATAACCGATCACACCAAAGGCAATCAGGGAAAACCGGTTGAGCAGGGTGAAAAAAACGGAATGAATCCAAAAAGAATATCCTGATTTTAATTTCAAAAAGGATTGATTTAAAGTGAAAATAAGTTAAATAAACAGATTTTGATATTTTTATCTAATCAAATGATTTGCAATTAAATGTATGGTAGTATTAATTTAAAAACTGAACCATTTTCCGCAAAATAGCCGTGGCAGCGACCTAATCTGATGAAAACACAAATATCGGCTCGGCGGGGAGCTCGATTTCACAGTCTGTCCGGAGGCTGTGAAAAATTTATTTCAAAATTTTATCTGCCCTTGTAGGGAAACGGGAATTAAAATTTTGAATCACAATCAGTTGAATCCTGGTTGTACTTAACCAATTATTTTGAAAAGAAGGCAGATGGATTCAGGAAGGAGTATGGTCAGACACGGAAATCAATGCATAGTCGTCCGGGATTTCCTGGAGCTTCCTGCCATATTTCTTCGGGCTTCCCCCAATAATTGGATCGCGTACGGCAAAACAATCATTGTTCTTTTTTTATAAGACTATATTATGTCACATAGCTTAGCTGAGCGGATGGGTGGGTTTTTTAAGTTTGTCTTTGGGAAAAAAACCACTGAAGGGAAGGGTAATGGGATCGGGGGCAGCCGGGCTGAGGGAATTGAAAAAACTAAAAAGGGGAGCTAATTCTATATTTCCTTCAAACTTCGGTGCGCATTCCTTGTTGAGAGTCCAAGTTCCACCGGTGGGGCTAAACTTGAGAGGGTGCGCCATGTCTCTGAATATCAAGGGCGTTTAATATTTTATTTACGTCCTCCACCTTTTTGATTGCTGCATTAATTCGTGATTCGTCATAGATTTTTGGGATACCTAACGCAGGGCTCTTATTTTCACTCCCGGGTCGCATCCTGACGAACGTTATAGTGCCAATTTTTTCTTTAAATATCTTCTGTGCCTCGTCGGATAGATCAACAGGCAGGTGAGCGAATATATTTCTCTCATTCTCTATATCTCTTATTTTTTTTAAATATTGCTTGATATTAAAGCTATGATCCAATTTGCCATCAACTCGATCTATGCTTAAAATATATTCTAAAATTGAATTTTTATTAGCTACAGCTACCGACCCAAGCACCAAGAGCATCAATTCACCTTGCTTTTCCGGCGTAAGTCTAAAATAGCCGGAAATGAAAATATCCATTCTTGTTTCCATTTCTACGGACACCTGAATCATCCGGCCTCTATAATCTGAAGCTGTTTTTAATATTTCCTCTTGCGTTGTCATAAACAGGGGTTAAGACCCCTAATATACTCGCTCTCTGTCTTTCACCAGAAGCCCAGCTTAGTTTTTTCTTTTCCCTCCGAAGACAGGCCTCGAGCGGCTATTTGACATAATATAAATTATAAGAATTTTATATCCTGTAGATAAACTCAGTTTGGCCGACAGATTTGGGCAATTGTAGATCTGGAGAACGCTGACTTATTTCAAATGTCTGAACAAAGCTAGGTTGATCTCGGTCATTTCGCCTGCACCAGAGATTTTTTTGATTTCGAGTAATTTTCTTCCAATGGCGAGTGAGGCTGCCTGGAACGTTGTCTCCGGTTTGCGGTATACCGGAACTGGTTTAACAGAGGGCTTATGGTTGGGTTTCATAAATAAAGGATCCCTCCGATAACGAAAAGATCCTTTATTTTATGCGAATTGCCTAACAATATTCGTCGAATGCAGC
>JAUZOD010000090.1 GCA_030706635.1 Bacteroidota bacterium
CATTGCGCTGCACATAATCATTGAATTCCGAAATGGATTCAATAGCAAGGGGTTTGTCATTATAATAGGCATCGATGACCGTGCCCGCGGAAATGATAAAGTAGGGATGTGAGCTGTAATCTTTTACGACGGGCTTCGCCGTATCGGCGGACTGTGCAAAGCTGCTGTTTATTCCACCCAGGCAAAGAGCCAGGACGATGATTAATGGCCTCAATTCGATATTTTTTGATCTGAATATACTTAGTTTCTGTAAATGTTCAATCAAATATTTTTTCAATAATTAAACAAAATTCCTTTATTCCCGTATCAGGGTTAGTGATAGCGAGATAATAACAACAGCGATAATATCTGCTCTATATTTTGTGTGCTTTTAAACTAAGGTCCATGCTCACAGCATGATGTATGATAGCGCCGCATGAGACGTAATCGACACCAGTACGGGCATATGAAATAATGTTATCGAGATTGATACCGCCCGACGCCTCGGTCTCGTACTTACCGCCAATCAGCTCAATTGCTTCTTCCAATAGTTCCGGCGAGTAGTTATCGAGCATGATGCGGTGTACATTGCCCACAGCAAGCACACGGCGCACATCATCGAGGTTACGGGTCTCGATCTCTATTTTCAGGTTTCGGTTGTTGGCCGCGAGGTACTCGTTGGTTTTCTGTATGGCCTGCTCTATGCCGCCACAAAAATCGATATGGTTGTCCTTCAGCATGATCATATCGTACAAGCCCATGCGAAGGTTGTAACCGCCGCCAATGCGCACTGCCTGCTTTTCGTATTCGCGGAACAGCGGCGTGGTTTTGCGGGTATCGAGTATTTTGGTTTTGTAGCCTTTTATTTTATCGGCGTACTTATTGGTAAGCGTTGCGATGCCGCTCATGCGCTGCATGCAGTTAAGCACCAGTCTTTCCGCTTTTAATATGGTATGTACGCTGGATTCAACGGTAAACGCGGTTTCGCCATTATTTACAGCATCGCCATCTTTTTTATAGAGGGTGAATTTTGCATCTTCTTCCAGATGATGGAAAATATCCTGCGCCAGCTGCATGCCCGCCAGTATGCCTTCTTTCTTTATTTTAAGTACCGCCTTACCTTTCGCATCGGCTGATATGGATGCCAGTGTAGAGTAATCGCCGCTGCCCACGTCTTCGAGCAATGCTGCGGCAATGAATTCCTGTGTTGTCAAACGCGCTGTATTTTAGGACGCAAAAATTAAGTAAATACTACCAACTTAACGATAATAATTAACCCAGGTTGCCAGTTAAAGAATAAAAAAGAGCATTGTAAATATTGATGATTTTGAGTTACCACACAAAAAACTGCCATACAATGCTCATAAATAAACGGACATCTCCTGTATCGGAAACGGACACTTCGAATAAGAAGCATTCCTTTAATGGTTACTGATTCTCAATTAAATATCATCCCGGTATTCAATTTGATATTTTACCGGGAAAACCAACAGCGATATGTTTAAAACATACTGGAAGATCGCCTGGCGCCATGTGAACAACCATAAGAAATTCGCCGTTATCAATGTCCTGGGGCTGGCGATGGGGATCTGCTTTAGTCTCATCATTTTTCTGGTGGTCCATTACGAATTCAGTTTTGACCGTTCCATCCCGGACAGCGAGCGGATCTTCCACCTCGGCTATAATATCAAAGTGGGAGAGGGCGCCGACGAGTCCTGGAACAGCAGCCGGGTGATGCCCGGACTACCGGAGGCCATGCGGCAGGAGCTTCCCGGGCTGGAAGCAGTGACGGGTTTTTTTTCCGGATGGGAGCCGAAGGTGAAGGTGCCGGATAAGGCTGCGAAATCCGGTTATACGGAGTTTTCCGAACCGGAACGCAGTTCCTGGGCAGAGACCATTATTGCCGAGCCCGGTTATTTTTCCATTTTCCCGCATAAATGGCTGGCCGGAAGCGCATCCTCGCTGCGAATGCCTTTCCAGGTGGTCCTTTCCCAAAGCAGGGCCCTTCGTTATTTCGGCCATGTTCCCCTGGCAGCGATCATCGGCAGGGAACTGGTATTTGATGATTCCATTCACCTCAGTGTATCCGGTATCGTCGCGGACCAAACGGAGAATACCGATTTTGCCACGGTCGAATTCGTATCCTTCAGCACCATCAATAACAGCGGACTGAGATACCACTACGCGACGGATGAATGGAATTCCCCCAGAGGCAAACCCGAGATATGGGCGTTCGTGAAGTTGGCTAAAGGGGTTAAGCCGGAACAGGCCGGTATGCAGATTGACGGTATCGTTAAACGGTACAGACCCCAGGGGCAATCCCCGAAGATGCTGTTGCAGCCGCTGTCAGACGTCCATTTCAATAATGCCTATTCGCATGACGATATCCGCAAGTCGAGCAAACCCACCCTGTACGGCATCATGGCCCTTGCCGGATTTATTTTGATTCTCGCGGGCATCAATTTTATCAACCTCTCGACAGCCCAGTCTATCCGGAGGGCAAGGGAAGTCGGCGTACGCAAGGTGTTGGGCAGCGGACGGGCCGCCCTCACCTGGCAGTTCTTAACCGAGACCCTGCTCGTCGTCCTGATGTCCGTAGTTCTGGCCTCCGTGCTGGTGAAACCGATGCTTGGCATCTTCCGCGATTTTATTCCGCCGGGAGTAAGCTTTACACTGAATCCCCCGGTCCTGCTATTCATGCTGGGCATGACGGTAGTGACCACGCTGCTTGCGGGCTATTACCCTGCCCGGGTATTGTCTTCCTATCGTCCGGTAACCAGTCTCAAGGGGAGCGCGGAATACCAGGACAACGCCGCCTGGACCCTGAGGCGCGCGTTGATCGTTTTCCAGTTCACGATCTCCCTGATCTTCATCATCTCTACGCTGGTGGTCGGTAACCAGGTCCGTTATATGCTCAAAACCGATTATGGTTTGAAGTCCGACGCCATCCTCACCGTTGGAACGAACTGGCGGGATAGCCTGGCGAAGCTGCAGGTATTTGAGGACAAGCTCAGCCAGTTACCCGGCGTCGGAAGCGTTATCCGCGAAGGCGGGCCGCCGATCGGATGGGGGCATGGGTTTTTCCCCTTTGAATTTAAGGGTCCCCACCCGGTGAAAACAAGTGAAATGGATGCGGGCGATGAATCCTTCGTTCCTTTTTATCATATGCGCATCCTGGCAGGCCGGAACCTGCATCATACGAACGACCTGCAGGAGCTCCTCGTCAACGAGACCGCCGCCCGCTCTTTTGGTTGCAACAGGCCGGAAGAGGCAGTGGGAAAATTCCTGTATGCTGAGATCAATGGGGAAGAACGGTCTTTCCCGGTCGTGGGTGTGGTGGCCGATTATCATACCGAATCTTTCCGTGATCCCATCCACTCCCTGGTGATAGGGCATTGGCCTGACCAGGAGCGGTATTTCGGTATTCGTCTCGCCACAGCCGGCAGGGGAGTCGGTGAGCTGCAAAAGACCCTGGAGGCGATCCACAGTGCGTATAAAAATATATATCCGGATCGCGAATTCGACTATGTTTTTATGGACGAGTCTATCCGGAATATGTACGAGGCTGAACAGAACCTGTCCCTGCTGGTGCGCAGCGCGATGCTGGTGACCATCTTTATCTCCTGTATGGGCCTGTTCGGCGTGTCTTTATTCTCTGCGGAAAAGCGGACCCGCGAGATCGGCATACGTAAAGTGCTGGGCGCGGGTGTAGGCAATATCGTTCTCCTGTTGAGCAGGGATTTTGTCTTACTGGTTATGCTGGCCATCTTCATTGCTTCACCGGTTGCCTGGTGGGCCATGAGCCAATGGCTTAATGGCTTTCCTTATCGTATTCCTTTAAGCCTTCCGATATTCCTTTGGGCGGGTTGTTGTGGTATCCTTATCGCGATGTTCACGGTAAGCTTTCACGCTATCCGTGCCGCGCGCGCCAACCCGGTAAAAAGTCTGAAGACGGAAGGGTGACGCCATTCTGACATTGCAAATCGCGACACAGAAGAGTAACCGCATTAAAATACCCGGTGGCCACCGGTTTTATACGCAAGAGACTGGTATTCAGCCAGCATTCTTATAGATTTGTTAGATATTCCTGGCACATTTCTCCCACGGTTCTTTCGGAGTTCTTTCGGATTCCCGATAGCGCTCTGGGAGAAACCTGAAAGAACTCCGAAAGAACTTTGATACAAAACCAGAATGAATATAAAAGGAATCTGGAACCGGAACGACAAAATGGCGGTGTCAATCTTCATTGCTTAACCGTTGCCAGGGATATGGAATTTCATTCTTTTTGAATCTTGCTCAGATTAACTGAGAAGATGAGAAAAATTTCACCCTTTTACAAGCTGATATCCTGTATCATAGCGGGTCTTTCCGCTAGTTTTTGCTTTATCCGGATCGGACACCGGTTTTTGGCTGAATGGCTGCCCCGGCCGCTGATGTTGGGAATCAGCGGGTTCTTTTTCCTGACCGCCCTTGGTTATGGCATCTGTTGGGCATTTATTAAAAAGGATGAAAGAAGCGATTCACCCGCAATCCTTGATTTCTGGCAGGCGCTCATAAGCTATACCATCGCCATAGATCTTATCATGATTGGGATACAGGGCTTTTACCAGCTTCTTTTCTTTGTTCCCCTGGGCGTCCTCGACCTGCCCTTCAGCAGCCTGAGCGGAGAACAGCTGACCTGGGCTTATTTTGGACATTATTCCCATGGCTTTGTTTATTTCATCGGCTCGATCCAGATATTTGGCTCCCTGTTGCTCCTGTTCGGTCGCACCCGACTCGCAGGGGTTTTCATTCTCGTCCCTGTAATGCTGGCCATCGTCTCCCTGAATTATTTTTTCGACATGGAATTCGCCGAAACGATCCACGCCATTGAAATTCTCATCGCGCTCTCGTATCTGCTTTTTTCTGATGGCCAGAGGATATGGCGGTTCTTTTTTACAAATACACCCACTGTTTCCGCATTCCCCTTAAAATCTGTCCTGTTAAAAAACCTGCTGCGGGCATCTTCCGTGCTGATTCCCCTGTTGCTGATCTGGCGCTTTGGCTCGCCTGATTTAAACCCCTGGCTTACGGGCAAATATAAGGTTAGCCATCTGGTCATTGACCAGCAGGCCAGGGAGGTCGGGGACTGTACAGACAGCCTGCTCACCAGCGTTTACCTGGACCTTGGAAATGACTGTGTTTTTGAATTCAATAGCACCAACCGGCGATGGTATGGCAGCTATCACCTGAGCGATGACAGCAAAAAAATAGCGATTGCCTGGCGGTATCCTTTGAATATCCGCGATACGCTTACCGGAAAAATCAGTAAAAATGGTACAGACAGCCTTTTATTCATCGAGGGGAAAATGGGCAAAGACAGCATTCAGGTCAGCCTGATCAGGCAGGGACGGCACAAGCAGTAGCACCATAAGCCGTTATAACGCAACTGATTGTTTTACAATAACTCAGGTTTTTTATCACGAACCATGCAATTATTACATTTAGTGTTACATTTGCATGGTGATAAGGAGAAGACTGGAACATACGATTGAAGAAGCGCTAAAGCACAGCCCGTCCGTGGCGCTGGTGGGACCCAGGCAGGTCGGTAAAACGACTATTGCCCTGAATATCTCCGATGCCACGCCATCAATCTACCTTGACCTGGAAAGCCGGATCGGACTGGAAAAAGTCCGCGATATTCATGCTTTCCACAATGACAATCGCACCAAACTCATTATACTCGATGAAGTGCAGCGACTTCCGGAAGTCTTCACGCAGCTGCGGGGTATAATTGATCAGGAGCGTCGTAAGGGAAACAAAGCGGGACTGTTCCTTTTCCTGGGTTCTGCATCCATCGAGCTTTTAAAACAATCGGGTGAGTCCCTTGCCGGACGAATCGCTTACAAAGAACTTCATCCTATTGATTTGCTGGAATATGCCGCCGAAAGTATCGAGAGCATGAATATCCTCTGGACACGCGGTGGATTTCCGGAAAGTCTGCTGGCGGCTTCAGACCGGGAGAGCCTTAATTGGCGGCGTGATTTTTTAAGGACCTATCTTGAGCGGGACATTCCTCAACTCGGCCCGCGTATTCCTGCAGAGACGCTTGAACGTTTTTGGACAATGCTTGCACACAACCAGGGTTCCGTTCTGAATGCCGCACATCTGGCCAGAAATCTGGAAGTCTCGGGTGTGACTGTTGGCCGGTATCTCGACCTGATGGTTGACCTGTTATTGGTCAGGAGACTAAAGCCCTGGACTTTTAATATCGGCAAGCGCCTGGTCCGTTCTCCCAAAATCTATATAAGAGACAGCGGCATTACGCACGCCTTGTTGAATATTGGTTCTTATACAGAGCTATTGGGACAGCCTGTGGTTGGTGGCAGTTGGGAAGGCTTCGTGATTGAAAATATTATGTCGGTTACACCAGTTCATGTTCAACCCTTCTATTACGGCACACCTGCAGGTGCAGAGATTGACCTGATTCTTGAATTTTCTCCAACTGAAAAATGGGCAATTGAAATTAAACGCAACAGCATCCCGGCTGTTTCCAAAGGATTTTATATTGCCTGCGAAGACATTCAACCGCAACGACGATATGTGGTATATTCAGGAAAAGACCGGTTTCCTTTAGCTCAGGGTGTTACGGCTATTCCGTTGTTCGAACTGATGCAGGAAATATTGCGGCATCATTAAAATCATTTAAAGCGCGACGTTGCCGACGCATCACCATACTGCCATAAAAAACTGAAATGAGTGACTATCGTTTTCTTAACCGCTCCGCTATCGTCGTAACACCGAAAGCGCCATTCTGGGATTGGGTGAAAAAAAGCGATGATATAGATGAGGCCATGTTGACAGAAGTGAAAAAAGAAAGTAATATTTATCTTATTCCAGGCTACGAATCTGAAGATGACATAGCGCTTGCCATAGAGCGGCATCTTGTCCAAAACTACGCAGACATTTTTATCAGTGAGCTTGAGGCCTGGTATACTGACCCGGAAACTTTTCCGGAAATTACTTACGAACGGTTCAACGAATGGTTCATCGTCAGTTCACACAGCATGATCTTCGATACGGTGAACAAGCCATTGAAACGTGAATAACCAATCACCTTACCGGGTCAGTCTGTTATTTTCCGGGTTTGATCAGTGGGAGACGCCATTGCCTTTTGCCGCACCGATGAAGGAGATTCCCGGGGCACTCTTCAGCAAAAAAGGATTTAAACGCATGGACCCGCTGTCTCATGCAGAGTACCGATCAATATGTATTTGCTTGGTGGCTTACCCGCCTTTTATTTTTGAGACGGTCTCTTTTTAGTTTCAGTTTCAAGGTGGTCATTGATCAGTTGCAGAATACCTGGCAACCAATTCCTCAGGAAGCTTATTTCCTGCATCGGGGAATTTCAATAAAGTTCTGATCAATTCCCTGGTGATCTTTCGCTTGCTCCTGAACAGGAATCTGTACACGCCAAACCTGACTTCTTCGCCCTGGAGCCGGATAATGGTTTCTATATGGTTGCCATAATCTGAGGGCGCTCCCCGGTTTTCAAAATTGATATATTGTATATCACTCCATTTTATGGTCCTCACTATGGATTTCCGCCTTTCCAGCACAATGCCCTCCGACGATACATACAGCATGGCGTTCGAATAAAACGGGAAAAATGCCATTATTAAAGAAGCGAACGAACCGGCCAATGCAAAAAAGAAATACCAGTAGTGATGCTGTAATTTCAACTTAAGAAAAACCATCGACAATATGAGGAACGCCAATCCGGGTACACTGTAGATCAAATAGACCGCTTCCAGCTGCCATCTGTTGGATATGATATTGACATGAAAAGCGTACCGGCTCCTGTTTGTATTATTGGTCGCTATCGGATCCATCGATTCTATCCGGGTTTGAAAGTTCAAAATAACGAAAGTAAAGTAAGCTATCAAGTTTTGGCCGCCTATGGCCGGACTTCAGCTTTTTCGAGATATGATGGGTGCTTTAGTAAGATAGCTTTTGGGGCCGGAGTTATTTAACTGTTTTGGAGGTCTCATCAGAAATATCGGTGTTCTGTAGCACGTTGTCGATATTTGTGGAGAATGTAATAAAATGCAAATTCATATTAATAACCGTAGAAAAAGGAACGACCATCGTATCCCCGTCGATTTCCAGAGGATCACCTGACACATTAACCAGGATATTTCCTTTTTCGTTCATTTCCCCTTTCTTGAAGTCTCGCTTGATTGTTTCTGAAAGATATAAGCGCTCCAGTATTTCGCCGGAACAAACGAAGTCGATTAAGTAACCGGAATATAGCATGGTGCCATCATTCGTATTTACTAGCACGTCAATGAAAAGAATATCGAACTCGACCGGATTGGCACTATTAATAAATCCGTCAACTTTGTATCCGTTGAACAAATACCACCACTTATTATACAGACGTAACAGTTCAGACCTGGCATGAAGGCCAGAATGTTGCACTATGAGACGGCAAACGAATCCTAAGATAATCGACGATACCGTTAGTCCTGCACAGTAAAAGATGAAAGACTCGAATAGTGGTTTGAATGTCTCATTAGGAGCAACCTGACCAAAAGTCTTAAGGTCTCCGCCGAGTAGAACAGCCAAAACATCAAAACTGATCCGGTCGTGAATGAAGAATAAAACGGTAGCATGAAGCAATCCCGCCACTATAGAGGAAAGCATCAATCCTTCAAATAATCCTAGTTTTGGCCCTGATTTCGGAAACCGCCCTATTGACGAGAAAGCAAAATAAAATGCAATTGGTGGTAAAAGGAGAATGAAAATAATGACAGCGCTAAGAGCGATGTTCATTTTTTAACAGCATTTTGAGCAGAGGCAGTTCTTATAACGAGTGATTCGTTACCGGCCTTCAATATAACACCACCACGAGCAGAAGCATGGGAATTTTTAGCTAAAGCGGTAGCTATGGCGGCGGACAATTTCTTATTCCGCAATACCTTTTGTGCCCTGGGAGATATTTTGGCATTAGTCATGTTACAAATTTAATAAAAATAGCTGATTCAAAAACAACTTTTTAAGCACCCTATTACAGGGAGTTATTCTCCCTCGTTTAGTCACAGAAATCTCTATTTCGACAACTCCTGTCTTTTTTAGTGGATAATTTTAGTCGGCAATATACCGCCATTCGGATCGGACAATCGATCCGCGGAATAGATGTGGTCCGCATCATGGAAGAAATAAAAACTGAAAATAAAATTATACCCGAAAGAATCCAGGTGGATAACGGCACAGTTCGCTGGATGATCTGACGCCAAATCAAGTGATTGAAGTGTACAAAAACAGCCCGAAAAATCCACTTTATCAATGTCCGATGTTGGGGCTTATGGCGGCTTCAAAATGCCTCCATAAACTGTCCCGGGTATTTGGAATCATTTCAATCGTCCAATTGACTTTCGCAAGGAGTTCACGCGCTTCTTTGAGATGAAAAGCTTCCCAGGGAATTTCACCTCCGCCGAATTTTATGGAAGGATATTGTTCCATCCACTTTCCGGAAGCAAGTTCCGCCACCAGCCTGGCATGAGGCGGATAGTCCAGGTACAGGCTCCTGTATATAGGCGGACGGCCCGTGCAACTGATCTTTAGCCGGCAATTAACAGGCATGGTAAATGTCGCTTTGTTGTTTGCGGGTCGGATGGTACGGATCAGTCGTCCGTTCTGGAAAACCTCTATCCTGAGGTTTTCCAGTTTGCTGTCCGCTTTTCCGGGTACGACGGTGACATTAATTTCAGATTGCAGAATACCCGGATCAGTGGCGCCCCGGGGCCAGAAATATATAGGGCTCGTAAAAGCGACTGAATTCAGGTCCTGGCCGGCTTCAAACTCCGGGTAGTTGTTTTTGTTTTTACATACCGAAACAATATCCAGATAGGCCGGATCCCGCCATGCCGCCTTTCCATAGGCTTTAATAATAAACCAGGCTTTCCGCATTTGGTTAAGCCGTAGCGTTTCTTTAAACTTCCTGGGCTTTTTTTGCCGGAGGTCCCAAACCCTGAATATTTTACCATTCCGGTAAACGACAATGTAGGAGAGGAAATCGGTAGCATCGCCCGAAGCATACGCACTGATATGCAAATCATGTGTTTTACCGTCTGGTCTTACAATATCGCCCAGGCCATATTTATTATCAACATCAGCCTGAATGATGGGCCCGCTGGATACAAATGTTTTACCGTTTCGCAGCGCTTGAGCAACTTTATCAATGGATATTTTACCGCCGGTTTGGTAATAGGTTCTGTAAGACCCGAAATATGCCTTGTCTGATTTGGAGAAATTCCCGTCAAGCTCGGAAACTGCGGGCATCCTGTAGCCTGCATTCAAAACACCAAACCATAAATTCTGATAAAAATAATGATCGGCTTTATATCCCATCACCGTCATCCCGTCCCACACTTTGCCCGCCAGTAATCCGAAAGGCAGGCAAGCAGCGGCGTTCGTAACATACTTTTGAATATTTCCATTTGTTTGCCACCACCATGAGGTGGGATGCGCCATGATCGCCACAGCGTGTTCTGTTGTCTTCAGGCGCTGCACGATATCAACATCGGGAATGCTGGCCAGCGGAAGGTTGTCGAAATCCCAGAATGTGCTCTGATCGTTCTGGTAATATTTTTCTTCGTAGTTCTTATCAGTTGAATTATCAAAATACCCATGCGTGCTTTTCAAACCGATCCACCAGGTGTGCCCGGTACGGTATTTGGGCATTTCAGCCCCATAATGCAGGAGGAACCGGCTATCGCTGACCTTCGCATAACCGGCCCTCCAGGTTTGATCGTTATACCCTGCCCATTCCTGAACCCCGCAGATAAAATCAATTCCCTGCGCCAGAGACACCTGCCGGATACGTTTTAGCATGCCCTCATCGTTCTTCGTTTTCGTATCCAGATGATTATGGCCGTCGCCGCAGATCCATCCGTTTTTCTTTAAGGGGGACCAGCGCTTTAAATAAATATCCTGCTCAGTCTCCCTGGAGGAATCAATAGTTATCGTCATAGATACGGATTCATAGTCAATGCCGTGGAATACGGACAGTTCATACCTGCCGGGTTTTAACATCCGGTGAAAGGTTCCATCCTCAGAAGTAAAAAAACCAGGGAGATGCTCAAAATAACTTTCTACAACGTTTCCGCTATCGTTTTTAATTACAATCCTCGCCGGCAACCCTGACCCCGTCAGGGCGTCATAAACCTTTCCCCTGAACACTATGCCTGAATCCTGAACCGGTCTGTTTTCCGTGCCCGGAAGACTTGTATCGTTCTGTTTGCTGGCAGAACAGAAATGAATAAAAACAAAGATGGCCAATACCCGTACTAACTGCATCATAAACCAGAATTAATACTTCCAGGTTTGATCAGCGCGAGAGGCCATTGCCTTTTGCCGCACCGATGAATGAGATTCCCGGGGCACTCTTCAGCAAAAAAGGATTTAAACGCATGGACCCGGTGTCTCATGCAGAGTAATCGCCCGCCGCGGCTTCCCGGGAGGAAGCGCGGGTTTCCGTTGTTGATTACGACGGCGGATAATCCGGAACAGGTTCTTCCTCCAAATCCTGCGTTACGGGTGATTTTGAAAATAAGCGATTCAATAGTTCATCCGCAAATGAAGTTTTGAAAACAGGCTTCTGCACGGGACTTTTAACCGGTGGGCGTATAAAATCGTTGTATAGTTTTTCAAAGGCTTCTTCCGCCGTCTTTCCCTGCTTAAGCAATTGCATAGCCATGCCCGTCAGTTTGCGGTAAAAGCCATGCTCCCGTTCCGGCAATAAGCGGTATATGGCCGAAGCGATTTTGGAGGCTTTTCCCAGCAGGCCGGCATACTGCATCGTCAGCTTAAAGGCCGGATCTTTCAACACCCTTTTGGCCGTGAGGCTGCTGACGATCCGAACATAGTATTTCCCTGCCATACGGTAACCCTGAAGGTTGCCCCGGCGACCGGTAAAAGGATTTGGTCCTGTCTGTTTTGGCATCGTTTCTATTCGTTTCTGACGGATAAAAGAGATCC
>JAUZOD010000091.1 GCA_030706635.1 Bacteroidota bacterium
CTCTGGTATAAAAGCCTGAAGCATTATGTACTCACCTGCGGCGCGGGTACTTTTCATTATTACTGGCATATTTATTCCTTTATGAATTGGGGCGAACCCTGGTACAACAATTTACGGGAAAGCCAGGTGAACTACCGGATCGAGAATCAGCGGTATTTCGAGCGGAACCTCATGCCGCACATGCTGGGATGGTTCTCGCTAAACGACGACTACCGCAATGAAGACGTGGAATGGATACAGGCAAGAAGCGCAGGATTTAATGCGGGATATCTGCTGCGTGTAGATGAGCATATTGAGAAAAACGGATTTAAAGACCAGATGTTTTCATCCATCAGGCAATGGCAGAAAGCCAGAAATGAAAACGCATTTACTTATTCTCAAAAGATCAGACTGCAGAACCCTAAAAATGAATTCCACCTGGAAGCATTGAATAGTGGTAGCTGGAATCTCTATCCGGTGAACCTGGAGCGGGGGTTTGTTCACAAATTCAGACTGACGCAAGCGGGCGAGCCGGTAAGGACCCAGTTTCATGTATCCAATTCCTTTGACGAACAACCTATTCAATTTTATCTGATTGCCAAAGCAAGAGAGAGCAGTGCTTCGGATTTGATAACCCATCTGGAACTGGAAATTAACGGTTACCAGGCGCTTTCCATCCCTGTTTCGTTGAAGGCGGGTGACAGAATCTTCTGCGACGGACGGGCGCTGTGGCTTTGTAATAGCAGCTGGCAAAAGATAAGAGAATTGCCGGGAAACAATCTTCCCAGACTCTCCAAAGGCGAAAATACTATCCAGATTCAGAGTGAATTTTCCGGGGAACAGGCGCCGGAACTGTTGTTTGACTTTAAGACGGTTGGCAAACCAGAGCACGTTGGAAAATAATGGAGTGAACAAATAAATCTATTCATGGAGATATCTAAAATCAGGGCGACTCCTGAGAAATTAAATGTGATGTTTATTTTTCGGTTGATCTATATCCCTTTTTTGTTTTTATATCTTTCAGCAGATGCGCAGCCCCATCTGTTTAATACAAAATATCTGACCATCGGAGTAAGCAACAGCGGATATATTGTTAGTTTAAAGGACAAACAGACCAAAAAAGAATATTGCCCACCTGGTGATTCGTCCGCCTTAATTTCCTTGTATAAGGACAAGAATTATATTTTACCGGTCTCCGCCCGGTTTAATAGAGTTAATCATCAGATTTCTTTGCACTATTCCAATGGCTCCGTCGCTACCATCAGCGCCATGCAAAAGCCAGGCTATTTCGCATTTAAGTTGATATCGCTTGTTCCAAGGAACGGGGTCGACAACATTGTATGGGGACCATATAAAACATCCATCTCTCAGAACCTCGGCGAAATAATTTCTGTCGTCAGGAATGATGAATTTTCCCTGGGCATAATGGCTTTGGATAATGCGACCAGCAGCGGACCGCCATCTGAAGGGGATTTGCCCCAGAGCTATTATCTGATCCATGCGCCACCCGGAGTAAAACTTCCTCCCAATTTGCACGAAGGGCAAATATTTAATACCGGTGGCGATTCTTTAGGAACCAGTGATGTAGCCTTTTACTCGCAGCCGGAAGAGTATTACCGTTTTATGACGGGCAATGGAGCTATGCTCCGGCCTTATGGTTCCGATATCGTTCTGCATGCCCGGGACAGAAGAATACCCCAGGTTATAGATTTCAGGCCATTCCGCATGTCGCCGGGCCGCCATCAGTATGTTACACCCATTGATGTGGATTTTATCGGGTCCCGAATCGCATTCTTTGGCTGCCCCGAGCCTGCAACGCTGGATGTGATAGAGAAAATAGAACTTGGCGAAGGACTGCCGCATCCGACAATAGAAGGAAAATGGATTAAAAGGCCGACGGCAGCCAAGCCATTTATCGCATGGTTTGGAGCGCACGACAGTCTGGTCGCTTATGCGGGACAACTGGGATTTAAGGCGGTTCAGGATGAGGCCCTTGGGGAATACTATTACAACCCCGCCAACCGATGGGACAATAAGAAGGTAAATTTTTCCAACGGGTCCATGAGCATTAAAGAATATACCGCAATAACAAACAAAGCGGGGATCGCCTATGGGCTGCATACCTTATGCGAATTTATTCAGCCCTACAGCAGTGATGTAACACCTGTACCAAACGATAGCCTGTGCAAAGTGGGAAGCACCGTCATCAGCGCCGGCATTAGTGCTTACGATAGTGTAATTACCATAGCCGACCCGACTTTTTTCCGGGAAAGCGGCGGCTGGGAAGATACCCGGACGAATGTTTTACAACTTGGAAAAGAACTGATTTCTTATGAAGGCGTGTCAGCAACCAAGCCCTACACTTTAATCCATCCCTTGCGCGGATGGGATAAGACCAGGGTTTCTGCCCATCGTGAAAATGATACGATTTATAAATTAATGCCCAATGCTTATCATGGTTTTGCTCCGGATATTTATTTGCAGGATAAATATGCCATAGCCTATGCCAGTCTGCTGAATGACGGAGCCATGGACTATATTGACTTTGACGGTCTGGAAAGCTGCTGGTATCAGGGCCAGGGGCAATATTCCATCAGAAGATTCTACGACACCCTGTTCAGACATCTGAATCACTACATAAGAAATACAGGCTCCTGCGTCTTCGAAGGGAACTGGCATTATCAAAGCAGTTTGGATGTGGGTGGGAATTTGTTCAATCCGGTCTCGAATGAATTTAATATTGAGGGAAAGGATGTGAGGGAAATGGATTTTGACAACCTGCTTCATGTTTCGTTCGGGCTGGTTTATTTTTCTCCGCGCTGGAATTCGGCCACTGCGGAAAACCTGGAAGCAAGGGCTATCGGATGGGATGGACAATATATGCTGGGATTGAGTCAGCGCGATGTTGAAAAATGCGGTGAAAAGTCCGGAATATTCAAAGCGATCAGGACCTGGGAGAATGCAAGGGAAGCCAATGTGTTTAGCAAAAAGCAGAAGAAGGCTTTGCAAGTGCTGGCCAACAGATTTCACCTGGAACAGACCGCTCCGAAAAAGTGGAAATTGTATCCCGTTAAAAACCTGGATGCCCGGATAACGGATATGAGCAATCCGGATTCGACGCATTTTAATATCAGCAATCCATTCTCCGGGCAACCGCTGCAATTCAGGATGGAGGCGAAAGGAGCCAAAGGCTCTTCTCTTGCCGGCCTTACGCTTCAGCTCAATCATGGAAAAACATTAAAATTAAATGCGGGTATCAGGGCGGGACAGTCTTTGGTTTGTGATGGTCATGGGCTGTATATTACGGATGAAAACTGGAATAAGATCTCGAATGTTGATATGCCAGACATTCCACTATTAGCATCAGGCGCCAATGAAATAACCGTTGGCGCCGGCTCTTCAAATGATCCTTCGTTCAGTTTAAGCTTTTTATTTTCAGTTCGGGGAATTCCTGAGCAACTGGGGTATTAAATGTTTCATCAGGAATTTACACAATAAAATTTTGGGGCATGAAGACGTTCTTTTTTTCATTCTTTCTGTTTCTTTCTTTCGTTGAAATCGTCCATGCTCAAAACAGATCCGATAGTCGTTTTGTAAATGACGCAATTCGTTCGCTTCAGGGCAAAATATTGTTTCAGATATATCAGTATGATGGCAACAGGATTAAAGAAGAGCATGCTGTAAATGTGTCAGGAAACACAGGCGCATATACGGGTAGCCTTGACATTGACGGCTCTCAGTGGAAGTGCAGGGTGATGAATGGTGAGACTGCGGAAGACGGATCTTCCGATTTGAAGGTTACTTTCAGTCTGCAAAAAGGAATCCTGACCGGTGCAGGTGTAGGGGTTGCCTTTGATTTTAACAAATGGTCTGAAAAGAATTACCTGCTGATACCGGCAGCCGTGTATGATGCCAACCGGTTCCGCGTGGTAAACAGCGGCTATATGGCGCCATATCCCAAATCTGATTATGGCAATAAACATGCATCGCTGTTATTCTCAGACTGTCCACGGTTATCTTTCGAGCCCGCGAAAGCATCAAAAATTGAACTGCTTACCGGTAATGCATCAACTCCCGCCATTTGCTTCTTCTCTCCGGGTCTGCAACGCGGTTTTATACTTTTGACCGATCAGAAAACACGGTTTGGCAATTCAGGCATGTTTGTGGAAGAGAATGCGGAAAGGAATAGGGCCCGGTTTATTATAAGTGCGCCGGGCGTTCGTGAGCGGATCGCTGATTTCGGCAGGTTCAGAAATAGTGAAGATCATGGTGCTGATTGGAAAGCCGGGGACGAGATTGTATTGCATTTTCATCTTTACAGTTTTGCTGCCGGCAGTGTTCCATCCCTGTTGAAAAAATTCATGGAAGTGCGCAAATCATTTACCGGTCCCAACCATCCTGAAAATATCACGCCGTTTAGTGCGGTGATGCATTTTACAACCGATTTTGAGGATGCTCAACGCTGGTATGAAGATCCTGCGGGGAGCTTTTACCGGTCGAGCAATAATAACATATTTCAACTGGGATGGGCTGGAGGTCTGCAAAATACTTTCGCGTTTTTGGCATTGGGAGATTCCCTGCACCGGGACCGCGTTTTTAAGAATATCAATCTGGTTATATCAAAAATGCAGGGAGCGAGTGGCTATTTCTTTGGCATTTTTGATCATGGCAATCTCCTGAGTGACCGGGATAGTATTCCGGATGCTGCGATGGTCAGGAAGAACTCCGATGTTCTTTTTTGGCTGCTGAAACATTTTCTTCTTCTGAAAGCCCAGGGAAGAGGGGTTCTTATTAAGCACGAATGGGAACAGGCCGCCAAACGCCTCGCACAGGCATTTGTGAAAACCTGGAAAGAGAATGGACAATTTGGCCAGTATGTGAATGCGGCAACCGGCAAGACCATTATTTTCAATTCTACAGCGGGAGCTATTGCACCTGCCGGCCTGGCGCTGGCCAGTGCGTATTTCCACGAGCCTGAATACCTCGAGGTTGCCAAGGCGTCCGCCTTGTATTTCTACAATCAGTATGTAATTAAATTAGGGCTAACAGGTGGCTGTTGTGGCGATATTCTGCAGGATGCGGATGCGGAAACGGCCTTCGGCCTGCTGGAGTCCATGATGGCGCTTTATTCCGCAACGGGCGATAAACAGTGGCTGTCCAGGGCAAAAGTCGAAGCGGATCTTTGCGCTACCTGGACGCTTTCCTACGACGAGGAATTTCCACCGGGAAGCACGCTGAATACGCTCCATGCACATGTTGCAGGCGCTGTTTTTGCGAGTGTTCAAAACAAACATGCTGCTCCCGGCATCTGCACTTCCTCGGGGAATTACCTCTTTAAACTTTACCGGGCTACAGGGGACCGCCGTTATGCCGATTTGCTCAATGACATCATTCATGCTCATGCAGAAGTAATGGAAACGCCCGGTCGTCATACTACCGGAATAGACCCGGGGACTTCGATGGAGCGCATCCAGCCAACGGATGCAGACGGAGTAGAAGCCATTGGCCAGATTCTCCATACCTCAAATACCTGGACGGAAACCAATGGAATGCTCATGGCCCTGGAAAATCCATCGGTGTATCTGCGAATGGACAAGAACGAGATCTATGTTTTTGACGCCATCGTGGTCGAAACGATCAAACGCGATGCGGGGGGCGTAACCCTTCGTATATCCAACCCGTGCAGGTTCAGCGCCAGCGTGAGCATCTTCAGTGAAAATGGTCAACAGGCGGAGCAGCCGCTTCAATATACCGCTTTCCTGAAATGGCCTAAGATCGAAATTCAACCAGGCGAAACGAAGACTGTTCTTGTTAAAGCGCAAAACCATCAATACAAAATAGTTGAGCTCAAATAAGGATGAATAAAATACTATACAGAAGAATGATGAGGAGAATGACCCTGGTTGGTTTGCTGAGTTCGATTACTATTGCAGGCGGTGCACAGACGATTGCCGATTTGCCGGGAAATGGAGTAACTGAAACCAGAATAGTTGATCCCCGGATTGACGATCCCGGCAAACCCTGGTGTTACCTGCAGAAATCAACAACATTAATTGGCGTTCCCTATATGCCGGATGCGGTTCAGGTAACTTATGATGGAGCTGTTTACACCCGGAACGCAGAACTGTGTTTTTTTTATGGGAACCCGCTCAGGCCCGTCCTGGCCCGTCAGAAATCCTGGCTCAATGGCTGGATACCGGTTATTGAATACAGCTGGGAGGATCAAAAGATAAAGTACGCGGTGGAGCTGTTTGGATTTCCCTTAAACGGGGAAGATGCCGGCAATACATTACAATTCATTAAAGTAAAGATCATTAATAAGAGTGGCTTTTCCGCCAGGCCGCATTTTGCGGTAGCAACAAGATCAACCGGCGAAGAATATCGCTTTGAGGCAGGTCAATTCAATCCCGCCTGGATTTACGGGATAAATAAAAATGAGGTTGTCCGGAATAATAAATTGATATATACTTTTTCCGGTGATGGGCATGTGGATGCAAGGTATGGAAATAGCTATGCCGGTCCATTCAAGGCGAATGATTTGAATGTGCAGAAAAATACGCCGGTTTGTCTGGTTAATTATTCCCCGGCGCTTAAATCCGGGGCCTCTTCCGAATATATCTTCAAGATGCCTCGGATTCCGGTTGACACAGAAAACAGGGCCCTCATCCTCAAAATAAACGAGGCTGATTTTGCGAAATACAGGGCTCAGACAATTCATTTCTGGGAAAATCTCGTACTAAAAGATCGTTCAACATTTAGTATTCCTGAAAAGCATCTGAATGAGGCCTTAAAAGCTAGTCTTGTGCACATGCTGCTGGCTACCAGAGAAAGGGATGGAAAACGTTTTATGACGGACGGGCTGCCTTATCCGGATTTATTCCTGACGTCTTTTATTCAGCATGCAGATGCTTTTGATTGCTTTGGTTTCAAAGAATTCGTGGATCAGAGCCTGCCGGATGTTTATGCCAAACAGGATTCTGCAGGGCTTTTTTATGATGGCGCCCTGCTTCACGGGAAAAAGTTGGGCGTTGCGCAGGGACAGGTGATACAGACTCTTTGTTCACACTATCTGCTTACGCAGGACGGGCAATACCTGGATACTGTATATCCAAAAATAAAAGCGGCAGTTGACTGGCTGAAGAATGCAGTGATGCATGATCATTATTATCTCATGCCGCCGGCATGGCCATACGATAATGAAATGATACAGGGACATTATACTTCAAACAATCTCTGGGCCATCCTTGGATTAAGGTCCGCCATACGGATAGCCCGCGATCGCGGGGAATCTGATGATGTCCGGGACTGGACTGAATTTCAGGAATTCTATAAGCTGTCATTATTAAAAGCCATTAAGATAACATTTAGCGAAAAAGGATATGTGGCTCCCGGATTGTATGACTATTTAACGGGCGGCGCGGCCAGGGAAGGGTTTGAAGACTGGCAAACAAATCAGGAATGGGAGAATATGTTGCTGGTTTACCCATCTGAATTGCTTTCCGCCGACAATCCCATCGTGGATTCAACATTGGATCATATCCGGAATGATCGTTATCGTGAAGGGATTATGACCTACAGAATTTTCTTACACCAGTACATTACGATCAACATGATGGACCAGGAATTGGCCAGGGGGGATTCCAGACAAGCCCTGATCGATCTGTATAATGTTCTGCTTCATTTAGGTTCTACTTACGAAGGATTTGAGAATCTGGTAAAACCCTGGCAGGATCGTAATGTCAACCCCGATGTTCCCCCGCCGCATGCGTGGGCTTCTTCCAAATTAGTTTGTTTTATGCGGAATATGCTGGTCAGGGAATATGGCGGCGATGCGGGCCTTGATGAGCAGAAACGAAGTCTGTATTTATTTTCATTGATCTCTCCCGCCTGGTGCAGGGCCGGCCGGGAAGTGGCCATTCATGATGCGCGAACGGAAATGGGGACCATCTCCGCATCTATGCATTTTACGGCTTCGGGAGCCGTCGTTAAAATTAAGCCGGTGTTTCATATTCTTCCCAAAAACATAGTCATCACCATACCTTATTTTGTCCGGCTGGTTAAATTTACCAGTGATGCGTCAAAGGCTGAACTAAAAGGCCGTCAGCTATTCCTTAGTCCGGATGTGCGGAACGTAAAGTGTACCTGGGAAATCCTGCGGCATTATGAAGAGGGGAGTTTTGCCGATCTTCTGAAAAGGTACAGGTCAGAATCCGTATTGCAGGTTGTTGACCATAAAGAAAAAATTACGCCGGGCCGGGCTTATCTTCGTCCGGATGAAAGGAATCATTCGCCAGCGCCGTTAAGTTTCGATCTGGTAAAAAAAGCTTTTGTTCATGAATATGCTAACCGGTTCAAAGAAATGAAAGCCGCGGGGGTGCAGGTGGACACGGTAGCGGCGCCGCCTCTGATTCCGGGAAATTGATATCGCTTTGCAAACATGGAAGATCACAGAATTTAAACATATACAGTATGAAAATAATTTGGGTGTGTTTTTTGTTATGCTGCGCGGAAAATATTGCAGCACAAACTCCTCTTCAGCAAAAACAGGACGCATTGCCGTTTTATCCTTCCGTTGAAAATCCGGCTGCGAAAGGCGACTGGCTTTTGGGAAACACCCATGCGACGACGCAAATTTATAAGAGCGCGAACGGAAAGGATTTGATCATATCAAATGGTTTGATATCCAGGCAGTTTCGGATGCAGCCCTATATGGCCTGTTTTGGGTTCAGCAATCTGGTCACCGGAAAAGAAATGCTGCGTGCAATAGAACCCGAAGCCGTCATCACAATAAATAATAAATCGTATCGGGTCGGCGGGGCGCAGGGGCAATTTGAAAGAGGATATGTTCAATATGACTGGCTGGACCGGTTTACCACAGATGATCAGGCATTTCAGCTGGTTGATTTTTCAATCCGAGATATACAATCCCGTTTTCCCTGGAAGCCGGTACGGTGGAGCACACAGAAGTCATGGCCGCCGAAGGGAAAGGAAATTGATTTTACGTTCCGGATGCCCGGCAATGAATTGCAGGGTGTAACGGCAGAGGTATGTTATGAAATGTATGATAATATTCCCCTCCTGTCCAAATGGCTGATTGTCCACAACCGCTCCCATGAGGCGATCCGCATTGATGGTTTTGAAAGTGAAAAACTGGCGATGGTGGAAGAAAGTTCAGGTGTTAACAGCGACGGGTATTTTCCTGCTCCCCATATCTGCATTGAAAGTGATTATGCTTTTGGAGGCGGTACCGCCGCGGATGCCAATCATACTACGTTCTGGCTGCCGGATACATCGTACACTTCCCAGGTAAATTACACCCTGCAAAGCCGTTGTCTTCTTGAAAGCAAACCGCCTGTTGGGCCGGATGCGCTTGTATCGTCGGGTGAGGATTTTGAAAGCTTTCACACTTATGAATTGATGTATGATGGTTATGACCGGGAGCGTTGTGGCCTGGCCGAGCGGAAAATGTACCGGCAGATTGCGCCATGGGTTACCGAGAATCCAATATTTCTTCACCTCACAACGACCGACCCGGAGAAAGTAAAATCTGCCATTGACCAATGTGCGGATGTTGGTTTTGAAATGCTGATCCTGAGTTTTGGCAGCGGCCTGAACATGGAGGATACCAGCGTGGCCAATATTGAAAAATTTAAAAGGCTGGCGGATTATGCCCATTCCAAAGGAATTGAAATTGGAGGATATTCCTTGTTCTCCAGCCGCAGCATTGATCCGGCAGATGATGTGATCAATCCCAAAACCGGCAAACCGGGCGGAGCTATTTTTGGCGATGCCGCCTGTTTGGGGAGCCGCTGGGGGCTGGCCTATCTTCAGAAGCTGAAGACCTTTATCGGCAAAACGGGATTTAATGTGTTGGAAAATGACGGTCCCTACCCGGGTGATCTTTGTGCATCCACAACGCATCCCGGCCATGCCGGTGTGGATGATTCGCAATGGAAACAATGGTGGCTGGAAGCATCTTTTTACCGCTGGTTACGGGAAAGGAATATTTATCTGAATGCGCCGGACTGGTATTTTTTAAATGGTTCCAGCAAAACGGGTATAGGGTACCGGGAAGATAACTGGTCGTTGCCCAGGGAGCGGCAAATCATATTGGGGCGACAAAATATTTATGATGGCACCTGGGATAAAACGCCGAGCATGGGCTGGACCTTTGTACCGCTTACCCAGTATCATGGCGGAGGATCTGCAGCAACCATTGAACCGCTGCACGAACATCTGGATGCTTATGAAGCGCATCTTGCCCAGAATTTCGGCAGCGGCGTTCAGGCCTGTTACCGGGGCCCAAGATTATTTGATACCCCGGCTACCGAAGCCCTGGTGAAACGGGAGGTGGCCTGGTATAAAAAATACCGGCATATCATGAATGCGGATATGATCCATATCCGCCGTCCGGATGGCAGAGATTATGATGCCGTGATGCACGTAGATCCCCGGGGGAAAGAAAAGGGCCTGGTCATGATCTATAATCCGCTGGATATCAGCATCAGCAGGAGGATAGTGCTGCCACTATACTATACTGGTTTAACGACCGTGGCCAGGATAAGAGAAAAAGAAAATGCCCTGAAATCATACCCTTTAAACAGGGATTATTCCGTGGCTTTTGACGTAAAAATAGCGGCGCACGACTATACCTGGCTGGTCATCGAATAATAACCGGTTTTGATTCATTCTTACTTACAATTTTTAAATTACCTTGGATATTATTTCACCAAAATAATTCGCCATGTTTGATCAAATTCTTCAGATGGTTAAAGAACATTTAGCGAACAATCCCGAGATTGCTGCTGCTATTCCGGCTGAGCAAGCCGATGCTGTACATAATGAAATTGCCAATCATTTGAATAATAAATTGCAGAATCCGGCTGCCGCACAATCATCTGGCATGGGTGGCATTTTGTCCCAAATTGAAAGCAGCTTAGGTTCAGGTGGTCTGGCTACGAGCGCTATTACGGGTGGTTTAGTAGGTTCTTTGGCAAGTAAGTTTGGGATGTCTCCTGCTATTACGGGCGCCATAGCTGCCGCCTTGCCGGGTCTTATGCAGAAGTTCATGAACAAAGGTACTTCGGCTCCGACACCCGCGACTTCATAAAGCCGGGCATTGGCTTTTGAGTGCACCGGGACTATACTTCACCTGCTTTCAAAACGACCCGTTTTTTCAGTTAGTTTAATCCGGTACATGACTTCCTTGATCCGGTTACTGTCATCTATGAGATGATTTGGCTCATGCTCATGCGGATGAACGGAAGGAATGGTCAGCAGATCGAGGATGCTATTGTATAAGTATTTTCTTGCTTCGAGCGCTTCGTTTTCATAGAGTTCTTCGAAATTACCCCAGGCAATTACGCTCTCCCAGTTAGACATGCTGCTCATGGCGTCCACTTCAAAACAAACGAATGGATTCTTGCGCATGATATTCAGTTTTAATCCCTCATTGGTTTGGCCAATAACATGCACACCATCAAAAACATAGGTCACGGGCGTTATATACGATTTTATCCCGTCGTGGTAACCAATCCGGCCGACGGCATTCCGGGTTAACAGGTTATTGATCTGAATATCTGTGAGTGTTCCGAGCATGTTTAGACTATTTTGATATTTCGCAATTCTTATTCCTGAAGCCTGTCCGCCATCAACACAGGCCTTATGCAATTTAAGCTTTGCCCGGATAAACCCCAGTGTCATGGGCCTTTGCAATCCGATATAAGAATCGAATATAGCGCATCCCGTCAAGAAATATCCGCTCTTTCCAGCGGAATCAGACCTTTTCAAAGGTATTCGCGGCTGTAAGGCGGATAAGCTGATATGAATATAAACCAGATATGATTTTAATCAGGCGCCGCTGCATTAGCGATCAATATGAGAAAGATCATTCATTAACACAATTCAAATCATGAAAATCCTCTGCTATAGACACTTAATTTACATAAAAAACAGCATCTGAATGC
>JAUZOD010000092.1 GCA_030706635.1 Bacteroidota bacterium
CTGTCCGCCATCAACACAGGCCTTATGCAATTTAAGCTTTGCCCGGATAAACCCCGGTGTCATGGGCCTTTGCAATCTGATATAAGAATCGAATATAGCGCATCCCGTCAAAAAATATCCGCTCTTTCCAGCGGAATCAGACCTTTTCAAAGGTATTCGGGGCTGTAAGGCGGATAAGCTGATATGAATATAAACCAGATATGATTCTAATCAGGCGCCGCTGCATTAGCGATCAATATGAGAAAGATCATTCATTAACACAATTCAAATCATGAAAATCCTCTGCTATAGACACTTAATTTACATAAAAAACAGCATCTGAATGCCAAGTATGTTACAGCAACCAGACCAGATAGATGAAGCGGATTTTGTGTCAGATATTGTAGCAAAAGATTACCGGACTGCAGTTATATTCTGGAAATACGACATCGATTTTTGTTGCGGCGGCAGATTGCCCCTGGAAAAGGCATGTCTTGCCAGGGACCTGAATCTGCAATCCGTTAAGCATGAGCTGGAGCAGGTCATTCAACAGGGATCCGTGGCCTATTCATTGAAGTACAGCGAATGGAATCTGGATTTTCTGATGGACTATATCGTTCATGTCCATCATGCCTTCCTGAAAACAACGCTGCCTTTATTCGGCATCCGGATCCAGGAATTTGGGGCGAGGCATGAAGGAAAGTATCGTTACCTGCCTGAGCTTATAGACATTTTCAGGAAACTGGAAATGGAAATATGGCCTCATTTAAGCCAGGAAGAGGAGATCGCTTTCCCCTATATCCGGCAGATGGAATATGCTTACAATAATAAGGAAGCATACGCCGGTCTTCTGGTCAGAACATTAAGCAAACCCGTGGAAGAGCTTATAAAACACAATCACCGTCTGATGACGGAATACCTGAAACGGATCAGAGAGATTACCGGCAACTATACGGCTCCCGTTAACGCCTGCATTACACATAAAGCGGTTTACACTCTCCTGGGTGAAATAGACCGCGATCTTTCGCAGCATCTGCATCTGGAAAATGATATTCTGCTGCCGAAAGCAATAGCTATGGAAAAGGAATTGCGCCTCCTGGTGGGCTAGTGGATAACAGGTCACTGTTCTTACGCCGAAATCCCCCGGGTTTATCAGTAGGCAAGATTCTTTAATTTATTAATGTCCTGTATCCGGATTTTGCCTTCTTTGATTTCCAACAGTTTTTCTGCCTTGAAATCGCTTAGGGTGCGTATCAGGGATTCGGTAGCAGTTCCCACATAATGTGCAATATCATCCCGCGAGATATCCAGAGATTGACCGGAAGGACCCTCTTTGCTGAATTTGGAGTAAATATTTATCAGCGCACGGGCAACCCGCTTGCGCAGGGAGCTATATGCCAGGCTTAACAAACGATCTTCCTTTTCCTGTACGTTTTGGGCAACGATTTTGATAAATTTCGCGGCAATCCGCTCGTCTCTAAAGACTACCGAAAGAAATTCATCCTTTGGAATGAGCACTATTTCAGCATCTTCGAGCACACTGGCTGAGTCCTTGTAGTTGCTGTCTTCCAGTAAGGGCAGATATCCCATAAAATCACCCGCAGCATATAAATTGGTGATATAGTCCTTGCCATCTTCATGCAGCCGGTAAGCCTTAACTTTTCCGGTTTTCAGATAATACAGATATTTTGATCTCTTCCCCTCCTGATACACATTTGCTTTTTTAGGCAATTGCTCGGTTTCGTAATTCTCCAGTTGCATATTCACCAGGCCGGATCCGCGTAAATTGTCCATTAGTTCATTAACTCCTTTTTCTCCATCGGCATATTTCTCCTGCAGAATTTTATATTTTTTCAGGCGGATCTCAATGGCATTCAGCAGCTCAATGTCGTCAAACGGCTTGGTAATAAAATCATCCGCACCCATCTCCATGCCCTTTCTGAAATCCGGCCGCTCTGTTTTGGCTGTCAGAAAGATAAAGGGAATGTTCTCCGTAGCCGGGTTCTTTCGTAAAAGATGAAGAACTCCATACCCGTCCAGTTCAGGCATCATGATATCACAGACGATGAGGTCGGGATTTTTTTTTAAGGCTATTTCCAATCCCTTTTTCCCATTTTCCGCCGTTAGTGTCTGATACCCGGCAAGGGATAGAATTTCGGCTATATTTTCCCTGATTTCATCATGATCATCAATGATCAGTATGGTGCGCATAACGTAAAAGTTTAAAAATTAATCATCATCATAGGGTCATGCGGTATGCGACCGGAATTATACCGGCGATGAAGGCAGTCTGACGGAGACCGTGGTACCCGAATTCAGACTACTTTCCAACTGAATAGATCCTTTCAGCAGGTCCACATATCGTCTGACAATATGCAATCCCAGGCCCGTCCCTTCAATATTTACGGCGTTTTTTCCGCGGAAGAAACTGCTGAACAAATGTCGCTGGTCTTCTTCTGATATGCCCACCCCTTCATCTTTTACGGAAAGCATTAAATAGTCATTTTGCTCCCTGATCATCAGGGAAATAACAGAACCCTCAGCCGAAAATTTAATGGCATTACCCAAAAGATTGATCAAAATACTTTTTAGCAGACGCTTATCGGTAACAAATTCACTTGCACCCGTATAATGCTGGTCTATTGACTGGCCATCTTTCAGGGTTGATTTCATTTCATCAATAATCTCTTCCAGGAACTCCTTCCCGTTAAAAGTACAGGTTTCCGCTTTTATGCGACCCTCATCCAGCTTGCCGAGTGAAAGAAAGTCTTCCAGCAATTCGTTGAGGTGTTTAACCGAGTCCTTGATCCGCTTAATATGCTTATCCCGCTTGTTCTGCTCATCCTCTTTCGTATACCTGGACGTCAGGGCGGCGGATGATAGAATGGTACTTAAGGGGGTCCTGAATTCATGTGATGCCATGGAGACAAACCTGGATTTTATTTCATTCAGCTCTTTTTCCTTGTTTAATGCTTCGCTTACTTCCTTTTGGGACTTTTCCAACTCTTTGAGGGCTTCCTGCAGGATTCTGGTGCGCTGTTCCACTTTCGTTTCCAGCTCGGCATTCAATTTGCGCATATCCGCGGTTATTTTTTCGAGCTGCGCCTTTTGATCCAGCATTCTCTGTTCGGATTCTTTACGTTGTGTAATATCCACAATAAAAGCAATTACAAAAAGCTCATCATGCTGCCGGTAATAACTCAGGCTTACTTCCACCGGAAATTCCTTGCCGCCTTTTGTTTTGGCAAACAGGTTACGGCCAAGCCCCATGGTCCGGTTGGCCGGTTGCCCGTTAAATGCGTCACGGTATTGCAGGTGGGCATCATGGAAGCGGGCGGGGATAAGGGCTTCGATTGGCTTATTGAGCAACTCCTCTTTTTGATAGTTAAATAGTTTCAAAGCGGCAGGATTGACCAGGATGATCTCTCCTTTTTCATTGGTGAGAATAATGCCTTCCGTGGCATATTCGAATAAGGCGCTCACCTGGCCCTCGTCTGAATTCCCCGAATTATACAATCTCTTCACCGCGCTCTATTTATTTGAAATGTACAATTAATACCCGAAAAAAGCATCGGACTATTCTTTTATCTCTTTCCCATAAGCATGCACTTATAAATCTTTCCTGTTAAATTTTCTAACGGTCAGCCAGACCGGGAGAAAAACCCATAACAGCATAACCAGCAAGGCATACAATATACCCCAGAAGCCACCGAAAAAATCCTTAAATACTGCGCCGGTATATCCCATCATAGCCGCAATATCCAGTTTAAGCAGGATCATGATCCGGCCAAGGTCAATAGGATTTAACGCGCTGAATCCGATGGTCACTTTCTCCATCGGGTAATCGCTGAACTGGAATAAAATAAAAAGAATGATACCATCGTAGATCAGGGCGAAATAAAACCACAACAGGATCGCAACGCCAATGCCTTTGGCTTTATCTCTGGTAATTACAGATGCCAGTACGGCCAGAGAGACAAATACAAGGGTCAGGGCAAGCCCAACGAAGATCATCATGAAACCGGCACCTGATGCACTGTATATTAGTATGGGCAGGCCGGCTCCGACGAGGAAGGCGAGCAGGAGTGAGATGGCCAATCCTGTAAAAATGCTCAGTAACAGACCGGTTCTTTTAACGGGTTGCGATACCAGCAGTTCGATAAATTCTGTTGAATTGTAAACGTAAATGGTAGAGAAAATAATGCTGATCAGGGGAACAATAATGAGTATGATATTGAGCAGGCTCAGCAGGCCTTTGGCCGCATTGTCTTCCAGGTTGAAAACACTGAGTGAAATGATAAACAGAAATACGGTATAAGCCAGTACGATCCGGTTGCGGAGAATATCCAATACGACGTATTTGATTATTTTTTTCATGGATGCAGGTTTGATTTCATCACCTGCGCTATGGCCCGCGTTAACTTTTCTTCGCCGGTATCTTCCTTTAGCTGTTGCAGGCTTTTATGAAATTTGAGTTTCCCCTCCTGGAGGTAAATGATCTCGGTCGTGATATCTTCCAGATCGCTGAGAATATGAGAAGTAATCAGTATGAGCTTTCCTTTCTGCTTTTGGGAGATGATTTTTTCTTTCAGGATTTCCGAGGAAACCGGGTCAAGGCCGGCGGTAGGTTCATCCAGGATGAGTACGTCGGGATTAAACAGGAAGGCAAGACTGGCGCCCACCTTCTGCCGGGTGCCTCCCGAAAGCGTGCGCATCCGTTTATTCAGGACTTTATTTAAGCCAAATGCGCTGATCAGATCCTCGTCCAGGCCGCAGGTTGCAGAATCTTTCCGGATATCCTTCATCATGTCGAAGACCTGGACGATGCGCATGTTATCCGGAAATCTGCCGGTCTGTGGCATATAGCCGATATGGGCGCGATAAGCCCAGTCGTGGGCAATATTCTTATTATTAAATGTAATAAACCCGTTGTCTGGCACCACCATGCCGAGCAGGCATTTGATGAATGTTGTTTTGCCCGATCCGTTCGGGCCAATTAAGGAAATACTCTGGCCTTTATTGCAGGTGAGGCTGACGTTATCCAGTGCTTTCAGCCGGCCAAAACTCTTGTTTACGTTGGTTGCAATAATCATAAAGTCAGGGGTTTCATTATGGGAGTATCATCTTTCATATCTACCGGCGTCATACTGGGTATCATTTTTTCTGCCTTATCGAGCAGGGAAACAATAAAGCTCCGGAACAGCATCATCGTGGTTGGGTTTTTCTCGGCAATCATGGAATACAGGCTCACCGGCCGGTAAGGAATATCTCCGACGCCATCCCGGTTCAGATCATATCCTTCATACTTATCCCAGTAATTACGGCTGAATCTGCTTAATACCAGCGATCCGTTCGTGGCGACATCGAATGTGTTGCCTTTGAAATTATTTCCGGTGATTGTGTTGTCTGAACAGCTTGCCTGAATTTTCATTGCCCATCCGTTTCCGTCGAATGTGTTTCCGGTTACCATAATCCGGGTTGTGCCTTCCATATAGATTCCGCAGGTATTGTTGGAAAAATGGTTTGCTTCGGCATGACTATCCGTTATCTCCTTCATCAGGATTCCATAAGCAGAGCCACCCTGGCTTCGCTCAAAGGTATTGCCCAGCATATTCACGCCGTGGGAAAACATCACGGAAACGCCTGAGCCGTTATTGTTGAATACATTATTTTTATAGGTATCGTTATGGGAAAACATAAAATGCAATCCATAGCGCACATTGTTGAAACTGTTGTTGTGCTCAATAAGAGAGTGGGTGACGAATTCAAAATAAATCCCGTCCCGGTGCCCGGTGATGGTATTGCCGGTGATCTGCATGCTGTCGCATTTCCAGCAATGAATTCCATTGCCGGATTCGATTTCATCGGCGGCGTTCGAATGCAGGGTGTTATTGATGATTGTGCAATGCACCGCATTCTGGCAATAAATGCCGAAGAAAGTATTTTCGAGCCTGTTTGACCGGATCACCACGTTTTTTGCATCATAGATCTTTATTCCGGCAACATCGTTCCATCCGGAGAAGCCGGAATTCCGAAAATCAAATCCTTCCAGGGTCACGCCATCTGATTTTATGGAAACGATTTCGTATTTGTGTTCTCCATCCAGCACAGGCATGTTTAGCCCTTTCAGAAAAAGCGGTTTGCCGATCAGCAGACCTTTTTCCAGGTAAATACCCTTTTCCACCAGAATGGTATCACCCGCGGCAGCTTGGTTTACGGCTGACTGGATGGACGCGATGGGTCCCTGTCTGCTTACCCGCCAGGTCTTTGAAAAAACCAGGTGGGGCAGTAGCAGGAGCATCATCATTATTTGTATAAGTCTGCCCATGTGCTCAGTTGGCCTTGAAATTTTTGTTGATAAATTTTTGCACTGTCCTGGCTTTCGAATGCAGCCATATTGCCACCCATCGGACTATGCAATGTTTCCGCGGCCAGAAGAAAGCTTTCTCCGGATTTTATGAACTGGTGGCTGCCCGAAAAATCCACAAAATAAATGGAAGCCATATCTTTTTTAGCAAGTTCTTCCGATTTCATAAAATTCAGCAGGCAATGCATGTCATCAAACTTGTATGCCTTTCCCTTTGAGGTCAGAACTTCCCCGCCGAATCTTTTATCCTGAATGCCCATCTTGCAGTAATCACAGTTATCCTGCCCGTAGTGAATCGGTTCGGGGCCAGAGCTGCATCCGGAGAATACCATCGGGCCCGCGAGAAGGAATAAGGGAATTGCAGACGAAGAAAATCCCAATGACCGCTTTTTACCTCTTCTCAGCTCCAGGATCAATACCAGGGTTAGCAATGCGCCCACTCCGATAAAGATCCATCCGCCCGAATCCGGGACGGAATAGGCCGTAAAATTGAGCAGTTGTTTATATCCGATCAGGGGCGGCTGGTAGACCATGCCCGGCACCTGGATGGGTGCGTAGGGATCCAGATTATGACCATAATTATATTCCCAGCGGTAAAAATCAATCATGGAGGTGAAAGCGATCAGCATAAAAAGAAAATACCAGCCGTAAAAAATGATCTTTCTGCTAAACAGGGCCACCAGAAAACCGATTGCCAGAAACCCGCCGATGATATAAGGAAGTGCGATAAATTCCACAAAATCACGGGTATGCAGAGTTTGCATGCCGATATAGTGATTTAATCCGTTTACTATATCTACTGCTCCCCCGATCTTATGTGCAAAGATTTGCAGCACCAGCCCTTCGGGATATTGGGGCGCTGTCAACTCGATCCTCCAGATGGGCAGATACAGAACCGCAATCATTCCCAGCGAAGAGATAACAATGATGATTCGCGAAGACAGAGACAGCCGGTTTTTCATCGCATATAGTATTTAGTGGAACATCATTTTTTGGCTATCACGGAATCTGCCAGGGTTTCATTGGTCCCGTAGGCCAGCGGAACTTTACTGCCGGCCGGAGAGACCCTGACATATCCCTGCATTTCCTGATGAAGGGCGCTGCAGAAATCGGTGCAATAAATGGGATAAACCCCTGCTTTTTCCGGAATCCATTTCAGGGTGCAGGTTTCACCGGGCATAATTAATATCTCGGCGTTATTGTTCCCCTTCACGGCAAAGCCGTGCGGTATATCCCAATCCTGTTCCTGATTCGTGACATGGAAATAGACTTCATCGCCTAGTCTTACCCCTTCAATATTGTCCGGCACAAAATGAGACCGGATAGCGGTCATATACACATGGATCTTGTTTCCGTCCCGCACTGCTTTTGCTTGTTTTTCCCCCTTTGCCGCATAGGGATGGGCGTTATCTTCTATCTTAAAGAATTTAACGGATTTCTGCCGGATCAGATCGGCTGGCAAAGCCTGAGCATAATGCGGTTCGCCAATGGTGGGAAAGTCCAGCAGCAACTGCATCTTGTCTCCCGAAATATCGTATAACTGTGCACTTTGCGCCAGTTCAGGGCCTGTTGGCAGATACCGGTCTTTGGTGATTTTGTTATAGGCAATCAGGTATTTATTGGAGGGATTCCGCGTATCCCCACCCGGAATGCTCAAATGACCCACCGAATAATAAGTCGGCACCCGGTCCAGCACTTTAAGGTCTTTCAGACTCCATTTCACTACTTCAGAAGAAATAAAGAAAGAGGTATACGCGTTTCCCCTGCCGTCAAACTCTGTATGAAGCGGCCCGAGACCTGGTTTTTTTACCTCACCGTATAATGCCGCGTCGTATTTAATTACCGGTATCCCATCATAATCCCCTTCATAATTCTTATCTGCAATCGCTTTTTGTATTTTGCTGAAGGAAAATACCGGAATCAGTGCGGCCAGCTTACCGCTGCCCACAATATATTCACCGGTCGGATCCACATCGCAGCCGTGGGGAGACTTCGGACAGGGAATGAAATAAACCACATCCTTCAATTCCTTCGGATCCATCACCAGCACTTCCTTTTCTATCGTGCTGGTAGCCGTATGCGTTTTTTCATCATATACATTATGGGCATATACCACTTTTTTTATGATGCCTTTCCCCTGCCTGGCATATTCCGCAGCCTTCTTCCAGTTCACGGCCATGATGAAATCCTTGTCCCGCTGGGAAGCGTTCACTTCCAGTAGGGTGTGGGCCTGTTCGGTATTATAGCATGAGAAAAAGAACCAGTCGTGGGATGGGCCTTTTCCCGCGTGACTCAAGTCAAAATCAACCGGCGGCAGCATGAGTTGAAATGCAATGCTCAGGCGACCGGATAGTGAGTCTACCTTGATAAAGCTGACCGTGCCGTGGAAATTCTTTTTATAAGAGCTAATGGGTACATCCTGATTGTCTCCCATCGGTTCGCTAAAGCGGGTACCAGCCACGACGTACTCCGTATTCTCGGTAATGAACGGAGAAGAATGATTTCCTCCGCTGTTCGGCAGTTCCAGAATTTCCTCCGTTCTGAAAGTGGACAAATTAATGCGGGCCACGCGGGGCGTGTTGTTTGCATTGGCAAACAGCCAGCGGCCGTCAATCTCTCCGTTGGTCTGGGAGAGTTCCAAATGATGCTGATCGTCCCAGGGAACGAAACCATGGGTCGTATTCAGCATGGGTTTGGTTTCTTCACTGTAACCATAACCGTTCTCCGGAAATACGGAGAAGACCGGAATGATCTTCAGCACCCGGCCGGAAGGTATTCCGTATACCGTCACTTGTCCGTTAAAACCGCCGGAAACAAAATTATAGAACTCATCATATTTGCCAGGAGCTACATAAACTTTCGTGGCTGCATCGGCATCTACCACGGTTGCTGCGTTTTTAGGCTTACAGGCACTGAAGGATAAGAGCGTAGTTATCCCTGCAGCCAGTACCAGAAGCTGGTTAGCTGATTTCATAATTGTATGTATGTATAGGTTATTTTATTTCACGCCATCGTTTTCCCGCATAAACTCAAGCATTTTCCGGGCATCCTCATCAGACAAATTCTGATTGGGCATTTTGACCATACATATTTCCAGCATGGCCTGTGCAGAAGTATCTTTATTGAGCATCTCTTCGGTGTTGGTAACGAAATTCATGATCCATTCAGGTTTTCTTCTTTGTGTTACACCCTTCCAGCCAGGGCCTACCAGCTTCTCTCCTGTGAGTTTATGGCAGGCAGCACATTTCATGTCATAAATGACCTTTCCGCCATCGGCCATTTTTTTATCCAGGTTAACGGCCAGGTCAACATGTTTGAATTTGCCGACTCCTTCCGCCGGGGATGAAGCGGCATCTGAAGCCGAGGTCTGGCCGCTGGCTGAGTTTTCTTTCTTTTCGGAGCTGCTGTTTGAGCAGGAATAAGTAAGACCCAGCAGGGCGATGATTACGAGGAATTTCTTCATATATCAATTGGTTTGAGTGAAAAAGCAATGCAAGCTAAAAAGGTCTTCTTCTGAATTGTATGATTTAAGTCATGAATTAATATGAACTTTGGCCGTTAGGTGATAATTTTAGACATCAGCTGGCTTTTTTTTGAGAAAAACTATGATAACAGATCGGTTTCAACGATGCAAACGCTGGGCAATCCTCAGTCTCCTTAATTTTGTACTGGTCTCTCTCGCTGGTGTATTGCTTCGTTATAAAATTGCGTTTTCGCTTCCCGTCGTAAATTACAAATATTTACTTAATGCCCATTCTCATTTTGCCTTCGCGGGATGGGTATCGATGGCTCTTTTCACCGCATTTGTATATATGCTGTCCGAAATGACCGGGGTAGTGGTAAACATTTACCGGTACCAGTTCCGCCTCGGGCAGATCGCTAATTTTGGTATGCTGATCAGTTTCATCGTTCAGGGATATGCAGCTGTGTCCATAAGCTTTTCGGTCTTATCAATTATATTCTCTTATTGGTTTGCCTGGCAGTTTGGAAGGGACCTGGTGAAGAGTCGTCTGTCTTTACTGGTAAAATATTTTGCCGGGGCTGCTTTATTTTTTTACGTAATATCATCCATTGGACCTTTTTTGCTTGGATATATCCTGTCGCATAAGATTCATGACAACAATTTATATTTCAATGCCATTTATCTGTTTCTCCATTTTCAATATAATGGCTGGTTCAGTTTTGGAATACTCGCGATTTTTTTCCATACCCTCCATTCAAAAAGAATCTCTTTTGACGGGAAAAAGGGAATGTGGGTTTTCGGGCTCCTGTTTGGGGCCTGCATTCCGGCTTACTGTTTGTCCCTGCTGTGGACCAGCCCGCCGCTATGGGTTTTTGTACTGGCCGGGTTGGCCGGACTGGCCCAGTGTGCAGGAGCTGTTATGCTGTTACAATTAGTCATGAGAATCCGCCAAAGCCTGGGTGCAGCCCTCACCCGTCCGGTCAGGATATTCTGGACGCTTTCGTTGTTTGCTTTTTCTGTTAAAATCCTGCTGCAGGGTTTGTCCGTTGTTCCCCTCTTAGGCAGGTTTGCCTTTGGAATACGCCCGGTAATTATAGGTTATCTGCATCTCGTATTCCTTGGTTTCATAAGCTTCTTTCTCATTGGGTTTTACCTCCTGGAGAAATTATATGTTTTTGGAAGAATGGCGCTGATCTTCTTTATCGCCGGCGTGCTGGCAAATGAAGTGTTTTTACTTTTACAGGGAGTGTATGCGCTGGCGGAAAATGGTTGGGGAAATTCGGGTGTCTATTTATTGGGCGCGTCACTGTCCATTTTTACAGGTCTGTCGTTATTCCTGGCTCATCAGTTCCGGCGCTCTGATTTAGCAGATGCCGGGTTCCCGGTATAATTAGTACATAAGTCATACGGTATACCTGATTTGAATCATATATTTTTTCGGCACGCGCTGTAGTTTTGTATAAAAAAAACAGATGGCGGATGCTGGCTTATTAAATAAGTACAATGTACCGGTTCCCAGATATACCAGCTATCCTACTATTCCGTACTGGAAAGACAAGATAGATGCTGACCGGTGGAGGGATGTTCTTATGACACAATTCCATCACAGCAATTCAGCAGAAGGTATCAGTCTGTATTTACATCTTCCTTTTTGTGAATCCCTCTGCACCTATTGTGGATGCAATAAAAAGATCACTACCAATCACAACGTGGAAGATGAATATATATCCGCGATTCTGAAGGAATGGAGGACGTACAGAATCCTGATGAACGAAAAACCGGTGATCAGGGAAATTCATTTGGGGGGAGGCACACCGACTTTCTTTTCCCCGGTCAGGCTGAGTGGCATGCTGAATGATATTCTGAAAGAAGCTCAGGTTCACCCGAGGGCTAATTTTAGTCTGGAAGGTCATCCCAATAATACAACAAAAGAGCATTTGGAGATATTATTTGAGCTGGGTTTCCGGCGCCTCAGTTATGGTGTGCAGGATAATGATCCAAAAGTACAAAAGGCCATCAACCGGATTCAGCCATTTGAAAACGTGCAAAAAGCAACCCGGTTGGCCCGGGACATTGGC
>JAUZOD010000093.1 GCA_030706635.1 Bacteroidota bacterium
GTAAGCCGCACGAATCCCGGCCTGGGTTGAAGCTGTAATACCATAATTATTACCAGCCCCCGGTAAAATACCTGCTCTCTGCCTGATGGCATACAAAACATTCAACGCTTCCGAAGTGTTACCGATCTCGTTCGCCGCCTCCCCGTAATTCATCAACACTTCGGCATAGCGGATTTCCGGCCAGTCAACTGCTGCGTTATATACCTCTCCCGCTGTTATGGTTTTATCTACCGCCTTCATCCGGTAAAAACTGGAATTTGACCACAGGGGATCCGAGGTTATGTTATTGTGATTCCCTTCCAATCCTGTTGCCCCGTCATAGTTGGTGATGCTTTCAAAATAGGTCCACAGATAGGTATTCGCGGCTTTCATACCGGCAAGATATTGTATGGGATCTCCATTGTAATAAATATTAGCATAAAACCTGTCATCCCGGTTTTTAAACAGCGTGTCGTAGGACATGGTATTGGGATCCCAGGCACTGCCGTCTCTTCTGGGAAAGGCATTCACCAAATCCAGAGAAGGCCGGTCGTATCCGACATCATCCTTGGACCAGTTCAGGGGCATCAGTCCACCCTGGAAATAGGTTGACTGCGGATAACTGAACTCCCGCATCATAACGTCTTCCTGATTCGGCTGATCATCCCATATCTTACTGTAAACGGGATACAGGCCCTTACCCTGTGCATCACAGAAATTCTTTGCCGCCAGACAGGCATCATAGGCTGCCTGCCATTTGGCCTGATCGCCGCCCGGATTAAACAACGGACTCGCAAAGAACAATAATACGCGCCCCTTGAACGCCATCGCCGCTGATTTATCAATTCTGCCAAAATCGCTCTGCGTCCAATTGTCGGGGAGTAAGAGAATGGCATCATCCAGGTCTTTTACAATCTGGGCTACACATTCCGCTGTGGTATTTCGTGGCAACGCCAGTGAATCCAGATTAGTGGAAGTCTGAGCGGAAAGGATCAAAGGAACTCCACCATAGCTTTTTACCAGGATGTAATATGCCCAGGCTCTCCAGAATAAGGCCTGTCCTTTAATATTGCTTTTGCTGGTATTGTCGAAAGTCGCGTTATCAATATTATCCAGGAGGATATTGACGTTTCGGATATTGGGGTACATGGGACCGAATTGATCGTAGGAATCAATCGTAGCGGTACCGGTCAGCCAGGCATTGGTCTGTCTCTGATACGCCACCCCTTCATCTGTACCGTTCGCCGTGCCATAGGGATTGCCCGGCATCAGTGCAGCATAAATATTATTTAGATATGCAGTGGCAATTGCCGGATTTGTCCACACTTCATCCGGATTCACGGCCGTCAGATTTTTCTTGTCGAGGACTTTATTGCATCCGAGCAGAATCAGAACAGCAATAAAGGGTATATAGTTAAGTGATTTGATTTTCATTGTCTAAAAATTTAAGAGGGATGATAAGTTAAAGATTAACATTAAACCCTAAGGTGAATGTTTTCTGAATCGGATAACTCATGAACTGAGTTACTTCCGGATCATAATACTTAAACTTAGAAATAACGAACAGATTCGTACCGGATGCAAAAAATTGTACCGAATGAATGCCCAGTCTTCCCATCATTTTAGCAGGAAGGCTATAGCTCAGGTTCAGATATTTCATTCTCAGGAAACCGGCATCATACAAATTATAGGTAGAATTGTACTGGTAGTCTGCCCTGCTATCGCCCCAGGGGAAGGGTTTTGGCGCTTTTCCATTTACATTGGTTTCTGTCCAGTAATCATTCCACCAGCTGGTATGTGTTGCATACACCCCGATATTCCTGCTGAAGGCATCGTTGTAGAAGGTTTTGAATCCGGAGAGTCCGGCAAACAACATGGAAACCGAAAATCCTTTATACTCCAGATTCAGATTGATGCCATAGGAAATGGGCGCCTGAGACTGTCCGTAGTTTGCCACTTTTGAACGATCATAGTTATCGATTTTTCCATCGGGAACGCCACCCGGGCCACTGATATCCCGGAAGCTCAGCATCCCCAGCACTGGCGCCTGGCCATAAATAGTATATCCGGCAGGCAATTTATCCAGTGCATCCTGTGTACGATATATGCCGGTGGAAACCAATCCCTTCAGGTAACCCAGCGTTTTCCCATTGGGATCATCAACCCATTGCGCATTAGCCGGTGCATCTTCTCTTATTACCGTATTCTCGGCCAGTCCGAAATTTCCCTTTATGGAATACGAAAAGGATCGCCCGATTTTGTTTCTGTAACCCAATTCGATCTCTAATCCCTTGCCATTTACAATACCATAATTTACTGCGGGCAACGTGCCGCCAAATTCAACCGGCAGCGCGAGAATCCGCGGACCGAGAATATCATAGGTATGTCTCGTCCACAGATCCGTGCTTAAACTGAAATTCTTCAAAAAATTCAGGTCAAGACCGAAATTATAAGAATTTGATTTTTCCCAGGTAATATCAGGATTGGGAATTCCCCCGTAGGTTAATCCGGGCGCTACCGTTCCGGGATTGCCTAAATAGTAACTGCCCTGAATATTGTACTGATCCTGCCACTGCCAGCCGCCGATGATATCGTTCCCTGTGGAACCAAAAGAAGCGCGAAGCTTCATCATATCAAAAATGTTCGAGAACGTATTACTTGCTTTAAAAAAGTTTTCGTTTGATATGATCCATCCTCCGGATACGGAGGGGAATAATCCCCATCTTTTGTTCGGGGCAAATTTTATGGAGCCATCTTCACGGACGGAAGCAGAAAACAAAAACCTTTTATCATATTCATAGTTCACCCTGCCGACATAAGATAGTCTCGCATCCTGACTTTCTTTCCCGGCTGTCGCCCAGTCGCTGGGATTTCCGCTGGTTGCAAAGAACTGGTCCGTCGGGAAAAGTGGAAAATTGTAATGATACATGCTAAAGTAGTTGTACTGATATTCGTATTGTTCGTATACGGCCACAGCACTAACATGGCTTTTACCAAAATAACGGTCATAATTTATCTGTCCGTTTAACTGATAGGCATCCGTCTTGGTGTACTCATTTCCAAGATATTCCGTTCCCGGGTCACCACTTAATGTAGTTCCCAGTGGCTGGTTGGGATCGATGGTACCGTTGTTGCCGATAAATGCATAGTTGTAGAGAAGTTGTTTCTTGGCAAAATTCTTTGTATAGCTGTTGTCAAAGTTTCTGCTATAGGAAGCTTTAACAGAAAGACCCAGCACAAAAGGAACCTTATATTCAATATTGATCAGGGCATCCGTCTGCTGATTGGTATTGCGCCAGTAACCGCCGTTCCGCATCATCTCTATCTGATTACCAAGCCAGCCCGGATTTACCGGTTTCCCATCAACATAGGGCTGTGTGAATCCGGCATTGTAAAATAATTTGCCCCACAGATTATTCAGATCCGGTGATCCATAATCATAAGTAAAATTAAACCGATTGCGGGTACCATTACTTTCACTTAAGTTCAGGCTTACGGTGAGGTCCTTCGTTAGTTTTGCTGAAAGATTGCCACGCAGATTCAATTTCTTATACCAGACATTTGGTAAAAATCCATTTTCATTATAATAGGAGCCGCCGATATAATAGGTAAACCGGTCACCGCCACCCGAAGCGCTCAAGGCATACTGCTGGCTTTTGGGCGTTTGATAGGCCAGATTATACCATTCTCTCCCATCTGGATTATTTTTCATCAGGGAAGCATAATCTGCTGCCGTGACGGAGGAATCTCCATAAGTGTATCTGTCCAGTGCGATGGATTGAGGAACACCCATATATTCCGGCACCTTTCCCACTTTCTGTTGTGTAAAGCTGCTGCTGAACGAAATGACGGGTTTCCCCGCCTTTCCTGATTTTGTGGTCACCAATATTACGCCATTGGAAGAACGGGAACCATATATGGCCGCTGACGCCGCATCCTTAAGTATCGCAATCTGATCGACTTCATTCGGGCCCAGGGCATCAAAACTTGTTTTATCACGCACCACACCGTCAATTACATAAACGGGATCTCCGCCATTCCATGATGATTGGGCGCGGATCCGGATACTTGAGGAAATACCAGGCGTGCCGGTATTTGTCTCCACATAGGTACCGGACAAACGACCAGCCAGCACATTGGACAGGTTGGACGTAGGAATATTGGCAATTTCGGAGGAGTTAATACTGCTTACGGCTCCCAATAAATCTGCCCTTCGTTGCGAACCGTATCCGATCACGATGATCTCATCCATTGGATCTGTGGAGCGCATCAATTTTATATTGGCTAAAATCTGTCCGTTTACTTCATATTCTTTATTCGCATACCCGGAAAACGAGATCACCAGAATGGCATTATTCTTCAAATCATTTAACTCGAAATTTCCATTGACATCCGTTGACGTGCCTCTCTTTGTCCCTTTCACGATCACGGAAGCGCCGATCAGTGGATTGCCCGCACTGTCCGTTATATGCCCGTGAAAATCAATAAGTGGCGGAAGAAGATTACCGGGCTCCTGTATGGGAACCGCGAGGGCCTGGGCGGGCTTCGCGGCAACAACAATTGTTCCGTCTATGATGGAATAGGAAAGTTGTTCATTCCGGAAACAAAGATTCAGCACATCAGAGACTGGCATATTCCGTACTTCCAGCGTTACTTTTCCCGCTTTATCCAGAATGTTTTCATTCACCAGCACATTCAGTCCGGTCTGTTTCTGGATCTCCCGGAACACCTTTTTCATGGATGCATTTTTAACGGTGAGGGTAACCTTCTGGCCCTCGGTCCGGGCTGCCACCTGCAGGCAGACAGCAAGAAGAAGAAAAGCTGTTAATTTCATAACCCTTAATAGTTTATGGGTCAGTTGTTTCCCTTCCGGACAGCTACCGGAATGGTAAATAGCAGTTAATTGCATAGCTTTACAATGTTTGGTGATTGATTAAAATGATTCCGACAAGTTTTGTTTTATTATTACTGAACGCCGCCGCTTCGTCTGAATCACGAGGCGGTTTTGTTTTCGTGCTTTCTATTACTGCTGAACAAAAAGATTTTTGTTTTCAATTCGGAATTTAATGCCATTTGCCCGCAGCGCTTTTAACACGGAGGCCAGGGAACTGCTCCGGCTCATGATCCCAAAGAACCTGCCCTGCGGAACAGCCCCTTCAAACTTCACTTCCACATCATACCAGCGCGCAAACTGACGCATCACTGTTTGCAGATCAGCATTTTCAAAATTAAATAAGCCGTCCTTCCAGGCGACCACTTCATCGGTGTTCACGTCATTGATCACCGACAACTGAGTGTTTTTTATTTGCGTCTGCTGCCCCGGCTTAAGGATAGCGGACTGCTGACTGCCGGCCACCATTACTTTCAGTGATCCCTCCAGTAATGTGGTCAGGACCGAACTTTCATCGCCGTAGGCATTCACATTGAAGTCGGTGCCCAGTATCTGCAGTTCTTCTTCCGCAGCACGTACAATAAAGGGTTTGGAAGCATTGTGCGCCACTTCAAAATAAACCTCGCCGGTAATGGTCACTTTTCTTTCGTTGCCGGTAAAAGCAGCAGGGAATGTAATCGAGCTGGCGGCATTCAACCAGACCCTGCTGCCATCAGATAAGGTGAGCTGATATTGCCCGCCCCTCGGTGTTGAAAGTGTATTGTAAACTACTTCAGATGGTCTTTCATGTAATGCAGTATAGCTTAAGCGGCCGCTGTCTGTTTTGATAATCTTTGTATTGCCCTGCCGCGCCAATGTTCCGTTGCGGGCACCGGACAAAAGGATCTTCGACCCATTACCTAAAGTAAGAATTGCCTTATTGCTTCCCGGGGCAACATCATCTTTCATCACCTGGATCTTAGCCGCAGCAATTCTCTTTTCCGGTTTCGGTGCAAATATCAGGTAAGATGCGAAGCTGAGCGCAAGAACGGCTGCCGCAGCGGCCCACCATTTTCTGACGAACGCTACAGGCTTTGGATTAAAAACAACCGGTTTTTCCTGATCCGCCTCCAGAATGGCTTTCAGAATGGCGCTGGCCGTCTCCGGGGTCATATCCGTCAATGGTTTTTCCTCCTCAAAAGCGCGGGAGATAAGTTCCCTCGATTCGGATTCATTTTTGGGATCTGCCAACCAGGATACCAGTTCGGATTGTTCCTCCGGGCTGGCAAGTCCACGGACACACTTCGTGTATAAATATTCCTGTCTGTTCATGGGCATACCATATCATTATACCTTATAGACTACAGGAGCAAGTGTGTTGGGGGTATGCAGCAGAAAAAAAATTTAGAAACCGCTGAACAGCAAGAGCGGGATAAGCAGGACGGCCAGGTCCAGGTTTGCCACGCAAAAAGCACGGACGCTCCTGGTGGCCAGGTTCAGATTGGCTTTTACGGTCTCGGGAGAGACCTGAAGCATCAGGGCAACTTCTTCGCGATGGAGCCCCTGCTCCCTCACAAGCCGGTACGTTTGCTGTTGCTTAACCGGCAGGCGTTTGATTGCCTGGTTCAAAACCCGGATGTACTCTTTTTCATTCAGAATGTTTAAAGCAGAAACGCAGGGCAGCAGTTCAATCGAACTATCCATGGCGCCCGATTGTCCTTTTTCCCGCTTTGATTTTCTCAGCGCCGTGTAAGTATGATTCTGGGCAACAATGTATAACCAGGCGGCAAAGTTTTGAATCCTGGGCAGCGTTTGTCTTTTGATCCAGACTTTGAGAAAAGTGTCCTGAACAATTTCTTCTGACAGGGTGCAATCCCCGGTTATCCGGAGGACGGTGGAATATATATTTGGCCGGTAATAATCAAAAACCCTGGTGAAAGCCTGTTCGCTGCCCTCTGCTATCTGCAGTAAAAATTCCCTTTCCTTATATGCGGGTTGGATTGCCATTTCTTACAAATAACCAAACCAAAAATAGGAAAAACATTCAAAATGTAACTTTTATTTAACGCGAAGAGGATAAATTTATCCGGCAACCTGAACGTTTAGGCAATAATTCGCTATCCAACAATGCATCAGTGTACTTTTGACACAAACCGCCCGCAGCCACGCTTCGAAAGGTTTTTGAAAACGTTCTTTTATTTATTCTTTGATTCTGTTGAAAACGTTTTCTTCTTTTATTTTTTTACTCAATGCTGCTGACCACAATTCTTTCCGCCGGCACAGATGTTTTATAATTAAAAGCGAAGCTGCCATTATGGTCGGTTTTAAAATGACCGATCCTTCTGCCGGCAGCAGCGACCAGATATTCGGAATCCGGCCGGAGCCGGCTTAAGATATATCCCAGTTTCCGGGGCTGTTTATTTTCAGAAGACTGTATCCATTCCATTTGCCGGGGTTCCCATTGCCTGACATTTAAGGTCAGTCTGCCGTCAGGAGTTGTTTTTACTTTCAGGGACGCAGCCGTATCATCAGCATGAAAGAAACTCAATTCATTATGAAGACCGTAAAAACCAAAATCACCGGAAGAGATTATTTTATACCGGCCATTGGAAACGGAATAGCGGTTCAGGTTAAGACCAATTGTCAATTGCTGTCCGCGAAAATTGTATTTCAGTTCAGTTCCGGAAAGCGCTTTGGTAATATGCGGATCAAGATAGAACCTGTTGTACAACGGATTGATCCCGTAAATCGCCTCATATAGTCCCACCACGGAAAGACAGTTTCCCGAAAGAATGTCATCGCCCAGTCCGTTTTGCTTAATCCGCCCATAGCGCTGAAAGGCCAGCCCATCCTGACTATACCTGTCCATGACATTTTTAACATATTTCAGCGCAAGCTCGGGATCGTAAGCAGCATAAGCCTTCACCGCCACGGATCCCCAGGATAAAAAGAGATCACCGTTCTCATAAGCCGGGAATGGAAACTGATCTTCCCGGCATTCACCGGGAGCATAGGACGACATGGTGATTGGCCAGAAAAAAAGTTTCTCTTTCTGCATTTGCTTTTCAATGCCGTCCAGAATGATTTTTCGTCTGCCGTCATCATCGCAGATACCATAGGCAATGGCCATAAAATTTACCGGCGTCACCATGTTCCTTCCGTGTGCACTGCCGTCTTTATCCAGCCAGTGAACGTAACAGCCTTTTTCTTCATCCCAGAAACCGCCCGCTGATACCGGCTTATTAAAACTTGTTTTTAGTTTTTCTGCAAAAGCTCCATACGCTTTGGCTTCGTCTGCATTTCCCAACTGCTGCTCGATGGCAGCCCATTTCACCAATGCATGATACAGGTTGGCATTTACAAAAGCATTCTCATAGGAAGCCCAGACAATGTCCAGCCAGTCGCTGCCCTTCTTCTCGCGCTCGCTGTCGGTCATCATCTCCACCAGCCCGTCTCCGTCGCTGTCCCGTTTGATGATCCAGTCAAGCACTTTTTCGCAGGACTGCTGCTGTGATTTCACCCAGCCGATATCTCCTGTCTGATCATAAAGTTCTGACACATTGGTCACCAGGTCGGGATTCGAATCCATCAAATATCCCCACTGGGCTTCATAGAAACCTTCCTCCGTTGTTTGTCCGGGCATTGCGTCTGAATTGTCGTAAGCCCAGCGTGAGATCACCCGGCCATCTGGTCGTACGGCATGGTCCCTGTAAAAATCAAGGGCCTGCGCATATCCTTTCAGGTAGGCGCTGTCATTCACGGCAAGCCCGATCTGCGCAATATATTGTTCATGGAGACAGATCGGACCGTAAGGCGTATGCCAGCTGTTGCCTCCGAAAAGTTTCGCGTCAATCACCCCAATGCGTGCGACCGTATTTAAAATAGCGCTCACCTGCGCGCCATTGATTCCGGCAAACTTTCCCCTGCCGTAAGTTTTATTGAAGTCAAAATAAGACAGGGTTATCCGTTGAGCAGATCTCCGTTCGCCCATCTCAAACCGTGACCATACATCCGTTCCCTGACGGATAAATCTTCTCCTGTTGGTGCCGGCATCAAACCGCGCCAGCATTTCATGATCAGAAACGGTGATGGAATAAGCTAACTGATCATCGTTTGTTCTGCTGTATTTCATCGCCACCTGCTGGTCCGGGGCGTTCACATCAACCTTCAGGCCATTACCGGACTTACTATTCCAGAAACTGGCCGTATGGGTATGAACGCCATAAGTGCATAATTTTTCATTGAAAAGATAAAACCAGGCCAGTCCGCCAAAGCCCTGGAAAGCTCCCTCCCAGGTATGGATGCTTTTAAAATCGAAACGGGGAGAAGCGGATTCTTCCAGCCATTTCTTTTTCGACAGTGTTCTGTCCATGTCAAAAACAATATCCGATTTGTTTATGGTGAACACCCAGTTCTCCGTAATGCCCAAGTCCCTGTCGCCATAAGCTATCCCCCGCAGTTTTACGGTATTGCCCTCCACCAAAATCTTCGGGGCCGTGTTGGTCTGCAGCGTTGAATAGACCGCCGATCCTGTTTTAATTTCGGAATATATACCGGCGTTGCCCTGTATTACCTCTTCGCCATTGACGGTTAAAGACGAAATATTCGCTTTTCCGTTGTAGTCAAGGGTCAGTTGCATTTTGCTGTTTCCAAAGCTGATGGTCTTCTGGCGAATATCATTTTTTATGATGAAAGACTGTGTTTGCCTGCTTTGCGAAAAACAAAACAGGGGGAAAACAAGGAGGCATGCCAGAACGGGCGTTTTATTTATAGATTTCATGAATGGAATTCGCGGGGTTTTATCAATAGTTCCGTCATAAAGTTACAGCAAGAATTTCTTACCTGAGTCTGCTATCCCATGAGAATCAGCTATTTTGAACCTCTTTTAAGCACAGTCAGCCATTTTGCGGTAAGAGACCGGTTTTAAGCGCAAGTGTTAATATTCACGGCATTTGTGCAGCTCTTCTTACCTTGCAGACACTTCCAGCAGAAATAAACCTGTTTCAATGAATAATGATTTGTCTGAGCTGCCATTATCGGAGAATTCCATTGATATCAAATCATTGCCGGGCGCAGGTGTTTTCCAATTGGTCTTACCTGAGCAGGTGGCCACGCGACTTCAACTGAAACAGCCGGATGGCCATGTTCTTTTCATCATCCACGAGAATAAAATGAAGCTGGAATGGCTCGCCCAGAGTATTTGGAAACAATATCAGATAATGAATAACGCGTTTATATCGGGCAAAACGAGACTCAACCGGAAAAAAAGGGTGGCGGTCATCGTCCTGTTGTTTACTGCACTGATCGCCGTGTTCAGATCCGGCCTGGCCACGCTGACCCATATTAATCTCCTTTACATCAACGCAACGGTTTTCACCCTGGGCGTGATGTGTTGTATGCAACTGTTGAAGTATTTTGCCATGGGGATGAAGAGACCTGACGAAACCCAGGTTTCCGGAATCGGGATCTCCGAACTTAAAGAATTAATTCAGAAGGACTATTCGCCGGAGGTTTAATTGCGCGATGATTCCCTTCGTCCTGCCGTTTCAGTGTATCAAAAAATAATTCTCTTTTCTCTTTGTACTCATTTTCAGCCACCATGCTTTTACCGATTCGAACATCAGGCCAAACCAGTCAGGTGCCGTTTTTTGAAGTATAATCTCCTGTAACATGTCTCCATTTTTTATTGCAGATCAAAAATAGAGACGCGATAAGAACGGAACAATGCCAGTTAGGTGACCTTCCTGAACAGAGCGGTAAATTGCAGCATTTTAACGGTAAAAAAACTCCATTCACTTACTTATAGCCCGCCAGTAGCACCACCTGCCCCGTCCTTACGGATTCGTCGCAGGCGAAAGCAATCCTCAAACTGTCAACAGCATCCTGAATATGATCCGTCAGATCCAGGTCCTCCTGAATGGATTTAAGGAAACTTCGTTGTTGCCGGTTGCAAAGCTCCTGATGATCGGGTTCATCCTCCAGGTTGATCCATTCATCTGCTTTCAGGAACTGATCATGCTCGTCCAGATCCGCATGATGAACCCGAAGGGATTCCGTTTTCGTATGTGCTTCTATCGAAGATGATTTCCCCGTTCCACCGGATTCTTTGGCTACAATGGATACAGATCCCTTCGGACCAATCACGTCCTTTACAAAGAAAGCCGTCTCGCTGATCATCGGCCCCCATCCTGCTTCGTACCAGCCGACCGATCCGTTCTCAAATCTTATTTGCAACTGGCCATAGTTATAATTGCCTGCCGGGATTTCTTCGGTGAGCCTTGCGCCGATGGCGCTTACCTGCACCGGTCTGGACCGGGCCATCTGGCACATGACATCAATATAGTGTACGCCGCAATCCACGATCGGACTTAAACTCTTCATCAGATTCCGGTGAACCGTCCACATATAACCATGACTTTGCTGGTTCAGATTCATCCGCATCACCAGGGGCGCACCCAGTTCCCGGGCCAGCCCGATAAAACGTTGCCATGAAGGATGATGCCGCAGAATATAACCGACCTGCAATTTTTTACCGGCCTTCTTAGCCGCGCGGGCCACACGCTCCGCCCCAGCCACCGAATCGGCGACCGGCTTTTCGATGAACACATGTCATCCATTCTCCAATGCCCTTACCGCAAAATTTTCATGCGTATCCGGATAGGTGGCTATACAAACGGCATCCGGCTTTGTGGATTTTAGCGCGTCTTCAAAATCGCTGAACAAAGGATAACCACCTCCCAGCTTTTCATTCAACGCTTCCTTACTTTTCCCCGTTGAAACCAGTCCGCAGATTTCAAAGCCATCCAAAATATGATAAGACCATGCATGCGAAGCGCCCATGTTTCCGCAACCTGCAACGAGAACACGAAGGGGGACTGATTTTCCGGCCATAAAATGTATTGAATGAGTTAACGATTATTGATGATGATAAGATCAGATGGCAGGGCGCTAAGTTAAACAAGGATTGTCATCAACGCGCCTTATTCAC
>JAUZOD010000094.1 GCA_030706635.1 Bacteroidota bacterium
GGCTATGCCGTCCTCTCCGGAAAGATCAGGGAATGCGGTTGCTTTGGCGATTGCATTCCGCTGCAGGCCATGGGATCGTTTGTCAAAGATCTCATCCTTCTCCTGATGATCCTGTTTCTGTTTGCCTGCCGGAAAGAAATCAAACCCCTGATCTCGCAAAATGCCAGCCTGCTTATTCTTGCCTTTAGTTTCATTCTTTCTTTTTCCATTCAGTGGTATGCCCTGCAGTACCTGCCGCTGATCGATTGCCTTCCTTATAAAATCGGAGCAAATATTCCGGAAAAAATGAAGCCGCCCGTTGGATCCATTCCCGACAGCACCGTCATCCATTTCGTATACGAGAAGAACAATCATCTGGTAGAATATACGGCGGATAAACTGCCGGCCGATTTTGACGACAGTTATAAATTCATAAAACGGTACGATAAACTGATCCGCAAAGGAAATGCCGAATCTTCCATAAAAGACTTTTCCCTGAGCTCCGCTTCAGGAAACGACAGCACTGTTCAGATCCTCGGCAGGCCGGGATTCAAATTATTTTTATTTTCCAGGAATTTCCCCGAAACAGATCCTTCCTGGAACAAACCGTTCAGCGTATTGTATGCCCTGGCCAAATCGAAAAATATCCCGGTCTTTTTCATAACTGCGGACAGGGATGAAGCCAATGCATACCTTAGGACCAATAATCTGTCCGGCGAAATTTCTGTTTTCACCTGTGACGCCACGGCAATTAAAACCGCAGCCCGAACAGACCCTACAGTTTACCTGCTTAAAAAGGGCACCATACTCAACAAATGGAGTTATGCCGCATTGGAATCGGCAATTCCTGAATTGAGCGCCCTTCCCCAACAATCGTCTGAACCCGGAAATCAGCCATGATCACCAGCCTCTTCACAAAAATATTTTATGGCAGCCTGGTTATGGCCGGTGTGGTGGTGATTGTATTTATTCTGTTCCAGGGATTCGGAGATCCGGCCAGGCTGATCATGGGCCAAAGAGCCGACGCCGGAACGCTGAAGAATATCCGCAAGGAACTCTATCTTGACCAGCCGAAATGGAAACAGTTTGTTTATTACCTCAATGATGTTTCACCGCTCAGCATTTACAGCAAACAGGAACTCGAAGAAAAAAAAATACACTGTCTGGGTATCGGCGGAAATACCAGGCTGGTATTAAAATTTCCTTATCTGCGGCGTTCCTATCAAACCCGCAAAGACGTATGGAGTACACTCATGGATGCCCTGCCGGGTACTATCCTGCTGGCCTTTGCGGCTATGTTCATTGCCACGATGCTGGGCATCTTACTGGGTGTGATCGCGGCGGTTAAGAAAGACACCTGGATGGACTCTGCGGCCATCTTCAGCAGCGTGCTCGGCATTTCAGCTCCTTCTTTTTTTATGAGCATCGTAATCGCTTACGTCTTTGGTTTTGTGCTGAGCCATTACACAGGACTCAACATGACGGGCAGTCTTTTCAATACCGATCCTTTTGAGGGAGAACAATGGCAACTTAAAAATCTGATCCTTCCCGCCATCACACTAGGCATCCGCCCCCTCGCCATTATTGCCCAACTAACCCGTGGTTCCATGCTGGATATTCTGAATCAGGATTATATACGCACAGCCTATGCAAAAGGCTTGTCCATGAAACAGGTAATCTGGAGGCATGGCCTGAGAAATGCATTGAATCCCGTAATCACGGCCATCACCGGATGGTTTGCCGAATTGCTTGCCGGCGCTTTTTTTGTGGAATATATTTTCGGATGGAAGGGAATCGGAAAGCTGACCGTTGATGCGCTGGCCAAACTGGATTTTCCGGTTGTGATGGGATCCGTGCTGGTTACTTCCTTTTTCTTTATTGTGATCAATATTCTGGCCGACTGGCTGTACCGCGTGGTGGACCCGCGCGTTACCTGATCACCACTTCGTTTATCAGTTTTTCACCCAATGCTTCATTTACTCTTGCTACGATCAGTTCTTTCTTGTACAGCAGCTCCTGCTTTAGCGGTGCCACTGTTGTGTGAATGTACAGGGTATGACCGTGGATCTCTATCTGATCGGTATAACGCGCGATGGTTTTCCCCATAATTTTCTCCCATATCTCGGTAATCTGAAGCGCCAGCACATTCCCTTTCAGCCGGCTTTTATTCAGAAATTGGCGCATGGCTTCGGCCATTGAGTATTCTCCCATGAGGCAAAGATAGGGGTTGATGGATGACGGTTGACCGATCTTGGGTGCGGATTCGCAACAAAAAGTCGGTCAACCGTCAACTGTCAGCCGTCAACAATTCATTCAGCGACCTGACAATCCAATCATACTATAGTCCACCGATAATTCTTCCAGATGTTCCCGGATGCGGTTTCCATGCGTATCGGTGATGAAGAGCTGGCCATTCCCGGGAGAACAAACCCTTTCCAGCAACTGGTGCATACGGGTAGCATCCAGTTTTTCAAAAACATCGTCCAGCAGAATTAACGGTGCAAAACCCTTAGTCGTTTTGAGTACATCGTATTCGGCCAGTTTCATGGCAAAAAGCAGGCTCTTGCGCTGCCCCTGGGAAGCAATGTTTTTGAACTGCTGACCTTTAAGCCGCAACTCAATATCGTCTTTGTGAATTCCCATATGCGTCCGTTGCAAAAGCATGTCGCGGTCGCGAGTTTTATGTAAAAGCTCTGCAAAAGAGAAATGAGAAAGATCGCTTTGATAAGAAAGCTCCAGATCATCGTCTGAGCCCGCTATATACTGATAAATCGCTTTGATGGCAGGCAATAATTCCCGGAAGAAGTCCTGTCTTCTCACAAAAATATAAGCTCCGGGAACCAGTAACTGGGCATCAAATACATCGAGCAGAATTTTATCATGGGTGACACGGTCCGCCAGTGCCCGGAGCAGATTATTGCGCTGCTGCAGCAATCGGTTATACTCTATCAGGTACTGCAGATATTGCGGGTCGAGCTGACAAAGCAATGCATCCGCATATCTCCTGCGTTCGTCACTTCCTTCCGTGATGATGCGCGCGTCATCCGGTGTAATGATTACGCTGGGGAACCTGCCAATGTGTGCGGACAGCCGCTGATACATTTCATTATTGAGTGACACCTCCTTTTTTCCAGTCTCCCGAAGTATGCAGATCACTTTCTGATCCTGCCCACCGGCATCAAATTCCCCCTCAATCCGGAACCCGCTCTGGCCGTGATGAACATTTTGCAGGTCTGATTTATAAAAATAGCTCCTGGTAAAACTGAGATAATAAATCGCGTCTAGCAGATTGGTTTTTCCCACCCCGTTGTTGCCATAAATACCAATGACCTGCTTATCAAAAGAAAAAGTTTCCTTCAAATAATTTTTATACTGGAGCAGCGATATATATTTTAAAGATAACATAAGCAATTTGCGGCTGGGGCTATGCAATTTAGTCTTTAGCGATCATCCGGATCATATTATCAATGCCTGAGCTAACCAATTCATCGCCGCGGTTCACGATAACAGCTACCCGCAAGAAAGCATCGGTTAGTAACCCCGCTTGAGCAGCAACACGGCAAACTTCTGACGTGCTAAACGACTAATGGAATTTTTGGATTTGCGGCACCCGGAAAGAGAAACGCTGCGATAAAGGCCCCCGCATGGATCATTGTCAGGCTGGATCTGCCGGAAGCCGAAAATCTGCGCGGCAAATGTGATCCTTTACTCGCAAATTTCCTGTTTACCCCTTATCTTTGCCCCGCCTTTGCCGATCCCCGGCGGGTATAAACCAAATTTACGCAAGTGGCCACGAAGTTTTCAAAAGAAACCTATTTATACTGGTACGAGTTGATGCAACTGATCCGGCAATTTGAGTTGATGGCGGAGGAAAAATATAAAATGGAGGGAAAGATCCGCGGTTTTTTCCATGCCTATATCGGGCAGGAAGCCATTGCGGCGGGATGTATGACCGCTTCACGGCCGGATGATCCGTTTATTACCGGGTACCGGGACCATGGCCTGGCCCTTTCCAAAGGCGTCAGCGCCAATGCCTGCATGGCTGAGCTCTACGGAAAAGCAACCGGAGCCGCCAAGGGAAAGGGAGGCAGCATGCACTTTTTCGGAGTGGGGGTGAAGTTTTTCGGTGGGCATGGAATTGTGGCGGCACAAATTGGAACCGGGGCCGGCCTCGCCTTTGCCGAAAAATACAAAGGCACCGATAACGCCGTGCTTACTTTTTTTGGAGACGGGGCTGCCCGCCAGGGTATGCTGCATGAGATATTCAATATGGCCATGTTGTGGAAATTGCCTGTAGTCTTTATTTGTGAAAACAACAACTACGCTATGGGCACTTCCGTGGAAAGAACGTCTAATGTGGTGGATATATATAAGCTGGCAGATTCTTACGAAATGCCGGGCGATTCTATCGATGGCATGAACGCCGAAGCTGTACATGAAGGTGTTGCCAGGGCCATTAAAAGAGCAAGGGAGGGTGGGGGGCCAACCTTGCTGGAAATCAAAACCTACCGGTATAAAGGACATTCTATCTCTGATCCCGCGAAATACAGAACAAAAGAGGAGGTGGAAGAATATAAACAGCGCGATCCGATTGCCCAGGTGACCAATACCATTCTCACCCGTAAACTGGCCACACAGGAAGACCTGAATGCTATTAATAAACGGGTGGCCGACACGGTGGCGGCTTCAGTCAAATTTGCAGAAGAATCTCCCATCCCGCATGATGACGAGGTGTACAAAGATATTTACATAGATAAAAATTATCCTTTTATTAAAGACTGACGGATAACCTCCGCATACCCTATATTATATTAATTCCAAAAAATGAGTGTAATCAAACATCCCGAGCACCTTCAACACAAAAAAACAGTAGCAGAAAGCTGGATGCTTTATCAGGACAGGTACGGAAAGCAAACCCTGATTGCCGTAGTTGTTCTCCTGGTTATTGTCGGAAGCTATGCCGGTTACAAACATTTCGTTCAGGAGCCCAAAGAAAAACAGGGTGAGGAGGCCATGTTCCGTGCTGAAGATTATTTTCGCATGGACTCCGTGAAACTCGCTCTCAACGGAGACAATGTGAATGCCGGTTTTGCTAAAATTATTTCAAAATATCCCGACACGAAAGCAGCTCAGCTGGCAACATTCTATGCCGGAAGCTGCTATTTGAAACTGGGAGAATACGACAAGGCAGTTAAGTACCTGAAGGATTTCAGCACGCCCGCGCTACAGGTGCAGGCGAAGGCTTATGGACTACTCGGAGATGCTTATTCCGAATTAAATAAAAAGGAAGATGCAATTGCCGCGTATAAAAAAGCCGGAAGCACATTTGACAAAGACGCGATCACATCTTCAGAATACCTTTTCCGGGCAGGATACCTGTACGAAAGTATGGGCAGAACCAAAGAAGCCATTGACATGTATCAGATCGTTAAAGATAAATACCCTGCCACCCAGAGAGGATTCGACATAGACCGCTATCTGGCCAGGCTGGGCGTTGTTAAATAACCATAAATGTCATCTTCGGGCAAAACAAAAGAATCCACGCCAAAAGTCAAAAAAGCTTCTGTGGTATTGGTAAGAACTGAATGGAATGCCCCCGTTGTTGATGTTCTTCATGCGGGATGTAAAAGAATTCTTGCCGAAGAAAAGGCAGTGCTGGCCGCCGATCTTCTGGTTCCCGGTGCATTTGAAATTCCATTTGCCATTAAAAAATACTGGGAAGAAACAAAACACGCCAAAGCAACACGCCCTGAAGCTTTTATTGCTCTGGGCTGTGTAATCCGCGGAAACACGCCGCATTTCGAATATGTTTGCCGGGCGGTAACAGACGGAATTCTCCGGCTTAACCTCCTGCTTTCGGTACCGGTCATTTTCGGTATTCTAACGGTGGATAATCTGGAACAGGCTCATGAAAGGATCGGTGGCCTGCATGGACATAAAGGTGAGGAAGCAGCTCAGACCGCCCTCAAAATGATTTCTTTTTGCCGCAACATCCGGTGATCTAAATAATCTGCAAATATTGAAAGTACAGATTTTCATACCCTGCTTTATAGACCAGCTTTACCCGGAAACGGCGTTCAATATGGTGAAAGTGCTTGAAAAAGCGGGATGCACTGTTAATTACAATACGGAACAAACCTGTTGCGGACAACCAGCATTCAATGCCGGATTCCGGGAAGATGCCCGAGAAGTATGCCTCAAATTCCTGAAGGACTTTTCAGGCACCGATTACATTATTTCCCCAAGTGCTTCCTGCACAGGTTTTGTGAGAAATTATTATCCAACCCTGTTTCAGGATTCCGCTTACAATAAGGAGGTAAAACAAACCGGGAAACGGATATACGAATTCTCGGATTTCCTGGTAAACGTGCTGAAAAAGGAGGATTTTCAATCCGTATTATGGGGTAAGGCAGCATATCACGATTCCTGCGCCGCGCTCAGGGAATGCAAAATTAAAGAGGAGCCACGCCGCCTGCTATCCCATGTTCGCGGTCTTGAAATGGTGGAAATGGCCGATGTGGAAACCTGTTGCGGGTTTGGTGGGACCTTCGCTGTTAAATTTGAAGCAATTTCCATGGCGATGGCAGATCAGAAAGTTCATCATGCGATGGAAACCGGAGCTGACTATATCATTTCTACGGATATGTCCTGCCTGATGCACCTGGACGGACACATTCGCCATCAGCAACTTCCGATCAAAACCATGCACCTCGCCGATGTACTGGCCGGCGGATGGTAAAAAAGACCATCCCCCATGCCAGAAGGCAGGCAGATGGTCTGACCTTAAAACAACCTGTCGCAAATAGTTAAGCCGGTGATAAGCGGCCTTAAATAGTATACGTATAAACCGGAGAAAAGGATGTTCGGGTTTCCGGAAGAATTTTAAAAACGGCGCCGTTTCAAAACAGCCCTATTTACCCTATTGCGGCATCAGCACGTGATCAATCACATGGATAACACCATTGCCCGCCGACCGTTACCTGTTTCCGGGCAAAACTAAACATCGCTGAAAAAACAGCGACAACACTAAGCATGGATAATCCGGACTGTTTCATACAAAAGATTTAATTGATTGTTAGGATAACTCAATACCGCAACAGATATGCAAAACATACATTCCCCGGATTTCTGATTTTCTGAAAAATTTACAAGATGCAGGCCTTCAGGTATCCAGCGCAAACCTATCTTTGACCAGATAAATGGCATCATAACCCTCATTTTCTTTCTTATGTCACGCTGGCTTATTAAATCGGAACCGGATGTATTTGGCTGGGATCAGTTTGTAAAAGACAAGCATACCCGTTGGGACGGGGTGCGGAATTATGCAGCCCGCATCCATTTACGGGCTATGAAAAAAGGAGATCAGGTGTTCTTTTACCACAGCAATAAAGGAATGGAAATCGTGGGCATTGCAACAGTTGATAAAGAAGCTTATCCCGATCCCACAACGTCAGACACAGCCTGGGTGGCCGTTGATGTTAAGCCCTTCAAAAAGTTACCCCATCCCGTTACCCTGGAACAAATTAAGAAAGAAAAAAAACTCGCCGGCATGGCACTCGTCAGATTAGGCCGCTTGTCGGTACAACCGGTAACCGAAGAGGAGTGGGCCCTCGTTCTGAAAATGGGAGGCGTTGACTAATTTCAATTATGCACATCAATAAATTCTTCGGATGCGTCATCCAGCTTCTGATGCTGGCAGGAATCACCGAAGCTCAGCCCAATCGCGAGCTGAAGAATCTGAAGACCTTCGTTACAGAAATAAAGCCAGGCGTCTTCGATACATCCCTCAATAGCCTTTCTTACAGGATTGGAGACAACCTGCACTATCTGTATCCTCTGTATCAATTACTCGGCTCAGAAGATAAATTCAAAAAAATATTATCTGCCCCTGTTTATTACGAAATGCTGAGTCAGAATGCGGCACGGGATGGTGATTATTCGGCCGCCCTGGATTATGAACAACTGGCAGACAGCACCCCGGTGACGGATGTGGAAAGAAGGCAGATCTCCAAAAGCATCCAGGTTTTAAAACAGATTAAAAACGTAGATGCCCGCAGGTTCATCGGGTTTATTGCGCCGCGTTACCGGGTCATCATGTTGAATGAGGCTTATAATAAACCGGTGCATCGCGCTTTTGCAATTTCCCTGATGGATGAGCTTTACAAAAGAGGATTCCGGTATCTCGCGATGGAAATGCTGAATCCCGAACCGGATCAGGAACTTCACAAGCTTACGTACAAAACCGGTCACTTTGCGGCAGAACCCGTAGCCGGTGAAATGATCAGGATTGCATTGGATATGGGATTTCAACTCTTGGCTTATGAAGATCCTCATGCAGATCAACACTCAGCCACGGAAAGGGATTCCATTCAGGCTTCCCGCATATACCAGGTGCTGAAAGAAGACAGCACCGCAAAAATATTTGTGTATGCGGGCTACGGCCATATTGCCGAGCAAAGCCCCTCAAACGACTATATTCCCATGGGAATGGCTTTCAAAAAAATGTCCGGTATTGATCCGCTCACCATCGATCAGACGGATATGACCGAGGAAAGCAATTTCAGTTTTGGTAAAGCTTTTTATGAAACCTTTTTACAAAACTACCCGGTCAACAGTCCTTCGATCGCCCTCTCTGACGACGAACCGCTGAATATTACGGGCAGTACGCTTTACGACCTGACCGTGATCCATCCCAAAACCAGCTACCGGGATTCGCGTCCAACCTGGCTCGCATTGCAAAACAGAAGGCAGCCCATCTATATCAAACCTTCGGATAAAAATACTTTCTTTGTTCAGGCTTATTATCAGTTTGAGTCTTTTAACAGTAAACCCGGTCAGGTGATTCCCGCGGATCAAACCTATCTGCAAACGGGCAAAGGAACCTATCTGCTATACCTGAGGCGTGGCAAGTACATTGTGATATTCCGCGACATGCAATATAAAACGCTGTACACCCAGCATATCGAGGTTAACTAACGGTCTCGTGAAACCGAATCCCGTGCTGGTCCAGTTCTTTCAATACGGGAAGATAGATTTCAGGAATGATTGGAATATGCAAGCCTTTTAGCTGAATTTTATTTTCCAGCACAAGCCGGGCTGCAATGCCAAGCGGTAGCCCGACGGTTTTGGCCATAGCGGTTCGCAGATGATCTTCACCGATAACCACCAGGCTGCTCTTCATACTGTGTTTTTTTTGACCGACGGTATATTCCAGTTCATGCAACATCACGATCATGTCTTTATCGGATTCCCTCATTTCCCATTTTTTTTCAATCAGCTGCTGTAGCACGTCTGCGGAAGAGTAGACGCCTTTCGGCAAGGGATTGTTTTCAAAAAGCCCCAGGAAATCAAAAAGTGGCCTGTTAAACCCATTTAGACGTGACCGCAGCGATTGGCTCCAGTCCGCGATTGTTTTCACAGATGCGCTGATCGGTTGTTGGTCGTCTGTTAAGCCGGATGCCACAATATCTTTCCAGCCCCGGCAAAAGTCAGGGTGACGCAACGTTGTTCGGATAAACGTATCCGCGTCCTCCAATCCGTATATGGGCATATAGGCCAGCGCGTCCCGGTTGGGGTAAAAAGCATAGGTCCCGGCCCAACGATCGCTTACCATGCCGGTATTTTCAAAAATATGCTGATAACCGATCTGCGTAATTTTCCGGTTCTCTTTATAGATGGCACCTGCCGAACCCGCCCTGACTACATTCCGGGGATTCCAGCTGATCTTATAATGCCAGGGGTTGTCGTCGCTCTCCGGGGCCACCAAACCACCGGTATGGGACCGGAAAGAGCTGATATGGCCGTTCCCGGCATGAATACGGTCAATCAAAACCATAGCGCTCATATGGTCAATACCTGGATCAAGCCCCATTTCACATAAGAATAATAGCCCTTTTGCCTCTATTTCTTTTTGAAGTGACTCTATACCAGCATCTATATAAGAGGCAGTTAGAAGATTTTTTAGTTTAAGCAAACAAGTTCGTGCAATCAAAATATGCAGGGCGGGCGGCAGCAGAGATATTACCAGGTCGGCCTTTTCGATCAGGGGAGTCCATTCCGGGGGATTTTGCACGTTTACCTGCGCGGCCTGAACAGCCGGCAGTACGGATAGCTTCTTATTCAGGACATCTGCGTTGGCATCGGCCACAGTCAGCATCCATTGATTTTCCTGACAGGATCGGGAGAGATAATCAATCAGGCAGGTGGCTGACTTTCCGGCACCGAAAAGGACAATATTTTTCATGTTCAATGATAAAGCATTTCCTTTAAAAAAAAAATCAGCCCGGCAGCAAAGCCGGACTGACCTTTTATGACCCCCTATACAATATTTTACTCTGCAAATTTGATTTCTCCGAGGTTGATCCGTTGTCCTTCGGAAATGTTGACACTTTTCTCAACCTGGCTCTGATTCGGATTTTTTACGACAAATATCACTTTCCACATGCCCGGTTGTAACCGCATTCCGAAATGTCCGTCGTTACTGGCTGTTTTAACCGAATCGCTGCCCCGTACGGCCACTACGGCCGGCGTCAGACTAGAGGGGTAAACACTCCCTTCGATTGATCCACTGTGCATTGCTCTTTCCGCGTGAATGCCTATGATCACTATAATGATCAGGCAAAGCTCCAATAATCCCCTTCTCATCTGATTAAATTAAACTGTTACTGATAAATCTGTAATTTCTCTGAATATTTATTCTATGCCAGTCTTTGGAGTTACACAGGATGTGAATATGGTTATAACACTTTTCAACTTTTATGCCAAGAGAAAAGTTTTTCAAAAAAAAGAAAACAACAAATAGTTAATGCCCCTAATTGGAATAGGACAGCCCTATTTGCTGCGCATTTGCAATCTTTATGCGATAGGAAATTTTTATGCCGCGGGAGCTTTTGGGTGCTTCACTGGTAACCGTAGTTCCGGTTGCCAGATTTTGAAAACTTACATCTTCCGTTTTAAAAACCTTTTTATTATGAAGAATGTAATCAACCGCAACCACCACCTGGTCTATGGTAACGCCTGACCGATTGGACAGCGTCAACGGGAATTCGGAAATCCCGCCTAATACGCCTACTTTATATTTGCCTGCCGTAATGAGTAGATAATCTTCAGGATGCGCCTTGATTTTAGCGGTCAGAGCATCTTTTTTATTTTCGATTTCCTGTTTTATCCTGGAAGAATCGGTAACATTTGAAACCGGCACTGGAACAACTGCCTGATGGATCGTATCCTTGGCCAAAGGCGCGGGTTTCTTTTTGGATTTTGAACCGGAACGGATCGTGGATTCGGATAGGAGCACGGGCTTATTATTTCCCAACTCCCTACTGGTATCATTTCGTGTTGTCAAAGCAGATTGTTCCGGAGCGGACTGCGGAAAGTCTTTGGACATGACCGGCAACAGCTTGGTGTGGGGAGGATTGGTATCTGTTGAGTAAAAATTTCCACGATTCGAGATAAAAAAACCGGTACACATTCCCGCACCGAAGAGTAAAATCACACTGGCGATCAACAGCCCTTTTCCTGATGTTCTTTTTGTTTTATCCGGCATCTTGTTGATATTTCCTGAAGATCTTGCGGGTTCCTCCCAATTTAATTCAACGGATTTCTGAACGTTCAAACCTTGGGTAAACAAAGGGGCCTTTTTATCCGAACCCGGCATATTGATGTAAAGCGGTTCCCTACTGCCTTCACGGCTTTGATTCGGGGCAGGACTAAGATAGCTTTCTTCTTCCC
>JAUZOD010000095.1 GCA_030706635.1 Bacteroidota bacterium
GAGCTTTCCAGTATGACCGGCAAGCTGATCAATTTCGGCGCAGCAAGTAATACGGCTGCCGGTATGAAACTGATCGGCAATCTGTTCCTGATCTCGCTGACGGCTGGACTCGCCGATGCGCTGACCCTCGCAAAAACATTGGAAATACCAGTGGCCGATGTCTCGGCTTTATTTGGGGCCTGGAATCCGGCAACCATGGTTCCGGGCAGATTAAAAAAGATAGCCACGGATGATTTCAGCCAGCCATCCTGGGAACTGAGCATGGCCAGAAAAGATGCGGGACTGATGATACGGGAAGCACAGAAAGGCGATGCACAGCTAACGGTCATTCCACCCATCGCTGCTTTAATGGATCAATGGATCTCTGCCGGGCATGCCAATGAAGACTGGATGATCATCAGCAAAGGGGCTGCTCCGAAAAAATAAGACCGGATTTTTGAGGCCGCCTTATGATTTGGTCTTTTTATACAGGCCGACCAATTCACCCTGGGCAAGAATATGCCCCTCCATGCTTTTTTCCAGTCCGGCCTTGTCTGTCTTGTCATCAATATCCAGCATGGTGTCCAGCGCATACACCTTAAAATGATAATGGTGAGTACCGCTGGGAGGACACATGCCCTTGTAACCGGATTGCCCGGCTCCGTTTTTCCCCTGGTCACCGCCTTTAAAGCCTTCCGGAATATTCCCATCCACACTGATGTTCCATGCTACCCAGTGTGTGAATCCATTTTGGCCCGCATCCGGATCATGCAGGATAATGGCCAGCGACCTGGCGCCAGAGGGAATATTGCTGATCTGCAATGGCGGGCTGACCTCCATCCCCTCACAGGAATATTTCATCGGAATGCTGGCATTGTTGGAAAAACTGGTACTTATAACTGTGAGGTTGTTGTCGCTCATGGGCGCAACTGCCGTGAGGGCTGCGAAGAGCGCGGGTATATAAAGGAGATGCATAAAATGTTTTAGAAAAACCTGAAAAAATCATACCAATAGAATTTGATCAATCCCGTTTCTTTCCCGGTTAACCTATTTATTCATGTGATTCACCTATTTAACGGAATTGCCTGATAAGAACCGGCTGAACTGTACCCAACCCGGCTCATCTCAATATTCATAAACAGCATAACCCCAGGGCTCCATTTTCCAGGGCCGGCTGCCCAGCGGTTCTTTGCTATGCATAAAAACATTCAGTGGATTCCCCCATAAAGATTTTTCTTTTACGGAAATATTTTGTTCCTGATTCGAAAGATTCAGAATGACTAGCACTTTCCTGCCGGCTTTTTCACGGGTATAGGCATAGACGGCTGCGTCATCTCCGGCATGGATCTTTTTGAACCGGGCATCCGGCGACAGGGCTATGTCTCTTTTACGAAGACTGAGCAGGGTTTTATAAAACGCCGCGCGGGCATAATGTTCAAAACGGATCGTGTCCTTTTCAAAAAAGGGCAGCGCACGAAGTACCGGTTCTTCCTGCCCCCCGTAGATCAGTGGAACGCCTTTCGCCATGGTCTGAGTAAAAACCGCAAATGGCGCATGTTCGGCGCCCGGGAATACCCCAAAATCCGCTTTGTTCCAACTGTTCTCATCATGATTGCTGGTAAAATACATTTCTATTGCATTGGGCGGATAAAGCGAATCGATATCATGATAGATACTATCCAGCCCAAAAGCCGGTCTCTCGCCGGCGGCCACTTTCTTCATCATGGCAAACATGTTCCAGGGATAGATGGCGTCAAATCCGCTGGGCGGCAGATAGGTCTTGTCCCCTTCCGCCAGCATGAAGATATTGCGCTTCTTTTTTTTAAGTTCCGGGATGCAACGGCTCCAGAAAGCGGCAGGCACATTCCAGGCCACGTCACAGCGGAATCCGTCTATATCCGATTTTTCGATCCAGTATTCCATAGCCGCGATCATACTGTCCTGCATTTCCGGATTTTTATAGTCCAGTTGCCGGGTATCGGCCCAGTCCACAGCTATTGCTGCCTGACCCGTACTGTCTTTCACAAAAAAATCGGGATGCTCCCTGAGCCAGTGATTATCCGCACCGGTATGATTGGGCACCCAGTCAATGATCACTTTCATTCCTTTCCCGTGAATGGTCTTCACCAGTTTTATCCAGTCCGCCATCACGCCGTATTCCGGATTCAATGCCGTGTAATCAGATACTGCGTAGTAACTGCCCAGGGTTCCCTTACGGTCGGTTTTGCTGATGGGATTCAGCGGCATGAACCAGAGGGTTTGAACGCCCATGGCTTTGAGCCGGTCCAGATTCCGGGCAAATGCATTTAACGTGCCTTCGGGTGTATATTGCCTCGTATTGACCTCATAAATATTTCCCTGCATGATCCATGCGGGATGGCCATCGATCCGCAGATTCCGCGTTGAAACCGTTTTTGCATTTTGGGAGAAAGCAGAAACTATATGGCAGAAGGAAACAAAGCCCAGCAGGAATATTCTTTTCATATGCAGCTAAATTTAGAATCAGACAGGACCCTAAATTTATCCATAGTTCATCATAATATCTGATTATTTCTGCCGGTTTAATTCCAGCATAATCGTCCGAATCCGGCGGCCTTACCGGCTTATTGCTTTTTCCATCATCGGCTTCAGATCTGAAGCCCGGATGCCGTATTCATCGCCGGAATAGAGCGTTTCCCGGCTTCAGTTTAAAGCATCATTATTTCGATTCTTTCCGGATAAACGCACATAAAGCCAGACGCTCAGCACCACGATAGAAATTTCAAAAAGCCACAAGGCATTGGTTATACCAAAATGATCGGCAAAATATCCGAGGCATACCGACGGGATGCCGAATCCGATATACCCGAAAAACATAAAGCCGGATACGGCCCTGGCTTTGTGCGCGCCGCCGAGGCGGTTGATGATGTCCAGGCCGCCCAGGTAAGAAAATCCATAAGCCGCCAGACCCACAATGGAAGTGCCCAGCAGGATGAGGAATAACCAGCCTTTGATGCATCCGGCAATCACAAGCATAAATCCCAGGGGAATCAGGAACAAACCCATCTTCACTGACTTGAGTGAGTCGTACTTCCGGATGAAAGGCTGAATAAATCCGCCGGACCAATTGACCAGCGTGAGACAAATACCTGCATAGGCGGTAAGTGAGAATTTCGACAACTGAGTGGGTATTATAGCCACCACAATTCCGGTCGCCGCCCAGCAAATGCCAATCGCGGTATTGATGGGTAATGAACCGGGCGGGAAATAGGGTAATCGTATCAGTTGACCTCCCTGCGGAATGAGTTTGGGAAGATAAAATAATAGCAGGATGCCAATCCCTGTAACGATTAGTAAACCGGTGTAGGTGACGGGTGTATTGGTAAAACCGGAAAGCAGGTCAATACTGGTTGCCAGCGCGCCGCCCCCAAATCCGATGGCGGTAAAAAGTGTTGCCAGGGCGGCCGCTTTGGAAGCCGCCTGCGGATCTGGTTTGAGCAACTCGCTGATATAAGCTGTGGCGGCGCCCATTCCGAGACCAACGCCAACGCCCTGGAAGAAACGGGCAAAGATGAGCGCGTACACGTCCGGTTTCCAGGTTATAATGGCTGTGGCCAGAAAAGAACTGCATACACTAACCATCACAACGGGTCGTCTTCCCACCCGGTCTGACAGACCACCAAGAAAAATATAACAGGGGAGCATACCCACAATATAGGCGGCAAAAACAAGCGAAGTCTGTCCGTTGTTAAACCCGGCTGCCTCTGCATACACCCGGAAAAGCGGCATGGAAATATTTACGGCCAGCGTAATGAGTAATAATCCAACGGCAACAATGATCTGGGGAAATTGCTTAATACGGCTTATCATCAGTTGGCATGTGGAATGGATGCGCCCGTCGATACGGACGCGCGCAAAACTAGCCAATTCATGTGGTTAACCGGCTGAAGTTGTTCAAAAAATAATCCCATGATCCATGCAACAAATTCAGATATCACCCATCTTTGGTTTTGAACAAAGTTCAAAACCATTCACACACTCCCATGCTAAAAAATTATTTTATCATCGCCTGGCGAAATCTGTTGAAAAGCAAAGCTTATTCAGCCATTAACATCATCGGTCTCGCCACCGGCATGGCCGTGGCCATCCTGATTGGCCTGTGGATCTGGGATGAACTGAGTTTTGACCACTATTATACTAACCACAGGGAACTGGCGCAGGTGATGACCACCCAAACGTTCAACGGGGAAACCGGTACCGGTCAGGCGGTAGCCATGCCCCTGGCCAACGAGCTTCGGTCCAAATATGGCAGCGATTTCAAAGCTGTGTCCATGGCTTCCTGGAATTTCGGGCATATCCTGGCAGTGGGTGATAAAAAGATAAGTTCGGATGGCATGAGTGTAGAACCGGCATTCCCGGCTATGTTCTCTCTGAATATGCTGAACGGGAACCGGAATGCACTGTCTGATCCGTCTTCCCTGCTGCTCAGCGCCTCGGTCTCAAAAGCCTTGTTCGGCGATCAGGACCCCTTAAATAAAACGGTAAAGATTGACAACAAATTTGATTTAAAAGTTGCCGGGGTCTATGAGGATTTTCCCCGGAACACCACGTTGTACGATACGAAGATCCTGATGGCCTGGGATAAATATGTGGCCACCGAACCCTGGCTGAAGAACGCGATGACGGAATGGGGCAATCATTCTTTCCAGGCTTTTATTCAGTTGAATGCTAACCTGAACATGGCCAGGACCAGTGCGAAAATAAAAAAAGCGTCCATGGTCCATCTGAATGCCGCAAGGGATGGCGTGGAAGAGCTGGTATTGCAGCCGATGGACAACTGGCGCTTGTACAATGAATTTAAAAACGGAAAACTCGTTGGCGGACGGATCCAGTTTGTCTGGCTCTTCGGCATCATCGGTGTATTCGTATTGCTGCTGGCCTGTATTAATTTTATGAACCTGTCCACAGCGCGCAGCGAGAAACGTGCAAAAGAAGTGGGCATCCGCAAAACCGTAGGTTCCCTGCGCTATCAGCTCATCCGGCAATTTTTGACCGAATCCATTGTGGTGGCATTTCTCGCCCTGCTGTTTGCACTGATCCTGGTATTGGTTCTTCTGCCCTTCTTTAACGGATTATCCGATAAGGATATTCATTTGCCGGGAGGCAACCTCTTGTTCTGGACGTTCATTCTGGCCTTCACTTTATTTACGGGCATTGTTTCCGGCAGTTATCCTGCATTTTATTTATCCGGTTTTGATCCCATCAAGGTATTGAAAGGCACATTCCGCGTGGGCCGTTTTGCGGCATTGCCGAGAAAAGTGCTGGTGGTGGTGCAGTTCAGCATTTCCATCGCGCTGATCATCGGCACCATCATCGTTTACCGGCAGATACAGTATGCGCGTGACAGGCCGGTGGGTTACAGCCGCGAAGGACTGATCACCATCATGATGACTACGCCCGATCTTTTCGGTCACTACGAACCGCTGCGAAATGATTTGATCGGGACGGGCGCTGTGGAGAATATGGCCGAATCTTCCAGCCCCTCCACCAGTGTCTGGTCGAACCAGATCGGTTTCAACTGGCAGGGCAAGGATCCCAATACGCTTCCGTTGTTTGGCACCATTGGCGTAACCCAGGATTTTGGTAAGACCATCGGCTGGAAAATTATAGAAGGCCGTGATTTCTCAAGAAGTTTTGCTGCCGATACCAGCACCCTGATACTGAATGAAGCCGCCGTGAAACTAACAGGTTTAAAAAATATCGTTGGCCAGATCATCAACTGGAACGATAAAAACTATACGGTGGTGGGCGTGATAAAAGACATGGTGATGGAATCTCCATACGAACCGGTAAAGCCCACCATCTTTGTCATGAACCCCGGATGGGCAGGCGTGATAACCATACGGATGAGGCCTACCGTGCCTGTTCATGAAGCATTGGCCAAAATCGAAACGATATTCAAGCGGTACAATCCCGGTGCCCCATTCGAGTTCAAGTTCACCGACCTGGAATATGCGCAGAAATTTAGCGATGAGAAGCGCATCGGCGACCTGGCTACTTTTTTTGCCATACTCGCGGTATTCATTTCCTGCCTCGGCCTGTTCGGACTTGCCTCTTTTGTTGCCGAGCAGCGCACCAAGGAGATCGGCGTTCGCAAAGTACTCGGCGCCAGTGTATTCAACCTATGGCAAATGCTGTCAAAAGATTTTGTAAACCTGGTGATTATTTCCTGCTGCATTGCCGTTCCCATTGCCTGGTATTTTTTACACCAGTGGCTGCAGAAATACCCTTACCGTACGGATATATCCTGGTGGATATTCATCATTGCCGGCCTGGGCGCCATGCTGATCACGCTGTTGACGGTTAGCTACCAGGCGATTAAAGCGGCATTGATGAATCCGGTAAGGAGTTTGAGAACGGAATGATTCAATTGACAATTGACAGTTGACAGTTGACAATTGACAGTTGACGGTTTATGGGTCCTTGATAGCGATTCGGTTATTAAGAAGTGGATAAGCTGGTGAAATTGATGAGCTATTTTGGTTTATTTTTGCGGCGCCCCCCATAAACCGGTCTAGCATGTTATTGTTCAAGTTCCGTTACCTGATCACTCCTATCTTATTTCTTTTTATTCTCTCGTGCTCAAAAGTGAATGTCGGCGGCCCCGCCGGCCCCAAAGGCCCATATGGCCCGATTGGCGACTCCAGCATTACCGGTCCGATCTATGGCAAGGTATTCTTATACGACAGCCTGGGGGATCCAATGTCCGACAACAGCGGAGCCTCGGTGGTATTTGAAAATTCATCCCCGTTAATCCGGTTGCTGACGCAGGCCGACGGCAGTTTTTCCGTTTCCTCCGCTCCTGCCGGGGTTTATGATATCAGCATTTCGAAAGATGGATATGGCCCGATGAAGCTGTTCCACTTTGAACATACCGGGGGAATAAATGCCAGCCAGACCGGCAGGATTGAACTGGGGCGCCAGCTTTCCTCCCATTATGATATCAAAAATTTGCAGGTGGTACCCATGACTTTTAACCAGGTCCACGTGATGTACATTACCATCACCCTGGCGCATCCGCAATCCCTTCCGAATGCCGAGGTGTTATTGTATATGAGTCATGCGCCAGGCGTGGGAAACAGCAGCAATGATTATGTTTTCCGGACGAACTATTTTCAGACCAATGATTCCACGCTGGTCTTTTCACCATTCAATACCCCGCCTTCGTTCTATTCCGATAAGCTGGATGTGGATTCCCTGTACATGGCCGCAGCCATTGACAACCCCAGGCTATTCAGTTATACTGACAGCGCCGGAAATATGGTTTTCCCGGCTGCCGGGAATCTCAGCAACGAGGTTAAAGTATATAATAATTTAAAAGATTAAGGCATGTTCTACCGGATTGCCCGTGGCGGCATCTTGTTTTTGATTTGTTGTGCAGGGCTGGCCGGCTGCACTAAAAAAGCAGACGGACTGGTCGGACCTGCAGGTCCACAGGGAAATACCGGCGACAGCGCCATCAATATCCGGACTGCCATCACGGGATTTGTACGACTGGTGGACCAATACGATATTCCGGTGCAGGTTTCTGATTCCGTGAAGGTATCGACCCGCATGGGCGATTCCCTGATATCGGTGACCACCGACCCATCTGGGAAGTTTACCCTTCCGGCCTTAAAATCGGGCACCTACCGCATACTGTTTCAGCGCAGGGGTTATGATTCTCTCGCAGTGAACATCACCCACAGCGCGGGAAACGAGGATAAATTCATCGGCATCGTTCAAATGGACGGGACCCTCACCACCCACATACTGGATCAAACCCTTCTTCTGCATAACTCCCAGCTCACCCGGGGTGTGAAATACCTGGACCTTAAAACGTCTGTAGACGGACCTCCATTGACCTTATATAGCAGAAGATATTTCTCCATTTATTTTTCGCGCACTGCGGATGTGAGCGATCAGCAGTTCTTCTACCGGTACGATGGCAACAGCAATATGGATGGAACAAATCAAATGTTTACCCAACTTTACTTTCAGGATTCGCTGGTCAATAATGTCCAGATGCATACGGGCGACAGCCTGTATATAAAGACTTATTTTATGCCTGCCCCGGATTTAAGAACAGCCTGGTTCGACCCGAATACTTATCAAAACATTCCCTATCCATATAAAGGCGATTCCGTTGTCAGGTCTTTTGTGTGGACAAAATGATTCTATATGACCAAAGCGATTTCATTCCTTATACTTGTTTTCATGGCCCTTTCTTCCTGCAAGAAGGAAGTGGGCGTTCCCGGTCCTGTCGGCTCGCGCGGAAATCAGGGGCTTCCCGGTGTTGACCACGACACCGCCTCCATATCCGGCAACCTGAGTTTGTTCAGTTACCTCTCCTGGCCGGTCGCGGATTCAAGTGCTGTGACCGTTGAGCTCAGCAGCGGAAGCCTGCAGCGGTCGGTGCTGACAGATGCCTCCGGGCATTATGTGTTTTATGGACTGGAAAAAGGAACTTATGACCTTACCTATCAGAAAGCCGGCTTCGGGACCATGAAAGTATTCGGAATATCCCATTCTCCGGGAGGACCGCTCTCTACCGTGGTTCCGGATGTCTATCTCCTGCAGCAGCCCGTCGGTACAGCAGTTCAGGGCATAACGGGAATTGACGGGTATCCCATTGAGATTCACATTAATCTGGACACGTCTTCTTACGAGTATACACCCTATTCCGGCAACCTGGTATTGCTGATCGGCAAAGATCCGGTGGTCGATATGTCTCATTACCTGATCATGCAGACTGAAAATATCAGCACAGACGGACTCGGGGGATATGTCTGTTTTATTGACAGATCCAGCCTGACGGGCCTGTTTAATGCCGGCGACACTATCTATGTCACTGCCTGCACCTACAACCGCTATGTACATAAACTAAAAGATCCGAATACCTTCTTTGATACCGGCAGCTCAGCCTATTATGTTGATCCGGCGAGTGGAAATTATGTATATCCCAACCTGAGCAGCGCACCGACCGTTTTGAGTTTTCCTTATTGAAAGAAATATTATTCATTTATTGAAATTATTCGATAAATACCCTACTTTTGTGCTGTAATTCATTTTATATGGATGCGAAAAAAGCGGAAAAGATCTCTAAAGCCCTGGCCGACCCCAACCGGCTGACCATCCTGAAAGAGATTAAGAAGAGCAAGCAATGCTTGTACTGTGTGGACCTGAATAAGACCATTGACCTCGCCCAGCCTTCGATTGCCCACCACCTGAAATTATTGATTGAAAGTGAACTGGTCACTTCCGACAAGGAAGGCCGGAACGTGCGGTATTATCTCAACAATAAACTGATGGATGACTACATCAAGTTTATCGAGGGACTGAAGATCTAGGACGGGGCCGTGGAAAAAATTTTTATTTTATTTATCGAATTTCTTAAATAAATCTATAATTTTGTTTCTCATTTTTGGACGCCGGACACCAGAACTTTGCCCAAACGTATTGAATTATTCAAATAAATCTATTAATAATAATCACCATGCAAACACTTAAATTCATCCAAAACCACGTTAGCGGCCCACTGCTGGCCATTCTTTTATGTGCGTCCCTGGTCGTTTTCTTCGCTGGCTGTGATGCCAAAGCAGAAAATAAAACCGCCATATCTCCTGCCAAAACAGCTCCGGGCATTCCGGTAGACGGCAATATTGTGAAGCCCGCCGTATTAAAAGATGAACTCGAAGTTACCGGCACTCTCGAACCCAACCAGCAAGTGGATATCGTAAGCGAGCTTCCCCGGAAGATCGTCCGCATTGACGTAAAAGATGGTGCTGCGGTACAATCCGGCCAGCTGCTTTTTGAAATGGACAATGCCGATCTGCTTGCGCAACTCGAAAAGCTGCATCAGCAGGAGAAGCTCGCCAAACTGAACGAAGAACGCCTCCGCGATCTCATTCAGCACGAAGCCGTCGTGCAGCAGGATTACGACCAGGCATTCACCAACCTGAAAGTGCTCGAGGCGCAGATCGTCGAATTACAGGTAACCCTGGCAAAGACCCGGGTCCGGGCCCCCTTCAGCGGTAATATCGGCATCATCCATGTCTATCCCGGCGCGGTGGTTTCCGTAAATACGGTGCTTACGCATCTTGAAGACAACAGCCAGGTGAAAGTGGACTTCCACGTGCCGGAGAAATATGCGCAGACCATCAACACAGGCAGCCTGCAAAAATTCACTGTCGCCTCCGATACCAGACAGTACACAGCGAAGGTCGTAGCCAAAGAATCCGGCGTGGATCAAAACACCCGCACCCTGCTGATCAGGGCCGTGAGTCAGAATCCCGGAAGAAGATTACTCGCCGGACAAAGCGCCCGCATGCAACTCGCCCTGCATGCCGACGCCGATGCGCTGATGGTTTCCTCCCAGGCGCTGATCCCCACTTCGCGGGGCTACAACGTGTACATCGTAAAAAATGAACACGTTCAGCTCACCCCCGTCGACATCGGCCAGCGCGGCGCATCCACAGTTGAAATTTTACACGGGCTAAACAACGGAGATACCGTAGTAACCAGCAACTTACTGCGTCTTACTCCCGACGCCCAGATCCGGTTCGCATCCCTGAAATAAATCGTTCGCAGGCTATCCTTTTTTTCGCTGTTGCCGCCTTCGGCGGCTAAGGCGAAAAAAAGAATAGTCTGCTCACACAAACTAGTGGAACAGCCTGCCATCCAGGTGAATCCATCAATCGCAACAGCAAGATTTCAGTCGGCGAAACTGAATACACATCCGGTAAGAAGGATTATCATTTTTCCGGCCTTAGCGGCCTTTGGCAGCAACAGCGCAAAAAGCGATATCCGGCAAACCATTTTCAATTTTCAACTTTCAATTTTCAACTTTTTCAAATGAGCGCATTATCCCAAACATCCATCTCCCGCCCCGTTCTTGCAGGCGTGATGTCAGTATTATTAATCTTGTTCGGCATCGTCGGTTACACATTCCTCGGAACAAGAGAATATCCCGTAACCGACTCCCCCATCGTAACTGTAACCACCGTGTATCCCGGCGCATCCGCCGACATCATCGCTTCCCAGGTAACCAAACCCCTGGAAGAAGCCATCGCCGAAGCCAACGGCATCCGCGCCATGTCGTCGGTTTCCCGCGAACAGGTGAGCATGATCAAAGTGGAATTCAACCTGGACGCCGACCTGGAAGCTGCGGCGAATGATGTCCGCGATAAGGTGTCGAAATCCCGTCAGCAATTACCGACGGATATCGAACCCACCGTCGTGGAAAAATCAGGGCCGCCGGATTTCCTGGTCTTCCTGACCGTGCAGAGCGATACCAAGAGTCTGGAGGACATTACCGATTTCGTTAATATCAACATCAAAGAGCGGCTGCAATCCATCCCCGGCGTGCGACTCGTAGATTCTTATGCCGGGCGGAAAAGAGCCATGCGTTTGAGAATGGACCCTGTGAAAATGGCGGCTTACCAGATCACCCCTTCGGATGTGCAGGCGGCACTGCAAAGAGAGAATGTGGATTTACCGAGCGGACGCATCGAAGGACAGCATACGGAAGTAACCC
>JAUZOD010000096.1 GCA_030706635.1 Bacteroidota bacterium
GAATCTGTGAAAAGACAAAAATATTTTTCACAGGCTGTGATCCGGCTGTGAAAGAAGTACGCAGGTCATTGGCATATTTGTGCGGCCAGGGCGTATGCCTCCTGTGCGGCTATTTGACATAAAATCTATCTTATAAGAAAACTTCCGCTTTAAAAGTTTTGCCGTTTCGCGATCCAATTTTGACGCAACTATTTTCCTTCAATAATTGGATCGCGAAACGGCAAAACAATCATTGTTCTTTTTTTTATAAGAGTATATTATGTCTCATAGCTTAGCTGAGCGTTTGGGTGGGTTTTTTAAGTTTCTTGGGAAAAAACCCACTGACAGCAGGGGAAGAGCGAAGGGTAGCGTGGCTGAGGGAATTGAAAAAACTAAAGGGGGCCAACCTCAGGCGTCTTTCCGAAAGATGCATATAACTGCTCAAGTATTGTTTCCTTTTTGTCGAGCATCAAATCATTGATTCTATTCACAATTCTGTCAGCTTTTGCTTCGTCATTAATTTCACCCAAAACAGCATCCGTTAATGCATGCTGATAGGCTATAACTTCTACCAATAATTGAACTGTTATGCGCGGGTAATCGCGCTCATCGAAAGAATAAGATGAATATTTTTTTTGCATCCCCGAATATACTCGCATTTACACCCTCACCAGAAGCCCGGCTAGTTTTTTCTTTTCCCTCTGAAGCCCCGCCCTGTGCGGCTATTTGACATAATATAAATTATAAGAATTTTATATCCTGTAGATAAACTCAGTTTGGCCGGCAGATTTGGGCAATTGTAGATCTGGAGAACGCTGACTTATTTCAAATGTCTGAACAAAGCTAGGTTAATCTCGGTCATTTCGCCTGCACCAGAGATTTTTTTGATTTCGAGTAATTTTCTTCCAATGGCGAGTGAGGCTGCCTGGAACGTTGTCTCCGGTTTGCGGGATACCGGAACTGGTTTAACAGAGGGCTTATGGTTGGGTTTCATAAATAAAGGATCCCTCCGATAACGAAAAGATCCTTTATTTTATGCGAATTGCCTAACAATATTCGTCGAATGCAGCAATCAGGTTGTGGGCGATCATCTGAGCTGATCTGCCTTCAATCTGATGGCGCTCAATCATATGCACAAGCTGTCCATCTTTAAAAAGAGCGACTGCCGGGGATGAAGGCGGATAAGGAAGTAAATGTTCACGGATCGTTCTCACGGCATCAATGTCGAAACCTGCAAAACTGGTGGTTAAATACTCCGGTTTTTTAGCAGCATTGGCCACAGCCAGCAATACGCCAGGTCTGGCCGTGCCCGCAGAGCACCCACAAACGGAATTAATCATCACCAGGGTGGTTCCTTTTTGTTCCAGCTGACTGGAAACAGCTTCCGGCGTCTTTAACTCGCTGAATCCATTTTCGGTCAGCTCTTCTTTCATGGGGATTACAATATCGGCTGGATACATGTATTATTTTCTTTTTTAGATAACACAAAATTAAATAAAAAGTTCGATCAAAATACGCCTCGTTTGTCTTAGTCTCAATCCGGAACCATGCAATTATGTCGCCCATTTCTCAATGCAGTAGACATAATGGCGTCTGGTTTACCCAATTCACGGCATGGTACGGCCTTTGTCCGATTGGGTTGCAAACATTCAATAACTAAAAAAAGGATAAAAACTATGACACTCGTAAAAGTAAACAACAGACCTTTTGGAAATCTTTTTGGAGATATTCTGAATGAATTCCCTTACGCGGCCCGGTCCTTTGTTCATGAAGGATTTCAGTTTCCTGAAACGAATATTCATGAAACGCCCGATGCCTATCACCTGGAGCTGAACGTTCCGGGACGTACCAGAGAAGATTTTAAAATCCAGGTAGATAAGGGATTGCTGACCGTCAGTTTTGAAAAGAAGGAAGAAACACCTGCATCGGATGACTACAAAACCGTTCGCCGGGAGTTCTCTTTCAAAAGCTTCAAACGCAGCTTTTCCGTTGATAATACCATTGATCCCAGTGGAATTCAGGCGAAATATGAGAACGGTTTGTTAAAACTGCTGTTGCCAAAAAAAGACGAAGTTAAACAAGGCGCACGGCAGATCAATATTGACTAATACCTGCTTTTCAAGGCATCTATTTGCAGTTGGTTTTGTTCAATCCCTTCCAGTTTTGGAGGGGATTCTCATTTATGACTTTGTAATATTGCCCTGCTTAGTTAATTTCGGGTATAATTTTTCCCGGGATTATCCATGAATAAAGCCAAACGTTGTACAAATATCGGAATGGTCGTAGTTGGAATACTGATAAGTGTTTCATGCTTTAGTCAGAACCCTGTCCCCGAGGCCAGATTGCCGGTTACGGTAATAGACTCCCTTCGGAAAACTGTTCTGGACTCCCTCCGTCAGTCAGAAGATACCGTTTTACGCATTCGCAATCTGAACCCCTATTTTACGCTGCACGTAGATTCCACCATGAACTATGCGCTCGAGCTCAACAAAAATCCCTCCCACTATTTCTGGTACCTGAAAAACTCGCCTTTAGGATTAAAAATCAATAAAGACAACGGGTTGCTTTCCTTTAAAGCTGATAAATCGTACTTTCTTTCCGGGCGCCTGAAATACGATTACCCTTACAAGATTACCATTGGCGTTCAGAATCTGCACGATCCCAATGAACGGCTTGACACCTCTTTTACCATTCTGTTCTTTACGACAGATATTATCCCTTCCCATTTAAAGCCCACCGTTAACAGCACCCTTTATATTGAAGAGGGTGATACGGTTAATTTTAAGGTGGAATGTGAAGAAGGAAGCTTCCCGGTGGAATCCATCAGTTTCTATTCCAATGTCCCCCTTAAAAACTATACGATCGTAAAAAAATGTGACGATGATTTCATATGGAGCCCCCCATTCGATTTCATCAAAGATACAGATAGCGGTAAACAGAAGCTGGTCCTCCTCAACTTTGTCGGGATCAATAAATTTTATGCCAAGGACACCGCCGTCGTGAAAATCTATGTGAAGGATGCGATCAATTATCCCGTTATGTTGCAGGAATATCAGCGAACGGTGAAATCGGTCACCATGTACATACTGCAGTTGAAATATGCATTTGTACAACTGGATAAAAAAGTAAAAAGTACCAAAAGTACCCGCACGACCTTTGATTTGACGACTGCTTCCTCCGCCCTGGGGGGAACCGTTTTCTCCTCAGCCAGCAGTCCTTCAGCTCAAAACACAGGCCGCATCCTTCCGAGCGCCGGAGTTGCTCTCGTTCCAGTGAAAGAAGCGGTGGCGCCAACAAAAACAGCGGAACAGAATTCAGCCTCGCTGGTCCGATCTTCCATTAAACGGCTCGAATACCAATTACACGAAAACTCTCTGTCTGGAGAGCGGGATATTGATATTATCAAGAAAATAACTACGCTGAAAAGCGAAATGAAGCAGATTCAGATTCAGTTGATCGAAGTGCCTATTGATGAAAACTCCAATATGACCGAAGAGCAGTTGAATGAATATTTCAATAGCAAGAAGGTGAGTAAGAAGTATAAACTGAAGGCGCACTAGGCTTACCCCAGCTTCCGGACAATAGGATTATTTATATCCGAGGATCTTCAGCATACTCTGAGCCGTCTGCTCCTTGGCATAAAGCCAGTCCACCAGCTTCCCGTTTTTATCATAGTTCATCAGCACGTGTTTGGGGGATGGAATCAGGCAGTGCTTGATTCCGCCATAGCCGCTGATTTGATCCTGGTAGGCCCCGGTATGGAAAAAACCAAGGTACAGGGGTTCTCCGTTGTTAAGCTTTGGCAGAAAAACTTCGTTGATGTGTTCTTCTGAATCGTAATAATCATGGCTGTCGCAGGTAATTCCGCCAAGCACCACCCGCTGGTATTCAGTATCCCATTTATTGATGGGCAGCATGAGAAAACGTTCACCGATACCCCAGGTATCGGGCAGGGTGGTAATGAAAGAAGAGTCGATCATATACCAGATCTCGCGGTCATTTTGCATTTTCTGACCGACCACACTGTAAATATGCGCCATGCTCTCCCCTACGGTATAACTCCCGAATTCGGTGAAGATATGCGGCATGGGCACATGGTTTCTTTTGCAGGCTTTTTTGATATTGCCCACGATCTCGTTGATCATGAACTGATAATCGTATTCAAACCCCAGTGAATGTTTTATAGGGAAGCCCCCGCCAATATTGATGGAATCCAGTTCCGGACAGATCTTTTTTAACTGGCAATACAAATTAATTACTTTATTCAGTTCACTCCAGTAGTAGATATCGTCTTTGATGCCTTTGTTCAGGAAGATGTGCAGCATCTTGAGCTGGAACCGGTCCTCATTACCTTCAATCTTATCCACGTAAAATTCCAGTACATCCCTGGGCCGGAATCCCAGCCTGGAGGTATAAAACGGGAAATTCGGTTCTTCTTCGGCGGCCACCCGGATGCCCAGTTTAAAAGGCACTTTAACCGATTTCTTATACTGCTGAATTTCTTCTTTATTGTCGAGTACCGGAATTACGTTTTTGAAACCTGTATTGAGCAGCGAGGCAATGCGACTGGTATAGGTTTTCTGTTTGAAGCCGTTACAGATGATATAGGTTTCTTTGCTGATCTTTTTCCGTGCATATAGTTTTTTGATGATGTCAATATCATATGCGTAGGAAGTTTCCAGGTGTATGTCGCTGTTCAATGCTTCTTCCACCACGTAAGAGAATTGAGAACTCTTGGTACAATAGCAGTAAAAATATTTGCCTTCATAGCGATGGCGGGTCATGGCCGTTGCAAACATTTTTTTTGCTTTTTTAATCTGCATACCAATCTTGGGCAGATAGGAAAGCTTCAGGGGTGTGCCGTACTTGTCGATCAGCGCCTTAATATCAACACCGTTGAATTCGAGGTAATTCTCCTTCACTTCGAAGCCTTCCTGGGGGAAATTGAACGTCTGTTTCACCAGGTCGGCATACGTGTTGTTCATGGATTCAGTCGGGTTAATGATGGCTTGAAGTTTTAGAAGTGAAGAAATTTCAGATACAAAAGTAATTTTTTGAAAACAATCACAAAATAAAAGAGGTTTCTTAAAAGTAGATCAGGAACTTTTAAGAAACCTCAGAATATTTGAAAAGCTTTTATTTTAAAGAAGAAATCAATTGTTTGAATGCTTCCGGCTCGTTCATCGCGATATCAGCCAGCATTTTCCGGTCGAGTGTAACTCCTTTTTCGTTCAACAGGTGTATAAACCGGGAATAGGTTAACCCTTCTTCACGAACTGCTGCGTTGATCCGCGCAATCCACAAGGCGCGATATTCTCGCTTCTTTAATTTGCGGCCTACATACCTGTAGGTAAGGCCCTTTTCCAGAACATTTTTGGCAACAGTGTAAACATTCTTGCGTTTTCCGTAAAAGCCTTTGGCTTGTTTGAGTATCCGTTTCCTGCGGGCCCTGGAGGCAACCGCATTTACTGAACGTGGCATATAGAAATGATTTGAAAATGATTAATTTGAAAATTTGAAAATGCATTGACCGCCGAAGCTTTCTTCGCCTGCCGCAGCTTCAGCGAAGGCAGGAGCGAAGGCGGTCGGGTACTAACCGCTTTATTTCAATCTCAGCAGGCGCTTCACGAAATCCTGGTTGGCAGCACTGACTGACCCCTTCTTTTTCATGAGTCTTTTGCGCTTCTTGGATTTCTTGGTGAGGATGTGTCTCTTGAAAGCTTTCTGGAATGTAATTTCCCCGGTGCCGGTGATTTTAAATCTTTTTTTGGCACTCGAATTTGTTTTAACCTTTGGCATCTTGTGATGAGGTTTTAAATGATACCCTGCTGGCGGATCTGCACGGGCAAATCACTTTTGGGGCCGTTTGGGCAATCAGGTTACTCCGTTTTCGGGTTAAACCTGCCATTAAAAATGGAGCGCAAAGCTATGATTATTATTTTAGAAATCCGGGAATAATATACTGATATTTATACCGGTATCTGTCAATATAACGGGAGCATTTATCCTTATTTTAACTGTTTTCCACTATTTTTGCCTCCCTTAAAAATCTCAGACTAACACATCATGGACAAACTGATTTATCTGGTGCCGCTCATGGGAATCATTGGCTTGCTGTACACTTTTGTGAAGTTTAAATGGGTTTCCCGGCAGGAAGAAGGTACCGACCGTATGAAAGAGATCAGCCACCATATTGCCGAAGGGGCAATGGCTTTTCTGAAAGCTGAATGGCGCATTCTTGGCTATTTTGTAGTGATTATGGCCTTGCTGCTGGGTTTTATGGCCAGCACCAATCCTCATTCGAACTGGTCTATCTCCATCTCTTTTATTCTCGGTGCTGTTTTAAGCGCTACCGCCGGATATATCGGTATGCGGGCGGCAACCAAGGCCAATGTGCGTACGGCTCATGCCGCCCGTACCAGCCTGAGCAAGGCCCTGAAAGTGTCTTTTACCGGTGGATCGGTAATGGGCCTGGGCGTAGCCGGACTGGCAGTTTTGGGACTCGGCGGTCTGTTCATTATTTTAAAAGCCATTTTCGCCCCCGACGGGGTTGTGAATTCGGATGAAATGCTCCGGACAATAGAAGTCCTGACCGGATTTTCCCTCGGTGCCGAATCCATTGCTCTTTTTGCCCGTGTCGGGGGAGGCATATATACTAAAGCAGCCGACGTAGGTGCTGATCTCGTTGGTAAGGTGGAAGCAGGTATTCCCGAAGATGATCCCCGAAATCCGGCAACCATTGCTGATAATGTCGGGGATAATGTGGGTGATGTGGCCGGTATGGGAGCTGATTTGTTCGGATCTTATGTGGCTACGGTGCTGGCTACGATGGTACTCGGACAGGAAACAGTTTCGGACGATGCCTTTGGCGGAATGTCCCCCATCCTGCTGCCCATGATGATTGCAGGCGTTGGGATTCTTTTTTCCATTGTAGCCACTTTGTTTGTGAAAATCAGCGAGTCAGCCACGGTGAGCACTGCAAGTGTTCAAAAAGCGCTGAACATGGGTAACTGGGGTTCTATTGTTTTGACCGCGATAGCTTCCGTGGGATTGGTTTATTTTATCCTTCCCGAAAACATGACCCTCCGGGGCATTGACTTCACCAAATGGGGCGTACTCGCCGCTATCGGTGTAGGGTTGGCCGTTGGTACCCTGATGAGCCTGATTACCGAATACTATACAGCCATCGGCAGAAGGCCGGTACTTTCCATCATCCGTCAATCTTCCACTGGTCATGCCACCAACGTAATCGGTGGTCTGGCAGTTGGTATGGAATCCACCTGTCTCCCCATCCTTGTGCTTGCAGGAGGTATCTGGGGTTCTTTTGCCTGTGCGGGACTTTACGGTGTGGCTATCGCCGCGGCGGGAATGATGGCCACCACGGCCATGCAGCTGGCTATAGATGCATTTGGTCCGATCGCCGACAACGCCGGAGGCATTGCGGAAATGAGCGAACTCCCGAAAGAAGTGAGGGAAAAAACAGATGTACTGGATGCGGTGGGTAATACCACGGCGGCTACCGGAAAAGGCTTTGCCATTGCTTCTGCGGCATTGACTTCCCTGGCGCTGTTTGCTGCTTTTGTGGGTGTGGCCGGCATATCCGGAATTGATATTTATAAAGCAAAAGTTTTAGCCAGCCTTTTTGTAGGGGGCATGATTCCTTTTATTTTTTCTTCCCTGGCTATAAAGGCCGTGGGGCAGGCCGCCATGGCCATGGTGGAGGAAGTGCGCAGGCAATTCCGTACCATTCCAGGCATTATGGAGGGCACCGGGAAACCGGAATACGATAAATGCGTGGCCATTTCCACGGATGCTTCAATCAAAAAAATGATGCTTCCCGGCGCGATTGCCATTCTCTCTCCGATTATCATCGGGTTTATACTTGGACCTGAGGCCCTGGGCGGATTTCTTGCCGGAGCCACGGTGAGCGGTGTTCTGATGGGAATATTCCAGAACAATGCAGGAGGCGCCTGGGATAACGCCAAAAAATCATTTGAAAAAGGAGTCGAAATCAATGGAGAGATCCATTACAAAAAATCAGAACCCCATAAAGCCTCGGTAACCGGCGATACCGTGGGCGATCCCTTTAAAGATACATCAGGACCTTCCATGAATATCCTGATCAAGCTCATGTCCATCGTTTCCCTGGTCATTGCTCCTACCCTCGCCCAGATACACCATACGCGGGATGATGATGCAAAGGTTCAGAAGAAAGCGGAGAAAACCCTGGTCGCTGCCGGAAAGCCGCTATCGGCCTATTCAAAATAAAAATTAAGCATAAATCACTCAGAAGCCCTGGCCCTCCGTCCGGGCTTTTTTATTCTTCCCCAAGCAAATCCGTTTTTGCTTTTGCGAGATCCGTTCTCTGTGCAGTGCTTAAGACGGGGTAACGAAGATCCAGCTTGCTTAATTCGTTGACAATGATATTGGCGATCACGAGCCGGGTGAACCATTTATCGTCTGCCGGCACGGTAAACCAGGGGGAGATATCTGTAGAAGTGTTCTCCAGCATGTCTTCATAAGCCTTGCGGTAATCTTTCCACAAAGCTCTTTCTTTCAGATCTCCGGAAGAGAACTTCCAGTTTTTGGCGGGATCATCGATCCTTTCCAGAAAACGTTTTTTTTGTTCTTTCTTAGAAACATGCAGATGGAACTTGAGTATTATGGTGCCATTTTCCGTCAGGGTCCTTTCAAAATGGTTGATTTGTTTAAATCTTTTTTCCCAAAAGGATTTATCAATGTTCTCCACCGAGCTGATGCCGGGTATATTTTCGTTCAGTATATATTCCGGATGAACGCGCGTGACCAGCACATTTTCATAATGGGACCTGTTGAAAATGCCCACCATGCCGCGGCCGGGTAACGCAATGTAATGGCGCCACAGATAATCATGGGCCAGCTCCTGGTGCGTTGGGGTTTTAAAGGAAGTTACATTAACACCCTGCGGGTTCAATCCGCTCATCACATGTTTAACCACACTGTCCTTCCCTCCGGCATCCATCGCCTGGATTATAATCAGGACGCTGTAACGGCCGTTCGCGTATAATTTCTCCTGGAGTTCCGTCAATTGGAGGATATCGGATTGCAGCAGGCGGTCTCCATCGTCCTTTTTAACTGGTTTATCATCCTCATCCGTTGGTCTTTCCTTAAGGGAAACCGATTTCCCCTCGGGAATTCTGTATTTATCAGCATAATTACCGGTCGCTTGCTGGTTTATCATATTTAAATTTTAATAATCCCTGATCCCGGCTCTTAACCGGTCTGCAAATGTAAGTTTTGTGTTAAAAAGAAAGTTCTTTTACGAATAATATCGTATTTTGCTGTACTAAAAATAGCGAGCCATGGTAACCACCAAGTATATCAAGCCAACGGAAAGCGAGTTGGAGATCCTGCGGATATTATGGGAAAGAAATACGGCCAGTGTAAGAGAAGTGCACGAAGAACTGTCCAAGACCAAGGAAGCAGGTTACACCACCACCCTGAAGCTCATGCAGATCATGCATGAAAAAGGCCTCGTGGGCAGAGACGATTCTGTGAAAACCCATATTTACCACCCCGTGGTGAGTCGAGAGAAGACGCAAAAACATCTGATCGGAAAAATGATCACCACACTATTCGGTGGGTCATCAACAGAGCTGGTGTTGCATGCCCTGGGAAATCATAAGGCATCCCCGGCGGAGCTGGAGGAGATCCAGCAACTGCTTAATAACCTGAAAAAGCAATAGCATGTCCCATTTTCTGAATGCGGAAAACCTGAACAGCCTTGGCTGGTCACTGCTGAACAGTATCTGGCAGATCGGTATTTTATGGGTGATTTACCTTTTGATAGCGAAGACCAGCAAACGATTTTCAGCAGCGGCAAGGTATAATCTCGCGTTGCTTTTTTCATCGCTCGGCTTTGTCTGGTTTTTGTACGGTCTGACCAGTCCGGTGGTGCATTACGAAGGAATTATTTACCGGCTTTCGTTTTCAATCGGCTTAAGCCCCTTTTCAGCTTTCTTTTCCCTTGTGCTTCCTGTGCTTACTACGATTTATCTGCTGATCCTTTTGATCTGGGCCGTCTGGTATGTGTTGGGATTTTATCGATTGAAACAAAATAAACGTCAGTCGGGAATATTCTATTCAGCGCCTTTGCAATTATTTTCAGACAGGGTCTCAGCAGCCATGGGAATCGGCAAACCGGTAAGTATCCTTCTGGCGAATTGGGTGGATACGGCCCAAACCATTGGGTTTTTCAAACCGCTCGTCCTTTTGCCTGTGGCTTTGGTAAACCGGCTTTCCATGGAGCAGGCGGAAACCATCCTGCTGCATGAGTTGCAGCATATCCGGCGTCATGACTATCTCGCCAATATCTGTATGATGATTTTCCGTGCAATCTTCTTTTTTAATCCGTTCGCGCGTTTGTTCTTTAAAACGATGACCACGGAAAGAGAACATGCGTGCGATGATGGCGTCCTGCAATGGAATTACCCGGCGCCGGTGTACGCAGAAGCGCTTTTTAACCTGGAGAAATTCAGACAACTTCCGAATACCCTGTGTATGGCGGCAGACGGGAATAATCCGCGTTTGCTAATGGACAGGATTCGCCGGGTTACCGGGGAACCGATTCCAGACAAAAGCCCTTTTTCTCCTTTGCTTTCGCTGGGTCTGATCGCGGCATTATTTATTGCCGGCTTAAATTCTTTCTCCTATTCTCCCCGGTCAGGCGCGGATGTTCAGCCGGGAATCCTTCCGGAAAGGCAAATGAATGCATCAACGGTCGCCGTTGCGGAGAAGAGCAGTGGAATGGATATGGCTGAACCCGCTAATGTGCTGGCGAAACATGAGCCGGAACGCAAACCAAAACAAGCTTCGGGGTATAAGTTCAAAGCGCGCCGCCCGGAGCCGGCGTCAGTATCTCAAAAATCATCGGCGGTTAAAGTTTTCCCCGCTGTTATTTTTCAAATACAGGAAGATGCACTGAACGATCCGCTGCAATATGCCGACCACGCGGAAGTGCGCAATTATTCCAATGAAAAAGCTGCCGAACCGGAATTACCGCTGGTGGTGGATATGAATGGTATGCCTTATGTGCCGTCTGCCAGTTTTTCCTATATGCCTGAAACCGATACCCTCCAGCCAGA
>JAUZOD010000097.1 GCA_030706635.1 Bacteroidota bacterium
ACGAGTAAGCTTTTTCGGTGCTTATGCCGAATACGGAATCTGATTGAAGATCCTTGTTTTGCCAGTTGGGCGTTTGTGCGCTGGCCGATAAGGCTATCCAGAGAAAAATGAAAAATAGGGCCGGTTTCATACTGATCTGTTTTTAATTCTTTGCTTTTTTATTTAGGACCTGAAGGGTTAATGCATTGCGCCAGGCAAGTTCCGTTTTTAAACATATCGGACCAAGGTACAATTTTCATACCCTGAATCATGCATTACAAATCACGATGCCGGTTGAGCATGCCCGGGATCAAATCTATGAAAATTTAGACCTTTCGTGACATCGCGGGATATTGCGGATCCCTACCTGCCCGTGGGATTTCAGGACAAGGTCAACGGCTCAGGCAACGATTATACCTATGATGCGTCGGAAAATTCCTGATTCTGCATCTCTTTACCGTTGTACTGCTTGGTGCGGACATAGTGAAAATCTCCCATTGAGTTAACGATTGCCCGTGCACGTCCAGCCAGCGATTAAATAGTTGTTGCCTGGATGCATTCAGGCCTTATCAGTCATGCAGGCATTCGGAAAAAAGCACCCGCCAGAAGTTCATTCAACTCCACCATAAATTAGAGAGGCGGCAGCAGCATTCCTGCCAAAGAAATAATTATAACTCGTACAATCCTTTATCACACTGTATTTCATGGCATTTAGCTAACTGAAAAAACAAATAAGAGTTTACCCTTAAGTGTTAATATGTAGGCTGCGTATAACTACTTAATTTTTTATTTTTTGAAAAAAAATTGATTGGAAATCGACAAAAAAAATTCACATTTATTTCTGCATTACCCAAACTGCTGACTATATGAAAATCTTTGTTTGCCTTCTTGGTGCAATGATTTATTTCATTTCCTGTTCATACGGACAGGTTGATTCAACGTTAAATTCCCTTGCTCAGTTACCTAATAAGTTATTTTCTAAACTCAGCAGCAAGGCGTCGAGACTGGATGATCAGATTACAAAGCAATCTGAAAAATATTTGGAGAAACTGGCAAGGAAAGAGAAGAGGCTTCAGCAGAAACTTTATAAAACGGATTCCAATGCGTCCAAACAATTGTTTACGGGCTCACAGGAAAAATATCAGCAGCTGGAAGCTCAGTTGAGAGCGCAGGAAAGCGGCACCCCTATACCATTACAGGGTGAATATCTATCCAATATCGATTCGACTAAAACAACACTCGCTTTTTTACAGCAGCGTCAGAATTTGCCGGCTTTCCCGGAAAAATCGCAGCAGGCTTTGGTTAATGCTTCCCAAAAATTTAACCAGCTGCAGGCAAAGTTTCAGCAAACGGATCAGATAAAGGAATATATACGCCAACGAAAGCAGCAGTTAAAAGATCAACTGGCAAGATACCCGCAAAGCCTGGGCTTGAATAAATACCTGAACGATTATAACCAGCAGGTCTACTACTACAGTGAACAGGTCAGGGAATACAAAGAAATGTTCAATGATCCGGATAGGCTGATGAAAGAGGCTCTGGTTATTCTAAACAAGATTCCCGCTTTTCAGACTTTTATGAAAAACAATTCTCAATTGGCTGGATTATTCGGGATTTCAACCGATTACGCATCTGCGGCGGGTACTGCTGGTTTACAGACCCGCGATCAGGTGCAATCGCTGCTTGAGGGGCAGATTGGTTCCGGAGGTTCGGGAGGCATGGCGGCGCTTCAATCGAATCTAAGTGAAGCCCACCAGGGATTGGACCAGTTTAAGGATAAGCTTTCGAATCTTGGCAATGGAAGCGGCGACATGGATATGCCGTCGTTCAAACCTAACCCTGGAAAAACGCACAGTTTCCTGAAAAGAATTGAGGTAGGTACCAACCTGCAAACAACCCGGGCAAACTATTTTTTCCCCAGCACAACCGATCTCGGGCTTTCTCTTGGCTACCGTCTTTCGGGGCGCAGCACGATCGGCATCGGGGGAAGTTATAAGCTGGGCTGGGGCAGCAATATCAGCCATATTAAACTGAGTGGGCAAGGCGCATCCATCAGATCGTTTATTGACTTTCAATTGAAAAAAAGCTACTATTTGTCTGGTGGATATGAGCTGAACTACCAGCAGTCGTTTACCTCTTTTAGCCAGATCAGTTCGGTGAATGACTGGACCCGGAGTGGACTCATCGGCATTTCCAAGATCGTTTCACTGGGAGGTAAAATCGTGAAAAAGACTAAGGTTCAACTGTTATTCGACTTCCTGAGCTATTCGCAGATACCCAGAACCCAGCCTTTAAAGTTCAGGGTTGGCTATAATTTCTGATTATTAAGATACTAATATATGAACAGGATCATGTTGAGATATTTTACTATTCTTACTTCTTTCAGCCTTGTCTTCTTCAGCAAGAAGCTCGCGGCGCAGGAAGCCGCCAATACCATCGGCGACGTTTCCATTTCTTCACCTACGGCAGCGTCCCTGGGTAAATATGGCGATATTCCCGTGAATTACCATACCGGGATTCCGCAAATCAGCATTCCCATTTACACCGTGGAAGCGGGATCCTTAAAATTACCCATCAGCCTGAATTATCATGCCGCCGGGTTAAAGGTCCAGGAAGTTTCCAGTTGGGTGGGGGCCGGCTGGTCACTGGATGCGGGAGGTGTAATCACCCGGACCGTCCAGGGACAACCCGATGAAAGCGGAACCAATAGCGGAACTCAGTTAAACGGTCATTTCAGTCACTATGGTTTTAATAACTACCTGTATCAGGGAGGCCAGGAAGACTGGCAGGGGTTTTCACAGGGGCGAAAGGATGGCGAACCGGATTTTTTCTTCTTCAACTTTGCCGGTTATAGTGGAAAATTCTATTTCCGGGACGATCGCACACCCATAATCGTTCCGCAGCAGGATTTAAAAATTATTCCGTCCTATTCAGGAGGAAGAAGCATAGATTATTTTACCGTTGTTGTTCCGAATGGCGATCAATATGTCTTTGGGAATTCACCCGGCGTCACCGGTGCCACTCCGATAGAAACGACAAATCCCGTTTCCTTAACCTACGGCTCATCCAGTTTCCCGCCAACTTCAGCCTGGTATCTGAATAAAATAATTTCAGCAGATGGTTTATTCTCCATTACCCTCACCTATGTGGCAGAAGCCTACGGAAGCTGGACTACATCCATGTTTCCGGTTGACCCGAACCTGCTGAAAACAGAGTTCGATCTGGTCAAGAACGTGGTGCAGGGCGTAAGACTAAGTCAGATCAGCTTCCCCAATGGAATCGTCAGCTTTAACAGCGGTCAGGTAAGGACAGATCTCACTGATGCGACACTAAACATTCTCGATAATGCCAATACCGCATCAAAAACGCTTGGATCCATCCGCATTCAAAATAACAATGGATTTTGCAAAAAAGATAGTTTCTATTATGGCTATTTTTCAGGCGATGCAACGGCATTACCGCTGAGTTTAACGGCAGGGAATACGATTACTTCTGATCAGTACCGACTGAGACTGGATAGCGTGCAGGAAACTTCCTGTGACCTTTCCGCCCAGGTTCCCCCTTACCGGTTCAGCTATTTTATGGAACAGGTTCCCCGGGTTCTGAGTTTTGGAATTGATCACTGGGGATTTTGTAACGGGGTAAATTCCAACACCGGATTGATTCCAACCTACACGGTAGATGGCACTCCTCATGCAGGCGCCAACCGGGATGCCGCGTGGCCCGCTATGCGTGCCGGGGCGCTTCAGAAAATCAGCTATCCGACAGGGGGAACTACAACATTTGATTTTGAATCTAATGATGTCTACACATCGGTTACCGGCCAAATCAATGCGACGATTGCGCAAATGGTCCTGCTCTTATATGGCCAAAATTCCCAGTATACGCAAACTGTTTCTTTTACGTCCAATGGTAATCCCATTACCATAACGGCGAACAATACATCAAATTATTCCGGTACGCTCTCCGTTACCAACAGCAGCAGCACGGTAGTATATTCCAACAATAACGTGTTAGCTAATGCTACACTGACAACCACATTAAACTTACCGGCCGGCAACTACACGACAACAGCTGCATTACCCAATTATTCCAATACGGCTCCAGGTCTTCTGGTAACTTTTAATCAGATTCAAACCGTTGTGAACGCCCATAGCATTCCCGTGGGCGGACTCCGGATTAAAACGATTACACACCATGACGGACTGACGTCTAATGACCAGATTACCTCTTACGTATATTCAACGACAGGAATTGCCGGCGGAAATTCCTCAGGTGTATTATACAGTCAGCCTTCTTACGTGCAAAATATCAGGAACGATTTAATAGCCAATGAAGGCTATTGGACAACAACGGGGTTTCAGCCCTACAGTTTAGATCCCTACGGCTGCCCGATTACCGGTTACTACTACAAATCGCCCAGCAGTATCCGGCCGATGACTTCGGTTCAGGGAAATCATATCGGGTATCAACGGGTTACGGTTTCCCAGACCGGCAATGGTTCGAGCGCATATTACTATTATACCGGTAACGGGAATTATAGTCTGGTTAACGGTGATGTTGCCTTGCGCAGCATCAGTTCGACAGGTTGCAATTCATCAACACCAAATTACCCGGCAGCCCCGCTGCCTTTTGATACAAAAAGAGGGGAACTATACTATGAACAATACCTTAACAACTCAGGCCAGCTTCTGAAAGAAAAATATTATTATACCATGTTTGATGAAGCCCCGGTATTAAGCACTCCAGCCTTTATCGTTTCCACTGTCCTGAATACAAATTATAATTTGTTATTGGGTACGCGCTATACATTGAATGCCGTCCGGAAAATAAAAACGGTAGTAACCGAAAATGATCATGGTCAGGATGGGAATGGCCTTACCAACAGCATTACGACAACCTATTACGGAAGCAATTTTCATAATCAGCCCACCAGGTCGGTGACAACTACCTCAACGACTGACTCCTTGATAACCAAAACTAAGTATGCTTTTGATTTCCGTATTCCCAGCTGCGATGCGGTTTCTGACTGCTCGTCCGAATACAACACAGCTTGTACGAGTTGTCAGACTACATACAATTCCGCCCGAACGACATGCGCCGGAAATTCATCCTGCCTCACAACTGCTTTCCTGAATTATCAGCTGTGCCTGACCAATGCCAGGATCAGTTATACCACATGCCGGAAGACCAATTATATGAATACCAACAGCACGTACAACACATGTATTGCGTCTGCTGAGTCCGGAGGCAGCACGGAACTAAAACCCATTCTGAATTTGCAGGATGAATTCAGAAATGCGCCAATTGAAGTAAGCGACTGGAAGGATTCAAACCTGCTCCATGCAAATTTCACCCGGTATGACTATGTGACGACCCCCGCGGGCATTCCATATCCTAATAAAACGCAACTGATTAACCTGCAAAGTCCCTCAACAACATTTAACAATTCGGCAGTTTCCGGTTCTACCATCACCAAAGACAGCCGGTATCTGGATGAAGCATTTTATGTTTTCTCAGGTGGTAACCCTGCTCAGGTTACCGGACATAATGGGGTCCCTACATCCTATATTTGGGATTATCTGAACAGTGAACCCGTTGCCAAAGTGAGCAACGCCACCGCTGATCAGATTGCCTATACCAGCTTTGAAGCAGATGGAAAAGGAGGCTGGACTTTTTCGGGAACGCCGGCTGCAGATGCCTCGGCCATCACAGGAGGAAAAGACTATACGCTGAACGGCAGCAATAATATTACGAAAACCGGTCTGGCAACAACCAAAAGTTTTATTGTTTCCTATTGGAGCAAAACGGGTTCCGCTACGGTGAATGGCGCTTCCGCTTCCCTGCTTTTTACAAAAAATGGTTGGTCTTACTATGAACATAAGCTTTCGGCCGGAATATCGTCGGTAACCGTTAGCGGTTCGGTGACCATTGACGAATTGCGTCTATATCCTTCTGATGCGCAAATGACGTCTTATACCTATAATCCCCTGGTGGGAATGACGTCGGGTTCAGGCCCAACGGGTATTCTCAATTATTATGAATTTGATGCGCTGGGAAGGTTAGTCCACTTGAGAGATATGGATAAAAATATAGTCAAACAATTTGACTACAAATACAATGTTCCGGCTTCTGCCTATTTGAACTCGCAACAAAGCGGAACATTTACAAGAAATAATTGCTCTTCAGGATATATAGGTGGTGCCGTAACCTATATCGTTCCGGCTTCCACTTACGGGTCCGACGTCAGTCAGGCGAGTGCCGATCTCCAGGCAACCAATGATGTCAGCGCAAATGGTCAGAATTACGCCAATACGAATGGAACCTGTTCACTTCCTCCCGAAACGGTCACCGGATCCAACTCGACGACCAAATCTGTTTCGATTTCTATGACAAACACATCCACCAGCACTGTTTATACCGCAACTTCCAATGCAGGAGGAAGTGGCGTTTTGCTGGTCACCGTGCCTTCCGGTACATATAATATTACGATGACGCCGTCATCACCCGCTTCCAATTATTACCTCTCGTTTAGTTTTAATTCAAATAATCAAACAAACTACAATGCCGTCTCTTTTTCCAATATAGCGGTCACCTCTGCGGCTACGGTTAACATCACGTCCGGTTGTTCAGGGTCAAACTGTCCGTCCCCACTGAATAAGTGCATCGTTGGGGTTTGTCAACCGGGAGTCAAGGAATATACATCATCTGTTTTGCAGGGGCACGGCCAATACCTGTGTACCTATGTTTACGCATATCCCGATGGCACGTACAGCTCCAGTTACCAGGAAGTTCATACCGGCCCCTGCCCGATTACATTACTTTAAAAATATACCATGTTAAAATCACTTTTATTCATTCCGCTTATTTATTTCGCCAATATATACGGCTTCAGCATCAACAACCTGGATGGATCGGTGATTCATTTCAGTGATTTCAAAGGCAAAAAAATATTGATCGTCAATATATCCCTGAATAGTCCTTACACCAGTCAGCTCGGTGATCTGGAAAAACTCTATCAGCAATTTAAAGATCAGTTAATCATTATAGCGGTACCCTCCTCCAGCTTTACGCCTGACACAAAGACCGGCGCAGAATTAAACCAATATATTCAATCCACCTACCAGACGCATTATCTGCTGTCCGAAGAAATGATTGTATCCGGAACTAATATTCATCCTTTGTTTGATTGGCTGACCTCAATTAGTCAGAATGGCAATATGGATACGCCGGTCAAAAAGGACTTTCAGAAATTCTTAATAGGATCTGATGGTCAGTTGATTGGTGTGTTTGCTCCGGTGGTCAATCCCATGAGCGATGAGTTGGTCAATCCGATTAAAAACAACTAAAAAATTGCTGCGTGAATAATAAACCAAGGCTATGAAGAAAAAAATACTTACTGGTTTTCTCTTTCTAATTTTTTCCTGGATCAGCTCGGGAATAAAGGGACAAACCCCTTCGGCATATCCTGCGGCAACCACGGTAAATTATATTCGCAGCTGGGACGCCCTTGCCCCCGATACAGATCCCGTCCACCTGATCACCCGGCCGCTAACAGACGTTCATCAGACAACAGAATATGTGGACGGGCTGGGCAGGTCCATACAGTCGGTGATCAAGCAGATAAGTCCTTCCGGTAAGGATATGGTAACTGCTCAGGTCTATGACGCATTGGGCAGGGAATCTTTTAAGTACCTTCCTTTTGCTTCCAATACGGGAGCTTCAGTAAACGACAATCCGACAGACGGTAATTTTAAGATAGATCCTTTCCAGCAGCAGAACAGTTTTTCTCAAAATCAATATCCCTCAGAATCCAATTTTTACAGCCAGACCACATACGAACCTTCTCCGCTTAACCGGCCTCAAACTACCTATGCTCCCGGGGTTAACTGGGTTGGCGCCAGCCGCGGAGTATCGGCGCAATATCTGGTAAACCAGGCCTCCGATAGTGTATGGTATTGGACAATCGCCGCCGCTCCAGGTAGTATCCCTGTATCCACGTCTATGTATGCGGCCGGAGCACTTTATAAAAATCAAACCACCGATGAACAGGCACATTCCGTGGTTGAATATAAAGATCTCCAGGGCAAAGTAGTGTTGAAAAAGGTGCAACTGGCAGCGACGCCGGGCACGGCGCATGTCGGATGGTTGTCCACTTATTACGTCTATGATGATCTGAACAACCTGCGGTTTGTGATCCAGCCAAAAGCCGTTGATCTCCTCGAGGCAAACGGCACCTGGAACCTGAGCAGTATTACAAGCCTTACGGACGAACTTTGTTTCCGCTACGAATACGACTATCGTAAGAGAATGATCATAAAAAAAATTCCCGGAGCAGGGGAGGTCTGGATGGTATATGATGGCAGGGACCGGCTGGTGATGACCCAGGATGCAAATCTCCGGGCTGCCGGCAAATGGCTGGTCACCAAATACGACTCGGAGAACAGACCGGACAGCACGGGCTTATTAACAGACGCCAACAACCGCGCTTACCATCAGAACCTTTCTGAAAATAATTCCTATTATCCTTCGACCATTTCCAATTTTGAGCTGCTTTCGCGGTCGTATTACGATGATTATACCTGGGCCTCCGGTGCAGGATTAATCAGCAGTCTGAATACGACATACACCACAAACGCCAGTTATTTTAACACCACGTATAATACCAGCCCGGTATACGCGCAGCCAGTAACGCAATACCCCGTCACGAGGGGTATGGTTACCGGTTCTCAGACAAAAGTGATTGGAACCGCGAGCCAATATCTGCCGTCGGTTTCTTTCTATGATGACCATGGAAGAGTGATCCAGACGCAGAGCATCAACCAGACCGGCGGAAAGGATACGGTGATCAACCAGTATGATTTTTCGGGGAAACTGATCCGCAATCTGGTGCGTCATCAGAAAGCGGGAACAAACGCACAGAGCCATTCCGTATTAACCAAAATGAATTATGATGGCGGGGGCAGGTTATTAACTGTTTATAAGAATATTGATAATGCAGGCTCCGATCAGCTCATCAGTACAAACACCTACAATGAACTCGGTCAACTGCAGAACAAGCAACTGGGCAGTAATCTGGATAACCTTGCTTATTTATACAATATCCGGGGCTGGCTCACCAGTATAAACAAAAATTTTATCGGGGGAACGCCCGGCAATTATTTTGGTATGGAACTGGCGTATGATAAAAACCAGGCGGCGGACAATATCACCACCTACGCCAACCGGCAGTATAACGGGAACATCGGCGGAACCATCTGGAAGACTGCCGGAGACGGGGTAGGCAGAAAATATGATTATTACTATGATAACGTGAACCGGCTGACGAGTGCAGATTTCAATCAAAACGCGGGTTCTGCTTATGATAAATCGGCTGGCATAGATTTCAGCGTAAGCAATCTCGCCTATGACGGCAACGGCAATATCCTTTCCATGAACCAGAAAGGGTTTACGGTAGGCGGGTCATCACTGATCGATCAGCTCGTATATGCCTATCAGGCCAGCTCCAATAAGCTCAGCCAGGTGACGGATGCGGCCAATAATCCGACGTCCAAGCTGGGAGATTTTCACTTTACCGGCACCAAGCAGTCTTCTGATTACAGTTATGATGTCAATGGAAATCTTACCCTGGACAACAATAAAGCCATCAGCGCCATTGCCTACAATTACCTGAACCTTCCGCAAACCGTTACCGTCACCGCCAAAGGAACAGTAAGCTATACTTATGACGCTGCCGGCACAAAACTGTACAAAACCACCGTAGACAATACAGCGTCTCCGGCAAAAACAACCCTCACCACTTATATCGGCGGATTTATCTATCAGGCAACGTCTCCTCCTGCCGGAGGACCAGTAGCAGCAGACACGCTCCAGTTCATTGCCCATGAAGAAGGTCGCGCCCGCTGGGCCTATCACAAATACTTTGCGAACGGATCGGTCGCCTGGGGATACGAATACGATTTCTTCGAAAAGGATCATCTCGGGAACACCAGAGTTGTACTGACCCAGCAAAAAGATACGGCCCATTACGTGGCTACAGGGGAAGCATTATACCGGGCAACGGAAAACCAGCTTTTCTCCAATCTGACCACGACGGCTGTGCCCCGGACCACAGCGCCGGGTTATCCCAATGACGTAAGCCTCACCAATCCCAACGACACGGTATTCAAGGTAAACGGTTCAACCGGCGGACATAAAATGGGACCCTCATTGCTCTTAAAAGTAATGAGTGGCGATAAATTTGATGTCAAGGTTAAATATTTCTATAATACCGGAACAACCAGCACGCCCAATTACAGTCTGACCGATGTGCTGGCCTCCCTGGCGACGGGTGTGGTGAGCATGGCTTCCGGAGGTAAAGGCTCGCTGACGGATCTCAATAATACCAGCACAAGTCCCCTCTACGCAGCGCTGAACAGCTTCCTGCCCGTCAATGAAACCACGCCACCCAGCAAACCCAAGGCCTATCTGAACTGGATACTGCTGGATGACCAGTTAAAATATGTCAGCAGCTACCCGCAAAGCGGGGCCGCCGCCGTGCGGATATCCGGTGCTCTGGACAGTCTCATATACACCTCCATACCCATCACCAAGAGCGGATATCTGTATATTTGGGTAAGCAACGAAACCCCGAACTGGGACGTGTTCTTTGACAATCTGGAAGTGAACCACTATGCAGGGCCTTTGCTGGAGGAGACGCATTATTATCCATTCGGACTTACCATGGCGGGGATCAGTTCTAAAGCGCTGAAACCTTATTACGCTGAAAACAAATACAAGTTCAACAAGGGAACAGAACTTCAAAATCAGGAATTTTCAGATGGTAGCGGATTGGAATTAT
>JAUZOD010000098.1 GCA_030706635.1 Bacteroidota bacterium
AAATTGCGCACCCGGTTCGTTAAAGGGTGTGGAGTTGTCTCCTGCCGAAAAATAAAGCAGGCTGTCCGGACCAAAGGCTATCGAGCCGCCGGTATGACAACAGATCTGGCGCTGCGCTTTTACTTCCAGGATCACTTTCTCCGAAGCATTGTCGATGCTGTCGTTGCTGAATGTGAACCTGGATAAGCGATTTACGGAACTGTCGATGGGACTGTAATAAATATATACCCAATGATTTTTACTGAAATCCGGATCCTTGGAAAGTCCCAGCATGCCTTCTTCTGCATTTACCCCTTTTACATTGGTTTTCCAGTAAACGTTCAAAAAACCAGCCTGTTTTACTTTTCCGGTTTCCTGCTTATACAGCATGATTTCTCCCCTGCGCTGCAGAATGAGTATGTCCAGATTCGGAAGAATGGTCATTTCTGTTGGCTCAAAAAAGGTATCCTGAACCAGGCTGTGTTTGCTGAAGTGATTTTCTGAAGGGGGATATGGAATCCTCGCTTTGGTATAATCCAGTGGCTGAAATTCTCCGATGGCATACTCGATGCCGTTCAATATCTTTTTCAAATCATTCTGGCTGTTGATCCGCTGCGGGTTGAGGGTATCCACAGTATAAAACGCACGCCCGCCATCAAAATCATGAAATACTGCCGGGAGGCTGGAATCTGACGCGATCATGCGACCATACCAGCGCCAGTCAGTTGTTTTCACCAATCCATGAATGCCGGCAAAACCACCGCCCGCCTGAATAAATCTTTCCAGCGCAATCCTTTCGAGATAATTCAACGGCATGGCAGAACAATTCAGGAAAACAACCGCCGCATAATTTTGGAGGGAATCATCGGAAAAAATCAGGGTGGTATCTGTAACCCGGATATCAAATCCGTTCTTCTGTCCCAGTTTATCGATCGCCTGTACTCGGGCACCCGTTTCCGGAGAAGAAAGATTTTTAGCGTAGATAAGCACCTGCGGAATTCCGGGCCTCTTATGTTTACAGGACACGGAAAAAAGTATAAGCAGACCAAAAAGTATATGGAAAATCCTCCTCATCATGGCAATAAGTTAAATAATAGAAGCAAACTTAAGCACTAACGCTAAAGATTTCTCAACTTTTTATACAAACGGGTCTGTAAAACAGTAAATTTCATCGTTTGAACTTAGTTCGGATGAAAAAAACAGGTATGTATTTTTTACATTGCAAAAACGTCGGGGATTGGATATTTGGCAGAAAAATAAATGTTTACGCTTACCATTTCTTGAAAATCACAAATACCGCTGCGACGATCAGCCCAAAACCAACGAGATGATTCCAGGCCAGCTTCTCCTCTTTAAAAAAAATAAGGGTAAACAGCACAAAAACAGTCAGGGTGATTGCCTCCTGAATTGTTTTCAACTGCACCAGGCTGAAGGGGCCACCATCTTCTTTAAAACCTGCCCTGTTGGCAGGAACCTGGAAAAGATATTCGAAAAAAGCCAGTCCCCAGCTGATCAAAATAACGGAAAATAAACCCAGGCTTTTCCCCCAGGAAAACTCCTTGAACTTAAGATGGCCATACCAGGCAAAAGTCATGAAGGTATTCGAGATCAGTAAAAAAATGATGGTCTTGATTCCACGCATATAGATCGGTTATAAAGTGTCCAGATATTATTCAGAACAATCCGGAAATAAAAAAGAATAATCCCACGCAGGAAATACCGAGACTAATGAACCAGAGTATTTTCTTTCGGGTCAGGATGGCGATAGCGGAGATAGCAATCGAGATCTGGAACAGGGTTACCGCCCGTGCGAGTATGGCATGATGCTCGAGATGCTGATGCGATTCGGCCTCTGCTTTTTCCGCCTCTGTTTTGATTTCAGCCTGCTCGGTTTTAAATTTCGCCTGGATGACCGCTTTATCTGCATTGCTGCTGAGCAATTGGATTTCCGCTTTAATGCCTTTTGCCTGGTAATAGGCCCACTGATCCGAAGCATGAATCTGTTCCAGCACGGCCTCGTCGGAATGATGACCGGCAATCAGGCTGGACAGCGCGGCAAACACAGCCATGAGTGCGGTGGAGATGGCAATCCCCATCATTCCTTTCTTTTCATTTCGCTCCGTGGCTTCCTCTACACGTTCTCCAATCGTTTCATGAAGATGTTCGGTAGGCACTTCTATCTCTTCCATAATACATAGTTTTATTTAACCCTTATCAATTAAGCAATACGGAATCTGCCCGGATATATTTCCCGCCCGGAAAACTTATTTTATAATCAGAATTAAAGAAAGAACTTTTCTGGTAGTAGTCTGTTGTGATGATCTGTGCTCCGGAATTGCAGGCGGCCCTGAATCTCGTTTTGTCGTTTACTCTCGCCTCTTCCGTATCGGAATCCGCACGGGTTCTTACGATGTATCCTTTTTTAACGAGCGCCCTGATGGAATCTTTCTGCGGATCATTCCTGATCAGGATCGCCGCCTCCGGTGTACCCGGATCTGCATTGGTGAATAGCACGCGTCCTTTTAGTGAGGGATGGCCCTTGCTATAGCTGGTTCTTTTATCCCCTGTTTCATCCAGGATAAATATAAATTTACCCCGGGATGCTTTTACCGTTGGCCAGTGGCCATTCAATACTGCAGTTTCCAATGTTTCTGCCGAACCCCGGATATCATCCGGAATAATTAATTTTTCTCTGCCCAGATCCTTCAGCAGCGTACTGTCCAGCTTATCAAAAACCCGTTCGTTGAATTGTTCGGGCACGGTACTGCCCGGTTTATCCAATCCGTCATCTTTCGCATTCATGGTAATGAAAACAGGCCCCTGGTCCCGATGGGCATCAGACCATCCCTTCAATTCATGCAGACAATTTCGCAGCGTCACGCAGTTGCTTCTGAAATCAATGTCCGGCACATGCAATACTTTAAATCCGGGTTGTTCCATTTGATGCGCGGTATCAAAAGGCTGTTGACCCTTAACCCAGTCCAATCCCCTGGGATGCGCATAGCGCCCGCCCAGGGAATCAGCACAGATATCAATTTCTAGATTGCGAAGACCCAGGTCCAGCTGTTTGCTTAAATCAATATGACTGTATGCAAGGCCCCTGGCCCGGGCGGAATCCGCTTTCACAATTTCCCTGAACAGCAAGGGGTCAATCGCCCGTTTATAACTATTATGAGATCCGATCACCTGGATATGATTGAGCGGTAAATCATCCATGTTTACCCCCGTGCGGCAGGCAGGAAGAAGAAGGATAAGGAGAAAAGGCATAAACACCCTGAATTTCATACAAGCCAAATTTTAAAGGAGGATTATTTTACGAAGAAAATAAAGTTAGACAAATGTATTTAGAATCAACCTAAACAGAAGACCGGAAAAATCAACCAGGATATCCGGCGATGGCCTTCCCGGATATGAAACCGCTGGTCCACGCATGCTGGAAATTAAATCCGCCGGTGATACCATCCACATCCATTACTTCGCCGGCAAAAAAAAGTCCCGGATGTATTCTGCTCTCCATGGTTTGCGGATTGATCTCGCGGAGTTGTATGCCACCTGCCGTCACAAACTCTTCCTTGAAGGTGGTTTTCCCCTGCACCCGGAATGTTTGATTACAAAGGTTTTGAATGAGTTTATTCTGAAGCACAGCGGGAAGATCTGCCCAGTGAATGTCTCCGATGCCGGATTGCTCCAGCTGCCATTCCCAAAGTCTTTGCGGAAGATTCCAGGGATTCTTATGCGTGATCTTTCTTGCCCCGGCTTCCTGGCGGATCATCTGTATCCGGCGCCGTAAGGATTGTTCCTGCTCGTCCGGTATCCAGTTAACGGAAATGTCAAAATGATATTTCGTTTCCTGCAGGAGTCGCGCGCCCCAGGCGGAAAGTTTCAATATGGCCGGACCGCTCATGCCCCAATGCGTGATCAGTAAGGGGCCTCTTTCTTTCAGCAGGGTGCCGGCAACTTTTACTATGACTTCCGGTACGGAAATCCCCATGAGACGCGTAATGGAATTCTCCGGTATATTGAAAGTAAATAAGGAGGGAACGGGTTCCTCCATCGAATGCCCTGTTTTCAGTATCCATTCAAACATAGACGGTTTGGGATAACCACCACTGGCGATGCAAAGGAAATCAGCGTCTAAGCTCCATTCATTAGAGAAATACAGAGTAAACCCGGCCCCTTTTTCCCTGGCAATAATAGATTTGATCTCATGGTGGAGGCGGATCTCCACCGGGTATCTTACCGCCTCCTGCATCAGGCAGTCTATAATAGTCTGGGACGAATTGCTCACCGGGAACATCCTTCCGTCTGCTTCTTCTTTTAATTTGACTCCCCTTTCTTCAAACCAGTTTATCGTATCACGCGTGAAGAACTGATGAAAGGTTTTTTTCAGGAACTGACTGCCCCTCGGATATTTCCGGATCATCTCCGGTATGGAAAAGCAGGCATGGGTTACATTACAACGGCCGCCACCACTCACTTTTACCTTGCTGAGCAGTTTCCCCGTTTTTTCCACGAGCACCACACGTAATTGCGGATTCAGCCGGGCAGCAGTAACTGCACAAAAAAATCCCGCTGCTCCTCCCCCCGCTACGACGAGTGTCTTTTGCATGTCTCAGCCTGTTATCGCGTGAAGATGGGTAAAATTTTATTCATTTGCAGGCAATTCCCTCACCATCGTTTCCACAGGAGGCAGATCGGGAAGATTTTTTTTCACATAGGCCTGGCTCAGTTGCTGTATCCTGCGGGCCTGCGGAAGAAACTGGCTCTCGAGACTTCCCACGGCCTTATTGTAGTGTGACAAAGTTCCCTGCAGACCCTTTCCGATATGGGCTATATGCTCCATCAGGTTAGCGCTTCGTTCATACAATTCCACAGCCGCCTCGCGGATGGTCTCAATGTTTTCCATGGTCTTTAGCTGGTTCCAGCTATAACCCACACTTCTCAGTATGGTAATGAGTGTGGTGGGTGTGGCCACGATGATGCGGTTGTTCAGCGCCTCTTCAATCAGACCGGGCCAGGCCTGGAGCGCTGCACCAAAGGACGATTCGATCTGCATGAACAGTACCACAAAATCGGGCGCTTCGTCAAACTGATCCCAATACGCTTTTGCACTGAGTTGCCGCAAATGGGTTTTGATCGCCAGGACGTGTTCAGTCAGCAATTGTTTTTGCAGAAGGGCGTCATCCGTTTCAAAGATCTGCAGGTAGGCACTCAGGGGAACCTTGCTGTCAACCACCACCGTCCGGTTACCGGGCAGCCGGATAATCATATCCGGTCTCAATCTCCCGTTTTCCCCATCCACGGACTGCTGTTCCGTAAAATCGCACTGATCCAGCATTCCGGAAAATTCCACCAGTCTTCTCAGGGCAATCTCGCCATACCTGCCCCGGGTATGACTCGTTTTCAACGCACTCACCAGGTTTCGTGTTTCCTTGTCGAGCGCCTGCGTGGTCATCCGCATCTGATCCAGCAACCCGTTCAGGTGACCGTAAGCGCCTTCTCGTTTCATTTCAAGCTGACTGATCTTCTCATCCATCTTTTCCAGGGAAGCACCCAGGGGTTTCACCAGGCTGTCAATGGCCTGCTGTCTTTTATCCAGATCATTTTTTGTTTCGGAAATATGATTCGTCAGCGCTGTTTTGGCCAGGTCGAGAAAAGACCGGTTGTTCTTATCGAGTGCCGTTGCCGACATGGAATGAAAAGCATCTTTAAGTGTCTGCTGGGCTTCCAGTACAAACTCCTTTTGCTCTTTCACGGCTTTCAGGGCCTCCTCATATTTAGCGTTTACACTTGCCAGTGAGTTCCCCGTCGCCATTTCCCTCAGGCGCCATTGCGCTTCTGCATCTTTCAGGTTCAGCATTTCCCGGTTTAAAGCATTCAGATCCTGCAGGGCTTTTTCATACTGCGTCTGGATACGGATCCGCTCGCCGGCTTCCTTCATTAAGGCCGGCTTTCCACGGAATGCCGCGAATAGCCAGCCTGCACAAAAACTGAGCAGGGCAAATACGATGGAAATGATCAGGGCAGATGTGAGCAAGGGCAGAGTTTTTACCGGTCCAAGTTACTAAATTTATTAGTATCAGAACAAACTTATCCTAGTAGGTTGCCCTGCCGCCGGAGATATCGTAAATAAAGCCTGTGGAAAAGCTGTTTTCATCAGAAACAATAAAACAGCTCATCGCTGCCACTTCTTCCACTGTGCCCATACGATGCATGGGGATTTTAGAGACCATGTATTCCAGCTGTTCCTTTGACGTACTCAGATTCATCGGTGTTTCAATCAATGCAGGGGCGAGCCCGTTAATCAGAATCCGGGTAGTTGCAAATTCTTTGGCGATTCCCTTTACCAGGCCGATTACACCTGCCTTTGTAGAAGAGTATCCGACCATTCCCGGATTGCCCTCTTTGCCGGCAATGGAAGCAATCAGCAATATCCGGCCCACGCCGGATTTTTCCATCACCATCAGGGTCGCTTTGGCCATCAGGAAAGTTCCTCTTAAATTAATCCGGTATATATTGTCAAAATCCGCCGCTGCAAACGCCGTGATCTTGGTGCTGGTCGGTCCCACAATACCGGCCGCATGTACCAGGATGTCTATTTTCCCCCATTGCTTTTCAACCTCCATGACGGATTCCGACACCCGGGATTCATCCCCGACATCCACTACATATCCCCGGGCATGCAGCCCTTCCTGCTCCAGTTCATCCACCGCTTTCTGCAATAATCCGGCGTTGATATCAAAAAGAGCCAGTGTTGCGCCTTCTTTTCCGAGACGCTGAGCCACTGCTTTGCCAATACCGACTGCCGCGCCGGTCACGATGGCGATCTTGTTTTCAAATCTTTTATTCATTTGTTCTAGGAAATGCTTTTGGTTATGCGTTACATTTTAAGATTCCGTAATTCCCACCGTTCCCCGTGCCGGTAAAAGTATTTTCTTTTGCCCTGATAAATATTCGATAATATTGTCAAGATGTGTACTTTTTTAACACGCGTCTGCATTTCCTGAACCCGATCCATTTTTCCGCTTTGCCTAAGTATAAATCTGACCGCCGTGCGTCCCCTGTTACATAAAATTCCCTTCCTTGCCGATACATCCTTCTTGTACATGAGTTGGGAGTGCGAATATTTTGACAAGCCCTGGCATTTCCACAAAGAATATGAGCTGGTTTTGATCGAGAAGGCAGACGGAACCCGGTTTATCGGCGACCAGGTGGGTAATTTTAAGGACGGTGATCTTATTTTTATCGGCCCTAATATTCCGCATCTCTACCGGAATAATGAACGCTATTATGAAAAAAAAGGACTCGTGGCAAAATCCATTTTCATTCATTTTACGGATGATTCTCTGGGGAAATCCTTTTTTGAATTACCCGAAATGAAATGGGTCCGCCGCTTGCTGGAAAGATCATCCCTGGGTTTTGAGATTCACGGAAAGTCCAACCATTATGTAAAGCAAAAGTTGCTGGAGATGAAAGAAGAATCGCCGGCGCGCAGGTTGCTGAGTCTGCTGGACATACTCATTTTTCTTTCCACCAGCAAGGACCTGAAATCTATTCTATCCAAAGGATTTACGGCCAGCAATAGCCAGGACACCGATAAGATCAATATTGTACTGCAGTACATCATGGACAATTACAGGAATGAAATTTACCTGGAAGAAATTGCATCCAGGTTAAATATGAGCAGGGCATCCTTTTCTCGTTATTTCAAACAGCATACCCGGAAAACCTTTTCCGATTACGTAACAGAAATAAGGATCGGCCATGCCTGCAGGCTATTGATGGAGAATAATCACAACGTGTCTGAAATCTGTTATTTAAGCGGATTTGGAAATCTGTCCAATTATTACAGGCATTTTAAGAAGCATATCCGGGTTTCGCCCAAAACGTATAAACAAAGATTCTTATCCAATGCAAGGCCCTGATTTCACCCGCTGCATCCGGCCGGCAGCAGGCGCAGGTAACGGCGACAAAAAAAATCCTTCCATAGAAAGGGAAGGATTTAAACCTAAACTCAAAAGATACACAGCTAAAAAGATGCAGATTCCTTTTCGGAATTGGGCGTTACTTTATAGGTATTCCAAACATTGTATTCATCTGAATTGAGCAGAACCGATTCTGTTCCATTTTCCAGGTTGGCGTAATAAAAAGTCCCCTGCTCGTTTTCCACCCGGAAGAGTTCCGTAACCCAGAATGAACCGTATTTCTTTTTCAGACTGTTTCTCAGATTGTCTGGCAGATCCGTGCTGAGCATGTGATGGATGATGCCGACAAAACTGCCATCGGGCTTGTAATAAGCATACATGATCTTATTGTCCAGACTGAATTCTGCTACGATATACCTGGAGCACTCATTCCAGCTTACATTTTTTGCATGATTAAATTCGGCATAGAAGGCATTCACCACTCTCTTGTTTACTTCAACCGGGTTATTGGCTGAGGCTTTGCCGACGCCTGCGACCAACATCACGGCAAGGGCCAATACTAACTTTTTCATTTTTCGGAGTTTTATTGATTTTGACTTTTAATTTCTATGTATAAGACGCGGACATTTGTATGATGTTGCAGCTTGCTGAAATATTATTTTATTTTCTTTCATCTCATAAATAATTAAATGCATCGCTGTTTCATTTCGTCAACGCCTGTTGCGGAACGGAAATAGAACTACAACGCCATGCCAATTCATCAATCCCTTGAAAATCAGTAGTAGTAGAGTTTTCTTAACAATTGAATACTGTACGAAAACGGACATTACCGTTTCAAAATCAATCAATACGATTCAGTAAAAAAAAATAAAAAGAGTGAAGACAGGTATAATTGTACAGGAGCGGGATGGAAAAAGATATTTAAACGTAAAAATTGCGTACCCCTTTTTATAAAATAAATTTGCAGAATCCATTAACTTCACAGTCAAATCTTACCAGATATGTCATTAGTCCCGAACAAAAAGAATAAGAAAGATACCCGCCCCGGCGGAGGCGGCCTTTCCAAAGGCAAATCCAACCTGCCTCTTCAGCAGAAGGGTAAAACCAATACCAAAGGAGTGGCCCGGGCTACCAAACTTACCGGGGGATCCCAGAGAGGGTCTTAGTAATTGACAATGGACAGTTGACAATGGACAATTCCTTCACTGTCCATTGTCAACTGTCCATTGTCAATTGTCACCTGGAAAGCCTAAGCACCACCACATCGTGTTTGGGGATGCTGGCTTTATAATGTGCAGACGTTGTGCCCGCAGCCTGTTTCTTCCACAGATCACGTATGGAAAGACCGGCGCCGATCTTGTATTTGCTCCAGTCAATATTCACTTCCTTCGTCTGATCTCCGCGGTTAAAAAGACAAATGGCCGTATCTCCGCCGGATAAGGGCTTAAGATAGATCTGAAAATATTCTTCGTTTTCTATCAGGTATCCCTGCTTGCCCAGTTTATCCTGGTCCACAGCAATCACTTCCTTGTTGGTGAGTACACTGATGGTTTCTTTGGACATATTGCTAAGGTCGTTGCCGGCAATCAGCGGAGCAGCCAGCATACACCAAAGGCTAAAATGAGCGCGGTCTTCTGCAGGTGTTAGTCCACCGTTGCCGACTTCCAGCATATCGGGATCATTCCAGCGGCCCGGACCTGCATATTTTTCCAGTCCCTGCTGCAGATCGAGATTCACCAGCACACTGCCACCCCAGATCCTTCCGTCGCCGGCGCCGGACTTACTCCAGGAATCCGAAATATCTCCGGAGGATCTCCACAAATGGCCGACATCGCCTGCCCATTCCCAGGGTTTATTGCTTCCCCATTCGCAAAGACTGAAAACGATCGGCCTTCCTGCCTTATATAAAGCGTCCCGCATCAGTTTGTACGACTGCGGCGCATTTTGCCCTTCGGTATTGCACCAGTCCTCTTTCAGGTAGTCCACACCCCAGCGGGCGTAGCTGATGGCGTCCTGGTATTCGTGTCCCAGACTTCCCGGACGACCGGCACAGGTTTGCGTACCGGCACAGGTGTAGATACCGAATTTCAGTCCCTTGCTGTGCACATAATCGGCCAGCGCCTTTATGCCCGAAGGGAATTTTTTGGGATCGGCAACGATATTGCCATCCTTGTCCCGGTCAATCTGCCAGCAGTCATCAATCACCACATATTCATAACCGGCATCTTTCATTCCGCTGGAGACCATGGCATCCGC
>JAUZOD010000099.1 GCA_030706635.1 Bacteroidota bacterium
AACAGACGGAATGGACAGCCCGCATTGGCATCGAATTAGCCGGACTGAAGGTGTATGCTGCGGAATAGCAGGTGTGGGTGCTAATCATTACCTTTTTTTCGGAAATATTTGCGTAATTCAAAAGTTACCTATAGTTTTGGGTAACTTTAAAGTTACACATTATGACCCCAAGTATTAATCATCAATTTTTCTTTCCGCATTCTCCTGAAGAGGTTTGGGAATATCTGACGAATGCTGAATTGATGGAACTATGGCTGATGAAAAATGATTTTCAGCCAGTCAAAGGCCATGACTTTCAATTCAGGACAAAATCAATACCCAGTCTGGATTTCGACGGAATTGTCTATTGCAGGGTATTGGAGATCATTCCCTTCAAAAAGCTTTCTTATTCGTGGAAGTGCGGGCCGGGGAATGGCAGGATCACAGTGGACTCTGTGGTTGTATGGACATTGCTGCCAAAAGACATGGGTACGGAACTTTTCCTGGAGCATAGCGGCTTTTCGAAAATGGAAAACCTCAACATGTACACGGCTATGAATAATGGCTGGCTTCAAAACATACAAAAGATCGCCGAACGTATAAAAGCTGCGAAACATGGCACAACCAACACTTGATGCATTCCAGGTAGTCGCCGACCCGAGCCGGAGGAAAATGCTGAAACTACTCTCAAAAGACAGCCTGACCATCAATAGCCTCGCGGAAAATTTTGACATGAGCCGCCCTGCTGTTTCAAAACACGTCAAGATATTATACTCTGCGGGGTTTATTTCTATCCGGGACGTTGGCCGGGAACGGTATTGCACGCTAAAGCAGGATGGGTTCAACGAGTTGCAGGAGTGGATCTCTTACTTTGATAAGTTCTGGGTATCGAAACTCAAAAAATTGGAAACACTGTTAAGTAAAAAATTGTTTAACTAAATAAATTATAGTCTTATGGCAGAAAGAGCACGGACAACCCGGGAAGTTGTGGCACGGTTTGAGGAGCTGGCCCGGCAGGAAAAATGGTTTGACATTCAGGACGAACTTTTTGCAGACAATGTGAGGAGCATAGATCCTTCAAATTCTCCTTATTTTAAGTATGCCGAAGGAAAAGCCGCCGTTCGCAAAAAAGGTAAGGACTGGGTGGAGAAAATTGAAGAGGTTCACGGAGTTCATACAACTCAGGCCGTTACGGGTGGAAATCATTTTTCGGTAGGACGGAATATGGATTTTACCGTGAGGGGTCTCGGCAGAATAAAAATTGAGGAGATCATGTTATATGAAGTGAAGGATGGTCAGATTGTGTCAGAGCAATTCTTCTATTAGAAGCGGTTTTTAATTCATGAACCCTTATTCACTCCTTAAACTCTTCACTGGATTCGCGGCTGGATTTGTTGGCATACAGGATAAACGATCAAAGACACAATTAAAAAAGGATAGGAAAGAAATGAACCGGTATGTGAAAGCCCAAAGAGACCGGGAGAAAAAACGTTCATCCTCTAAAAAAAAATCGGGCAAAGCAACATAAAATGGAACAGCTCATTGCTTCAAAATCACCGGGCGGGTCCTGTCTTTAAAATCAGTCCGCCAATTGATAACACATCAAACGTATCCTATTTTTTGCCTCTGCGTCGACCATCCCCATAACCGCACACCCGCCTGTATCAAAAGCGAACACAAACTCCCCGTTTCCACCTGCAATAAACTGGTTTTAAGCGCATAAAAAAATGGCACCGTATTGGTACCCCTGAGTTTGCTATTTATTCATTGACCTTCAGATCTCTTACCATGTTTTTCAATTACCTCAAGATCGCTTTCCGGAATATCGTTCGTCATAAAGCATTTTCCTTTATTAATATCGCCGGCCTGGCCATTGGTATGGTCTGTAGTATTTTTATCCTGCTCTGGGTGAGGAATGAACTCAGCTATGACCGGTTCCATAAAAATGCGGATCAGATCTATCGCCTTACGGCTGACGTGGCTGATTTTAAAGTGGCCGTTAGTCCCGCGTCCATGCCACCGGAGCTGAAGATGAAGATGCCCGCTATAAAGGATATGGTCCGGCTCAATGCCAATAACCAGCACGTGCTGGAAGCAGGCATAAAAAAGTTTGAAGAGAAGCGTATTTTCTATGCCGATTCCACTTTCTTTCACATCTTTTCTTTTCCCCTCCTGAAAGGTAACCCGGCGACGGCGCTGAACCGTCCCGATGCGGTATTGATCACCAAAGACATGGCGAAGAAATACTTTGCTGATGCAGACCCGATGGGTAAAACGCTGCGAATGGATAACAAAGACTACGTGACCGTTACCGGTGTGCTCGACAATATTCCGGCCAACTCGCACCTGCAGTTTGATTTCCTTATGCCCATGTCGGCCATTGCACAAACGAATGCGGACATAAAAGAGAGCAAATGGGACAATTTTAATTTTTACAGCTATATCGAACTGGATAAAAGTTTTAATCCCACCCCCGCTAACCTCGCCGGCCTGGAAAAGCAGATGAACGAAATTTATAAGGGCCATGTGGATGAAAAAAAGCTGAAATCCGCTTTTCACCTGCAGCCCATAACCGCGATTCACCTGCATTCGGACCTGCAGGCCGATCTGCCGGGAAGCGGAAATATCCAGTACGTCAATACCTTCTTCATTGTGGCCATTTTTATACTCGTAGTCGCCTGTATCAATTTCATGAACCTGGCTACGGCAAGATCCGCCCGCCGTGCCAAAGAAGTGGGTTTGAGAAAAGTGGTCGGCGCAGGCCGCGGTCAGCTGATCGGGCAATTTCTTGGCGAATCCATGCTGATTGCTTTTATCGCTTTGTTGATCGCCATTGGCCTGGTATACCTGTTATTGCCTGTATTTAATGAAGTGGCGGGAAAAACGCTTTCCATCCATATCCTCGATGGAAAAATCCTGGCGGGACTCCTGGGCATCGCCCTGATCACGGGCCTGGTTTCCGGCAGTTACCCGGCTTTGTTCCTTTCAGGTTTTCAACCCGCAAAAGTGCTGAAAGGCAATATGAAGACGATGGGGGGCAACCGCATATTCCGTAATAGTCTCGTCGTACTCCAGTTTGTAGTTTCGATTGTACTGCTGGCCGGTACGGCCCTGGTCTATAAGCAGCTGAAGTTTATAAAAAACATGAACCTGGGATTTGAGAAATCCAACCTGTTGTATACGGGCATGACGGGCGATCTGTTCAACCGGCAGGATGCGCTGAAAACGCAATTGAAGCAAAACCCGCTGACCAGTGATTTTACCATCTCCGGCAGTCTGCCGGTAAACATGACTAACGGCACCGTGACGGTAGAATGGCAGGGAAAAGACCCGAACGCGCAAATTATTTTTCCCAACCTGGATGTAGACGAAGATTTTTTTGACGTGTACCAGCTGAAGATGGCCAGCGGCAGGCCGTTTTCGAGGGATTTCAAAGCGGACTCCAGCAACTACGTGATCAATGAAAAAGCTGCGCAGGTCATGGGCATGACCCCGGCTAACGCCATTGGTCAACCGCTTTCCCTATGGGGCGTAAAAGGGATTATTGTGGGCGTTGTAAAGAACTTTAATTTTAAACCGGTACAACAATCCATTGAGCCGTTAATTATCCATCTGAACCGTTCCGGAGGATTCATCACCGTGCGTACCAAACCGGGTACAACCGAAGCGACGCTGAAAGCCCTGGAAAAAATAAATACCGGGCTCAATCCGGCCTATCCTTTCTCCTACGGTTTTATTGATCAGGATCTGGCCAGTCAATATAAAGGTGAACAGCAGATGGGCAACCTGTTTAATATTTTTGCCATACTGGCCATCATTATTTCCTGCATGGGGCTTTACGGTCTATCTGCCTTCATGGCCGAACAGCGCACCAAAGAGATCGGGGTACGGAAGGTATTGGGTGCATCGGTAATGAATGTCGTGTATATGCTGTCCTCCAGCTTTACCCGGTTAATCGTTGTTGCCGTGCTGATCGCGGTTCCCATAGCCTGGTATGCCATGAACAAATGGTTGCAGGGCTTTGCCTATCATATACAGATTGGCTGGATCGTTTTTGGGGTGGCGTCCCTGGCTGCACTGGCGGTGGCCTGGATAACGATCAGCTATGAATCCGTAAAAGCCGCGGTGGCTAATCCGGTGAGCAGCCTGCGTTCGGAATGAGCTTCGGCTGCAGGAGACAGCCCGCCTCCGGAGTGAGATGTTCTTTATCGTTTTTCCTGGATAACCCGGTTTGGTTTCGCAGCATTCATTTGCTGGTAGGGAAATGCCGGATAGCTGCTGCGTTGAACACTAAAGCTTCCTGAAAAGGAAAAAGTTTTTGCATCATTTACGTAAATCAGCCCAAGTTCTGCCCCGGCAGACATACCCAGATCTCCGGAATTGAGAAACCCGTTGTTTGGATTCCATGGATGAACATTGGCAGACAGGAATGAACGATTGAAATTGATATAGGCCGGTGCTGCGGATACGCCTGCGAAAGCATAAAGATTGTTATTCAGCCTCCGGTTTAGTTGCAGGCCCAGCGGTGCAGCCAGGAAGCTTCCATCGAAGCCGTTGAAAAAACTAAAGCCCGTGGAAATACCGCTATAGGTACTCAGTGACCATTTTTTATTCGCGGTGTTCTCAAAAGAATAAGAGGTATTTCCAAAGACTATCCGCTGTGTATAACCCATTATGCCGGTCGGTAAGAAGGTTTGTGCCTTTAGGGTTAAGGAGGAAATCAATATCGCAAACAGTAACATCGTACGCATACCGTTCAACTTGTACTATAAAATTACGATTATTTACTCAGCCTGTTTCATATTGTATGGCAATAATTCCTGGCCGCGCAGGCAGTACCACAGCCTTCCTGAATGATAAAAACCGGGCAACGCTGTATCGGATTCGCACACTCCTCAAATGATAAGTTCCTCTACCGGATTGACTGATAAACCTTTGCGGTAATGGCATAGACTTGGCTGCCAACGGGGTTGGGATCAACAATCTTTACGCAAAACCTTTATCAAAATCATCCATATGCTCAGGAGCTATTTCATCATTGCCTGGCGAACGCTCATCAGGCAAAAGCAGTTTACCATACTGAACTTACTGGGACTTTCCACCGGGCTGGCCTGTGTGCTCCTGATCTTTCTCTGGGTAAATGACGAATGGCAGGTTGACCGGTTTAATAAAAAGGACAGCCAGTTGTATGAAGTGTTGAAAAGAGGGCCGGATGGTACTGGTTCTGTTCAGGTTGAGAAATATACGCAGGGTCTGCTGGCCCAGGCGATGGCAGCGGATCTGCCAGAAGTGGAATATGCTGTTCCGGTTAGAAAAGATGATAACCGCAGCATACTATCTTCTCAGGACAAGCACCTCAAAGTAAAACACGAATTCGCAGGCAAAGATTTCTTTAAGGTTTTTTCGTATCCGCTTATCAGCGGAGCTCAGTCTGATGTGTCAGGAGTATCCTCCGTTTTTATATCCGATGAGATGGCCATGAAATTATTCCATACCACGGACGTGGCTGGGAAAACGATTGACTGGGAGTACACGGACGACGGCGTGGATTACAGCGGTCCGTATGCTATCGCAGGTGTCTTCAGCAGTCCTCCGGCCAGTGCCAGTAATCAATTTGATCTGCTGGTGCCTTTCGATCTCTATGCCAAAAAAAATGCTGGCGGTCTTGGCGATGTCGGTTTTTGGGGAAGCAATATGGTCTCCACTTATGCCATCCTGAAAAAGGGGACCCATGTAGATGCCTTCAATAATAAGATAAAAGATTTCAGCGTCAACAAAATAAAGTCCATCTATCCGGGTAAAGATTTGGCCAGTTATGAAGGAGAGCTTTTTGCCCGGCGCTATTCAGATGCTTACCTGCACAGCAATTTCGTCAATGGAAAACCTTCCGGCGGCCGGATTGAATACGTGCGGCTTTTTTCCATTATTGCCCTTTTTGTCCTGGTGATCGCTTGCATCAATTTCATGAATCTCTCCACTGCAAAAGCTGCCGGACGGATGAAGGAAGTCGGCGTGCGGAAGGTTGCCGGCGCCCCGCGCCGTTCCATTGTTTTCCAGTACCTCGTGGAATCGGTGTTGCTGTCGCTCACCGCTATGGTGCTGGCCGTAGTGCTCGCTTATCTTATGCTCCCGACATTTTCGGCCATTACCGGGAAAACGTTATTCATCCCCGTTAGTATTGCCGGGGTGGCCGTTGTCCTGGGTCTGGTGCTCGTAACGGGGATCCTCGCCGGCAGTTATCCCGCTCTGTATCTTTCGCGGTTCAGGCCGGCGATGGTGCTGAAAGGGAAATTCAATACGCCCGCCGGTGAATCTATCCTCCGGAAGGGACTGGTGGTATTCCAGTTTTTTATTTCCGTAGTGCTCATCATAGCCGTGGTTGTTGTTCAGCGGCAGATGAAACTCATACAAACCATCAATCTCGGTTATGACAAAGACCATGTCATTCATTTTTCAGCGCAGGGGAAACTGCGGGATCATCCGGAAGCCTTCATGACGGAAATACGGAAGATTCCCGGCGTGCTACAACTGTCTTCGATGGAAGGCGATCTGCTCGGGCATGCCGGACACAGCGGGGGAGGGATTAGCTGGGTTGGGAAAGATCCGGGCCTGAACATTGAATATTACGGGATCAGCGGTGACTATGGATATCCGGAATTGCTGGGTATGAAGATTGCGCAGGGGCGTTCTTTCTCTCCGGCATTTGGAATGGACAGCAATTCGGTGATGTTTAACGAAGCGGCTGTTGCGGCGATGGGCATCCGAAACCCCGTTGGCAAAACAGTTTCTTTGTGGGGGCGAAAAAAACAAATCATCGGGGTCGTGAAGGACTTTCATTTTGAATCATTGCATAAAAAAACGGGCCCTGCATTCCTGGAATATTCGCCTGTCAATGAGACCCTGCTCGTGAAGATCAGACCTGGCGGGGAAGCCGCCACTTTGTCCCGCCTGGAACGTCTTTACAAAAGCTTCAGTAACGGCCTTGTTTTTGAATATGCATTCCTGGATGAAGATTATCAGGCCCTGTATGCATCGGAACAAAAAGTGGCGGTGCTGTCGCGGTATTTTGCAACAGTCGCCATCATCATTTCCTGTCTCGGCTTATTCGGGCTCGCTGCATTTACGGCACAGAAGCGGCAGAAAGAAATCGGGATACGGAAAGTTGTGGGCGCATCGGTAACGAATATCGCCCTCATGTTATCCGGAGACTTCCTGAAACTGGTTTTGCTGGCCCTGCTGATTGCCTTTCCCGTCGCATGGCTGGTCATGAACAACTGGCTGCAGGGTTTTGCCTACCGGGTGTATATCCATGCCGACGTGTTTCTGACGGCTGGCGCTGCCGTGGCGGTCATCACAGCCATAACTGTAAGTTTTCAGGCCATCAAAGCGGCAGTAGCTAACCCGGCAAAAAGCCTTCGCTCGGAGTGATCGGCTATCTAAAAGCGCACGCGACGTTACCGGTGATCGGAGATTATCAGTTCGATAAAAAATGCAAAAGATCACTGGACCGGAACCGTTTGCCAAAATGGATTTTAAGCCTGATTAATCCGGTTTACCACTTAAACTGGCATATACCTTGCAGGATAAAAGAAGCCTGGTTATCAGCTTTTCAATCCACTTCAAATGCGTAAAATATTTTTATTTGTTTTGTTTCTGACGATTGTCACAGGCGCCATGGCACAGGCCATCGGTCGTGTAGATAAAAAGACAAAGGAATTTTATATTGCTTCGGGTCAGAAGCTGGATTATAGTGTATTTGGCTATAAATATGCCAATAATACGACCCAGAAAATGATTTGTTTTTCTTCGCATGTTACCAATGTAAAGGATAATTATAATGGATGCCCGCTGGGAGCTTATTTCGACACCGGCGAGATGAAAGCCGGTGACAAAATTGTTTACCTGGGTGCGGTTGGCGGGTTTGGTAAAATGAGCTTCATTTCCGGAAATGGCAGGAAAACGATTTTCTATCTTCCGAAATCCAGTTTCACTATAAAGTAATCCTTCTTTTGTTGTTTTGTCTGCAGGCTGTTAAAAACTTAAATCCCGTCTCTGTTCGCAGGCCGGGGTTTATTTTTTTCCTAGTTTGTGTTAAAATATTCCCGGTATATGAGAAGATTTCAATTTATGATCATGCTGGCATTGAGCGTCGGAACAGCGAAGTCCAACAGCACTACATGGTCTGTCATCGCTGCGAAACCTGTAGTGACCCATCCGATCCATCGCGCAGTGTACCACACAACACACCGGACTATTTCGATGATTGATACGGCCAAAATGGGAGATGTTTTTACCCTGAGTAGCATCAGAACGCTAACCGCCTCTTATGACGGGCAGCAATTCATGCTGGATGCGGGAGACCGCTCAGGTATTTTCCGCTATGTGCAGCGCGATGTTAAAGATCCGGATGATTCCGTGATGATCCTGGTAACGAAATCAGGCCAGCGGCTTCAACGGGTGGTCAATGATGGTATTTATGCCAGGTGGTTTGGAACTCATGTAAATACGTCCGCCGATAGCTGGCCGGCTATGCAGAAAGCCATAGATTTTATCATCGCCCATCCGGGCGAATACTCTCAAAACCTGATTACAGGCGCGGGATATTTTCATTTCTCGCGTCCGCTGATCTGTGCCAGATGGCGGAACGGGGCATACCGTCCCTTCTCTATAAATATAGAAGGCGAAAGCCGGTTCAGTGAGGCATCCGGATACGGAACGACCTGGTATTTTGATTTTGACAACGCCTTCGGGATAGGATTTCAACTGGCTAAGGGAGCATCCCTCTCAGGCATTAAGATGATCGGGCAATGGTCATATAAGTTTCCCGGCGCCTACGCGTTCTACAACTCAACGGTTACAAACTTCAACGACGGTCATAGCCGGAATGCTTATTACTCTCCCAATGCGGCCATTGCGGTTGATCCTTTCGGTACGCATATTCCTTCCGATGGGGGATACCCGGGCTTGTCGACATGGTATCGGGGATCAGGGACCGGTGGCTCTACAGGTGTACAGCTGACCAACCTGTTTTTGAGCAAATGGAATATCGGCATCATAACTTCTCCCAACGGGCAAACGGCAAACGCTGAACTGCTGACCATCCGCGATATCCAGGTTGAAGATATGCGCATCGGATTCGCGGGATGTCAGTCGCAGGAAAAGTTGAACTCCATAACGAACGTGCAATGCTGGGGCGTCGTCCACACCCTTTTCGCCACAGGTGTTTACGGTGGCGGAAGTATTGGCAGCTGGAATATAGACCTGGTCAATGCAGCGGGATATACCAATGAGCTCGTTTACAACAGGCAAAGCGGTTATTTCCCAAGTTATTTCAGCCGCTTTTACTGTGAATCCATTGCCAGGATAGGGGATATCTATTCCGTTAACGGGACTACCTTCTCCAACTCCACGATTAATTTCGCAGGATACAAAGAGGCCGGTAGTTATACTGAAGGCATGATCTCGGGCTTAGGATTAACCTTCCAGGGCTGCCAGCTAAGGCTTTACGGACAGTTTTCCCCCGTGACCATTAATTCCCTCGAGGGGCTTATTCATTTCAGGGATTGCTCCTTTGATCAGATCCCCTTTTATCCGCAGACTTACGCTTACGGATACTCGGATTTTTCAAATTGTACGATCGGCGGGCCCATGAGTTCGGGGCAGGTATTAAACCCGATCGGCCCTCAAACGGTAAGACCGGGCGTACGGGTATTCGCCTATGGAACTACCTCAAACGTAGCGGCCAAAGCCGTGGCCATAGACGCGATGAAACATAAGTTCAGCAAAACGGGACCCCGGTACAGATCGGTCATTCACTCCGATAGCGCGGTTAAAATAGGAAGTATTGTAGTGGCCACTGCGGATTTCGTTGATTACCGGGTAGCCGGAATCGTAAGTGATACGGCCAGGGGAAACTTTACCATCTCCTATTCTCCCGCCGGGATTGACACCAGCAAAGCCTACCATTTATACCGTTGGGTGCCGGTTATGAAATGATGCAGGCCATTTTTACGTCTTTTCTAAAGGCCCCAGCGGCTAATTTTGCCCTATTAATGAATTTAAAAATTAAAATAAAATGAGAAATATGATTAACTGGTTTGAAATTTATACTTCAGACTTTAACAGGGCAAAAAAGTTTTACACAGAGGTATTTAAATGTAAACTGACGGATCTGCC